>CAYPYG010000006.1:0-98732 GCA_964415175.1 uncultured Elusimicrobiaceae bacterium
CAAGACCCCGCTGGAACTCTCCGGCGGCGAACGCCAGCGGGTGGCCATAGCGCGGGCGCTGGCCAACTCCCCCGGGCTGCTGCTGGCCGACGAGCCCACCGGCAACCTGGACTCCGCCTCCAGCCGCGAGATCATGGACATACTCTTCGCCCTGGGCCGGGAAGGTATGACCGTCGTGATGGTCACCCACGACAGGGAACTGGCGGCCAGGGCCGGCAGGAACATCAGGATGCGCGACGGGGAGATCGAATCCCCGTCCGGACACGGCCGCTCCGGTCCGCGAGGCGGGGAGAAATGACCCGCGCCCTCTACAACGCCGCCCGTACGGGCCTCTCGGAGATCCTGGCGCATAAGACGCGCTCGACGCTGAGTTTCCTGGCCATAGCGGCCGGTTCGGTGGTGTTCATAGATGCTTTCTCCGCCATAGTCGCGACCTATGCCCGCCTGGAGAGTCAGCGGCAGGTCTCGGGCATGGCCAGGATGAAGATCTCCCAGAACAACAGCCAGACCTGGTCCGATCCCGACGATTACATCGCGCCGCCCGTCATCACCTATGACGACGTCCTGCGCCTGCGCGAGCGTGTCCCCGGCCTGTTCATGGTCTCGCCGGAGGCCGACAGCTGGCGCAATGTCATGGAATACGACGGCCGCCGCGTAGTGGCGAGGGTGGCCGGCGTGACCCCGGAATGGCGCAAGCGCGACTTCGTCTACGACCTGAAAGGCCGCTTCCTCGACTGGCACGACGTGGACCAGAAGCTGCGGGTCTGCGTGCTGATACGCCCCGCGCCGCCGGAACCCGCCAACGCCTTCTTCAAGAGCATGAGGAAGAAATACGATTTCATGAGCGGTTACGACATGCTGGTGACCCATAACGACCTGCTGGGCCGGATGGTGAAGATCGACGACATAAATTTCACCGTCATAGGCGTGCTGGACGAACTGCCCCCGTCCCGCAAGCCGCCCCGGATCTGGTGGTCGGGCTCGGACTACAAGGTGCTGGCCCCGGTGACGACGCTGATGCACTACAATATCCTGCGCTCGCACGACTCGCTCGACGTCGCCATAGACGCCGGGGACGAGAAGGGGTTCGATGAGACTATGCGCCTGGTCCGCAACTTCCTCAAGGTCCGCTACGGCGACGAGGATCTCTTCGTCGTGGAGAACCAGATGGACGCGATAAAAGAGAGCATGGCCAGGAACATCAGCTCCTCGCTCGTGACCATCTCGCTGGGGATGCTGGCCTTCATAGCCGGCGGCATAGGCATCATGAACGTCACGCTGGCGACGGTCTTCGCCAGGACCAAGGAGATAGGCGTGCGCCGCGCGATCGGCGCCAGCCGCGGCGACATAATGCTGCAGTTCATAGTCGAGGCGGTCATGCTGGGGCTCATAGGCGGCCTCCTGGGCTCCGCGCTCGGCTGGTTCTGGGGCGTGCCGGCCAAGGTCATGCTGGGCATGACGGCGAGCCCGATAAAGGCCTGGATGCCGCTGGTCTCGGTCTTTATCGCCGCCCTGACGGCCTTCGTTTTCGCGATCTATCCGGCCTGGGTCGCCGCGGGCCTGCGCCCGGCCGAGGCGCTGAGGGCCGAATGAGAGCCGCCCTGCCCGGGCGGCTCCCCCTGGCCGCCGCCGCCGCCGGCCTGGTCTTCCATCTCTGGGCTGGTTTTTCCTTCATAAAGGCCTCTTCCCCCACTTACGACGAGCCGGTGCACCTGGCCAGCGGTTATTCCTACCTGAAGACCGGCCGTTACGCGCTGAACATCATGGACCATCCACCGTTCTCGGAGATGCTTTCGGCCCTGCCGCTGCTCTTCAAAGGTCCGGAGACTTTCTTCACGCATCCCGACTACGAAGGTGGCCGCCTCTATCATTATTCGGACTATTTCCTTTACAGGAACAAATTCCCCGCCGGGGAACTGCTGGACTCCGCCCGGACTTTCGGCTTCCTCGTCTGGACGGCCGGCTTTTCGGCCGTTGTTTTCATTTTCTGTCTGAAGCTGGGGTCCGCGCCGGCCGGTCTTTACGCCCTGGCCGTCTATTACTTCCTGCCGGTCTTCGTTTCGAACAACGCCCTCGTGACCACCGACGCCGCCGCGGCGCTGTTCTACTGCGCCGCCCTGCTGACCGGGTTCCTCTTCGCGCTGAAGGCTTACGGCCCGGAAGCCGCGTTCCCGCGCCGGGAACTGGCAGCGGCGGCGGTCTGCGCGGGACTGGCGATGGCTTCCAAATTCAGCATGTTCGTCGTGCCGCCGCTGGTGGCCGGGCTCTGGGTGCTGCATATGGTCTTCTTCAGCCCGCGCCGGGAGGGGGGGAGGGTGTTCTTCCACGCCCTGCTCTACTGCGTCCTTTCCCTGGCCGTGCTGGCGCTGGTCTACAAGGGGGACCTCCCTCTTTATTTCGAAGGGCTCAACGCCACCATAGAAAGGCTCGGCCAGGGAAGGCCGTCCTTCTCCTTCGGCGTTCGGTCCATGTCCGGCGTCTGGTGGTATTTTCCCGCGGCCTTCCTTCTCAAGAACCCCGCGGCGCTGGTCCTTTTCCTGGCCGCCGGCCTGATAGCCGCGTTCAGGAGCCGGGGGCCCGCCCTGCTCTGGCTCGTCCTGCCTTTCCTTTTCTATTTCGCTTCGGCGCTCACCTCCCGGGTCCAGATAGGCGTGAGGCATCTGCTGCCGGCCATGCCGCTGGCGGCCGCGCTGGCGGGGCTCGGGCTGGCCTTCCTGCTCCGCAGGCGCCGGGGAGCGCTGCTGGCGCTGCCGGCGGCGGCCGTTTCCGCTTTCTTCGTCGTTGCCGCTCATCCCCATTATCTGGCGTATTTCAGCGAGGCCGCCGGCGGCGGCCGGAACGGCTGGAAGTATTTCACGGATTCCAATCTGGACTGGGGCCAGGACCTCGAGTCCCTGGGGGAAAAACTGGCCGCGGAAGGGTCTCCCCCGGTCGTGTTCTCCTATTTCGGAGTGGCCAGGCCGGAGTATTACGGGATAAAGTCCCTGCCCCTGGGCACGGTCACCAACGTGGGAGGGCTCGACTCGGTCTCTCACGCCGGGGACCTCTGCGCTTCGTCCAGACGCCTGCTGGCCGTTTCGGTCACCAACCTGCAGGGGACTTATTACCCCGACCAGGACAGGTTCGGCTGGCTTCGCGGCAGGGAACCTTATTTTTCGGCCGGCGGGTCCATTTTTCTCTACGACCTGGCCGGCGACGCGGACTCCATAGAAAGGACGGCCCTGCTGCTCGAAAGGGCTGGGCGGCCGGCGGAGGCCGCCTGCTGGCGCCGGCCGGCGGCGGGTCGAAAGTAAAGATCCGCTCCGTCGGACAAAGAGAAAGGCCGGGTTTCCCCGGCCTTTCTTTTTTTACGGGCCCGAGCTCTCAGCTTTCGGGCTGGAACTCGTCCTTGCCCACGCCGCAGACCGGGCAGACCCAGCCTTCCGGGACCTTTTCCCACGGCGTGCCCGGCGGCACCCCGTTGTCGGGATCGCCGGCTTCGGGGTCGTAGATATAGCCGCAGACCTTGCATACGTATTTTTTCATCCTAGCTCCTTCGCCCCTCCGGGCTTATTTCTTCTTGAGCAGGGCGGAAAGGGCGGAGATGTGGCTCATCTCCTCCCGTATTATACGCCCTATGCCGTCCGCCCCGGCGGGGTCGTTGACGGCCTCTTTGAGTCCCAGGTAGAACAGCACGGAATCCTTTTCGAAGCCTATGGCCAGTTTGAGCGCTTCCGCGGGCGTCGCCGGCATGTCCTCCGGCTTCTCCGGGAAGACGGCCGTATCGGCCAGGGCCATCAGCTCTCCGGCCGTCGGGCCGGGGGCGAAGTCCGGGTACTTCTCGTCCAGGAGGGACAGGAAATATTTCCCGTGCTCCGTCTCGTACTCCGCCAGCTTCACGAAAAGGGCGGCCGTCTCCGGGTCCCGCGACCCGGCGGCGGCCTTCCGGTAGAAGTCGGCGCCCCTGTCCTCGATGCGGACGGCCAGCTGCAGCGCCTCTTCCTGCGAATAATACAGCTTCATCGCCGGCCTCAGGCCTTCCAGAGCCCGTGCAGGTTGCAGTACTCCCGCGCGGCGACCTTGGCGGCTTTGACGCAGAACTCGGCCTCGGGGGCCATGCCGGGCTTCAGGAAAGCCCTGTAGGACCTGCCGTCGGCGACCAGCTCGATCCACTCGATGTAATGCTTTTCTTCCATCGGGTGGGCGACGGAGCCCACTTTCACTTTGTAGCCGCCGGCGGTCTTCTCGATCACCGGAACGTGCTTCTCTTTGGCCCCGTCCGTGGTGTTCTCCTTCATCAGGTCCATCGGCTTGCCGCAGCAGACCAGCTCCCCTTCGCCGGCGTGCACCACGGCCACGATGTTGCCGCAGACTCCGCATTTGTAGATACCGTTCATTTCAGCCATCTTTTCCTCCCTGTATTCCCGGAGTTCCCTACCCCGCGATAGTCTTGAGCGCCGCCAGCGCTTCGTCGTAGTTCGGCTCCTGGCCGACTTCCGGCACCAGTTGCGAGTACCTGACCAGGCCCTCCCTGTCCACTATGAAGACGGCGCGGGCCAGCAGGCGCAGTTCCTTTATGAGCACGCCCCAGGCCTTGCCGAAATCCCCTTTCTGGTGGTCGGAGAAGGTCTGCACCCTCGTCACGCCCGCCGTACCGCACCAGCGCTTCTGGGCGAAAGGCAGGTCCATGCTGATCGTTATGACGTGTATGTCCGGGTCCAGCGCCTCGGCCTCCTTGTTGAAGCGCCGCGTCTGCAGGTCGCAGACCGGCGTGTCGAGGGAGGGGACGACGGAGATCACCACGACCTTGCCCTTGTAGGTGCGCAGGAACTTCATCGGGGTCATATTGTTGTCCATGACCTTGAAGTCCGGCGCCGGCATGCCCGGCTTTATCTCGTCGCCGACGAGCGTCATCGGGTTGCCGTGCAGCGTGACCGTGCGCCTGGCGGCTTCCTTCGCCGCTCCCTCGTTGATCTGTTCGTCCATGCTGTCCTCCTTGGAGGCCGGTTACCAGTTCTCGGCCAGCAGTTCGAAATAGGCCCTGGGATGGGCGCAGGCCGGGCAGTTCTCGGGTGCGTCCTTGCCCTCGTGGCGGTAGCCGCAGTTGATGCAGCGCCAGGAGACCGGCTTGTCCTTCTTGAACGCGGTCCCTTTCTCCACGTTCCTCAGCAGGCCGCGGTAGCGGGCCTCGTGCTGCTTCTCGGCCACGGAGATATAGTCGAAGGTCTTGGCGACGGCCTCGAAGCCCTCTTCGCGCGCTACGCGGGCGAAGTCGGGGTACATCGTGCCCCATTCGTGGTTCTCGCCGTCGGCGGCGGCCTTGAGGTTCTGCGCGGTGGTCCCGATGATCCCGGCGGGGAAGGTCGCGGTGATCTCCACTTCGCCGCCCTCGAGGAACTTGAAGAAGCGCTTGGCGTGCTCCTTCTCCTGCTCGGCGGTCTCCTCGAAGACCTTGGAGATCTGGACGAAGCCTTCTTTCTTCGCCTGGCCGGCGAAATAGGTGTAGCGCGTCCTGGCCTGAGATTCGCCGGCGAAAGCGGCCAGCAGGTTCTTCTCCGTCTTGGTGCCTTTTATTCCCATCTTTGCCTCCAGCGATATTATTTTGACCGTATATTCTACTAAATAGCGGCGGCGGACTTTTCCTTGCGGATCCCGGCCCGGGTCAGGCTGAAATCGTATTTCACCGGGTCCGACGGCTCGAGCCGCGAGAAGAAGGCCGTGATCTCGGCCGCCGTCCTCATCGAGGTGTCCTTGCGGCGGGTTATGCCCAGTTCGCGCGAGACCCTGTGCATATGCGTATCCAGCGGGACGATCAGTCCGGCGGCGGGCACGCCCTTCCACGGGCCGGGGTCCACGCTGTCGCGGCGGACCATCCAGCGCAGGAAAAGGTTGAGGCGCTTGAAGGAGCTCTTATGCGCGGGACAGGGGATGAGCGTCGGCGTGCACAGGCCGGGGAAGACGAGACTTACGAAGCTGTATATGGTCTCTTCGTAATTGGGCCCGGGCGTCATTACGGACAGGAAGGCTTTATTGAGGGAGCCGTGTTTTTCCAGCGCGGTTTTGAGGGCTTTAAGGAAGACTATCATCTCCCTGCCGGTGGTGAAACGGTGTTTGAAACCGGAATAAAGGCGCTCCAGGTCCCTGGCGGAAGCCGAGAGCAGGAAGGCGCGGGGAGAGCGGCCCATCGGCGCCAGGACCTTTTCGACGCTTTTGAGTATCTGCTTCACATTGCCGTAGGCCAGCGAGGCTGCTATTATCCCGGCTATTTCCATGTCGCCGGGCTTCTTGTACCGCCATACGAACTCCAGCGGGTCCGGATGGATGAATTCCGGCCTGTTGCGGCGGCGGTAAAGGTCCTCGAAATATCTCTTCGGCGGCGTCATGCGGATATTATAGGAGAAAATAAGGGCTCGTTAAGAAATAACTGACGCGATTTGGCTGAGCGATTTTATTAGCGAAACAAGGAACGAGGAGCGCGGCGTAGCAGCGCTACGCGCGCGACGAGTGACGCAGTTGCAGCCAAAAAGCGCTCAGCCCCCCGGGGGAGGCCCGTCTTTGGCCGGTTTCTTCGTTGCTCCTCGGTCGCATACCACCGGTATGCTCCCTCGTCGCGCCTTGAAACCATCTCAAATCCGGGCCTCCAAATCATGCCAGTTATTTCTTAGCGAGCCCTAAGGCCCGGCGGAGGGGCTTCTTCTCCGCCGGGCCGGATCGGAAAGCTCAGGCCCGGGCTTTCGCCCCGAGGATGGCCTCCAGGTCCTTCTCCGGGGTGGTTATCGGCATGATGTTGAACTTCTCCACCAGCACCTTGAGCACGGCCGGCGTCACGAAGGCCGGCAGCGTCGGGCCGAGGCGGATGTTCTTTATGCCGAGGTGCAGCAGCGTCAGCAGTATGCAGACCGCCTTCTGCTCGTACCAGCTCAGGACCATCGACAGGGGCAGCTCGTTGACGCCCACGCCGAAGGCCTTGGACAGCGCCACGGCCACCTGTATGGCCGAGTAGGCGTCGTTGCACTGACCCATGTCCAGCAGGCGCGGAATGCCGCCGATGTCGCCGAACTCGTTCTTGTTGAAGCGGAACTTGCCGCAGGCCAGCGTCAGCACGACGGTGTCCTTGGGGGCCTTCTCGGTGAACTCGGTGTAGTAGTTGCGGCCGGGCTTGGCGCCGTCGCAGCCTCCGACGAGGAAGAAGTGCTTTATCTGCCCCGCCTTGACCGCCTCTATCACCTTGCCCGCCACGCCCATGACGGTGTTGTGGCCGAAGCCGACCAGGATGGTCTTCGGGTCGCCGTCCTTATCGAAGCCGGGCGCCGCCAGCGCCGCCTCGACCGCCGGGCCGAAGTCGCAGTTCCTGAGGTGCGTCACGCCGGGCCACTCGACGAGGCCGGTGGTGAAGATGCGGGCCTTGTAGCCGTTGAGGGGCTTCTGTATGCAGTTGGTGGTCATCACGATGGAGCCGGGGAACTTGTCGAACTCCTTCTGCTGGTCCTGCCAGGCGCCGCCGTAATTGCCGGCCAGGTGCTTGTACTTCTTGAGGCCGGGGTAGCCGTGGGCGGGCAGCATCTCGCCGTGGGTATAGACATTGATCCCCTTGCCTTCGGTCTGTTTGAGTATGTTCTCCAGGTCCTTGAGGTCGTGGCCGCTGACCAGCAGGGCCTTGCCCTTGAGCGGGTTGATCCGTACCGGGGTGGGGACCGGGTGGCCGTAGGCCGAGGTGTTGGCCTTGTCGAGCAGTTCCATTACGCGCAGGTTCACCTCGCCGCACTTCATGTTGTAGCCGACAAGTTCGTCCACCGTCGGGTTCTCCCCGGCGAGGAAGTCCAGCGCCTCGTGGAAGAAGGCGTAGACCTTGTCGTCCTCCTGCCCCAGGATCAGGGCGTGGTCGGCGTAGGCCGCCGTGCCCTTGAGGCCGTAGGCCAGCAGTTCCTGCAGGCCGGCCGCGTCGTCGCCGAGGGCCTTCTTGCGGGCCGCGATGCCGCGCTCGGGAGCCTCGGCCAGCAGGGCCTTGTAGTCGGAGGGGGCGGTCCAGGCCGCGGGACCCTTGAGGGAGGGGTTCCCGGCCAGAGCGCGGGCCTTCGCCTTTATCTCATTACCCTTTATGACGCGCTCCGCTATGTTCCTGGCGTCGAAATTGACGTTCGTGACGGTGGTGAAAAGCGCTTCCACGACATAGAGGTCTATCCCGCGGTCCCGCTTGCCGGCTTTGGCGGCCGCGTGCGCGTACTGGGCCACGCCCTTGGCCTGCCAGAACAGCAGGTCCTGCATCTTCGCCGTCTCCGGGTCCTTGCCGCATACCCCCTGGACGGTGCAGCCCTTGCCGCCCGCCGCCTGCTCGCACTGGTAACAGAACATATTTTCGCTCATTATCGTTCTCCTTATATTACGCTGACCTTGAAACTAGGCCCTCTTCGAGAGGTCCGAGATCTTTCCGGCGAGGACTTTGTCGAAGCGCCGGTTGGTTTCCGCCAGGAACCTGCCGAAAACGCAGTCCCGGTGGCGGCAGACCTTGTGTCCCATGAGGCAGGCCTGCGGCCTGACGGGGCCGTCTATGGCCGTCATGATGTCCTTGAGGGACGCTTTGCGGCCGGAGGGGGAGAGTTCGAAGCCTCCCTTGGGGCCCCGGACGGGGGACACCAGCCCCGCCCGCGTCAGGGTCTGCAGCACTTTCGAGAGATGGTTGTAGGAGATCTTCAGCGCCCCGGCCATCTCGTGGGCGGAGCAGAGCCGCCCGCGTCCCGCCATATAGTCCGCCGAGTGAAGGGCTATGGCCGCCGCTTCGGAGATGTTGAGTATGGTCTGCATCCTTCCGTCCTTTGTAGTAATCTGGTATTACTATACCAATATATTCCCGAAGTGTCAAGGGCCCCGCGGGCCGGGGGTCCTATTTCGCGCGGGGGAAGAAGAGGCGGAAGGTGGTGCCCTTGCCGGGCTCGCTCTCCACCAGCACCTCTCCCTTGTGCTGCTTGACTATGCCGTAAACTATGGAGAGGCCGAGGCCGGTGCCTTTGCCTTTGGGTTTGGTGGTGAAGAAGGGGTCGAAGACCTTGTCCAGTATTTCCTGCGGTATGCCGGTGCCGGTGTCCTTGAGTTCCACCAGTACGTATTCGCCGGGGGGGATGGGCCAGGGCGAATCCTCGCCCACGGCGACGTTGCCGGTCGCCAGGCGCATCGCGCCGCCGTCGGGCATGGCGTCCCGGGCGTTTATGGTCAGGTTCATTATGACCTGCTGGAACTGGGTGGATTCCAGTTCCGCGTCCCAGAGGTCCCGCTGAAGTTCCATGCGGAGATCTATGTTCTTGGCCATCAGGCGCTTGAGTATCAGCTCCGCGTCCTTTATCAGGTCGTTGGCGCAGGACTTCTTCGGCCTGGTCTCCTGGCGGCGGGCGAAGACCAGCAGCTGCTTGGTCAGCTCGGCCGTCTGACGCGCGGTCTTGAGCGTTTCGGCCAGCAGTTTGTGCGAGATCGTTCCTTCCTTGGTGTCCTCGAGCACCAGCTCGACGGAGCCCAGGATGATGGTAAGCATATTGTTGAAATCGTGGGCTATCTGGCCGGCCAGCAGGCCGAGGGATTCCAGTTTCTGGCTCTCGATGAGCTGCTTCTCGAGCTGCAGTTCGCGGGTTATGTCCCTGCGCACCGAGATGAAGTGGGTGACCTCGCCGCCGGGGTCCTTTACGGGCGTTATGTCCGTGTCCAGGGCGTAGAGGACGCCGTCCTTGCGCCGGTTGAGCAGGCGCCCGTGCCATTTGCGGCCGGACTTCACGGTAGCCCAGAGCTCCCGGTAGAATTCGGGACCGTGGGAGCCGGCGTTCTTGAGCACGCTCGGCCTCTTGCCGACCAGTTCCCCGGCGGAGTAGCCGCTGACCTCTTCCATCGCCCTGTTGGCGTAGACTATCGTCCCGGCGGTGTCGGTGATGAGTATGGCCTCCGAGGTCTGTTCCACGGCCTTGAGCACCAGCTTCTCGATGTCCCCGCAGACACTGTTCTTCATCGGTGATATTCTACCATATAGCGCCGGAAGCGCCGGCGGCGGCGCTTCCGGGCCGTTCTTGTATTGGGCCGCCCAAAATTGATTTAATATCCCGTCAGACGCCGCGGTAGCTCAGTGGTAGAGCACCGGTCTGAAAAACCGGGTGTCGCTGGTTCGATCCCAGCCCGCGGCAAATTTTATTCCCCCTTGCGCGGAGCCGATATGCCGATGACCAAGAAGATACTGCTGGCCGACGACGACGCGGCGATGCAGGAGAGCCTGGCCTCCCTCCTGGAGGCCGAAGGCTACACCGTCCTCAAGGCCGGCAACGGGGAGGAGGCGGTGGAGCTGGCCAGGAAAGAGCTGCCCTCCCTGATAATGCTGGACATCCATATGCCGCGGATGGACGGCCTGACCGCCTGCCACGCGATAAAGACGGACAAGGTCATAAAATCCATTCCCGTGGTGATGCTCACCGTCGAGGGCAGCGTGCGCGAGATACAGCAGGCCATCGATTACGGCGCGAAGACCTATATCACCAAGCCTTCCAGCCGCGAAGAGATACTCAACGTCGTGCGCAGCATCATCTGACCGGCGCCGCCCGGAAAAGAGAGGCCCCGGACGCCTGTCCGGGGCCTCTCTTTTCTTTGACCCGTCCTCTCAGAAGACCTTGAGCAGGGCGAAGTGCAGGTACTCGGTCTCCGGCATCACGGGCAGGACGGGATGGTCCTTGGCCTGACCCCGCAGTTCCAGCAGCACCACGCGCCGGCGGCTCCTGCCGCAGGCCTCGCGCACGATGCCGACGAAGGTCTCCCTGTTTATGTGATGCGAGCAGGTCGAGGTGGCCAGTAGGCCGCCAGGCGGCAGCGCGGCCAGGGCGGAGGCGTTGAGTTTGACGTAGAGCTTGCGCGCCTGGGGCAGGTTCTTGCGGTTGCGCACCAGGTTCGGCGGGTCGAGCAGGACGAAGTCCGGCTTCTCCGGGAGTTCGCCGGCGCCCATCGCCGCTATCAGCCGCTCCGCGTTCTCCTTCCTGAAGAAGACCTTCTCCGACATGCCGTTGAGGGCCGCGTTCTTCTCGGCCGTCTCCACGGCCGACTGGGAGGAGTCCACTCCCCAGACCATGGCAGCCCCGGCCCGGACGGCGTTGAGGGCGAAAGCCCCGGTATAGGTGTAGAGGTCCAGCACCTTGCGGTCCTGGAAATAGGGAGCCAGGAAAGCCCTGTTCTCGCGCTGGTCGAAGAACCAGCCCGTCTTCTGGCCGTCCTTCAGGGAGACGGAGAACTTAAGGCCGTTCTCCTCTATCTCCGCCTCGTCGGGCAGTTCGCCGAAGGCGGCTTCCGCGTAGCGCGGCAGCCCTTCGAGCTCCCTTATGGCGTGCGTGTTCTTGAAGTAGAGGCAGGAGGGGGAGAGCAGTTTTTTCACGGCCGCCGTTATCTCGGGCTTGAGCCGTTCCGCGCCGGCCGAGAGTATCTCCGCCACGACGACGTCACCGTACTTGTCCAGGACCAGTCCGCCTATGCCATCGGATTCGCCGAAGAAAACGCGGAAACTGCCGGAGAGGCCCAGCTCGCGCCTGTGTTCCAGCGCGCGGGCCACGGCCCTTTCCGTGAAATCCGGCTCCAGCGGCGACGGGCCGGTCTTGAGCAGCCGCACCGCTATGAGGCTGCGCGGGTTGAAGAACCCGGTGCCGGCCGTCTTGCCGTCCGGCAGCAGGACCTTCACCGGGCAGCCGGGCTCGGCCGAGGCGTCCACTTCCTCCAGTTCGTTGGAGAAGATCCAGGGATGCCCGGAGAGGAGCCTGTCGGCGTGGCCCTTCCTGAGCTTTACCGTTCGTATGTCCGTTTCAGATCTGTTCATCGATGGATACTATGGCCTCCACCTTGTCGCCTATCTTGACGTTGAAACTCCGCGCGAAGCTGCCGTTGCGCACCGAGAACTCCAGGTAGCCGAAGGAGCCTATCAGCGCCAGGGGCTCGCCCTCGGCTACCGAGGCGTAGGTCAGTTTCAGCCCTTTGAGGACCCGGCCGGCGACGGTGAAGATGGCCCTGGCGTTTATCTGTTGCTGTTTAATGTTCGAGACGGCGTTGCCGAAGTTGTCCACGGCGATGATCTCCCCGTTCACCCTGGGACCAGCGCGCTCCGGAGCGGGGAGGGGGAAACGGCGGTATTCCCTGAATACCGGCCCCAGTTTCTTCTCCGGCAGACCTTTGGCCACGGCCGCGGCCACGGGGGCCATTATGTCCCTGCCGTGGAAAGTGGGGCTTATCCTGGGCAGGAACAGCGAGGCGTTGCTGATGAAGCGGACTTCCGTTATCGGCTCCTTCTCCTCCACCCAGCTGATGAGGCCGTTGTCGGGGCAGACGAACTGGTAATTCGCGGTCCTGGCCCAGATGATACCGCGGCCCGTGCCCACGTGCGGGTCCACGACGACGAGGAAAAGGGTCCCCTTGGGCATATAACCCATGGAGGACATCAGGTAGAACGAGGCCGTACGGATGTCCTGGGGCGGTATCTGGTGGGTTATATCGATGATGGCGGTCCCCGGCGCCGCGGAAAGAATGACGCCTTTCATCGCGCCGACGAAAGGCTCGTTCATGCCGAAGTCGGAGAGCAGCGCGATGTGCCTGGTTTTCATCCGCCCCTTATTCCTGGCCGTGGGCGTGATGCAAGGTGGAGCCGGGCACGGTCAGCGGCAGTTTCTGCCGGCAGAGCGGGCAGTTGTCCGGCGGGAAGAGCTGCAGCGGGTAGGAGATCAGGGCGCGCACCGGGACATTGAGCGGCAGGTCGCTGGTGGAGCGGTCCACGATGGCGACGACGCCGACGACCTTGGCGCCGTAGCCGCGGGCCAGCGTCACCGCCTCGCCGGTCAGGCGGCCGGTATTGAGCACGTCGTCGACGACCAGCACGCGCTCCCCTTCCGCTATCCTGAAATCGCGCTTGAGCATCATGACGCCGTTGACCCGCTCGGTGAAGATGGAGCGGGCCTTCTTCAGGCGGGCGATCTCCTGCCCCACGGCCAGGGAGGCCAGCGAGTGGGAGAGCACGATGTTTATCTCCTGGGGGAACTTGGAGGCCATCTCCTTGGCTATCTTCTGGGCGAGATGGGGGTACTGGAGGGCCAGCGAGGGCTGTATGTAGGTCTGGGTATGGAAGCCGGAGGGGAGCTGGAAGTGGCCGTTGAGTATGGCGCCGTGCTCCTGAAGCAGTCCTACCACGTCGAGTTTTCCCAGTTTTGACATTTCTCTCTCCTGACCGCCGGCTAACGCTCGAGTCCGGCGAATTTAGCGGGGTCCAGTCCCGCTCCGCGCTTTATTGCCGCGTCTATTATGTTTCCGCTCTCCCGCGGGTTCATCGCCCGTATCTTGGGGTCGTTGGCGTTGCCCGTCACGGAGAACGCGAGGGCCGGCTTGCCGCTGGCGTCGGTCATGGTCTCAGGCATGCCGCCCATCGAATGGTACTTATCCGATATTGTATAAACTTTTAGGTCCATTGTTTCATGGACCAGGTCCATCTGCCCCGCCACGTACGCCGAGAACTCGGTGCCGTCTATGTAGAAGTTGTCTATGAGCAGTTTCCCGGAATCGAAGCCGTACTCCCCGCCGGTGCTCCTGAAACTTATGTCCTTGAGCGTGGTGCCGAAACGCAGCGCCCCCACCCGGTTCATCTTGTAAATGATGAGTATGGGCATGGAGATTATGTAGTACACCCTGTCCTTTTCGGCGTTCTTCTGGACCTGGTAGAAGGTCCCGGCCCCGGTCTGCAGCGCGAGGCGGCCTTTGAGGTTCCTTATGCCGCCGGTTATGTTCTTCATGTCGGCGGAAAGTTTCAGGTCGGCCGCGCCGATATAGGGGGTGTTCACGCGGCCGGCGCGGTAGAGGGCGGAGAGGGCGCCCATGCCGCTGGGCGCCGCCGCTCTGAGATGGCGCATCCAGCCCCCGCGTTCCTCTTCGCGCCCCGGCCCCGGCTTGCCTCCGGCCGCGGGGTCGTCGAAGACGGCGGTAAGCGCCCCGATGAACGCGGAATCCAGTTCGCCGGAATAGCCCTTTATCTCCAGCCTGCGGGAAGGGGACAGCGGCGCGGCGGCCGAGACCCGCAGGTTCACCGGTTTGCCGTTGAGCTCGCCGGAGAAGGAGCCGGTGAAAAGCCGCGAGTCGAGGGACGAGTTAAGCTTTATGCCGGAAAACCGGTAGGGACCGAGCCTGGCCTGGCCCCTGGCTATCCTGAAATAACTGCCGTCCCAGCCTTCCCGCAGCAGCAGCGAGGCGTCCGTCCCGGAAAAGGCGACGCCCCGGTAGGAGAACCTGCTGCGCGTGGCGGAAACGAAGGCCCTGGACAGCCTGTGGCGTCCGCCCCTGTTGGTGAAGGCGGTGGTGAACTGGAGGCTGCCGGAAAAATCCCCGAGCGGAAGGCCCGTCACCACCCGGTGAAGCTGGGAGATCTCGGTCGGGGGGGCCGAGGCCGTCACCGTGTATTCCGGACCGCCGGGAAGGAAGGAGACGTCGCCGCGCAGGCGCAGGCCCAGCGAGGCCATCAGCGCTTCGAACTTGAAGCCGCCGCCCGCGAGGGCGCCTTTCAGCGTCCAGGCGGAAGGCGGCAGGTTTATCCTGTGGGGCAGACCGGCCAGCCAGGGGAAATCCCGCGAGCTCAGGGCGGACAGGTCGCCGGACAATTCGGCCTTCGGCGCCTTGAAATCGCGCACCGAGCCGGTGAAAGCGAAGGACTGGGGTCCCAGCGTGAGGTTCAGCGAAAGGCCGGAGAAAGAGGCTTTCTCCAGGTCGAAACCGGCCAGGTCCATCACCCCGTCCGCGTGGAACCCCCCGTCGGCGGGCCTGCCGGCCTCGTCTATCCTGAAAGCCGCGGAGAGCGAGAGGGGGAAAGGCTCGGAGGGCGAGAAGTCGCGGAACGAGATGTTGACCTTTTCGGCCGAATTGGTCTGCTTGCCGTCGGGGGCGAACACTTTCAGGACGCCGTCCTTGATCTCCGCGTCCTGTATCGCGAGCGCTCTGCTCGACCGCCCTTTCTGCGCGTAGGCGTAGAGGATGTCGGTGAAGTTCCAGCCGCCGTCGGGCAGGCGCCTGACGTTTATCTCCGGCGAGACCAGGACCAGTCGCCTGAGCTCGATGGCGTTCCTCAGCAGGGCCCGCGGCGAATAGGACGCGTAGATGTGGTCGGCTTTTATGAAAATACCCTCCCCGTGATTAGGGGAACGGAAGACCTTGAGCCCTTTTATGTGTATGTCCCCGCCATAGGAGAAACTGGCGCTTTCGATGCTGACGGGCCGGATGAAAGCCTCCTGCAGCTGGTTCAGGGCCAGGGCCTTGAGGTCGGCCGGGGTGAAAAGCATCCGGACCGCCACCGTTCCGGCGAGGAAAAGGAAGACCCCGGCCAGCGCCAGCAGCAGCAGCAGGCGCAGCAGGAACCTGATGGAGATCTTAATGCCGTGGATTATCATCCGGCGTATATTTTAGCAGTATTGGCGGCGGCCTCCAAAAAGCGCAGCAGGTCCCCGGTGATGAGCGCGGCCCGCGCGAGAACCGCCGAAAAATAACCCCTGAGCGAGAAGGCGCCGGGATAGAGGGCCTTGACGCAGAAAGCCAGGCAGACGGCGTTCGCCAGCAGGACCATGGAAAAGGAGAACAGGACGCCGCCAGCTTTGCGGAAATCGCTCTGCACGGGCCCGGCCATGACCGCGGCGGTATTGACCAGGTGGAAAGAAAGGAGGAACCCCGTCAGCGCCGTGAACCAGTGCCGTAAGGGCCGCAGGTCCACGAAATAAAAGGAGACGAAATAGGCGAGAGCGGCGGCCAGCGCGTAGAGGGGGACGAAGTAGGGTGCCAGGTCGACGAACGCGTTGCTGGCGGCCAGTTTTACGGACCCGGCGCGTCTGCCGACGGAGATCTTCCCCACGCGTATCCCGCAGAGAGCGGCCGCGGCGGCGTGGGCGAGTTCATGCGCCAGGATGTACGCTTTTCCCGAACCTCTCGACGCCAGGCCGAAGGGAAGGTAGGCGGCCGCCCCGAGGAGGAACGGCCAGGTGGTCCCGGCCGAACGCAATAACGCGCCCAGCGGCCCCAGCAGGGCCCAGAGCGCGCCCGCGGCCAGCGGCAGCAGCGCCAGGGCCGCCAGGGTCTTCATCATCGCTCAGGGCTGCGGCTTGCGGGGCGGCTGGGTCTTGAGGATCTTGTGCAGCAGTGCGGCCAGGACCGGCGGCCTGACGGGCTTCTCCACGAAGTCCCTCACATTGGGTTCCTGCTTTATCATGTCCGAGGTGGAGCGGTCGGTGTAGCGGCCGGTGATGATGACTATCGGTATTTTCGAGGTCTCGTCGGTCTGCAGTTCCCGCAGTATCTCGAAGCCGCCGAAGCGGGGCAGCATCAGGTCCAGGAGCATCAGGTCCGGCAGGAGGGAGCGCGCTTTTTCGAGCGCTTCTTCCCCGTCCGCGGCCTTCTCCACCCTGAAGCCTTCCTTGCGTACTATGAATTCCAGCAGGTCCCTTATGCTGTCGTCATCGTCCACGATGAGGACCGTCTTTTCCCCCGGAACGCCGAAACCATTGCTTTCCATTCTTTTGACTCCGCGGGGCCGGCCTTGGGCGCCCGGACCCCGTTATTCCCGCTGCGACCGTCCGACGTCAGAGGTTCGTGGTGACCAGTGTTTCAGTGGTCTGCACGCCGTGTATGCCCCGTATCTCGCGCACGATGAGCCCGCTGAGCTTGTCGACGGTGTCGGACTCCGCCACCAGGATGGCGTCCCAGCCGCCGAAGGTCAGGTAGACGTCCTTGACGCCGCGTATGTTCTTTATCTGCCCTATGGCCTTCTGTTCCAGGCCGGCTATGAGCTTGCAGAGCACGAAGGCTATCATGTGGGTTCTCCTATATCCTCTTTATCCATTCCGCCGAGCGGTACTTCTCCGCCGCCAGCGCGGCGGCCCGTTCGGCGGCGGCCTCCGCCAGGGGCGCTTTCTCCCATTCCGCCCCCAGCCCGGCGGAGAGCCCCTCGGCTATCGCCGCCTCGTGCCGGGCCGCTTCCGTCCTGGCGTCCTCCGTCTGAAGGGAGGCCTGGTAGAGCATGCGGGCGCCGAACTTCCGCAGCGCGCCGCCCAGCACTTTTTTGCCATTGTACAAAATATCCAGCGAGACCGGCTTGGAGAAACAGTCCATCACCGGCGTATTGACCGCGTAGCTGGGCGTCCTGGCGTTCGAGAGTTCGAAGCCGAAGCCCAGCCTGGCGTAGGCCGAATTGATCGCCCTGTGCAGCCGGTCGTAGGTCTCCATCGGGCGGAAGTCGCCGTCCTCGGAGGGGAAGATCAGCGAGAAGGTCAGGTCCGAGAGGTGGTAGACTATGCCCCCGCCGGTCGGACGGCGCGTCATGTCCGTCCCGGCCAGGCCGCGCGCGGCGGCCGCGGCCTCCACCTCCCGCGCCCGCTGCGCGTAGCCGAAGGTTATGCCCGGCGCCCGCCAGCGGAAGAACCGCAGTATGAACGGCGCCGGCCTGGACTCGCACAGGGCCTCGTCCATGGCCATCTGGCCGTAGACGTCGGCTTCGGGCGAGTCTATCAGCAGGCCCTTCATCACCACCTGAGGTTCGGCTGCCGCGCGGCCAGGACCTCGTCGAGGCGCTTGACCGGCATGGTATGCGGCGAGTCCTTGAGCGCCTGCGGGTCGGAGACCCCCAGCGCGTGTATCTCTTTCATCGCCGCGGCGAAGGCGTCGAGCGTCTCCTTCGACTCGGTCTCCGTCGGCTCTATCATTATCGCCTCGTGGACGATGAGGGGGAAGTAGACGGTCGGCGCGTGGAAGCCCCGGTCGAGCAGGCCCTTGGCGATGTCGAGCGTCTTGAGCCCCTTGGCCGCCAGGTCCGGGCCGGGGGTGAGCACGCATTCGTGCATGCAGTACTCTTTGGAATAGGACGGGTAGAGGTCCTTGAGCAGCGAGCGCACATAGTTGGCGTTGATGATGGCGCACCTGGCTATCTCGCCGAATTCCTTCGCAGAGTGCGCCAGCATGTAGGCGTAGGCCCTCACCAGCACGCCCGTGTTGCCGAAGAAGGACTTGACCTTGCCTATGCTCCGCCCGTCGCCGAAGTCGGAGACGAAGCGCCCGCCCTCCTTCCTCACCGTCGGGACGGGCAGGAACGGGGCCAGCGCCTTGCTGCAGACTATGGCGCCCGCGCCGGGCCCGCCGCCGCCGTGCGGGGTGGAGAAGGTCTTGTGGAAGTTGAGGTGCATCATGTCGATGCCCAGCTCGCCGGGCTTGACCATGCCGATGAGGGCGTTAAGGTTGGCCCCGTCCATGTAGACGAGCGCGCCGGCCTCGTGGGCCGCCCTGCAGATCTCCTCGATCTGCGTCTCGAAGATGCCCAGCGTGTTGGGCACGGTCATCATCAGCACGGCAGTCTTCGGGCCGAGGTGCTTTTTGAGGTTCTCCAGGTCCAGCCGCCCGTCGGGGCGGGAGGCCAGGTTGACCGTGCTGAAGCCCATCATCGAGGCCGTGGCGGGGTTGGTGCCGTGGGCCGAGTCGGGCACGATTATCTCGCTGCGCTCCTCTTTCCTCGACTCGAAATAGGCCTTGGCCGTCAGCAGGCCGGTGAACTCGCTGTGCGCGCCGGCGGCCGGCTGCAGCGTTATGGCGTCCAGGCCCAGCAGCTCGTTGAGGCGCGAGCCCAGGTCGTGCAGCAGCTCCAGCGTGCCCTGGGAGCAGTCGTCGTGCGCCAGCGGGTGGAGGTTCGCGAAGCCTTCCAGGGCGGCCGCTTCCTCGTTGAACCGCGGGTTGTACTTCATCGTGCACGAGCCCAGCGGGTAGAAATGCGTGTCGACGGAGAAGTTGAGCCGCGAGAGGCGCGTGAAGTGCCTTATCACGTCGAATTCCGACAGCTCGGGCAGTTTAGGCCTGTCCTTCCTGCGGAGTTCGGGTTTGAGGCAGGCTTTCCCGCGCAGGGGATTCTTGATCTTCAGGCCGCGGCGGCCGGGTTCGGATCTCTCGATGCTGAGCCGGTTGTCGATGGAGGATACGCAGATCATATGGCCTCCTTCACGGCTTTTTCCAGCCTGGCTATGTCCGCCTCGGTCCTGGCCTCGGTGGCGCAGACCAGGAGGGTCTCGCCGAGCTCGGGGTAGAGGGGGGCCAGCGGCAGGCCGATGTCCACGCCCTGCCCGAGGGCTTTCTCGCGCATGGCCGCGGCGCTGCCGGGCACCGAGAGGACGAACTCGTTGAAGAACGGTCCCTTGAACTTGAGCGAGCAGCCTTTTATGGCGGAGAGCCGCTCGGCGGCGTGAGCCGCGGCGCCCATATTAGCCTCGGCCAGCTCGCGCATGCCTTCGGGGCCGAGCAGGGCCGTATAGACCGTGGCGGCCAGGGCGCAGAGCGCCTCGTTGGAGCAGATATTGGAGGCGGCCTTGTCGCGGCGTATATGCTGCTCGCGGGCCTGCAGCGTCAGCACGAAGCCGCGCTTTCCGTCCTTGTCCTTGGTCATGCCGCAGATGCGGCCGGGCATCTGCCGCACGTGTTCCTTTTTGCAGGAGAACAGCCCCAGGTAGGGGCCGCCGTAGGCCAGCGGCAGGCCCAGGCTCTGGCCTTCGCCGACGGCGAAGTCGGCGCCGTACTCGCCGGGGGTCTTAAGCACGCCCAGGCTGACGGGGTCGGCCGCGGCCACCAGCAGGGCGCCGGCCTTCCTGGCCGCGTCGGCGACGCCGTCGAGGTCCTCTATGAGACCGAGGAAGTTGGGCGTCTGCACGGCCAGGCAGGCCGCGCCTTCGAGCAGGGCCGGCAGGGCCGCCTTGTCCATGACGCCGTCCTTCATGGGGACTTTAACGTAGGCGTACTCGGGGGAATGCGCGAAATAGGTCCTGAGCGTGTCCATGTACTGCGGGTGCACGCCGGCGGCGTAGACTATCTTTTTCCTGCCGGTCACGCGCACCGTCGCGCGGACGGCCTCGGCGAAAGAGCTGGCCCCGTCGTACATCGAGGCGTTGGCGCAGTCCATGCCGTAGAGGGCGCAGACCGTGCTCTGGAACTCGTAGATGGTCTGCAGCGTGCCCTGGCTGGCCTCGGGCTGGTAAGGGGTATAGGCGGTGAGGAACTCGGTGCGGGAGGTGATGGCCTTTACCGCCGCCGGGGAATAGCGTTCATAAGCGCCGGCGCCGAGGAAACTGAGCGGCCGGCAGTTCTTCTTCGAAAGTTCGGAGAGCCTGGCCGCGGCCTGGGACTCGTCGAGGCTTTCCTGCGGGAGGTCGAATTTGGGCCAGAGGAATCTGGAGGGGACCTGTTTTACCAGCTCTTCGAAGGAGGAGGCGCCTATGGCCTTGAGCATCTCCTCCTTGTCTTTTTCCGTGTGAGGGACGTACATTTGAGGGCTCCTGCGGGGAGTACGGGTCTGAAGACGGCGGCGGAGCCCCGTTCACGGGACCCCGGCCGCCGGGATTGCGCGCTTGAAAGGTCTCAGTGCGCGTTCTGCTTGAGGAAATCGCCGTAGGCGGCGAAGTCCATCAGCGCGCCGGCTTCGGCCGGGTTGTCGGCCTTCACCTTGAACAGCCAGCCGCCTTCGAGGGGGGACTGGTTGATCAGGGCCGGGTCGCCGGAGACGGCTTCGTTGACCGCGACGACCTCGCCGTTGAGCGGCGAGTAGATGTCGAAGGCGGACTTGACGCTCTCGACCACGGCGCAGGGCTTGTCCTTCTCCAGTTTGCGGCCGGGCTTGGGGAGTTCGACGAAAACTATGTCGCCCATCTCTTTCTGGGCGTGCTCGGAGAGGCCGACCGTGCCCTCGTTACCGGCGAGGTGCAGCCACTCGTGGGTCTTGGTGTACTTGACTTCTTCCGCTTTAGGCATGTTCTTCTCCTTGGACTGTCCTTTAAAAGTCACCTGTCCCGGCTCAGGCGCCGGTGTAAAGGGTCTTGGCGAAGGCCGTTCCCCTGTGGAACGGGACCTTCGACACTTCAGCCGGCACGCGCCTGCCGTGTATCTCCACTTCCAGCGCCGCGCCGGGCTTGAGGTCGGCCGGCGTCAGGTAGCCGACGCCTATTCCCTTCTTCAGGGTGGGGGAATAGGTGGCGCTGGCCAGAGTCCCTATCTCCCTGCCGTCCATGAACACCTTGCAGCCGGGGCGCGGCACGCCGCCGGAGAGGGTCAGGCCGGTCAGGCGGCGCTTGACGCCGTCGGTCTTCTGGGCGGCCAGGATATTGCGGCCGATGAAATCGCCCTTGTCCAGGGATACCACCCAGCCGTAGTTGGACTCGTAGGTGGTGTGCTCGTCGTCGACGTCCTGGCCGTAGAGCAGGTAGCCCGACTCCAGGCGCAGCGTGTCGCGCGCGCCGAGGCCGCAGGGCACTATGCCGTAAGGCTTGCCCAGCTCCATCATCTTCTCCCAGACCTGGACGATGATCTTGTGGGGGGCGGTGACCTCGAAGCCGTCCTCGCCGGTATAGCCGGTGCGGCTGACGAAGCAGTGCTCGCCGAAGATCTCCTTCTCGACTATGCCGAAGCGGGGCAGCTTGAGCGCCTCGGGGGCGAACTGCTCGAACATCTTCGGCACGTTCGGGCCCTGCACCGCCACCATGGAGTAATCGTCGCTCCGGTTCTCCACTTTGACGTGCATTTTCGTGCCCTGGGTCTTGAACCACTCGTAATCCTTCGTCGAAGTGGTCGCGTTGACTATGACCAGGTAGCGGTCCGCCGCCAGGCAGAAGGCGATGATGTCGTCCACCAGGCCGGCCTTCTCGTTGGTCACGTGGGAGTAGACTCCCTTGCCGGGGGTGGCCTTGCGCAGGTCGTTGGCGTTGGTCTGCTGCAGCAGCTTGAAAGCGTCGGCGCCGGTCACGAAGACCTGGCCCATGTGGCTGACGTCGAAGATGCCGGCGGAGTTCCGCACGGCCTCGTGTTCCTTGAGGATGCCGGAGAACTGTATCGGGAGTTCCCAGCCGTGGAAGTCCACCATCTTGCCGCCGTACTTCCTCATGGTCTCGTTGAGAGCGGTGCGGCGTAAGGTCTGCGTGGCGGACATATTACCTCCTGCGGATTTTTATAGGGGGAACTTCTTTATTTTATAACAAATATGGAAACAGGGGGACAAGATGGGATCAGGCGGCCAGCTCTATCCCCAGCGGGCAGTGGTCGGAGCCCTGCACGGAGGGGAGGATGAAAGCGCCCTTTACCAGGGGCGCCTTTTCCCTGTTGACGAAGAAATAATCCAGGCGCCAGCCGACGTTCCGTTCGCGGGCGCGGGTCTTGTAGTCCCACCAGGTGTACCGTCCCGGCGCCTTGTCGAACTCGCGGAAAGTGTCCACCCAGCCCTTCTCCACCAGTTTGTCCAGCCAGGCCCGTTCCTCGGGCAGGAAGCCGGTATTCTTCTCGTTCTCTTTCGGGCGGGCGAGGTCTATTTCCTTATGGGCGGTGTTGACGTCGCCGCAGAAGACGACCGCCTTGCCGGTCTTCCTGAGCTTCTCGATATGCTTCAGGAAAGCCTCGTAGAACTCGAGCTTGTACTTTATCCGCTCCGGCCCCTGGCCGCCGTTGGGGAAATAGATATTGAGCAGGTGGAAATCCGGGTATTCCAGCCAGATGGTCCTCCCTTCATTATCGAAACGGGGCTCGCCGAACCCGGTCTTTATCGCGAGCGGGGCCTGGCGGAAGAATACGCCCACGCCGCTGTAGCCCTTGCGCTCGGCGCAGCGCCAGGCCGGCGTATAGCCCGGGAAGTCGGTATCGGCGGGGGTGAGCTGCTCCTCGCAGACCTTGGTCTCCTGCAGGCAGAGAATGTCGGGCTTCTCGGCCAGCAGGAAATCCGCGAACCCCTTTTTCAGGACGGCGCGGTAACCGTTGACGTTCCAGGAGACGATCTTCATTTATGCAGCGCCTCGTGTATGGCCTCGGCCATCGTCGGGTGCGCGTAGATGAGCTCCTTGAGGTCCTTGCGCCTGAGCTTGAGCTTCACCGCCAGCGCGAGCACATGGATGAGCTCGGTGGCCGGGCCGCCCACTATCTGCGCGCCCAGCACGGTGTCGTCGGCCGCGTCGAAGACCAGCTGCGCGAAGCCTTCGGTCTCGTCGGAGGCCACCGCGCGGCCGATCCCGAGATGGAAAGCGCGGGCGGTCTTTACCGTGAAACCCCTGGCCTCGGCCTGCGCCTTGTTGAGGCCGACCGAGCCGACCTCGGGCCAGGCGTAGACGCATTTGGGCACTATCGAATCGTCGAACTCGCGCGAGCCGCCCATGATGTTCTCCGCGGCTATCTCGCCCTGCCGGCCGGCCGAATGCGCCAGCAGCGACAGGCCGTTTACGTCGCCGACGGCGTAGATATTGGCGGCCGCGGTGCGCATCCCTCCGTCCACTTTCACGCCGCGGCGGTTCCACTCGAGGCCGACCTTGCCCAGGCCCATGCCTTCCAGGTCCGAGGCGCGGCCGGCCCCGACGAGGATCTCCTCGGCCTCCAGCCGGGTGCCGTCCTCCAGCACGGCGGTCTTGAGCCCGCCGCTTATCTCCACTTTGGAGGTCTTCTTGCCGAAATAAAACTTCACGCCGCGCTTCTCGAACGAGGAGCGCACGGCGCGCGTGACCTGCGGGTCCTCGCCGGCCAGTATGTCGGGCAGCAGTTCCAGCACCTCCACCTTCACGCCGATGGCGTTGAAGAAGCAGGCGAACTCCAGTCCGATGACGCCGCCGCCGACTATGAGTATGGACTTGGGCAGCCGCGGCAGGTCGAAGACGCGGTCGGAGTCGGTAAGCTGGTCCTTGAAAGCGTCGAAGGGCGGGGGGAAGGACGGGCGGGTGCCGGCGGCCAGTATCGCCGCGTCGAAAGTCTTCTTCACTTCGCCCTGCGGGCCCTTCACGGTGACCTCGTTCGGGCCGCTGAAGACGGCGCGGCCGCGCAGCACCTCGATCTTCTTCGCCTGGAAGAGCTTCTCCAGCGAGCCGCGTATCTTAGAGACGACATCGGCGCGGCGGGCCTTTACCTTGTCCCAGTCGAGCATGCCGGGGTCGAAATTGGCGCCGGAGCCGTCTTTCAGCAGCTTGCGCAGGCCGTCGAAGGCGTGCACGCGGTGGCCGGTGTCGAGGAAGGCCTTGGAGGGGATGCAGCCGCGGTTGAGGCAGGTGCCGCCGAAATCCCAGGCTTCGGCGATGGAGACCTCGGCGCCGAGGTCCTTCAGCCGCAGCGCGGCGGGGTAGCCGCCGGGGCCCGAACCTATTACGATGACTTTCTTTGACATGTCTTCCTCCTCAGATCTTCAGCTTGGCCGCGAAAAAATCCTTCATCTCCCGCCTGGCCGAGAGCAGGGCTTCCCGGAGCGACTGCGACAGTTCCGGTTCCACTTTCGGCCGGGCGTCGTCGCCGGAAACACGGGCCCGGAATTTTTTCCCGGCCGCCGCGGCTTCTATGCCCAGTTCCGTCTCTCCGCCCGCCCCCGCGGCGAAGGAGGCCCGCAGGCTGGCAAAATCGGCTTTGAGTTCCAGCCCGTCTATGTTCAGCCGCCCGTCCTGCAGCGAGGCCCTGGCGGAGAGGCGCTCCGCCTTTATGTCCTCGATCTTCGGCGGGGCCGAGCCGAGGGCGGAGAAAAGGGCCTTCAGTCCTTTTTCCGCCGAATCTTTGAAAGCGCTGCGGTAGCCGGGGGCGAAGAAGTCCTCCGCCTTGAGTTCCAGCGAATAATTGCGCTCCGAGCCGCGGCCTATTTTGAAAAGCTTCCAGTCCGCCTCCAGCGAGCCCAGCCGCATGTCGCCCAACTCCAGCCCCTCCATTTCCATCTCTCCCGCGGAGGAATCCAGCCCCAGCGGTGTGAAATTGAGGTCGGCCTTGGCGGAATAGGCGCCGGAGAAAAGCCTGCCGCCCGCGGCCGTGCCGGCGCGGCCCGAAGCCCTGATATTGAAGTTCCCGCCGAAGGAAGAGTAATGCTTCACTGCGGCGTCGGTCTCCGTCATGTCGAGGGAGAGGCCGGAGGTCAGCAGGTCCGCCTGTATCCGCGAGCGGCGGACCAGCAGTTCCCTGGCGTTCCAGGTCAGGTGCAGGCCCTTGGCCGCGTCGGGCAGCAGCGCCAGGAGGTCCTTGAAGTTCCAGTCGCCGTCTTTCTCCGTGACCTTGAAGAAGGCCCCGTCCAGTTCGGCGGAGTCGAAAACTACGCTTCCTTTCAGGAGCGGCAGAAACGGCATGGCCAGGCGGACCTTTTCGGCCGAGAAGAAGACGCCCCGCGCGAAAGAGGGCTTTTCCGATACGGAGACCCCGCGCAGCGTCAGGCCTTTGAGGGGGGAGAAGGAGACGGACTTTATGCGAAGTTCGCGGCCGGCCTTTTTCGCGGCCGTCTCGGCCAGGGCCGAGGCGACGGCGCCGCCCAGGCCGCCGTAGCGGCGCAGCAGAAAGTATCCGCCGGCCGCGGCCGCGATCAGCAGCCCGGCGAGCGAAGCCGCGAGGATCTTTTTCTTCCTCTCCATTTCTCTGATTCTACAAAAACAAAACCTTTACCCCAATTCTGGGCCGCGTGAAAACCGGAATGCCGGTCTCCAGGAAGTTCGCATGGCGCTTGACAGGTCCGGAACGCTAATCATAGAATCACCCCGGTGGTTCAGGGGGCAATACGTGAAAAAGATAGCCGGTATTGCTGTTATTTTCTTTTCCGCATTTATCGGGGTATCAGGCGGTTCCCATGCCGCCGACAAAAGAACCGATAAGCTCTACGAGCTTTACGGGTCCACCTCCACCCCCGTTAATTACAAGCGGATCCTGAAGAGGTCCATTGACAGAAGGGAGCGCATTGAAAAACTGCGCGCCAAAGCCCGGCGTAAGGCGAAAGGAGCCGCTTTAGCCGCGCCGGCCGCTGTTAAGACCGCCGGCGTTCTCTCCGCCGCCCCGCCCACCGCGGCCGCCGCTTTCAAACTGGGAGAGGTTTACTGCTATCCCAATCCCGCGAAGAGGGCTAACCCCACTTTCCACATAGAGACCGGCCTGGCCGACAGGGTCGGGCTGAAGATCTACGACGTTTCCGGGGCCCTGGTGCACGAAACCACTTTGACCGGCCCGCCTCAGCAGATAGACGACGGCCAGGGGCCGCAGCCCGCTTACGAGTATCTCTGGGACGTAAAGGACATAGGCAGCGGGGTCTATATCTTCAGCATAACCTCCAGCCAGGGCGATAAAACCCTGAAGAGAACCGGGCGCTGCGCGGTGATCAAATGAGCGGGCGGGTTCTTTTTGCGGCGGCCATCCTGCTCGCCGTCCCGCCCTCCGCCGCTTTGGCCGGCGGAAACACGGCCGCTTTTCTTAAACTCGGTTCCGGCGCGCGCGCGACCGGGCTTGGCGGGGCCTATACGGCTGTCGCCGGGGACATAAACGCCGTTTCCTTTAACCCCGCCGGCCTGGCCTGTCTTAAAAGAAGCGAAGCCGGTTTTACCCGCGCCGAACTGGTGGAGAGCGTCAGCTATAATTCCCTCGGCTATGCGAGGCCGGCGGCCGGCGGGAACATCGCCGTTGCGGTGAATTATCTCGGCCAGTCCTCCATCGAGGGCCGCGGCGCGAACCGGGAGGTGACCGGTTCTTTCCAGGCTTCCGATACCGCGGTCAACCTGGCCTACGCGAGGTCCCTCACCGCGCGCGCCGGTCTCGGGCTCAACTTCAAATACATAACCAGCCGCATAGCCGACGAGTCGGCCGCCGGCTGGGCCGTGGACGCCGGCTGGCAGTACAGAACGCCGGTAAAGGGCCTCGGTCTCGGGTTCGCCGTGCAGAACCTGGGTCCTGAGATGAAATTCCTGGAGGAAGGCTCCTCCCTGCCGCTGACGGCCCGCGCCGGCGCGGGATACGCGCTTCCCTGCAATATCCTGCTTTCGCTGGACGTGAGCCGGGAGGTGAACGAAAGGAAGAACGTTGTAAGTTTCGGCGGCGAATACGCCGTGTTCAGCAGTGTTTTTTTGCGCGCCGGCTACCTGAACGATACCGCCGCGGCGGGCGGCTCCGGCCTGACCGGCGCGGGCGCCCTCAAGGCCGGTTTCGGCTTCAAACTGCGCGATTTCAGCCTGGATTACGCCGCGGCGCCTTTCGGCGACGCCGGTAAAGCGCAGCGCATAAGCCTGGGGGCGCGATTCCAATGAATAAAAAGACCGTTTTGCCGGCCCTTCTGCTTGCCGCCGCGCTGCCTTTGTGCGCGCAGCAGCAACCTCCCGTATTGGACACGGAGTTCGGCGTTAAACCGTTCAGTATGGACGTTCCGGGGCAGGAGGCCGATGTCCTGGTGTCGGTGGCACGGTCGGCCGACGGGGCTTTTTATGTGGCCGGAGAGAATACGCTCACCAGGCTGGACTCCGCGGGCAACAGGCTTTGGAGCCGGTACTATCTTCCCTATGACGATCCATACGCTTTCGCGCAGGGGAGTATCTCTACGGATGGCGGGAACAACGTTTATGTCGGGCTGGTAGCGCTGTCCGAGGGTTACGCGCATATCCTGAAATACGGCCCGGACGGTACATTGCTGAAGGACCATACCTGGCCGGCGCAGAACGCGGCTGTCTACGGGACGGCGCTTAATGAGAGCGCCGGCAGATTGTACGCGGTCTTCCTGGACGATTCGCTGCGTATCGCGATGCTGGACGCGGACCTGAACCTTCTAAACAGCGTGTCTTACGACGCCTCCGCCATTGTCCCCGCGCCGGGAGTGGGGATGGATAAAGAGGGGAACATCTATGCCGGGGGCTGGGTATATCCCGGGCAGAATGAATATTTCGCGGTCAAGTATAGTCCGGAACTGGCGCCGCTATTCGAGTTCTTCGAACCCGCCGGCCCCGCCGGGAGCGAATTCGGGATACTGGACGCATATGGGACAGGCGTTCATGCGGGCGGATTCTACCTTAGCGCCTGGGAATATGAAGCCGGCGGGGATGGCTCTAATCATACGGGGATCGTGAATATTTCAAGTTCCGGGACTAAAAACTGGGAGAGTATTTTCGCCGCGCCGCTCGTGGAGTACTTCCCGTCCGGTACGGATAATGCCGGCGATTTCTATGGCGCCGGCTATGCGGAAGACTGGACGCCGCAGTTGACGAAGATCGGCTACGATACCGGCGACCCGGTATGGAGCATGCCGGAGCCCCATTCCGGCTGGATAGGCGGCGTAATAGCCGGCGTCGGGAACGCGCTATACACGGCGGGGGAACTGATGGAAAGTTCCGGGACCGAGTATTACTATATCGCCCGCTATACGCTGGGAGGGGATGCGCTCGCTCCCGCCGCTGTCACGGACCTGGCGGCGGCGGCCGTCTCCAGCGCCAGCGTGACGCTCGCCTGGACGGCTCCGGGCGACGACGGGACGTCCGGCACGGCCGCTGCCTATGACCTGCGTTATACCACCGCGGGCCCGATACTTGAGGACGCCGCTTTCGGTTCCGCCGCGGCGGTGCCGGGCGTTCCCGCGCCGCAGGCGGCAGGCACCCCGGAGACCTTCGCTGTCAAAGGTCTTCTTCCCGCGACGACTTATTACTTCGCCATAAAGGCCGCCGACGAAGCGGGGAACGTCTCTGAACTTTCAAATTCGCTTACTGCTGTAACCTCAGCCGAGCCCTCCACATGCGTGGAAGTTACCGGCGTGCCGAATTGGAAACAGTTCAACGACGGGACAAACACCTGGTGGGATGACATATATGACCATACTGCCTCAAGAATGACGGCTCTGGGGTGTCTTTTGACTGCAGCCGCCCAGGTCGTGAAAAAGCATGGTTACGATACGACCCCGGGTGAACTGAACGCAAAGCTTATCGACACGCCTGGGGGATTTGAGGGTAAATCCGTGCATCTGCCCGCAATGGTCGACGCGATAACAACGAGTGGCGTTAGCGTACTGTATAGGAAAACAACTGGGACAGATGCGCAGATAAACTCGTTGTTAGAGATGGAACTAAAGGCTGGGAATCCTGTTATCCTGGAGCTGTATAGCATAGCCAGAGCGGGGCGAACACATTTTGTCGTGGCCACAAGAAAATGTGGGGATACGGTCTATATAAACGATCCTGGGAATAATAATGAGAGAGTGTCAACCCTGAAGAATTATTTCGATTTGATATTCAATGGGAACCCCAAAAAAATTGTCAGTGTTAGAATGATTACCAAAGGAACTATATGAGAAATTCCTTATTCTGTATGCCTGTTTTGGCGGTAGTTTTTTTGTGCCCCGCTGTTTTGACTGCACAGGATAGGAGCAGTATCACGATTCGTATCTATAATTCATCAAGCACAACGCAAGATACACCGGCTGAGTTCATGGTAACTGACCCGCAAGGGCGCAGAACGGGTTATGATGCTACGGCACCTTTCAACGAAACACTGCTAATCAATGAGGTGCATGAAATTCCAGGCTCCAATTATATGATTGAGGGAATAGCGGATAACACAGGGGAAGGAATTGATGAGGCGTCTTACCGAGAGTTGTATATTCATACCCCTTTACCCGGTAATTACACTATTCAAATTGTCGGGAAACGAATAGGTGCATATCGTCTGTTTGCCGATTTCCATAAGTCAGATCTCACAATGCAACCCTATGAGATTTTTGGTTTTTCGGTCACAGGGCAGTCATCCGTATTATCTGCGGAGTATGACCCCGCCCCAGATGCCTTGCCGATTGTTATAATCAAGACCACAACCTTCGATTCCCTACGCAATGATGTCGTTGTGGCCCGGCAGCTTAACCAGCTCGGCGACGAGAAGTTCGCCAGAAGCCTTATCGTAAATATAGACCTAGCCGAAAAGCTTGCCCGCGTCTGCGATAAGCGCAAAGGGAAAAAAGATAAGCCCTGCCAGCCGGCCATCGCCGTATTGAAATTGTTCATTAAACGCCTGGAGCTCGCCAACCGCAAATGCGACGATTCCGCCGACTGCGATGAAGAGCGCGAATGGACGGTCTTCCGCAAAGAGCGCGGTAAAGACGACGATTTCAAGGACTTCTGGCGCGAGTGGGACCGCGACGACTGGCACAAGCACAAGAAAAAGTGCCGGCGTTTCGTGACCGACGAGGCGCTTAAAATAATCAAAGAAGACGCCGGCTGGCTGATAAAGTCGCTCGGCGAAAAGAGCGGGGAAGAGCATGGCAAGCCCGGCCCCGGCGGGCACGGCCGCGGTAAGGGCGGAAAAGATTGAAGATCAACGTTTAAGCCGCGAGAGGGTCAGAAACAGGTTCTGCCGCTGGAGCGCGTCGGTGAAGGCCAGGCGGCAGATGAAATAGCCTTCGGCGTCGCGGCGGCGGGAGCGGACGCGGGTCATGATCTCGGTGAAGACCTCGTCGCCCAGGTCGAAGTCCAGCGCGGCGCCGGAGCCTTCCTTCAGTTCGAAGCGGGTGATCAGCTCGCAGCCGGAAGGGTCCATGCGGGAGAGCCTGCCCCAGGCGGGGGGAGCCCCGTGCGGCGGCCTTATCCCGGCCGGCATATACTCCCTGGAATTAAAATCTGGCATTTTTCTTTATCAGCAGGCCCTTGCCGCCCCTCTCGCCCGTCAGCCACACGCTCCCGCCGTCGGTGCCCAGCGCCGTGGCCCTGAAAGTCCCGTCGGAGAGTTCCGCCACGGGCATGGAGGCCGCGGGCTTTTCCGGGTTGTCCAGCGGGAACTTCACTATCTCGCCGGACTTCGAGTCCGCGGCCCAGAGGAAATCCCGGTCGCAGGTGAAGGCCGCCAGTTCGCCGCGGTAGCCGTACTCGCCCAGCACCCGCAGCGAGTCGTTGTTCATGCGCTTCTGCAGCACGCCCTTCCTGCCGTCGGCCGTCCAGACATAGAGCCCGTCGAAGCAGAGCCCGGTCAGCGAGGACATCTCGTGCGCGATGGAGGCGGTCCTGGTCAGCCGCTTGTCGCGGGAGAGCCGTTCTATCCGCCCGTCGGCCGTGGCCAGCCAGAGATTGTCGGCGGAATGTCCCAGCCCCACGGGCGTGAGGTCCGGGAAACTGGTCACGCCGGTTATCTTGTGGTCCGCGGCGGAGTGGCGGTAGACGGACTGCGTGTACCAGTCGGCCACCAGTATCTCCCCGTCGGCGAAGGCTATCCCCGCCGGGTGGGAATAGGGCAGTTCCACGGTGTCCGGGGGGCGCGCGGCCCCGGCCTTGCGGTGCTGCGAGAGGCCGTAGCCCAGCGCGAAGAGGAAAAGTCCCGCGGCCAGCGCTCCCGCGGCCATGACCGCCTTGCGCAGGGTGTCCGGGGGCGGGGGGGCGACGGCCAGCGCCGTGCCGCTGAGCTTGAGCGCTTTCTTGAGCAGCGGGCGCAGTTCCTCCGGGGTCCACGGGGCCTGCGCGCAGTCGAAGGCGCCCAGTTTCATCAGCGCCACCGCGCGCGCCGCGTCGCGCCGTTTCAGCATCACCACGACCGGCATGAAGGGGGCTATTCTCAATATCTCCCTTATCTTTATCTCGGAGGGCGGGTCCTCGCCGTCGGCCAGGAAGACCGCGCGCGGGCGGACGCGTTCGAAGATGGTCAGCGCGTCGTTGAGGTCCAGCGAGAAGATGGTCTCGGCGCCGAGGTCGGCGAAAGCGCCCTGGAGTATGTTCTTGTCCTTTTCGGACGAGGAGATCACCTGTACGGTCGGCATATCATCTTCCCGGCGGGGGGATCTCGAGAACGGACCCTTCCCGCGGCAGCCCCCGGAAAATGTTCTTTTCGTTGTTCTGGTAGATGCGTTCCCAGAGATTGGGGTTCCCGTAGTATTTAGACGAGATAGAGCGCAGCGTCTCGCCCGGCTGCACGGTGTGGCGCTTGGGCCACTTCTCCGGCGGCTTCGCCCTGGGGGCCGGCGGCGGGGGAGCGGGGTTCTCCAGCCTGAACTGCGCGTCCAGCACGGAGATCTCGGTGTCCTTGAGCCTGTCCTCCAGGTCGCGCAGCCGGGACTGGCTCTGCGCCAGTTCCGACTCCATGACGCCTTTGTTGGCGCGGAGCGTCGCGATCGAATTCTCCAGGTTAAGGCGCTGCTGGCGCAGCGCATCGAGCTGTTCGCGCAGTTCGCGGGCCCGCTGCGCGGCCTCCCCGACGAAGCGCTCGCTGAAGGTCGGGGCGCCGAAACGATAGACCGCGTTCACTTCGTAGACGCCGCCCTGCTCGTGGAAACTGCGCCAGGGCAGCGAGGCGGTCAGGTCTATCACCCAGGGCAGCAGGTTCACGCCCAGGCCTACCGCCAGATAATCCACGCCGCCGAGGTCCATGCCTTTGCCCGCGCGCAGGCGCAGCGTGTCGTTGAACACGGGGCGCTCCAGGCCGGGAAAGAACTCGGTGTGGCCGCTGCGGATACGCATGTCCATGGCGAAAAGGGTCCCTCTCCAGCGCAGCGAGTTCGCCAGGGTTATCGTGGTCAGGGACTTGCTCAGGCCGAGGTTGAAGTCGGAAAGCGCCAGGCCGGTGCTCAGGCCTTTGTCGGAGAGAAGCAGCGCGCCTATGTCGCCGCCGAGGCCGAAGCTGTTCTTGCCGCCCTCACCGCCGCGGCGGCTGCCAGAGGGGTAGCGCAGGCTGGTGATGCGCAGATTGTATCCCCACCGGACGGGCTTCTGGAAATGCTTCAGGGTGAAACGCTGGCCCTGTCCGAAGAGGAAAGTGTCCTTGTCTCCCACCCCGCCCTGTCTTATGCCGTGATAGCCGAAGCCCGCGGCTTTCTCCGCTATATCGGGATTGGGGCGGACATAGACCAGGTTCGCCTCGCCGACCGTCCGCTCGGGCGAGAGGCGCCTGGCGAAGCCGCCGCCGGCTTCCAGGTAGCTCATGCCGGAAAGGCCCGCCGGATTGTAGAAGACGGCGTAGGCGTCGTCCGCCACCGAGCCGAAGGCCGTGCCCATGCCGTTGGCACGCGCGCCCGGATTGAGGTCGTAGAACTCCGCCGCGCGGGAGGAGGCGGGCAGCAGCAGAGCGATGAACAGCGCGATATTTGTCATACGGGCGATATATATTATAATAACCGGGACCTGTTAACTTTCTGTGTCCTAATCTTTAACAAAATGAAGTATTCCACGATGACGCGTTCCCTGCTGCTCCTGCCGGTCCTTGCCGCCGCCCTGCAGGCCGGCGAGATAAAGGTCTCGTACCCCCGGGAGAACCAGCCCCTGCCGCTGGTCGCCAGGACCTTCGTTTTCGGCGTGATCAGCCCGGCTACGGCCCCCTTTTACATCAACGGGGAGCGCGTGCAGCCGCATACCAACGGCGGCTTCATCGCCTACCTCCCCGTAAAGCCGGGCGAGTTCGCCTTCAACTGCGAACTGCGCGAGGGAGCCACCGGCTACGCCACGACCTTCCTGGCGCGCAAGGTGAGGATAGGCCCGGCCGCGCCGGCCGGCGCGGAGAAGTCCCGCCCTGCTCTCGAGATCGTCTCCCCTTCGTCGGACCTCGAACTCTCGCCCGGCGACTACCTCAATGTCCACGCCGCCGGCGAGCCGGGCAGGGAGGTCTCTTTCTCCCTCGGCTCCGTCGTCGAGAACGAGAGGATGGCCGAGATCCCTCCGAACTCCGGCCGCTATTACGGCAGTTACCGGATAAAGGACGCGGACGGCGGCAGGGGGCTCGGGCTGACGGCCAGGTTCGGCGGCATGCTCCGCCACAGCGGCAGGTCCAGCCGCGACATCAAGGTGGACATCCTCGACAGGTTCACCCTGATCGAGACCTCCACGGATTCCGTCAATCTGCGCAGCGCCGAGGACGGCGGTTATATCATGTTCCTGCCGCTGGGCGTCAGGCTGGCCTCCGACGGCCGTGCGGGCGGCATGCGCCGCGTCCGGCTGACCCCGACCGAAACGGCCTGGATCGAGGAGAGCAAGGTCTCCGAGACCGGCCGCGGCGGCGCCCCGCGCACCGAGACCGGCACCATAAGGCTCAAGGCACAGGGTACCGGCTCCTCCGCTTCCATCGCCCTCTACGACAAGGTCCCCTATTCCGTCGAGCATGACGGCGACACGCTGCGGCTGCGCCTCTATTACACGCACCTGCACACGAACTGGGTGGTATACGATTCGGCCGACGCGCTGGTGAAACGGGTGGATATGAGGCAGGGCGCCGGCTACGCCGAGATAAATTTCAGGCTCGCCAGGGAACTCTGGGGTTACAATATCTCCTACGGCCCCAGGAATCTGCAGGTGGACCTCAAGGGGCCGCCCGCCGTCCCCCTCAAATGGCCGAAACCGCTCGAAGGCCTGAAGGTGGTGCTCGATCCCGGCCATTCGAGTTTCTACAAGTGCCGCGACGGCTCCCGCGCGCCCATGAAGGACGTGCCCTACCACGCGCTGCCCGAGACCTGCTGGCTGGACGGGGCCGTCGGCCCCATGGCCACCTTCGAGGTGGACGTCAACCTGGCGCTGGCCCGGAAACTGCGCGCGGAACTGGAAGGGCTCGGCGCCTCGGTGTTCATGACGCGCGAGGGCGAGGAGAACGTGGAGCTGACCGACCGTCCCCGGCTGGCCGTAGAGAAAGGCGGCGACCTGTTCATAAGCCTGCACAATAACGCGATACCCGACGGCGAGGACCCGTTCGGCTCGCCGCGCGGCTTCTCGGTCTACCACTATCACCCGCACAGTTTCGCGCTGGCCCGCGCCGTGCACCGCGCTTTCCTGCGCGAAATACAGCTGCCCGACGAAGGTCTCCGTTTCGGCGACTACCACGTGGCGCGCATGCCGCAGATGCCGTCGATACTGATAGAGCACGCGCACATGATCCTTCCGGACCAGGAAGAGCTGCTCAACGCTCCGGCCTTCCAGGAGAAACTGGCCCGGGCCACGGCGGCGGGACTGCTGGACCTGTTCGGCGCGCCGCCCAGGCCGGCGGCGAAGTCTTCCGGAAAGAGGAGGGCCCGCCGATGAGCGGAAGGGTATCGCAGCTGGCCGCCATGCTCAGGGACAGCGAGGCCGTTTTCCCGACCGAGGACGAGGCCTGGGAGAATTTCATAAGGAAGTCGGCGTCCTACATGGGCTGCCATTCGGTGAGCTGGTTCGAGGCCGAGCCGGAGAAGAAGCGCCTGACCTTCAAAAAGGCCATAGGTCCCGTCGGCGCCGACCTGGTAGGCCTGAGTTTCGGCTACCAGGGCATAGTCGGCGTCTGCGCGGAGAGCGGGGAGACCCTGCTGGTCAACGACGTTCTCAGCGATCCCCGCTTCACGCCGAAAGTGGACAAGGGCAGCGGTTTCGTGACCAAGGCCGCGCTGGCCCTGCCCTGCTTCTTCGGCGGCAAACTGGGCGGGGTGCTCGAGTACATAAACCCGCTGCAGGGCGCCTTCTCTCCGGAGGACGTCGCCTTCGCCGAGTGCGCGCTGAGGCATTTCTGCCAGCGCCTCTATATCGGCCGGCTGGAGTCCGCCGTCGCGCGGCTCAACGCCCGCGGCGAGAGCACGATAAACAACCTTTCCGGCGGCTTCATCGGCGTCGACCAGGACGGCGTGATGATCTTCTTCAATCCCAAGGCCAGGGAGATCCTGGCCGTCGGAGAGGAGTTCCTCGGCAGGCAGATAACGGAGTTCTTCAGCGTCTGCCCGGACCTCGTCAACGTCCTGGGCGACGTGCTCAAGACCGGCAGGACCGTGCGGCGCCAGGAGTTCAAGTGCCAGATCGGCGGCGGCCAGCGCGTTATCGGTTACAGTTCCATCAACATGAAAGGCCCCGACGGCGGCATAGTCGGCGCCGGGGTGATCTTCCAGGACATAACCGACCTTTGACGCGGGGCCGGTTCCATGAAGGGGGCCGACACTACGCTGTCGGCCCCCTCCTTTACAATAGAACGATGACGGAAAAGATAGAGATCAACCCCGAATTCCGCAGGGCCCTGGCCCTGCTGGAAGGCCCGTCGCCCTGCGTCTTCATAACAGGGAGGGCCGGCACCGGCAAATCCACGCTGCTGCGGCTCTTCAAGGAGAATTCCCGCCGCGCGCAGGCCGTGCTGGCCCCGACCGGCGTGGCCGCTCTCAACGTGGGCGGGCAGACCGTGCACTCCTTCTTCGGCTTCAAGCCGGGCGTCACGCCGGAAAAGGCCGCGCGCCTGGCCCGGTCCGCCGCCAAAAAAAGCAGGGGCGCCGTCTACAGGGCGCTGGAGACCGTTATCATCGACGAGGTCTCGATGGTCCGGCCCGACCTGCTCGACTGCGCGGACATTTTCCTGCGCGCCGCGCGCGAGGACCAGCACAGGCCTTTCGGCGGGGTGAAGGTGGTGCTCATAGGCGACCTGCACCAGCTGCCGCCGGTGCTCAAGAACTCCGAACGCGAGGCCTTCGGCCAGGCCTACGCCGGCGCCTATTTCTTCGATTCCAGGGTCTTCCGCGAACTCCGCCCCGACGTGGTCGAGCTGGTCAAGGTCTACCGCCAGAGCGACGATTCGTTCGTGGAACTGCTCAACGCCGTGCGCGACGCCCGCGCCACGCCGGCCCAGCTGGAGGCGCTCAACGCCCGCCACAGGCCCGGCTTCCAGCCTCCGCCGGAAGAGCTCTGGGTGCAGCTGACCACCACCAATCAGCGGGCGGCGGACCTCAACGCCGAACGGCTCTCCGGCCTGCGGGGCGCCGCGGGTTTCTACGAAGGTTTCGTCGACGGGGAGTTCGAGGACGCGGCGCTGCCGACCGAGGCGAGCCTGGAGCTCAAGGCCGGCGCGCAGGTCATGCTGCTCAACAACGATCCCGGCGGGCGCTGGGTCAACGGCACGATGGGAACGGTCACGGCCCTCGAGCCCGGCGCGGTGAAGGTGCGGCTCGAGACCGGCCCGGTGGTCACGGTCGGTCCCTACACCTGGGAGCTGCTGCGCTACGCCTACGACGAGCGCTCGGGCCGCCTGAAGACCGAGACGGCGGGCATCTTCATGCAGCTGCCGCTGCGCCTGGCCTGGGCCGTCACCATACACAAGAGCCAGGGCAAGACCTTCGACCGGCTGGTCCTGGACCTGGCGGGGGGAGTTTTCGCCAGCGGCCAGCTCTATGTCGCGTTAAGCCGCTGCCGCACGCTGGGCGGCATAGTGCTGCGCCATCCCGTGCGGCCCTGGCACGCCCGTACCGACGCGCGCGTGGCCGAGTTCATGAGGAAGATCTGTCCGCCGGCCAGCCCGCGGCCCGTGAAAGGGCCGTCTTCGCCGTCCGCCGGGGCCGTCCCCGCTTCCGCCGCCGCGGAATCCCGCCGTTCGCCGGTCTCCGAAGGGCTGCGCCGCGCCATAAAGGAAGGGCGCAGCGTCGAGATAGTCTATCTCAGCGCCGCGGCGGAGACCACGCGCCGCGTCGTCAAACCCGTTTTCATCGGCCGCTTCGGCCGGGCCGGAGAGACCTACGAGGGTTTCAAGGCCGTCTGCTCGCTGCGCCGCCAGGAACGTCTCTTCCGCGTGGACCGTGTCCTCGAACTCAACGAGGTCTGAAACGGGCGGTCTTAGGGGGTGTCGGCGGGGGCCGCATAATGGTAGAATGGAACCGCGCCGGAGTCCGGGGGGGTCTCAAATGAAGTTCGGACAGTGCCCTTACTGCGTCGTCAGGTACGACGGCGATTTCTTCTACTATTGCCTGCTTAACAGACGGGCGGTGGCCAGGAGCCACCGCTGTATCGACCCTTCCCTGCGCCGCGCGCGCAGCGGCGGGAAAGTCTAGGCCCCTGAATTACGCCCCGGGGGGCGACACTACGTTGTCGCACCCCCTTGTTACGATATTTTCATGAAAGAGTTCGTCCCGTCGGAAATGATCGAGGGTAAGATCCTGCTGCTGCGCGGCCGGAGGGTTATGCTGGACCGCGACCTGGCCGCTCTCTATGAGGTGCCTACTTTCCGGTTCAACGAGGCGGTAAAGCGTCATCGCAGGCAATTCCCGGAGGATTTTATGTTCCGGCTCACGCGCCGGGAAACCGAGAACTTGACATCGCAATTCGCGATGTCAAGTTCCCATGGCGGCCGCCGGACTCTTCCTTACGCCTTCACGGAGCACGGCTGCGTCATGGCGGCTAACATCCTGCGCAGCGAACGCGCGGTCCAGATGAGCGTCTTCGTGGTGCGCGCTTTCGTCCGCATGCGGCAGTTGATCGGGTCGCAACAGGAGTTGAGCGCTAAGCTCGCCGACCTTGAGAAGCAGCTTACTGTGCGGCTTGATACGCATGAAACGGCTATTGTCGATGTTCTACGGCAGCTAATGCTGCTCTTGAATCCGCCCAGTGACCCCGAAGAGCCGCCAAAGCGTATCGGTTTTACGGCGAAAGAGAGTTTGGCGGTCTATAAATGTCGGCCGGGAACGGCGGGCCAGGCACCTTTATAAGTATCGGGATTTTGTTACTCCAGTTTGATAGACTCTAAAAAATGAGCAAAGAAGAATCCTATTACGCCCATACGAAGCGCGCCTTGGATGGTACCCCTGCCCCCAAGAGCGACTGGCAGCCGCTGGAGGAGCATCTGAATAATGTCGCTGAACTCGCCTCCGGTTTTGCCAGAGATTTCGCTTCTTCCGAATGGGGCTATTTTGCTGGATTGCTTCATGACCTGGGGAAAGCGTCTCCGCAGTTTCAGAAATATCTTGAGAACGGTATGGGAAAGGTCGAACATTCCGGCCAGGGAGCGGCTTTCGCGGAAGATAATCTAAAAAAAGTGGGGCGTATACTGGCCTATCTGATAGCTGGGCATCATGCCGGCTTACCGGACTGGCATTCTACCGATACCGGAAGTAAGGCTCTGGCGGTTCGGCTGAAGAATGGCAGAGAGCTATTGCCGGATTTGGGGGATTATCAGGAAAAGTTTAAAGCCCGACTGGCGGGACCTTTAACTCCACCTGGCTTTAAACGGCCCGAAGACGTTCATCTCTGGATGCGCATGCTTTTTTCAGCTCTGACGGATGCGGATTACCTCGATACCGAAAATTTTATGGCGCCGGAGGCCAAGGCCTCACGCCAGGGGTTTAACAGTATAAGGAGATTGTCTGAGGCGTTTTTAAAGCATCTCGATGTTATAGAGTCGAAGTCAGCCCGGTCAGCGGTTAACAGTATTCGTGCGGAAGTGCGCCGTTACTGCGAAGTCGCCGCCGATAAAAAGCCGGGAATTTTCTCTCTGACCGTTCCTACGGGCGGAGGTAAGACCCTGTCTTCGATGGCTTTCGCTTTCCGGCACGCCCTTAAATACGGGAAAAAACGGATCATCTACGTTATCCCTTATACCAGCATAATAGAGCAGACGGCAAAGGTGCTGTCCGATATCCTCGGCCCCGAGAATATTGTCGAGCATCACTCAAATCTTGAGCCGAAGGACGAAACGGAAGCAACAAGGCGCTCCAAACTAGCCTCCGAGAATTGGGATGCGCCGGTAATAGTCACTACCAATGTCCAGTTCTTCGAATCCCTCTATGCCGCCAGGCCGGGGCGCTGTCGCAAGCTCCACAACCTTGTCGGGAGCATCATCATACTGGACGAGGCACAATTGCTGCCGCCCCATCTTCTGTCTCCCTGTGTGGACGCGATGCGGCAGCTTGCTGAGAATTATGGCGCCACTTTGGTGATTTCCACCGCCACTCAACCGGCCTTAAAAGGCCTGGGCCATGTCGAAGAGATCATTCCGGATGCGGCTCGCTTGTATAGCCGGCTTAAGCGTGTCAATTATTTTATGCCTACCCTTTTGTCCTCGCCGCCGACCTCCCTTGAAGAAGTTTCGGTGGAACTTCAGAAATACGAACAAGTCCTTTGCATAGTCAATACGCGTCCCGACTGCTATAAGTTGTTTAAACTGATGCCTGAGGGAACAGTACACCTTTCGGCGCTCATGTGCGGAGCCCATAGGTCGGAGGTTATCGCTGGTATAAAGGAAAGACTTAAAAATAACCTGCCTGTCAGAGTCATAAGCACGCAACTGGTGGAGGCGGGCGTGGATATAGACTTTCCTGTCGTATACCGGGCTTTTGCGGGGCTGGATGCCATTGCCCAGGCCGCGGGGCGCTGTAACCGTGAGGGTGGAAAAAGTACAAAAGGTGCGTTTGGACAGGTCCATGTCTTCGTGCCGCCGTCCCCTTTGCCTATAGGGATTATGCGGAAAAGTGCGGATACTTTCAGGGACCTCCTTGCCACGGGCGGCTTTGATCCCGATTCGCCTGGGATATATAAGCGCTATTTTGAGGCGCTTTATAGCAGGGCCAACAGTACGGATTCCGCCGGCATAATGGAATTACTGACAAAAGACATTCAGAACTGTGGGATACAATTCCGCACCGCCGCGGAAAAATTCCGCCTTATAGATGATTATTCCCGCCCCGTGGTGATCCGCTATGGCGGTGCGGAAAAACTGCTGGCACGCTTGCGTGAAACAGGGCCTAACAGGGAGATAATGCGTGGGCTCCAGCGGTATATCGTGAATGTGCCCGAGAAGAAGTTGCTCCGCATGGCCGCCGAGGATGGAGTTTCGGAGGTTTCACCCGGCGTCTGGGTTCAGGAGCGGGCGGCTTATAACCAGGCCACCGGGCTTGATATTTTCACCGGCCTGATAGAGCCGGAAGAACTGATGGCATGAGGGAGGATGAATGAAAGGATTCTGTCTTGAGGTCAGCGGCCCGTTCGCCTGTTTTACGAGGCCGGAGATGAAAGTTGAGCGCGTCAGTTACGACGTGATCACCCCTTCCGCGGCGCGGGCCATATTTGACTCCATACTCTGGAAGCCGGCCATTTTCTGGAATATCAGGCGCATTGACGTGCTTGCGCCGATAAAATGGATGTCGGTGCGCCGTAACGAAGTGGCAGCTGTCGCTTCACCGCGCAAAGCCTGCATTTATGTCGAGGATAACCGCCAGCAACGCGCCGGGCTGTTTCTGCGCGATGTCAGATATCGCCTCTATGGGGATTTTGACTTTATCCCGCCGGATAAGCGCATGAAATCCGTTAACTCTCTGCCCGAAGGGATGTTGAGCGCTGAGGACGCCACAGACATTAAAAAAGATGAGTCTCCGGCTAAATACGCCGCCATGTTCGAGCGTCGCGCCCGCAAGGGCCAGTGTTTCAACCAGCCCTATCTCGGCTGCAGGGAGTTCTCTGCCGATTTCCGGCTTGTGAATCCTGAAACTGAGCCGGCCGAGCCTGTACAGGAGAGCCGGGACCTGGGTTGGATGCTTTATGATATGGACTTTTCCGACCCAACGGACCCCCGGCCGCTATTCTTTAACGCCAGGATGGAGAACGGCGTTATCCGGGTCCCTTCCCGTGACAATAAAGAGGAGGTGCGGGGATGATATTGCAGGCTTTGAAGGAATATTACGACCGCAAAGCGGCTTTGCCGGATTCAAAAATGGCGCCGGAAGGCTTTGAATGGAAAGAAATCCCATTTATTATTGTTTTGAACAAAGAAGGACATTTCGTAAATATTGAGAACACCTATGAGGGGGATGGCAAGGATAGGCGAGCTAAATCGTTTTTGCTTCCGCACTCCGAGAAAAAAAGCGTGAACATAGTCGCCAATCTTTTCTGGGGGACTCCAGAGTATGCCCTTGGCTGGGTCAGAGAGAGCGGGAAGCCCGGGCGAATAAAGAAAATGCACGAGGCTTTCATAAAGAGAATATCCGGTCTCGGGAAAATTGAGGATGATGGTTATAGGGCAGTGTGCTGTTTTCTTGAGACATCCAATAAAGAGAAACTACTGGCGACTATAGAGAGCAATCCCGCCGTGCGGGAGACACTGAAAGAATTAGTTGAAACCGGACGGAACCTCTCCTTTAAGTTGGCCGGAGATGCCGGCCTGATCCCGGAGCGAAAGGCCGTTTTTGAGGCTATTAAAAATAGTCTGACTAATTCCACTAATGGCGTCCGGCGGCGATGCCTTGTTACAGGAACTATAGATACCCTTACTCTGACGCATGCCGCGATAAAGGGCGTATGGGGCGCGCAGCCGACCGGAGGGAACATCGTTTCATTTAACTTCCCCGCCGCCTGCTCCTACGGGAAAAGCCAGGGCGAGAATGCCCCGGTGGGAAAGACGGCAGTTTCTTCTTACACAACCGCGCTAAATTACCTCCTTGGTAAAGACTCCCGACAGCGGATTCAGGCCGGTGATTCCACAGTGGTCTTCTGGTCGAAAAAGAGCTCAAAGCTGGAGGATGATTTCTTCGATTTCTTCTCTATCCCGCCGAAAGATGATCCGGAGAGGGGTGCCAGGGCAGTTGAGGCTTTGTTGCGTTCAGTAGAGAATGGGGCATTTATCTCCGATGAAACTAGTGATGAATTCTATGTTTTAGCACTTGCTCCAAATGCGGCGCGTCTTTCAGTCCGTTTTTGGATAAAAGGACCGGTTTCTGCGATGGCTGAAAAAATCGCAAGGCATTTTAAGGATATACAGATAGTACACGGCCCAAAAGATGGTCCTGTTTTGCCATTATTCAGATTGCTTGTCTCTATAGCTTCCCTTGGCAAGGCCGAGAATATCCCGCCGAATCTCGCAGGGGATACTATGCGGGCTATACTTGAGGGGCTGCCCTATCCCAGGACCTTATTGCAGGCCGCAGTCCGGCGGGTACGTGCGGAGCACGAAGTCACCTATCCGCGCGCAGCACTTATCAAGGCCGCGATAAATCGTTTCGCCAGATATCAAGACCCGGAGAATAAGGAGGAACTGAAAGTGAGCTTAGACCTTGAAAACAAGAATGCCGGTTATCGCCTTGGCAGACTTTTTGCCGCGCTGGAGAAAGTCCAGTCCGAGGCGAATCCCGGCATAAACGCCACCATACGGGACAGATTCTATGGTGCGGCGTCCAGCACCCCGGTGACGGTATTCGGGAACCTTATGCGCCTGAAAAACCATCATCTCGCAAAACTTGAGAATCCTGGCCGGAAGGTGTATTTTGAAAAACTTCTGTCCGAAATCGCTGGGGAACTTCCGTCCACTGGGTTCCCGTCGCATCTTGCGCTGGATGACCAGGGACGGTTTGCCATCGGTTACTATCACCAGATGCAAGACTTTTACACAAAGAAATCGGAATAAGGAGAAGAAAAACTATGAATCCCATAAAGAACAGGTACGACTTCGTCTACATCTTCGACGTGCAGGACGGCAACCCCAACGGAGACCCGGACGCCGGGAATCTCCCCAGGCTAGACCCGGAAACCGGCCGCGGTCTCATAACGGATGTTTGCCTTAAGCGAAAAACCAGGAACTTCGTCGAGCTGGCCAAAGGCGGCAAAGCCCCCTTCGAAATCTATGTGCGGGAGAAGGCGATCCTTAATGATCAACATGCGCGTGCTTATAAAGAAATAGGTGCCGAAAGTGCACTGAAAGAAGAAGGAAAGAAGCGTAAAGGCGGCGATAAGGTCGATGCGGCGCGCAAGTGGATGTGCTCTAATTTTTATGATATCCGCGCCTTCGGGGCGGTCATGTCTACTGGGATCAATTGTGGCCAGGTCCGCGGTCCTATTCAAATGACTTTCGCCCGCTCCGTGGACCCTGTTGTAACACTTGAGCATTCTATAACCCGCATGGCCGTTGCGACTCAGGCCGAGGCGGAAAAACAGAGCGGCGATAACCGGACTATGGGGCGCAAGAATACCATCCCTTACGGGGTGTATGTCTCGCACGGATTCATTTCCGCCCCCTTGGCCGCGCAGACCGGTTTCAGCGAAGAAGACCTGGAGTTATTCTGGCAGGCGCTTGGCAGTATGTTCGAACATGACCGTTCGGCCGCCAGGGGCCTCATGTCGGCCCGGAAGTTGATAGTGTTCAAGCATGACGACGCCATGGGCAGCGCACCGGCGCATAAACTCTTCGACCTGGTATCCGTCAAGAAGGTTAACGGCGATGGCAAGCCGGCCAGGGCGTTCTCCGACTATAAAATCGAGATAGACAAGGCGGCGAAGCCGGAGCGGGTGGAGATAATCGAGAAGATATAATGTACGCCGAAGAGGACTTCCTGCCTCTATCCGCGCTGCAGCATTTCATCTTCTGCCGCCGCCAGTGCGCGCTGATACATATTGAGCGCATCTGGGTGGAAAACCAGTATACGGCGGAGGGGCGGGTGATGCATGAGCGGGCGCATGACGAGGGCCGCCAGATTCTGTCCGGAGTACGGATAGAACGCGGCCTCGTCCTGCGGTCGGAAAGGCTTGGACTGAATGGCCAGGCTGATGTCGTTGAGTTCCGCGGTGATGGAGGGGATATGGTCCCTTTCCCCATAGAATATAAGAGGGGGAGGCCTAAAGCGGATAATTGCGACTCTGTTCAGCTTTGCGCGCAGGCTATATCATTGGAGGAGATGCTGGGGGTGCCGGTTCCGCAAGGAGCGTTGTTCTATGGGAAAACGCGGCGCAGGCAGGATGTCCGTTTTGACGCCGGATTGCGATCCGAAACATCCAACATCGCTGCTCTTCTGCATGATTTCGTGCGGGCCGGGGTGACGCCGCGCCCCGAGTATTCGCCGAAGTGTGACACCTGTTCTTTCTTTAAAATGTGTATGCCGAAGAAACTTTCTTCGCCTCGCGCTGTAAAGGAGTATCTGGAAAGAGGTTTGGCGGACTAATGAAGAAATATCTCAATACATTGTTCGTGACTACCCAGGGGGCCTATCTCTCCAAGGAGGGGGAGACCGTGGTCGTCTCCGCGGAGAAGCAAAAACTGTTACAGGTCCCTTCAAGTGCGCTGGGGGGGATCATCTGTTTTGGTAATGTCGGATGCAGTCCGTTCCTGATGGGGCACTGCGCCAAGAATAGTATCGCCATCAGCTTTATGACTGAATACGGGCGCTATCTGGCCAGTGTGCATGGCCGTATAAACGGGAATGTCCTTTTGCGACGGCAGCAGTACCGTGCCGCCGATGATGACGCGACGCGTCTCCCGGCGGCGCGCGCGATGATAGCGGCTAAATTGCATAATTGCCGCAGCGTTCTTTCCCGCGCCGTCCGCGACCATGCCGAAAAGATAGACGCAGGGCTTGTCGGCAAGGCCGCGGATTATCTGGCCGCGGCCGCCAGGAAGGCCCAGTCCGCTTCCAGCCTGGAGGAATTGCGGGGTATCGAGGGGGATGCGGCCGGGACGTATTTCGGCGTTTTCGATAACCTCATCCTGGCGCAGAAACAGGATTTTCAATTCACTGAGCGCAATCGCCGTCCGCCGCGGGATAATGTCAACTGTCTTCTCTCGTTCCTTTACACGCTTCTTATGCATGATGTGCGCTCTGCCCTGGATGCGGTGGGGCTTGATTCGTGTGTTGGGATGTTCCATTGTGACAGGCCCGGCCGCGCAAGTCTCGCTCTGGATATGATGGAGGAGTGGCGGCCTGTGATAGCGGACCGTCTTGCGCTATCGCTGATAAATCGCGCACAGTTGGGCGGCGACGATTTCAAAAAAGCCGAAACCGGGGCCGTGATATTGTCCGATGAGGGCCGAAAAACGCTTCTGACCGCCTATCAGAAGCGCAAGCAGGAGGAGATAACGCATACTTATCTGCAGGAAACCGTCCAGACCGGCTTGTTGTTCTATATTCAGGCATTGCTTTTCGCGCGACATCTGCGCGGAGATCTCGACGGATACCCGGCGTTTTTATGGAAGTAAATTTATTATGATGGTTCTCGTGAGTTATGACGTTTCAGGCGTTGGGACGGCGGCTGGCGCCAGGCGGTTGCGCCATATCGCCAAAGCATGCAAAAATTACGGGCAGAGGGTTCAGTATTCGGTATTCGAATGCGAGGTGGATCCTGCTGTGTGGGTCAAGTTGAAGGACCGATTATTGAAGGCCATAGATCCGGAGAAAGACAGCCTGCGATTTTATTACCTTGGCGCTAACTGGGAGAGGCGTATAGAGCATATCGGGGCTAAAAAGCCTCTCGACCTGGATGGGACGCTGATTGTCTGATTATGCGAACCTTCAGTTCTTAACGGTTCGTTGTATGGTTCGCGCGATTGTAACTATATTAAATGATAGCGTCTGTCGTTAGAGGATGTTTGTTCTTTGACAATTTATAGGGTTCGCAATACTGGCGAAAAAAGAGTTTGTGTGGTAAGCTGATTATGGCAGTACTGTCGCCCCTCGTACAGGGGCGTGGATTGAAACACGTCTACCTTAACACCATTACTCCCACACCATAGTCGCCCCTCGTACAGGGGCGTGGATTGAAACATGTTAAAGGTTGAAGAATTGTTGGGTAAGATTTGGTCGCCCCTCGTACAGGGGCGTGGATTGAAACTTCCTTGCCCTCAACAATCCGGAGAAAGCCGCCGGTCGCCCCTCGTACAGGGGCGTGGATTGAAACAATGAATCCATTGTAGAAATGGACGACGGGTTACGTCGCCCCTCGTACAGGGGCGTGGATTGAAACAACGATATGGTCATAGTAGAAAGCCGAAGCCCCAGGTCGCCCCTCGTACAGGGGCGTGGATTGAAACTCCTTGACATTCCGTACAAGGCGATTGTACCAGGTCGCCCCTCGTACAGGGGCGTGGATTGAAACTTCTGATACATGAGCGTCAGGTGGTTGGCCGTCGGTCGCCCCTCGTACAGGGGCGTGGATTGAAACTGGTCTTTTTTACGGGTAATGCCGAAGCCGCCACGTCGCCCCTCGTACAGGGGCGTGGATTGAAACAATTTACAGGCCCCTTGGACCCCGCGCCCGCCTCGGTCGCCCCTCGTACAGGGGCGTGGATTGAAACATGTGGGGCGGCATGATAAGCCTGCGGCTGGGAGGGTCGCCCCTCGTACAGGGGCGTGGATTGAAACTTTGCATTACACTAGCCTACGGTCTCTAACTGCCCGTCGCCCCTCGTACAGGGGCGTGGATTGAAACCAGGCGGGGGAAGAAAGCAAGATAACTACCGGCCGTCGCCCCTCGTACAGGGGCGTGGATTGAAACAAGGTGACTTGTATCGGCGGAGGCGGCGGCGGCGGTCGCCCCTCGTACAGGGGCGTGGATTGAAACGCCTATCATGTCCCCGAGGCAAAGCACCCACGACAGTCGCCCCTCGTACAGGGGCGTGGATTGAAACGCATCAACCTTGTAAACATAGTAGTCCGTGGCAGGTCGCCCCTCGTACAGGGGCGTGGATTGAAACATGCACAAGCTGCGCCACACCTACGGAAGCGACCGTCGCCCCTCGTACAGGGGCGTGGATTGAAACGTCGTCCCTGTGGCCCCGGATGGTCTCGGCCGAAGTCGCCCCTCGTACAGGGGCGTGGATTGAAACTCCATGCCTGTTATGCCTCCACCTGTTGAGTATGTCGCCCCTCGTACAGGGGCGTGGATTGAAACACCGAAAGGGAGAACGGGTGGATCAGCACCTTTGTCGCCCCTCGTACAGGGGCGTGGATTGAAACCTCTTTGAACATCTGCTCCAATCTGCGGAACCACTGTCGCCCCTCGTACAGGGGCGTGGATTGAAACAAAATGCGGTCAGTCCAAGTCGTAGCCACATTTGGTCGCCCCTCGTACAGGGGCGTGGATTGAAACAAGCGATAGTCTGCGCGGTCGGGGATTGGATAGTGTCGCCCCTCGTACAGGGGCGTGGATTGAAACTGTTATGGCTTGCGCCCCTTTGCCCGCTACCTCTGGTCGCCCCTCGTACAGGGGCGTGGATTGAAACCCCTAAATATGGGATATTCAGCTTCCGGCATATGTCGCCCCTCGTACAGGGGCGTGGATTGAAACTTTCATGGATTTAGCGCGAAATAAAATATCTGGAGTCGCCCCTCGTACAGGGGCGTGGATTGAAACATCTCGTCTATCGTAGCCATTATTCAACACCTACCGTCGCCCCTCGTACAGGGGCGTGGATTGAAACTTCCGTTAGCCGCTGATCACCGAAAGCCCACAGTGTCGCCCCTCGTACAGGGGCGTGGATTGAAACAAAGTGGCTTTAAGATATATGCCGCCAGTAGTGGTCGCCCCTCGTACAGGGGCGTGGATTGAAACATGCCTATCCTGGTCCCATGTAGCGAGGTAGTAGAGTCGCCCCTCGTACAGGGGCGTGGATTGAAACATTTCCAAGCTCCCCCTTTCGGTAATGACTTAAACAGTCGCCCCTCGTACAGGGGCGTGGATTGAAACACCAAATCGCCAATGGTTTCCAGGAGCAAGTCAGGTCGCCCCTCGTACAGGGGCGTGGATTGAAACAAGGTGGGGTGGCTCACCAACGGGCGGTTCGAGAGTCGCCCCTCGTACAGGGGCGTGGATTGAAACACTCTAACGCACTCGGCAAGGCCGGGGTTTCCGTGTCGCCCCTCGTACAGGGGCGTGGATTGAAACTCCTGCACCGCAGGGTCATTAGATGCAAGTCCAGGTCGCCCCTCGTACAGGGGCGTGGATTGAAACACACAGTAGAGTATTGTAAAAACAGAATAACTATGTCGCCCCTCGTACAGGGGCGTGGATTGAAACCGTCTGCTTATACTGCTTTTCAAGCATCGCCAATGTCGCCCCTCGTACAGGGGCGTGGATTGAAACCTTTATACAAGGGTTTGAGGGGAAGGGGCTTGAGTCGCCCCTCGTACAGGGGCGTGGATTGAAACAAAAAGTTTGTCAAGACCCAATTTTAATAAACACGGTCGCCCCTCGTACAGGGGCGTGGATTGAAACCACGGCGAAATTGCGCCATTGTGAAAGGCCGGTGGTCGCCCCTCGTACAGGGGCGTGGATTGAAACATCAGGTTGATACCAAACAGAGCGTGGCACAGCAGCGTCGCCCCTCGTACAGGGGCGTGGATTGAAACTCTAAACCCCTCCGCGTCCTGGTGGGTGTCAGTTAGGTCGCCCCTCGTACAGGGGCGTGGATTGAAACTACTGCAAGTCCATACAGAGGGCATGGTGCTTACGTCGCCCCTCGTACAGGGGCGTGGATTGAAACAGACATAAGATTTATTATACAAAATTTTGCACCGAGTCGCCCCTCGTACAGGGGCGTGGATTGAAACTGTTTTGTGGGGATAAGGGCATCTATTTTAACGAAGTCGCCCCTCGTACAGGGGCGTGGATTGAAACAGGCGTGACTGTCGTCGGCTCTGGCTCCGGTGCCGTCGCCCCTCGTACAGGGGCGTGGATTGAAACCGTTAGGTCCCCCGGCGGTCCCCGTTTCCTCTTGGTCGCCCCTCGTACAGGGGCGTGGATTGAAACCCTAGCGAACACGGGTTGACTACTATCCTAATGCGTCGCCCCTCGTACAGGGGCGTGGATTGAAACACGGACAGAGCAAGGAGGGGAAATGAGCGAACTGGTCGCCCCTCGTACAGGGGCGTGGATTGAAACACAAGCCCTTGAAGAAACCTATAATATAAAGCCGTCGCCCCTCGTACAGGGGCGTGGATTGAAACACTCTGAACTTGACGGCAAGGTGGCTAGGACTACGTCGCCCCTCGTACAGGGGCGTGGATTGAAACACCACGAAAGCGCTACCCCTCACGCTGAACGCGGAGTCGCCCCTCGTACAGGGGCGTGGATTGAAACTTTACCGGGGCTAGGGATGCGTATGCCGGGCAGAGTCGCCCCTCGTACAGGGGCGTGGATTGAAACACGGCGACGGAGGCAACGATAAGCGGCTATAGGCGGGTCGCCCCTCGTACAGGGGCGTGGATTGAAACTGCGGGCACTGACTACCTCGCTCCCGACGGCGACGTCGCCCCTCGTACAGGGGCGTGGATTGAAACATCGAAAATGACAGTAGAGTGTTTCGGAATCCGAGTCGCCCCTCGTACAGGGGCGTGGATTGAAACAACATCAATAGTTGAGCCACCGATTGAAACATCAGTCGCCCCTCGTACAGGGGCGTGGATTGAAACTCTGGGACGCTGTATAGTGATACAGACTCCTCTCGTCGCCCCTCGTACAGGGGCGTGGATTGAAACGTGAAGGTCGTCTACGAATGGACCAAGCGGTTCCGTCGCCCCTCGTACAGGGGCGTGGATTGAAACTCTACTGGCAGTATGCTCATACTGTTACTCTCCGTCGCCCCTCGTACAGGGGCGTGGATTGAAACTGGAGAAGCCGGCAGAATATTTCGCATGCGAGCCGGTCGCCCCTCGTACAGGGGCGTGGATTGAAACACACCGCACCCCAGATCCTGGTCACGCGCTCGCGTCGCCCCTCGTACAGGGGCGTGGATTGAAACACAACAGACGATATCCCGACGACATAGACGGACGGTCGCCCCTCGTACAGGGGCGTGGATTGAAACAACAGTCCGGCGGCTCGGTAAGCGTCGGCCAGGGTCGCCCCTCGTACAGGGGCGTGGATTGAAACACCGTCGCCAAAGCCATGCAGGTGGACCTGCTCAAGTCGCCCCTCGTACAGGGGCGTGGATTGAAACATCCTGATCATAGCGTCGAGGGCCCTTGAAAAAGTCGCCCCTCGTACAGGGGCGTGGATTGAAACACGGCGTCGTCGGTGAGCTTGACGCCGCAGTTGCGTCGCCCCTCGTACAGGGGCGTGGATTGAAACATCCAGCCGATGGCGGCGGAGAAGCCGGTCGCGGTCGCCCCTCGTACAGGGGCGTGGATTGAAACATCGAGAGCGAAGGCGTCGGGGTGCAGCACGATGTCGCCCCTCGTACAGGGGCGTGGATTGAAACACAACAACCGACGATATCCCGACGACATAGACGGGTCGCCCCTCGTACAGGGGCGTGGATTGAAACTCGTCGGGGTCGTTGACGAGATAGCCACGGCGGAGTCGCCCCTCGTACAGGGGCGTGGATTGAAACATCGCTTTGATAGTTTACCGGATTTCTTCTTTGCCGGTCGCCCCTCGTACAGGGGCGTGGATTGAAACTATTCCTCTACTAATCCGTTTAGTAGAGACCCGCGTCGCCCCTCGTACAGGGGCGTGGATTGAAACAGGAGGATAAAAATGATAGTCAACAAAGAGAACCTGTCGCCCCTCGTACAGGGGCGTGGATTGAAACATCGGACCGGACGGTAAAGCGGTTGTCCCCGGTTGTCGCCCCTCGTACAGGGGCGTGGATTGAAACAAATTCCCCGGATACTCCGCCGGCGAAATGTTTTGTCGCCCCTCGTACAGGGGCGTGGATTGAAACGCCTGGGAGCACCTGCTGGACTTTGACCTGGTCTTCGTCGCCCCTCGTACAGGGGCGTGGATTGAAACCTCTATCAGCTGGTCGAGACGCCTCTGCTTTTCCGGTCGCCCCTCGTACAGGGGCGTGGATTGAAACATGGACGGCGCGGCGCTGGTAGGCGGCGACAATAGTCGCCCCTCGTACAGGGGCGTGGATTGAAACTTGGAGGCGTAGCAGGTGAGGAAGTTCCAGCCTAGTCGCCCCTCGTACAGGGGCGTGGATTGAAACAACCTGTCTCCGCAGGAAAAGCTCATGATGGACGGTCGCCCCTCGTACAGGGGCGTGGATTGAAACCCTTTGTCGAACCAGATATAGCCGCCTTTTACAAGTCGCCCCTCGTACAGGGGCGTGGATTGAAACTTCATCTCGCCGTCGGCCGCCCACATGACCTGGGTCGCCCCTCGTACAGGGGCGTGGATTGAAACTTCTCCGGGGAGACTTACGAGAACCACGCGCGGAGTCGCCCCTCGTACAGGGGCGTGGATTGAAACAGCATCTCCATTGCCTGCTTTTGGGTAACGCTGGCGTCGCCCCTCGTACAGGGGCGTGGATTGAAACCCCGGTCCTCTCCCTGGCCGGCCGGCGCAGCCGGGTCGCCCCTCGTACAGGGGCGTGGGTTGAAACGCCCTCAGGCCGGCGACGGTCTCATATATACTCAGTCGCCTCTCGTACGGAGGCGTGGATTGAAACATGGTCCGCCTCCCTTGTATCGTGCGCTATACCTAGTCGCCTCTCGTACGGAGGCGTGGATTGAAACGCGGGTTCTTTGCCGAAATGCTGACCGCGCAGAAGTCCGAGTTGGTGGCGTTGACCGAGGAGACCAAATGTTCCCCGCGTGCCTGGGGATGAACCGCGGCGTTCCAACCTGCTGGTGTATTATTTAGGCGATGTACTTTATCTAATCCTGGAAAGGAAATGAGCGCGCCTCTTATGAGAGCGCGCTCATTAATGGAGGGGGGACGGAGGGACGGCTCTTCCCCTCATACCACTGCCGGCTTTCGCCGGAAGCGCCGTAGGCAACGCCGATTTTCCTACTGTCGTCCCCTTCTGGATTATAGCCTCCCGGCCACGGTTTTTCAAGGGCCCGCTTTATTGCCCGGATAAGCGCGGCGCCGGCGACCGCGCGAGCGGACCGGAGTCGGCTCTTCCACATGGATGGGAAATAGTTCCGGCCGGCGGTATCAATTAAGGACCGGCGCCGCAGCGGGGTTTGGGGTTGGGGCGGCGATCGGGGAGATCGCCGAGGACCGTTCGGGGGAACGGCCGCTGCTGCGGCACCGGCTGAATATAGTGTACTGAATTTTCGGCCATAGTCAAGGCTCGGCCCGTTCCCGGGGTGCGCCCGCGATCACCGCGCGGGCGCTTTCGGCTATCACCACCACGGACAGTACCAGCAGCACCGCGCCTATGGCCGTTATCAGGTTGAAACCGGAGCGGGCCAGCATGGAGCCGAGGGCCCAGATCGTCATGACCGTCATGAACACGGCGGGCGCTATTATCAGGCCGGTGCGCTTCACGCCGGTATTCCTGGCCCAGATATAGACTATCACCAGCACCAGCGCCGCCAGCAGCTGGTTGGTCACGCCGAAAAGCGGCCAGACCACTTTCCAGCAGGGGATAGGCGCGCCATCGGCGCCGGTCATGCGGAGGTTTAGTAGCAGCAGCGGTAGCGCCACCGAGACCGCGGTTGCGATAAGGCGGCTGCGCAGGGAATTGCCCGCCCCGGCCAGTTCCTGCAGTATGTAGCGCGCGATGCGCGTGGCGCTGTCGAGCGTGGTCAGCATGAAAGCGGAGACGACCAGCAGGCCGAATATCGTCCCGGCGCGCTCGCCCAAACCTATCAGCGAAGAGAACTTGCCCAGTCCGGCGGCGAAGATGCGCGCCGGGGCCGCGCCGGTCAGGGAGTCCGAGGGGGCCAGGAACATTATGGTGCACAGAGCTATCACGGCCACCACCGCCTCCAGTACCATGCCGCCGTAGCCTATGAACTTCGCTTCCGACGGGGCGGCGAGCTGCTTGGAGGTAGTGCCGGAGGCCACCAGCGAATGGAAGCCGGAGACCGCGCCGCAGGCTATGGTGATGAACAGGAACGGGAACATGCCGCCGAGGGACGGGTCCGAGAAGGCCTTGAAGGCCGGGTAGGTGACGGCGTGGCCGCCGAAGAAGATGCCGCCCAGGCCTATGGCGATGGCGGCGTAGAGCAGGTAGCTGGAAAGATAATCCCTCGGCTGCAGCAGCAGCCAGACGGGGAGTATCGAGGCTGCGAAACAATAGGTCATGAGCACCGCTATCCAGGTCCGCTTGTCGGCGGCGGGCAGCTGCCAGCGGTAACTCAGGTACATCCCGGCCAGCAGCGCCGCCAGCGAGACGACGGTGCCGGCCTTCAGGCCCGCGCCGCGCCTGTACATCGCCCAGCCCAGTACGGCGGCCACCGCGATATAGAGGACGCTGGTCTGGGACACGGCCGGTTCGTTGACGAAGGTGTCGGCGGTGAGGTCCGCGAAGACGGTCACCACATAGACCAGCGTGAGCCAGGTGAAGAGCAGGAAGAGCTTGTAGGTGCGGCTGTTTATGTATTTGCGCGCCACTTCCGCCACCGACCGGCCCTGGTGGCGTATGGAGATGATCAGCGCGGAGAGATCGTGCAGGCCTCCGATGAAAACGGTGCCTATCAGTATCCAGAGGGCGGCCGGAAGCCAGCCGAAGGCGGCCGCCGCTATCAGCGGGCCGACGATGGGGCCGGCCCCGGCTATCGAGGAGAAATGATGGCCGAGCAGGACGAACTTGTTGGCCGGCACATAGTCCACTCCGTCGGTCATCGTCTTCGAAGGGACGGGTTCGGAGAAGGAAACGGAGTAATTCCGCTCAAGGAAGCCTCCGTAAAAACGGTAGCCGGCCCACAGCAGCGCGAGGGCGGCCAGGGTGAAAAGTGCCATATAACGGTGTCTCCTTATTTTTTTGAAGCCGCCACGCCCCGCTTGGGGCAATACGGCGAAAGGGCGCATTCGCCGCAGAGCGGCCTGCGGGCGTCGCAGACGGCGCGGCCGTGCAGCACCAGCGAATGGGCGAACCAGATCCAATGCTCTTTCGGCAGGGCCTTCATCAGGTCCCGCTCTATCTTTTCCGGGTCCGTGTGGCGGGTCAGGCCCAGCCTGAAGGCCAGGCGCTTCACATGCGTGTCCACGACCACGCCTTCGGCTATGCCGAAGGCCGTGCCAAGCACGACATTGGCCGTTTTACGTGCCACGCCGCGCAGCGTGAGCAGTTCGTCCATCGTGCGGGGGACTTTGCCGCCGAAACGCTCCGTTATAGCCCTTGACGATTCTTTCAGCGAGAGGGCCTTGTTCTTGTAGAACCCCGTCGAGCGGACCAGCTTTTCCAGGTCCGGTAGCGGCGCTCCGGCCATGGCCGCCGGGTCCGGGTATTTTTTGAAAAGCGCCGGCGTGGTCATGTTGACCCGCTCGTCGGTGCATTGCGCCGACAATATCGTGGCCATCAGCAGCTGGTACGGGCTCTTGTGGTCCAGCGAGCAGGTGGCGTCCGGGTAGGCCTTCTTCAGGCCTTTTATTATGCCGGCCAGGCGCGTCTTCTCCGTCACAGTATGAAGTCCGTGGAGAGGAATTTGGACTTGCGGCCGCGCACTATGCCGTTTATGAGTTCCTTGTTGGGGGGCGAATCCTTGGCGGCCACCAGCGTGCGTATGGAGAACACCCGCAGGGCGTCCGAGACCGACAGCGTGCCCTCGGCCGAGTCCTTGCGGCCGGTGAACGGCAGCACGTCGGGGCCGCGCTGGCACTGGCTGTTGATATTGACGCGGCAGACCTGGTTGACCAGCGTGTCCATCAGGGCGGCCATCCGCTTCTGGTCGTGGCCGAAGATGCTGACCTGCTGGCCGAAGTCGGAATCTACGACATAGTTCAGGGGCTCGGCGATGTCGTCGAAGGAGGTCATCGGCACCACGGGTCCGAACTGCTCCTCGCGCCAGAGCCGGGCCTTGCCGTTCACTCCCCAGAGCACGGCCGGGTAGAAGAAATTGCCGTTATGCGTCCCGCCGTGCGCGTTGACCACTTTCGCGCCGTGCGCCCGGGCGTCCTCTATCGCTTCCTTGAGGTATTCGATGCGCGAGTCCTCGGGCAGCGGGGTCAGCTTCACTCCCTTCTCCCAGGGCATTCCCATCTTGAGCGACTCCACCTCGCGGACGAACTTCTCCAGGAAGGCGTCCTTGAACGAGGAGTGGACGAAGAGCATCTTGAGCGCCGTGCAGCGCTGGCCGTTGAACGACAGCGAGCCGGTGACGCATTCCTTGACGGCCAGGTCCAGGTCGGCGTCCTCCAGGAGTATTCCGGCGTTCTTGGCGTCCAGGCCCAGCGCGCAGCGCAGCCGGTGCGGCTTGGGATGCTGCGAGCGGATGGCGTCGGCCGCGGCGCTGGACCCGATGAACGCCAGCACGTTGACCCGGCCTGACTTCATGATGGGGCCGATGAGCGTCTTGCCGGAACCGTAGAGCGTATTGACCACGCCGGGGGGGAAGCTGTCGCGGAAGGCCTCGAGCAGCGGCCGGTGCAGCAGCACGCCGTACTTGGCCGGCTTGAAGATGACCGTGTTGCCCATGATCAGCGCCGGTATCAGCGTGGTGAAGGTCTCGTTGAGCGGGTAATTGTAGGGGCCCATGCAGAGGACCACGCCCAGCGGCGCGCGCTTCACCTGCGCGATTATTCCCTGCACCACCTGGAAGCGCGACGAATTGCGGTCGAGTTCCTTGAGGGAGTTGATCGTGTCCACGATATAGTCCACCGTGCGGTCGAATTCCTTGGCGGAGTCCTCGGCGGACTTGCCTATCTCCCACATCAGCAGGTTGACCACTTCGGCGCGGCGCTTTTTCATCGCTTCGGTGAAGTTCTCCAGGTGCTTTATGCGGTCCTCGACGGACATCGCCGGCCAGGCGCCGCGTCCTTCGTCGTAGGCCTTTACGGCGGCGTCGAGCGCGGCCAGCGCCTCCTTCTCTCCCAGCAGGGGGTAGCGGCCCAGCTTCACGCGCTCGAGGCCCTTGCGGCCGTGCAGGCTGACGGGGGAGAGCACCTCGTGGAAAGGGCCCGTCCATTTGAGCAGCTTGCCGCCGGAGAGATACTCGGCCTGGTCCTGGTATCTGAAAGAGACCTCGGCGGGGATCTCCGATTCTTTCGGGAAAATATCGGCCACTTTTTCCTTTACGGTCATGTTAAACCCTCCTGCCGCGGGGCCGCAGCCCGGCGAAATAAACGGTCTTACCCCCGAAAACTGCCTTCACCGCGCCGGCGGCGGGCAGGCCGCCGAACTTTTTCACGAAAGGTATTTCCCTGACGTCCCCGGATTCCCCTGTCGCCTCCAGCAGCCTCCCGCCGCCGGTATAGAACATGACATGGTCTATCTCCCCCGGCCGGCCTCTGGGCGAGGAGAATATCAGGTCGCCGGGCAGCAGGTCCCGCCAGCGCCGCGACGGGGAGAGCCGCCGCTGGTCGTCGGCGTTGCGCGGCAGGTCCAGGCCGCGGGTGCGGCAGGCCAGGCTTACCAGTCCCGAGCAGTCCGGGCCGTGATGCGAGCGGCCGCCCCAGAAATACCGGTCGCCAAGGAACTGCCTGGCGGCGGCCAGGATGGAGCGCCGGAGGGCGGCCTCGCTCTTCTCCGCCGGCGGGAAAGGAACGCAGTCGGCCCTTTTTACCGGCGTCAGCCGTCCGCCGGCCAGCCAGGCGCGCAGCCGGCCTTTCCCGGCGGGCGCGGCGTAGAAGCGAGTTCCGATGGAGAGAGAAAGTCGTTCTCCGCCGCATACCGCCGCGGCGGATTTCGCGGCCACGCAGTAATTGGGCGGCGGCAGCGGATCGGCGCGCAGCGAGGCGGAGCGCACGAAACCGGCGTAGCAGCCCGACGGGCCGCGATAAGGGCCCGACTTGTGCGGCTGCTCCAGCGCCTCCACCCTGGTCCAGCCGCGCGACCGGGAGAGCGGGCGTACTGCCTCGTTCATCAGCAGTTGCGATTCTATCCTCTTCTTTTTCTGGGCCGGGGTGAAGGCCGGCGAGGAGTAGAGCGATTCCACGGGCGCGGCGACGGCCGCGAAGACGGCCGGGTCGCGGACAATGATATAGGCCGCGCCGAACTTGTTGCGGAACCAGGCCCGGGCGAACTCCTCCCGCCGGTAGATCCTCTCGGCGCGGCCGTTCTTCACGGCCGGGTCGTTGCAGACGGCGTTGCCGCGCGCGTCGAAGCCCTTGAGGAGGACGAAATGGCCGCGCGTGCCTTTTTTGAGCGGCGAGCCGCGCAGTTCGCCCGGCCCGAAGGTGAGGCTGGCGGCCAGCGGCAGGCCGCGGCGCAGTACCGCTTCGGCCTCGGCGAAAGTGTTGAAGCGCGCGTACCAGGCCGCGGCGCCGCGCAGCGCGGCCGCGCGCGCGTTGAGCGTCCAGTTGCCGTAGATATCGGCCGCCCTGTCCCTGGCCGCGGCGGCCTGGCGCAGAGGTTCCGTCGGCAGTCCTATGGCGGCCAGCGCCATGGAGACCGATACCGGGCTGCACATGTCCTTGCAGCGCGGATGGGGAAGCCTCATCTGCGAGACGGGTTTCACTTTAAGCGAAAAAGAGCCGGCATAAGGACCCCGGTACATCGCGGCGGCGGAATATGGCAGGGTAGAATCCGTCAGACAGACGGCGGCCAGGAACAGCTCCGCGCGGGAGCCGGCCGGGCCGGAGAACACGAAGCGCAGCCTGAAGGCCGAGGCTTTCCGGGTCAGCTTCAGCAGGTCCTGGCCTACCTCTCCCTGCGGCAGCGGCCTGGAGGGAACGCTGGAGCCTTCCGCGCCGCGCAGTTCCGCCATGGCGAACCACGGCGACCATTTTTTCTGCAGGACCGAGACCTCCGCGCGCAGCGAGCCCGCGCCTTTGACCGAAGCGTTGACGGAGAGCACCAGCTGGTCGAAAAGCAGGGGCGCCGCGGCGGCGGGGGAGGAGACGGCGGATTTCCCGGGACCTCCGCGCAGAACGGGGCGGCCGGAAGCGGAAAAGGACGCGCGGCCGCCGGCGCGCCAGCCGGAGAGATCGGACGGCAGGGCGTATAGAACGGTGCGGGAGCGTGTCGGGTCTTTTATCATATGTCCCCTCGGTGAAATATTATCAAATATAGCGGCGGCGGGCCTCCGTACTCCCGCTTATGTTAAAATCTCGGTATGACACCGTGGGTATATCTGGCCGCGGCGGGGGTGATGGAAATAGCCTGGGCCGTGGGGCTGAAGTTCACCCATGGCTTCACCCGGCTCTGGCCCAGCGTCTGGACGCTGGGCACCATGGCGCTGAGCATCTATCTCCTTTCTCTGGCCGTTCGCTCGCTGCCGATAGGTACCGCCTACGCCGTCTGGACCGGCATAGGCGCGGCCGGAACGGCCGCCGCCGGCATGTTCTTCCTGGGCGAGCCGAAGGAATGGATGAAGGTCTTCTGTATATTCCTGATACTGGCGGGGATAGCGGGACTGAGGTTGTTCTCGAAGTCCTGAAAGTTCAGAGCTTGCCTATCACGTCGTAGACCAGCCGCATGTTGAGGCGGCGCATGGCGGAAAGCAGGCTTTCTTCCGTGGCGGCCGTCCCGCCCGTCACGGGAATGGGTTCTTTTTCGGCGTATTCCTTCTCGAAAAGCCGCGTCCCGTCACGGTAAAGCGAGGCCTTCAGGCGTATCTCGGCCGAAGGTCCCGCGCGGAAGTCCCGCAGGCTGCTCCGCAGGACCAGCGCTCCGCCCTCTTCTATCCCGAACCCCGCCTCCCGGAGTTCCGCCTCTATCGAGGAGGAGACCCAGAGCGGGACGTTCTGTCCCGGGGCGCTTATGGGGGCTTTGCCGAAGAAGGAGGCCTTTTTCCCCAGCCCCTTGTCGGCGCGTTCGTCCTCCACCGCCGCCAGGCTTATGCGGTGGCCGGTGCCCGCCGGCACGCCAGGGAAGTCAGGCGCGTAACGCAGGGTTATCTCTTTGGGGCCGGCGCAGGCCTGCAGGGCCAGCGCGGCGGATAGCAGTATAAGTCGGCGGTATGTTCTCATAAGATCTGGTCGGGGCACCGGGAATCGAACCCAGGACTCATGCTCCCAAAGCACGCGTGATGCCACTTCACCATGCCCCGCTGGCGATATTCTACTAAATAGGGGTCAGGAGTCTTTGCTTATGTAGGCTTCGAGCAGCTTGTGGCGTCGCGTCTTGCGCACAAGTATCGTCAGCCCTTCGAGTTTCAGCAGTTCGCTGCCCCTGGGCGGGCGGCCCAACCTGCGCTCGACCCAGAAAGCGAGGATATCGTTCTCGGCGGGAGTGGGCAGGCGCAGGCGGCGGAAGACGTCCTTTATCTTCGAGGCCCCGCCGGCGATGAGGCCTTCGCCGCTGGGATAGAGATGCGCGGGCAGGCGGTCGTACTCGTCGCTTATCTCGCCCGTCAGCTGGTGTATGATGTCCTCCAGCGTCAGCAGGCCCAGCACCCGCCCTTCCTCCCCCGTGACCACGGCCATGTGTATGTTGCCTTCGATCATCTTCTCAAGCGCCTTGGACGCGGTCATGCCGCAGGGAAGTTTCTCGATGGGGCGAGCTATGGAGGCCACCGTGCCGCCCTGCGCCCCCATCTTGAGCGCCGTGACTATGTCCTTGAAATTGACGTACCCCTTTATGTTCTCCGGCTCTCCCTCCGCGGCGGTCACGGGAAAGCGCGTGTGCAGGTCCATGTGCGCCCGCAGCAGGGCCTCGGTCAGCGTCAGGGTGATGGGGATGTAGGAGATGGCCGGCGGGGGGATCAGCAGTTCGCCGATCTTCTTGACCGAAAGCCCGGCGGCGGAGGAAACTATCCGCTCCTCGACCGGGCCGATCAGTTTCTGCTCGAGGGCCTGCGCCGCCGCCGCCCGCATTTCCTGCACCGAGGCTCTTTCCTCGCGGTGCTCCGAGCGGGGAAGGAGAGCGGAAGCCAGCCTGACCGCGGCCTTGGTGACCTTCTCCATCCCGCGCACCACGGGGTACGCCACCGAATAAAGCACGCGCATCGCCGGGGAGACGCGCAGCAGGACCAGTTCCTTGTTCTCTATCGCGAAGACCTTGGGCACCAGCTCGCCGAACATTATGGTGATGGCGCTCAAGGGGAGGACGAACAGGGTCAGGGCCACTATGTCGGCCGCGCGCGGGCTGAGCGCGAAGCGGTCCGCGAGCAGCGGGGCGAAGGATTCGTTGATGCCGGCCCCGCCCGTGGCGGCCGCTATGGCGCCGAAGAGCGTTATGCCCAGCTGTATCACGGAGAAAGAGGCCTCCAGTTTGTTCTTCATGAACAGGGCGGCCGCGGCCCCGGGCGCCTTTTTCCCGTAAAGTTCCGTCAGCCTGGCCTTGGAGATGGAGGCCAGGGCCATCTCGTAAGCGGCGAAAACGGCGTTGAAAGCCAGCATCGCCGCTATTATCGTCAGTTCCGGCAGAAAATCGGTCATTTGTCTGTGAGCCCCGTGAAAGTATATAATATTAAACAGCGCTTCATATTCCGGGATAGTGTAACGGTAGCACGAGAGACTCTGAATCTCTTTGTCTAGGTTCGAATCCTAGTCCCGGAGCGCCGATTTAAGGAAAACCCCCCTTCGGGGGGTTTTCTTTTCGGCCCTCAACGCTCTGTCGGACGCCCGCGGGACCGTGCTATAATTCTTGCGGGGGATAAATGAAATCCATCAGCCTGTACAGTGCCCGTTTCCGGGTAATAGAATACGTCAGCTATTTGCTGCTGGCCGTGCCCTGGCTGGGCGGCCTGCTCGGCGAGAATTTTCTGCGCTACACTTTCTCCGGCCTGACGCTGAAACTGGCCCTCAGCGCCGCCATACTGGCGTTTATATTCCTGCTCCGCGACGTGCGCAGGAAGATACATTCCCTGGACACGCTCAAACAGACCCTCGCCCTTGCGGCTATACACGACCTCAAGGGCCCGCTGACCGCCATAATAGGAGCTCTGTCGATAGTGGGAGAGCCTAAGATGGACCATGGGATCCGGGATAAACTGCTGAGCGTGGCGGCGCAGAGCTCCAAGGACATGGTCAAACTGATACAGATACTGCTGGACACGGAGCGGATGGAGGTGGCGGAGATTCTAGTGCAGAAGCGGCCGCTGGAAGTGGGCCCGCTGATAGCCGAGTCCATAGCCGCGCTGGAGCCCGTCAGCGCGCAGACCGGGATAAAGCTGATCGTTTCCGCAGACAAAGGCCTGCCGCCGGTGCACGCCGACCACGACCTGCTTATGAGGGTCCTGGAAAACCTGGTGCTTAACGCTTTTAAATATTCCCGCCGCGGCGGCCGGATAGATATAAAGAGCGATTTCTCCGGCGGGATGTCCAGATTCGAGGTCTCGGATACCGGCGCCGGGATAGCGCCGGAAGACGTTAAAAGAGTGTTCGAGAAATATTACCGGGTGGAGGGCCAGGAGGCGGATTCCCGCAAGGGCAGCGGTTTCGGCCTCTATTTCTGCCGCCTCGCGGTCGAGGCGCATAAGGGCAGGATCACCATCGACAGCGTTCCGGGCCGCGGCACCACGGTGAGATTCGAGATCCCGCCCGCAGCCTGAAGTCCCTCTCCGCGGACCTCCCACGGCCCGCGTCAGGATTCGAAAGCCGGACGCGCGAGGGCAGCAGCCCGCAGCGCGGAGGCGCGGATTCTTATGAGCGGCGGCGAGGCGGGAACCCGTGACCGGATCCTGGTCCCGGAACCAATATTTAAAGGCCCTGGCAACTATGCCGGGGCTTTTTTTGTATATTTTCAGCGTCGAGGCGATATGCGGATAGATTACCTGGCCGATCACAAAGAACTTGTCCCCGCGATAGCGAAATGGTTTTTCGGGGAATGGTCCTGCTTCTATCCCGGAAAGGGACTGAAGGACTTCGAGGCGATGGTCCTTGAACGCGCCAACAGGGACCGCCTGCCTCTTGCCCTGGTGGCCATGGAGGGGGCGGAACTGCTCGGGATAGGCTGCCTGAAGGCGAAGGACATGGAAACGCGCCCGGAACTGACCCCCTGGCTGGCCGGGATGTACGTGGCCCGGGAGCGGCGCGGGCGCGGCATAGGCGCGGCGCTGGTGCGCGCGGTCGAGGAGAACGCCGCCAGGCTCGGTATAGCGAAGCTCTATCTGCATACGCCTAAATCCGCGCAGTTCTACGCGCGCCTCGGCTGGCGGGTCAGGGAAAGGACCGAATATTGCGGCCGCGGCGTCACTATCATGGAAAAAGAGTTCCCCGCATTGAAAGGTCCCGGCCGGGAGTAAAAGAAGGTCCCCCATACGAACCCCGGTCCGGAGAGACCCCCGCGAGGGGGTTTTTTATTTGAGGTGAAACTTTCCGGCCCCGGCCGCATCTAAGTTTCGACGGGATATACCGGAGGCGCGGATGCAGGGTATGGACACGGCGGCGGCGGTGACGGCGGGCGGGGAGCGCTGGTCGGCCTGCTTTTCGCGGTACGATGAACAACGGAGGAACGATGCAGATCATAAATACGGATACATTCAAGGCCAAGGTATTCGATTTCGCCAGGAGCAAGGAGTGGAAGTTCGCGGGCGAGAGGCCCTGCATAGTGGATTTCTACGCCGACTGGTGCGGGCCGTGCAAGATGCTCGCGCCGGTGCTGGAGGAGCTCTCGGAGAAATACGCCGGCAAGCTCGATATCTACAAGGTGAATACCGACCAGGAGCAGGAACTGGCCGCGTCCTTCGGCATACAGAGCATCCCCAGCCTGCTCTTCGTGCCTATGACCGGGAAGCCGCAGATGGCGCAGGGCCTGCTTCCGAAAGAGGAGCTGGAGAAGGTCATCGGAGAGGTGCTCGGGGTCGTATAGCCGTTCCCGTGAATAGAGGCGAAAAGGTCCCCGGCCCGGCGCCGGGGACTTTTTTTGCCGCCTGAAGGGGGGGGAGGGGGCCTGGGTCCTTCGACCCTTGCGGACCGGGCGGTCAGGGGCCAGACTATTACTGTTACGGTATCCTATAAAGGCGCGGAGAACATCTATGAAGAACAAACTAGTGGTTTTCACCTTCCTGGCCTGCGCGGTGTCGGCCGGACTGCTCCTCTTCCCGGACGGCCGCCCCGGGGACGTCCCGGGAGACTTGCGCGACGCGCCCGCGGATTTCGGCTATTTTGACCGCGCCGATATCGAGGACATGGACGTGCCCGTCCCGGCCGCCGCCCAGGCGGAGCCGGTGCGTTCCGGCTATCAGCCGGTAGCTATCTACGGCGACAATACCCTAGACGATTACTACAAAGTGGACAAGTCGCTGCAGGAACTGGCCGATTCCGTAGTGGCTCTCATGGACAAGAGCGCGATCGCTTACGACGAGGCCAGCGGCGCGTACAAGCCGCTCAAGCTTTCCACCGTCGACAGGAGGATGGGTCTGAGCAGCGGCGCCGAGTTCTCCGGCCAGAAATCCCTCTCTTTCTGCTCCGGGGCGCTGGTTTCCAGGGACCTGGTGCTGACCGCCGGCCACTGCATCAACAACGATCCCTCTCACGCGCACTATTTCAACAAAGTCTACGTGGTCTTCGGCTGGCGGCAGACGGGGCGGGGGGAGTACGACCAGACTTTCTCTCCCGACCAGGTCTACGAAGTGGAGAGGCTCCTGGCGCACAAGCTCGACGGCTCCATCGGGAACATGGACACGTACCGGGATTACGCGCTTATCTCGCTCAAACGGCCGGTCCCGGGCAGGTCGCCGCTGACCATCGAGAGGTCGCACGGCGAGGGCCTGAGGGAGGGCGCCTACGTCTTCGCCTCCGGTTATCCCATGGGCATGAGCGTCAAGGTCACCGACCCGGGCGACGCCACGATCAGGGAGATAGGCCGCAACGGGTACGCCACCGACCTCGACGCGTTCGGCGGCTCGTCGGGCGGCCCGGTGTTCGATTCCGTCAGCAGGCGCATCTGCGGCGTGGTGATAACCGCCAACGCCAAACAGTTCAAATACACCGTCCGCAGGGAATTCTCCCTGCGCTACCGCGAGGACGCCGACCCTTCCGCGACGCTGGACCTGGTGCGGGAGGAGGGGGGGAAAGTGCTGGTCGTGCCGCAGGGCGACCTGGAGGCCGTGACGAACTCGCTGCGGAGCGTCGGCTGCGGGATAACCGCCGAGAGGGGCGGCGGCCTGATCACCTTCCCGCTCGGCTATTCGTTCTATAACAACCAGGAAAGCCTGCTGAACGACCTGATCTCGCTGACCGGCACCGAACGCGACGTTTACGGCGAACCGGTGCAGCTGCCCGCCTACGAGGGGATAGGCACCGGAGTGCAGAAGATCTCGGTCGAGCTGGAAGTTTTCACCCCTTTCACCGCCGAGGAGAACCGCATGTGCGAGCGGATCCGTTCCAGGATGCGCAACGGCATGACGATAGACCCGGCGTTCATGCAGCTCTACAAGGACGCCAAGTGCGACAGCCGCCGCATGATCTGACGCGCGCGCGGCCCGGGCGGGCGGCGCGCCGCGGGGAAAATTTGCCATAATTCCCCCATGAGCGTATCGTCCCATCTTACCCCGGACCCCGAAAGGCGGCTCTGGGTGATCTACTCCCGGGTGCAGGACCTGCTGGCCTCCACTGAAAGGAAACTCTGGCTTTTCACTTTCCTGGCCGCGGCGCAGGCCGCGCTGGCCAGGTTCGCCTCGCCCGGCGGGCTCGCCGCGTACCTCTCAATAGTCCTGTCGGCCCTGGCGCTGCCGCTCGGCGCGCTGGCGCTGTCTCCGTTCCTGGACAACCCCCGCCCCTCGATCAGCCAGAAGCCCGGCCCCGGAAAGAAAGGGACGGCTTACTCCCTGCTGAGGGAGCGCGACCTGGCCGGGTTTTCCCAGGCGGACCTTACCATAACGCTGGACAAATACCTGGGCGGGGGGGTGACGGCCATCCCCTATTACGACGATATAATAGACCAGATCGTGCTCGGCGCGAGGGCCGTCGTGAGGAAGGAGTTCCAGCTCAGGGTGCTCTGTTCCCTGGTGTTCGCCGGCCAACTGCTGTTCCTGGCGGCGCTGCTGTCCCGCCCCTGACCCCGCCTTTCATAACCATTTGTGTTTCGGGTAGCGGCGCGTCAGCGCCGGCCTGAGTTCGGGGTAGCTTTCCGACCAGAAACTTTTAAGGTCCTTGGTGACCTGAACGGGGCGCATGGACGGCGCCAGGATGTGCACGACCAGCGGCACCCGGCCGGCGGCTATGCGCGGCGTCTCTTTCAATCCGAAAAGGTCCTGTATCTTCGCCTCCAGGAAAGGCTCGCCGCCGGCGGGATAGCGTATCCGCGCTTTCCTGCCCGACGGAGTCTCCAGCCTCTGCGGCGCGTGCCGGTCCAGCAGGCGGCATTTCTCCCAGCCGTACCAGTCCTTCAGCGCCGGCAGGACCTCCCGCTCGCGCGCCTCGGCCACGCTGCGCGCGCCGTGGCAGATATCGGCTATTATTAGGGCCTTGTCCTCCGCCGACAGCGGCTCTATCCCGAGGTCGGGGCAGTTGCGGTGCAGGAAGTCCGCGCGCGCCAGCCAGTCCTCCACCTCCCCGTCCCAGCGCCGGAGTTTCTGCCTGCCGCTCGCGAACTCCTCCGCTATAAGGTCCGACGAAGCCCCGCCTTTCTTCGCCGAGGTTATCTCCCTGCGTACGACTATGTCCCGGTAAAGCGTCAGGCGCTCGGTTACGGGCGTCAGCATCTCTTTGTCCAGAGCGGGCCGGCTTTCTTCCTTTATGTCGCGCGGGAACGATTCGCGGAGCCATTCCTCTTTCACCGGCGCGGCGAAGGAAAGGGTGATATCGGCGCCGCCCTTGCCCGCGCTTTCGACTACGGAGCCGGCGCAGACGAGGGGGGCTCCGGCGGCGGCGCTGGCCGGGTCCAGCCTGGCGCCGCGGCCGCCGGGAAGGCGGTAGCGGCCCTGTTCCGCGGAGAACAACGCCGCCACGCGGTCGGGGAAGGCGAGCAGGAAGCAGCGCGCGGCGTTCTCCAGGGCCTTGGCCCCGCCGGGAGCGGCCCCGCCGGCCAGCCGCTCCGCCATCCGCCAGGCCTCGCGGGCCGGGACCTGTTTCAGCCCCGCTTTCTCGCAGGCGGACCAGTGGAAGCCGCCGGCCGCGCAGGAGGAGAGCTCTTTTACGGCGGCGGCCAGATCGGAACCGGCTTCGGCCCGCCTGCCTCCGCCGCGCCTGTCGGCCCAGATGCCGCGCCCCTGGGCCGCGGCGGCGATGATCGCGCATTCCCGGGCGCAGCCCAGCCGCTTCGCCTCTACCATCATGCGGGAATAGCGGGGATGGAGGGGGTACGCGGACATGGCCCGGCCCGCCGCCGTCAGCGCGCCCTTCCCGTCGCAGGCGCCCAGGTCCCGCAGCAGGCTCTCCGCCCGCTCCGCCGCTTCCGGCGACGGCGGGTCCAGCCAGCGCAGGTCTCCGAAGCCGCGGTAGCCGCAGGCCTTGAGGGTCAGCAGCGCCTCGCTGATGTCCAGCCGCAGCATCTCGGGCGAGAGCGCGGCAGCGAGGCCGTGGTTCTCCCGCTCGGTCCAGAGCCGCGCGCATACGCCCGGCCCGGTGCGCCCGGCGCGGCCGGCGCGCTGGGCCGCCGAGGCGGCGGATATGCGCTCGGTGAAAAGAGTGTTTATGCCCCGGGAGCCGTCGAAACGGGCCACACGGGCCAGGCCCGCGTCCACCACGGCCGTCACTCCTTCTATCGTGACCGAAGTCTCGGCGATATTGGTGGAGATGATGACCTTCCGCCCGCCGGAGGCCGCGACCGCCGCGTCCTGTTCCTCCGGCTTCATCTCGCCGTGCAGCGGCATGACGCGGAAACCGGCGAGGGACGGCAGTCTGGCTATTTCCGCGGCGGTCCTGTTTATCTCGTAGGCGCCGGGCATGAAGACCAGCGCGTGGCCCTCCTTCAGACGGGGGAGCAGCGCGGCGCAGGTCCTGGCCGCCGCTTCCCAGGGAGGCAGGGCGGCGGTCGCGGCGTCGCAGTAAGCGGTGCGGACGGGGTAGAGGGTGCCTTCCGCCTTTATGACGACGCAGGGCTTCATGTGTTCCGCCAGCGCCGCTTCGTCCATGGTCGCCGACATGACGGCCACCAGCAGGTCCGGCCTCGGTCCTTTCTGCAGGGCCAGGCAGGCCGCCAGGGTGATATCGCCGTGCAGGTGCCGCTCGTGGAATTCGTCCAGCACTACCGCGGAATATTTTTTCAGCAGCGGGTCGGAGACCAGCTCGCGCAGCAGGATCCCTTCGGTCTCGAATATTATGCGAGTGGAAGGTCCGGTCCTGTCGTCGAAACGCACCCTGTAGCCGACCTCGCCGCCGGTCCGTCCGCCGCGCTCGGCCGCTACCCGGTCGGCCAGCATACGGGCCGCGAGGCGGCGCGGCTGAAGGACGGCGATGCGGCCTTTAACGGCCCCGCGGTCCAGGAGCAGCTGGGGGACCTTGGTGGACTTGCCCGAGCCCGGGGGGGACGAGACGACAAGCCGCGCGCCGGGCCGTGCCGCGCGCGCGATCTCGTCAGCTTTAGCGAGAACTGGCAGTTGCATCCTTATCCTCTATTATCCTAAAAAGGGGCCGTGCCGGGACAGTGCCGCGGCCGCTCCCCGACGCGAAGGACCCCGCGCGGAACGCGTTTTTCGGAGGCCGGGAGCCTCCGAAAAGGTATAATATCCGTGATGGTATCGCTTCCCGCGGAAAATTTTTTGCGCGATGACCGCTGACGTGAAATCCCCCATGTTCATCTCCGGCGGCATGGGCGTGCGCGTTTCCTGGTGGCCGCTGGCCAGGATAGTGTCCATCATGGGCGGGCTGGGCGTGGTCTCCGGCACGGGGCTGGAGGTGGTCTATCCGCGCCTGCTCCAGGACGGCGATCCCGGCGGCAATGTCCGCGCCGCTTTCAACGAACTGGCCGCCCGCCAGCCTTCCCTGGCCGACGGGCTCAAGGACCTCTACGGGAAATACTATATCGAGGGGGGAAAGGCCCCTTCCGCGCCGTACAAGCCCGTGCCGATGTGGCGCCTTTCGCGCGTCGAGGGGTACGGGACCCCGCCGGATTCTTTCTGGGAGCCGTCCCGGGACCTGCAGTTGATGTCCCTGGCCTCCAATTTCGCCGAGGTCTGGCTCGCCAAGCGCGATCATAACGGCCCCATCGGCATAAATTTCCTGCGCAAAGTCGAGCGTCCGCTGCCCTGGGCGCTCTACGGGGCGATGCTGGCCGGCATCGACTATGTGCTGGTCGGCGCCGGCAATCCCTACGAGTTCCCCGGCATGATACGCTCGCTGTCGCGCCATGAGCCGGCCTCGCTGGGCTTCAAGGTCTTCGGCGCCACTTCCGGCTCCGGCAATTTTTCCGTGCTGGCCAGGCCCGCCTCGCTGGGCATAAAAGGCGTTCCGAACCTGCCGCAGCCCAGATTCCTGGCCATCGTCTCTTCCTACGGCCTGGCCAAAGCCCTTTACGATAATCCCGGGACGCGGCCGCACGGCTTCGTCGTCGAAGGCCCCGAGGCCGGCGGGCACAGCGCCCCGCCCGGCAAGATGAAGTTCGACGCGTCCGACAAGCAGGTCCTGGCCTATACCGACGAGGACCGCGCCGACGTGCCGGCGATCGCCTCCATCGGCCTGCCTTTCTGGCTGGCCGGCACCTACGGCACACCGCGGAAGCTCGGGGAGGCCCTGGCCGCCGGCGCCGCGGGCGTGCAGTTCGGCACTCTGGCCGCGCTTTCGGGCCAGTCGGGCTTCGAGCCCTCGCTCAGGGCCAGGACGCTGCGGATGCTGGCGGCCGGCGAGCTGAAGGTCGTCAATTCTCACGTGTCGCCCACCGGCTTCCCTTTCAAGGTGGCCCAGGTCCCCGGCACCATCTCCGACCCCGCGGTCTATTCGAAGAGGCGCAGGGTCTGCGATATCGGTCTGCTGGCCGCCGCCTACCTGGCGCCCGGCGGCAAAGTGGAATTCCGCTGTCCCGCGGAACCCCTCGAGTCTTTCAAGGCCAAGGGCGGGCGCCCGCAGAACACCGAGGGCAAGGTCTGCCTCTGCAACGCGCTGCTGGCCGCGGCCGGGCAGCCGCAGCTCCATCCGGACGGCTATTCCGAGCCGGGCATAGTCACGCTCGGCGAGGACCTGACCCCGGTGAAGGACATGCTGGCCTCGCTGCCGCCCGGCCAGGAAGGCTATTCCATCGGCAAGGCGATACAGTACCTCAAGTCCGGACTCAAAGAAGCCTGAATTTTTCCGGAAGCGACGAATAAAAAACCCCGGGACGGCCCGGGGTTTTTCATCGGGGGGGAGCCCGTTCTCAATACCGGTAATGGTCCGGCTTGTAGGGGCCTTCGGGTTTCACGCCGATATAGTCGGCCTGTTCCTTCGTCAGTTTCGTGAGCTTCACCCCTATCTTCTCCAGGTGCAGCCGCGCCACTTCCTCGTCGAGGTGCTTGGGCAGGCGGTAGACGCCGATCTCGTGCTTCTTCGTCCAGAGCTCCAGCTGCGCCAGCGTCTGGTTGGAGAAGGAATTGCTCATGACGAACGAGGGGTGGCCCTTGGCGCAGCCCAGGTTCACCAGCCGGCCTTCGGCCAGCAGGTAGATGGACCTGCCGCCGGGCAGGTCGTAGCGGTCCACCTGCGGCTTGATATTCACCCGCTTGACGCCCTTCGTCCTGTTGAGCGCGTCCACCTGTATCTCGTTGTCGAAATGGCCGATATTGCAGACGATGGCCTGGTCCTTCATCTTCAGCATGTGCTCCAGGCGTATGATGTCCCGGTTGCCGGTGGTGGTCACGTAGAGGTCGGCCTCGCCGAGCGTGTCCTCGACGGTCCTGACCTCGAAGCCCTCCATCGCCGCCTGCAGCGCGCAGATGGGGTCTATCTCGGTGACGATGACCCGCGCGCCGAAACCGCGCAGCGATCTGGCCGAACCCTTGCCCACGTCGCCGTAGCCGCAGACCACGGCCACTTTCCCGGCTATCATCACGTCGGTGGCGCGCTTGATGCCGTCGGCCAGCGATTCGCGGCAGCCGTAGAGGTTGTCGAACTTGGATTTGGTGACGGAATCGTTGACGTTGATGGCGGGGACCAGCAGTTTGCCCGCCTCGTGCATCTGGTAGAGGCGGTGCACGCCGGTGGTGGTCTCCTCGGAGACGCCCTTCCATTCCTTCGCGACGCCGTGCCAGCGCCGCGGGCTCTTTTTAAGAATGGCCTTCAGGCAGTTGTTGAGCTCCAGTTCGTCCTCGCCGGAGGTCCTGCCTTCGAGCGCCTTCGCGTCGTTCTCGGCCTGGAAGCCGCGGTGTATCATCATCGTGGCGTCGCCGCCGTCGTCCACTATGAGCTGCGGTCCCTTGCCGCCGCCGAAGTCCAGCGCGCGCTCGGTGCACCACCAGTACTCGGCCAGCGTCTCGCCCTTCCAGGCGAACACGGGGATGCCCGCCCTGGCTATCGCCGCGGCGGCCTGGTCCTGGGTCGAGAAGATGTTGCACGAGCACCAGCGCACTTCGGCGCCCAGCGCCGCGAGCGTTTCGATGAGCACGGCGGTCTGGGTGGTCATGTGCAGCGAGCCCATCACGCGCGCGCCTTTGAGCGGCTTCTTCGCGGCGTATCGCTCCCGTATGGCCATCAGGCCGGGCATTTCCTTCTCGGCTATCTCGATCTCGCGGCGGCCCTGGGCGGCCAGCGAGATGTCCCTGATCCTGAAATCTTCGTTCATCTTGAGCGCTCCGTTGTTCTTCGCGGGGTTCGGCATGGTCCTCATCTTCATCTCCTGTCGCGGCGGTACTGCCCCCGCGTTCCTTTATAGGGAGATTATACTTTTTATGACGACGCCGGGGGAACTTCCCCGGGTTCGCGGGTTTTGGTATCCTATCCGCGGACCGAAGGAGGAGAACCGTGAGGAAGACGCTTTTTTTTGCCCTGCTGCTCCCCTGGCTGCTGGCGGCCGCGGCGCCGCCGCGGGCGGAGGACTGGGTAATACCCAGGACCACTTATTATATTTCCGCCGCGGAACAGGAGTTCCCGGATTTTCCGCCGCCGCCCGCGGACGGTTCGCCCGCGGACCTCTCCGACCTTCAGGGAGTGCGGGACTGGCAGATAAAGCGCAGCACCGCCCAATGCGCCGCCGCCAACGCGGCCGCCCGCGCCTCCTTCACGGAATTCTTCGCCGACATAAGCCCTTTCCCTTCGCCTCTGCCGGGGAAGGCGAAAGAGATACTCGACAGGGTCAAGAAGGAAACCGACGGGGCGGCGGCCGGCGTGAAGGACATGTTCGGGAGGCCGAGGCCTTTCCTCAGGGCGCCGGACCTGAACCCCTGCCTCGGCCGCATAGGAGGCAAGGCCTATCCCAGCGGCCACGCCGCCATCTCGCGGGTCCTGGCCCTGCTGCTCGCCGACCTGGTCCCGGCCCGGCGCGGGGAATTCCTGTCCAGGGCCGACGCGGCCGCGCTGGACAGGGTCATAGGCGGCGTTCATCATCCCGCCGATATAGAGGCGGGCAAACTGCTCGGCGACAGGCTTTACGCCGCTTATTCCAGAAGTCCGGCTTTCAAAGCGGATATGTCGGCCCTGCGCGGCCTGCTGAAAAAAAACGCCCGCCCTTTACCCGAAGGAACGGTCCGCCGTTCCGGCGGCGTCCGTTAGCCCGGCGGGGACCCCCGCCCGGCCGGCTTTTCAGGATCGGGATCCGCTGAAGGGCCGTCCCCATATCTGCTAAAATATCCCCGATAGGAACGGAGGAACGACCATGAAAAAGACTTCCAAGACCTGCGGCTGCGCCTGCGGCTGCTCCCAGAGCACGCTGACCTCGCCCGCCGACGCCATGATGGCGCTGTGCGTCATGGCCATGGCCAGCGACGGCAAACTGGAAAAGCACGAACTCTCCCGCATAGACCAGATGATAGCGATGAGCCCGCTTTTCGATGGCGTGATGAACGCCCGCGACTACGCCGCCTGCATCTCGGAGACCATAGCCGAAAAGGGCCGCGCGGCCGTCATAGAGGAAGCCGCCGGACAGCTTTCCGGACGCCTGGCCGAGACCGCCTACGCCTGGGCCGCCAGCATGGTCATGGCCGACGGGAAGGCCGTCTCGCCCGAGCATAAGTTCCTCTCCTCGATACGCAAGGCGCTGGGAGTGCACGGGGTGCTCGCCGGCAAGATCAACGCGGTGGTCGCCATCCTCAACCGCGCGAAATAAGCGGGGGGAACTCTGGCTTCCGGCAGGATAGTCTATTCCACGGGACCGGACGGCGTTTCGATATGTCCGAAATGCCGCCGGTCCCCTTGTTCCTGTCCGGAGGGCCTGGCGGGACCGTCCAGGCCGAGGACGCAGACCGAGCCGGTGCGGGTCTCCTACAGGCGTACGGGCAAAGGCGGGGGGATGACCCTGGTAGAGAAGCTGCCGATGCATCCCGCCGGAAAGGAAGAACTGCTCTCTAAATTCAAGAAACGCCTCGGCGCCGGCGGCACCGTGAAGAACGGCGTCCTCGAGCTGCAGGGCGACCGCAGGGATTTCGTCAGGGCCGAACTCGAGTCGGCCGGCTACAGGGTCCGCCTCATCGGCTGAAGCCCCTCCCGGCCGACCGCCCCTCTAAAATGCTAAAATAGTACCGCGCGGCGCCTTTCCGGGCGCCGCCGGGAGTCCTCTGACCTTCGGTCCCGCGGCCGTAAAAATCACATCGGAGAGACTTTCGCCCGGACGGCCCGGACCGTCCATGAGCGGCGCTCTATTTTATGATCACGCTTCGCAATGTCTCCAAATCCTTCGGCGGCCAGTCCCTTCTGGAGGACGCCTCTCTCCAGATAAACGACGGGGAGCGCTTCGCGCTGGTCGGCCCGAACGGCGCCGGCAAGTCCACGCTTTTCAAGATGATGCTGGGGCAGGAGGAGGCCGACGAGGGGGAACTCCAGTTCAAGAAAGGGACGGTGGTGGGCTACCTGCCGCAGGAGAACCCGCCGGTCTCGGACCTGACCGTCCTGGAGGAGACCCTCGCCGAGCTGGAGGACCTCGACGGCCGCAAGGAGGCCGAGGCCAAGGCCGTGCTTATGGGCCTGGGCTTCAAGGTCTCCGATTTCACGCGCAAGGTGAACACGCTCAGCGGCGGCTGGGCCATGCGCGTGGCCATGGCGCGGCTGCTGGTCAAGAAGCCGGACCTGCTGCTGCTCGACGAGCCGACCAACCACCTCGACCTCGACTCGATGATCTGGCTGCAGGACTACCTGGCCTGGTATCCCGGCGCGGTCTTCATCATCTCCCACGACCGGTCCTTCATAGATTTCCTGTGCAGCGCGATAGTCTCGCTGCAGGAGAGGAAACTCAGGGTCTATCACGGCGACTACGCCAACTTCCTGGCCCAGCGCGAGTCCGAGAAGGAGAAGCTCCTTTCGCAGTGGAAGCAGCAGCAGCTCGAGATCGCCGACATGGAGGATTTCATCGCGCGCAACCGCGCCCGCGTCTCCACTGCCTCGCGCGTGCAGAGCATGATAAAGCGCCTGGAGAAGCTCGAGCGCATAGAGCTGCCGCCGGAGAACAAGACGGTCAAGATCCGCTTCCCGCAGCCGAACCGCACCGGTACCAAGGTGCTGGAACTGAAGAACGTTTCCAAGACCTACAAGGTTCCCGGCCACGAACCGATAAAGGTCTACGAGAACTTCGACTTCGAGCTGATGCGCGGCCAGAAGCTGGCCTTCGTCGGCCGCAACGGCGCCGGCAAGAGCACGCTGCTCAAGATGCTGGCCGGCGTGGTCGAGCCGGACGCCGGCGAGCGCGTACTGGGCCTGAACGCCAAGACGGGGTATTTCTCCCAGCACAGCACCGGCATCCTGGAGCCGCGCCGCACCGTGCTGCAGGAGGCGATGGACAACGACAGGATGAACCCCGAGCTGATGGTGCGCACCGTGCTGGGCACCTTCCTGTTCCCGGGCGACAACGTTTTCAAGAAGGTCTCGGTGCTCAGCGGCGGCGAGAAGAGCCGCCTCATGCTGGTCAAGCTGCTGCTGGACCCGCCGAACGTGCTGCTGCTCGACGAGCCCACCACCCACCTCGATATCCCCAGCGTCGAGGCGCTGATAGGCGCGCTCAAGGAATACGAGGGCACGGTCTGTTTCATCAGCCACGACCTCTATTTCATAAACCAGCTCGCTGACGGTATCGTGCACGTGGACGACGGGAAGGTCACCGTCTATCCCGGCAACTACGATTATTTCCAGCGCCGCCAGGAGCAGATGAAGGCCGAGGCCAAAGCCGGGGCCGCGGCCAGGGCGAAGAAAGCCGTCGCCGCGCCGGAGCCGCAGGCCGATCCCCGCGACGAGGAGCGCCGGCAGAAGCGCGAGCGCGAGCAGGCGGAGCGCCGCCGCGCGAAACTGGCGGAAGAGATCGCCGCGTCCAGGAAGAAGGTGGAAGAACTGGCCGCGCGCCTTTCCGACCCGGCCGTGCACGCCGATTACGAGCTGGTCAGATCCATCGGCGACGAGATAAAAATTTTGGAAGCCGAGGCCGCGGACAAGGAGAGCGAGCTCTCCGCCGGCCCGGAGGCAGGACGGTGACGCCGGCCGCGGAGGCCGCGTCCGCCCCGAAAGGGGAGAAGGAACGAATGCAACAGGAAAAGACAGCGCGCAGGGCGGACCTGCGGAACATAGCCATCATAGCCCACGTCGACCACGGCAAGACCACGCTGGTGGACGCGATGCTCAAGCAGACCGGCGCCTTCACCGACAAGAGCGGCGAAGAGGCCGTCTGCATAATGGACTCCAACGATCTCGAGCGCGAGCGGGGCATAACGATACTTTCCAAGAACACCTCGGTGCGCCGCGGCGGCGCCACGATACACATCGTGGACACTCCCGGCCACGCGGACTTCGGCAGCGAGGTCGAGCGCGTCCTGCGCATGGTGGACGGCGTTCTGCTGCTGGTGGACGCCCTCGACGGGCCCATGCCGCAGACCCGTTTCGTTCTCAAGAAGTCGCTGGCCCTGGGCCTGCGGCCGATAGTGGTCATAAACAAAGTGGACCGCCCGAACTGCGACCCGCACGCCGCGCTGGACAAGGTCTTCGCCCTCTTTATGGAGCTGGGCGCCACCGACGAACAGCTGGATTTCCCGGTCGTTTACGCGGTCGGCCGCGACGGCTGGGCCTCGCCGGACTACCATAAGCCGGCCAAAGACCTCTCCTACCTCTTCGACACCATCATGAAGCACGTGCCCGGGCCGCTGGACCTGGACGCGGAGCCGCTGCGCGCGCTCATCACGATGCTGGACTACAGCTCCTATACGGGCCGCATCGGGGTGGGCCGCATCGTCCAGGGCGTGATAAGTTCCGGCCAGGCCGTGGCGATGGGCTCCCCGTCGTCGCAGCCCGTGACGCGCAAGGTCATGCAGCTGATGGGTTACAAGGGGCTGGACCGCGTCGGCATCAAGACGGCGCGTTCGGGCGACATCATCGCCATAGCCGGCCTGGAGGGAGTGGAGGTCGGGGACACCGTCTCCTCCGCGGAGTCGCCCGGCGTACTGCCGGGGCTGGAGATCGAGCAGCCGACGCTCTCGATGGAATTCTTCGCCAACGACGGTCCCTTCTCCGGCCGCGAGGGTAAATTCGTCACGATAACCCAGATCCGCGACCGCCTCTACCGCGAACAGGAAACGAACGTCGGCCTGAAGGTGGAGGAGATCCCCGGCCAGGCCGGCTTCAAGGTCTCGGGCCGCGGCGAACTGCACCTCTCCATCCTGATCGAGACGATGCGCCGCGAGGGCTACGAACTCTGCGTCTCCAAGATGGCGGTCATCACCAAAGAGGAGAACGGCGTCACGCTGGAGCCGGTCGAATACCTCATACTCGACGCTCCCGCGGAATTCCAGGGCGCCGTCATGACCGGTCTCGGCGCGCGGGGGGCGCAGATGAAGAACATGGCCACCGGCGACGACGGCCGCGTGCGCTTCGAATATGTCATCTCCTCGCGGGCCCTGATCGGCTTCAAGTCCGAGTTCATGACCTTCACCAGGGGTTCGGGACTGATGCATCACAGCTTCCACGGCTTCCTGCCGGAGGGCAATTTCAGCCGGCCCCCGCGCAACGGCGTCTTCATCGCCAAGGAATCGGGCCAGTCGGCCGGCTACGCGCTCAACGGCCTGCAGGACCACGGCATCATGTTCGTAGGTCCCGGCGAGGATATCTACGCCGGGCAGGTGGTGGGCGAGCATTGCCGCGGCAACGACCTGGTCACAAACCCGTGCAAGGAGAAGAAGCAGACCAATATGCGCTCTTCCACCTCGGACGCTTCCATCATACTCACGCCGCCTCTCAGGATGAGCCTGGAGCAGGCCATCGAATACGTGGAGGAGGACGAGTTCGTGGAGGTCACGCCGAAGAGCCTGCGCCTGCGCAAGAAGATCCTCGACCATTCCATGCGCAAAAGGAGCGAGAAGGACGAGTGAGGCCGACTCTAGCCGCCCTCTGCTTCGCCCTCGCGGCGGCCGCCCCGCGGCCCGCCGCCGACCCGGCCGACGGTTACGCCGGGCTCTGGTCCGGGGAGGCCCGGCTGGATTCGGGCCAGTTCTACGAGGTCTCCATATCCATCCGCAAGGCCGCGCACGGCTTCTCCGTTTCCTATAACGCCTCGCCGAAGGACGGCGGCCGCGCCGGGGGACGGATGAGCGGGACCGCGGAGGCGGCGAAAAGACCGGAGGGCACCTACAGGGTAAGGCTGAGGCTGGACGCTTTCAGGAATTTCAACATGCCGGCCACGGCTTCCGTGGACGAGGGGGGGAAGCTGACGATAGAGTCGACGCTCTTCAGCGGCTTCGGCAACCTCAACGCCAGGAAGGACGAGATCCGTTTCATGTACGATTCCCGCATGGGTTCGGGCAGCGGAGTGCTGACCAGGAAAGTGCCCAAAAAGCCCGGTGTGGCCAGGAAGAAAAAAGAGGCCGCTCCCTCTCCCGTTCCGGCGGGCCCGGCGGCTCCCGGCATTTCCCCGGTCAGGCCCGACTGACCCCGCCGTCCCGCCCTTCGGGCGGCGCGGCCGGGCACAGGCAGGCGCCGTATATCACTACACAGGCCGAGATATAGACCCACAGCAGCAGGGCCATTATGCCGCCCAGTACGCCGTAGACGCTGCGGCCGGCGGCATAACCGGTATACAGGGAGAAAAGCCATTCGGTGGCCCGAAGTATGGCCGTGACGGCCAGCGCCGGGCCCCATACGTCCTGGAAACTTTTTTTGCCGGAGGGCGCGAACTTGTAGAAAAGCGCCAGCCCGGCGAATATCACGGCCCAGGGCAGGAAGACGAAGAAAAGGCTGTACATTCCGGAGGGGACCATGCCCAGGTCCAGCCCCCAGGCTTTGGCCAGGTTCGCCGCGGCCCCGGCGGCCAGGCCTGCCAGCACCAGCGCCGATATCAGGAAGAAAAGCAGCAGCCCTTTGAGATTGTTCCTGAGCCAGCCGGTCCTGCCGTCGCCGCAGGCCAGGTTGACGGCCTCGGCCATGGCGCAGAAGGCCCTGGAGGACATCCAGGACAGCAGCACCAGCGAGACGGTCCCCACCCCGGCCCTGGCCTCGGCCAGGCCCGTTATAGTGTCCGCTACCCAGCTCCGCAGCTGCGGTCCGAGCGAGGCGAAGGTCTCGGCGTAACCGATCACCTTCGCCACGGCCAGGTCGTAGTCCAGGAACATGGACGCCCCCGCAACGATGAGCACTATGGCGGGGAAGAGGGAAAAGAAGGCGTGGAAGGCCACCGCGGCCCCGCGCTGGGAGCCGTCTATCCTGATGAAAATGTCCAGGGCGCGGCGGGCGGCGCGCCAGGCTTTAAGCGCCGTATCGTACTTCATACCGGATAGATATTATCAAAAGAGAGCCTCGTGTTCCTCTATTTTGGTATATTTAACTCATGAATGACCATCTCAAGTTCATGCGCGAAGCGATAAAAGAGGCCCGTAAGGGCCTGGCGGAGGGGGGCATCCCCATCGGTTCCGTTCTCGTCAAGTGGGGGCGTATAATAGGAAGGGGGCATAACAGGAGGGTGCAGAAGAAGTCGGCCATACTGCACGCGGAGATGGACTGCCTGGAGAACGCCGGCCGCCTCAAGGCCGCCGATTACCGCAAATGCACCATCTATTCCACCCTGTCTCCCTGCCATATGTGCACCGGGGCCATACTGCTCTACGGGATACCCCGGGTGGTCATAGGGGAGAACCGTACCTTTAAGGGGCCGGAGGCTTATTCCCGGCGCCGTCTGAAGTTCGTGAACCTGGACCTGGCCGAATGCCGGGAGCTCATGGAGGGGTTCATAAAAGCCCGGCCGGAGCTCTGGTACGAAGATATAGGAAAATAAAACGCAACTTATGCCTTTTATTATGCTATAATAAAGGCGTACCCAGCTCAGTCTATTGCGGTCCAACCCGGCAATACTGCGGTGTAGAAGATAGCAGAGAGTGAGTTTGCGGACAGAGAGAGTATTGTCAGGAGGATAGCACAATGAAAAAGATATACGTAGGGGGACTCCCCTTCTCGACCACCGAGGACGAACTGAACGGTCTGTTCGCCAGCTACGGCAAGGTCTCCAGCGCCAAGATCATCACGGACAAGTTCAGCGGGCAGTCCCGCGGCTTCGGCTTCGTGGAGATGGAGGACGACGGTGAGGCCACCGGCGCCATGGAAAAGCTCAACGGCTCCGATTTCGGCGGCCGCAAGCTGACCGTGAACGAGGCTCGCCCGATGGAGCCCCGCTCCGGCGGCGGCAAGTTCGGCGGCGGGCGCGGCGGCGATCGCGGCGGTCGCGGCGGCGGCGGCTTCTCCAAGTGGTAAGCTGACCCCATAGACTGAAACTGAAAAGTTTCGACCCCCGTTCGCGCAAGCGGACGGGGGTTTTTCTTTGCCCCAAGGGCCTATCCGGGCCTGGGCCTTGCTGTGCTTGACCTGTCAAGGGTTTTGCCTTAGGCTATATATAAGAGAGCGATACCCGGAACAAAGGCGGAATTTATGAAAACCCTTACGACCATGGCGGCCACCCTCCTCCTGGGGACCTGCGCCTACGCCCAGAACGATTTCGGACTCGAAGGCCTCCGCTCGGCCGAGATACTTCTGACCGAGGTCCCGGAGATAAGCGCCGAGGCCGCTATCCCGGCCGGGGATACCTCCAAGGCGGCCGGCGTGAGGGCCGCGCAGAAGGAATGGACCGTCATGGTCTTCCTCAACGCCAAGAACAATCTCGAGAGCTACGGCATGAAGGACATGAACGAGATGGAGACCGTGGGTTCCACCTCCAAGGTCAATGTCGTGGTCCAGATGGGCCGCATGGCCGGCTTCGACGATTCGGACGGCGACTGGCGGGGCGTGCGCCGCTACTATGTCACCCGCGACCTCAATCCCTGGCGCATAACCTCCCCGGTGGCGCAGGACCTGGGCCGGGTTAACATGGGCGATTCCCGCGAACTGACCAGGTTCATCCAGTGGGCCAAGGCCAATTATCCCGCGAAGAAGTACCTGCTGGTGCTCTGGAACCACGGCTCCGGCTGGGACAAGGGCAACCCGGTGCGCGACGAGAACAAGGGCATCTCTTTCGACGACGAGACCGGCAACAATATCGACACCCCGCAGCTGCGCCGCGTGCTGGCGGCCGCCGGCGGCGTGGACGTGCTGGCCTCCGACGCCTGCCTGATGCAGATGGCCGAGGTCGCCTACGAGGTAAAGGACGGCGCGAAGTTCATAGTCGGCTCGGAGGAGACCGAGCCCGGCGCCGGCTACGCCTATTACAAGATCCTCTTCCCTCTTTCCCTCAACCCGACGATGAGCGCCGAGTCGCTGGGCCGGGTCATAGTCGCCGCCTACTGGGACTCCAATCCCATCGGCTTCAGCGTGGCCACCCATTCGATCCTGGACGGCTCCAAGGTCGCCGAACTCGGCCGGCGGATGGACGAGTTCGCCCGCGCGGCCATGGCCTCGGGCGAGAAAGCGAAGATAAAGGAAGCCCGCGACGCGGCCCAGAAGTACGCAGTGGACGACAACAAGGACCTGCATCATTTTGCCTCGCTGGTCGCGCAGAAGACCGGCGACGCCGAGCTGCGCGCCAAGGCCCGCGCCCTGGCCACCCACATCTCGGGGGAACTGGTCCTGCTCAACATGACCAGCATACTGCCCCGCAGCAACTCCAACGGCATAGCGGCCTATATCCCCGGCTCCTGGTACGACAGGGACTTCAATGAGCTGAGGCTGGCCCGCGACACCCAGTGGGACGAATTCCTGCAGTGGGTGGCCGCCCGCTAGTCTTAGCGTCCCGCCCGCCCGGAAACCCCGCCTTCCCGGCGGGGTTTTCTTTTTGGCGGGGCCCTTGACAAAGATGTTATACGGATGTATAATTATACAAGCGTATAGTTATTTCGGAGGACATATGGCCAGACCGGCCTCGGGAACGGATATAAAGCTTAAAGCCGCCGGCAAGGAATTGCTGCGGGAGAAGGGAGTCACCGGGCTTGTCGTGCGCGAGGCCTGCCGCCGCGCGGGCGTCAATACCGGCATGTTCCACTATTATTTCGGTTCGCGGGAGGAGTTCCTGCGGGCCGTGCTGAAGGAAATGTACGCCGATTTTATGGTAGATTTCAAGGCGGGGGTATCCGCGGGGGGGACTCCGCGGGACAAGCTCAAGAACGCGCTGATACAGGTCGGCCGCTTCGTGCGCAGCATGCGGCGCACGGCGCCGATGGTGCTGGCGGACCTGGCCCACGGCAACAGAGAGGCTTTCGACTTCGTGACCGGCAATTTCACGGAGCACGCCGTGCAGATAGCCGGCCTCGCGGCCGCCAATCGCCCGCGGAGCGCCGTTAAGGGCCGGTCCATCCCCTTCCTGGTCGGCGCGCTGTTGCCGGTAATGATATTCCCCGGGATAATCGGAGGGATAATGGAGCGCAACGGCGTGAAGGCCCTGGGCGGGGAGAAACTGGGCGACCTCATGGAGGAGTTCCTCTCGGACGACGGCATAGAGGAACGGGCTGAGATAGCCCTGCGGGGGATAGGCTTATGAAGATATTAATTTACCTTCTTATGTCGCTGACGGTCCCCGCGCGGGCCGCGGAGTTCGCCGTTTCCCTGGCCGAGGCCGAGAGGGGCGCGCTCGAGGTCTCCGGCGATCACAGGAGCGCCGGTCTCTACGCGCGGGCCGCGGAGGCGGCCGCCGAAGCCTCGGGCTCCGCCCTTTACCCGCGCCTGGCGCTGGAGGGGAACCTCCGCTACGCGGCGGAGGTTCCCGAGATCTCGATGCCGACCGGCGCCCGCCCCCTCGGGGACAACTGGAATTACACCATCGGCCCTTCGGCCTACTGGACGCTCGACGGCGGCTCGCTGCGCCACGCGCGGGAGGCCGCGCGCCGGAACGCGGCCTCGCGTTCCGCTTCGGCGGAGGCGGCCCGGCGCGGCGCCCTGCTGCGGGCGCGCACGGCCTATTTCCGCCTCCAGCTGGCGCTCGAGAAGGTCTACCTGATAGGCGAGAGCCTGGCGCTGTCGGAATCGCAGCTCAAGGACACGGAGCTGGCGGTGAAGGCCGGCTCGCGCAGCCGTCTCGACGGGATAAGGGCGCGGCAGGAAACGCTGGACCGGCGCCGCGAAATGATACGGGCCCGCTCGGAACTGGCCGGGACCCTTTCCGCCCTGTCGCTGGCTTCCGGGATAGAGGCGCCGCGTTCCGAAGAGCTGCCGCTGGACGCCCGCCTCTCCGGCAGGGATTACGCCGCCGGCGCCCCGCTGGTGAAAGCGGAGAACTACGACGAGCTGCTGGCGCGGCTGATGCCCGCCTCGAAGGGCGGGCCGGGGCTGCCCCCGTCGGTGCGCGCCCTGGACGAAAGCGCCGCGGCGGCGCTGGCTTCGGCCAGGAGCTACAAAGCGGAAAAACTTCCGCGGCTGGTCTTCAGCGCGCGCACCTCGCTCGACTATCCCAACGGCCCCAATCTTTACTCTTTCATCCAGGGCAGCGCCGGCCTGGCCCTCAATATGCCGCTTTTCGAAAGCGGCAGGCTGGACGACAGGGAGCGGGAGAGCCGGCTGACGGCGGAGGCCGCCTCGGCCCTGCGCGACGAGGCCGCCCGCTCCGCGTCGCGTGATTATTACCTGGCGCTGGACGAATACCGGGCGTTGCTCGATGAGCAGGCGGTTAACATAGAGGCGGCGGAGGAGGCCGGCGAAGCCGCCGGACTCGCCTACGCGGCCTACAAGTCCGGCGGGGCGACCTGGCTGGAGGTGGAGAGCGCCAACCTGCGCGCCCTGCGGGCCCGCACGGACCTGGCCTCGGTAAACGCCGGCGTGCTGATAAAGCTCGCCGTGCTCGACAGTCTGAAATAAGGCGGAATATATGAAAAAGATAATACCTGTCATACTGATCGCGGCCGTCGCCGCCGGGATATACCTCAAGGTCCGCGACGGGGGGGATTTCCGCTACGCCGGCACTATAGAGGCCACGGAGACGGACCTTTCGGCCCGCGTCGGGGGCGTGATAGAACGCTACGGCGCGAAAGAGGGGGAGGCCGTTAAGAAAGGACAGCTTATAGCCGCCCTCGATTGCGCCGACCTTAAGCTCGCCGCCGGCATAGCCGCCGCGGATTTCGAGCGGGCCGAAGAGCTCTATAAGGCGGGCTCCGTCTCCCGCGAGAATTACGACCGGCTCAAGTACCGCCGCGACGACACGGCGCTGAAGGCGGGCTGGTGCTCCGTGAAATCGCCGGTCGACGGCAGGCTGCTCTACTCCTACCGCGAGCCCGGCGAACTGGTCGCCCCCGGCACGCGGCTGGCCACCGTCGCCGACCTTTCCGAGGTCTGGGCCTATATCTACGTGCCGCACGACGGGCTGGTCAAGCTTTCGCACGGCCTGGAGATCAAGGGCTTCCTGCCGGAGGCGGGGGATAAAGAATTCCCCGGCCGGGTATCGGTCATCTACCCGGAAGCCGAGTTCACGCCCAAGAACGTGCAGACCCGCGAGGAGCGCACGCGCCTGGTCTACGCCGTGAAGGTGTCGTTCCCCAATCCCGACGGCCTGCTCAAGCCGGGCATGACGATAGAGGCCGCGCTGCCGGAGTAGAGATGTTCTCCATACGGACGGAAAAACTCGCCAAGAGCTTCGGCGCCGTCAGGGCGCTCGACGGCGTCTCTTTCGATTTTTCCGCCGGGCTTATACACGGGCTCATCGGCTCCGACGGGGCCGGCAAGACCACTACGATGCGCCTGCTTGCGGGGCTGCTTCGTCCCTCGTCAGGGTCCGTCTCCTACCATCGCGGCGGGAAGGACTCTTCCTTCGCGGAGTTCCGTCCCGGGCTCGCCTATATGCCGCAGCAGGCGAGCCTCTATCCCGACCTTTCCGTCGCCGAGCACCTGGAGTTCTTCCGCGATCTCTACCGGCTCGACGCCGCCGTCTTCACCCGCCGCTCGGAAGAGCTGCTGGGCATAACAAGGCTGGCCAAGTTCAGGGACAGGCGCGCCGGGCAGCTTTCCGGCGGCATGTACAAGAAACTGGGCCTGATGTGCGCGCTCCTGCAGAGCCCTTCGGCGCTGCTGCTCGACGAGCCGACCAACGGCGTGGACCCCATAAGCCGGCGCGAATTCTGGGAACTGCTCTACTCGCAGTCGGGCTCCGGCATGCTGATAATCGTCTCCACCGCCTACATGGACGAGGCCGAGCGCTGCGCGCGGGTGCACCTGCTCGATTCCGGGCGGCTGCTCGCCGACGGCGAGCCGCGCGCGCTGCTCCAGGAGCGCGGCGCCGCCGGCTTCGAGGAGATCTTCATAAAGGGGGCGGCGCGATGACCGGCGGGCCGGCCCTGGAGGTAAAGGACCTCACCATAAAGTTCGGCGATTTCACCGCCGTGGACCGCGTTTCCTTCAGCGTGGAGCGGGGGGAGATCTTCGGCTTCCTCGGGGCCAACGGGGCGGGCAAGACCACCACGATAAGGACGCTCTGCGGCCTGCTGGTGCCGACCTCCGGCTCGGCCAGGGTGGGCGGCCTCGATTTCTCCGACGGGGGAAAGGGCATAAAGAGCATGGTCGGCTACATGTCCCAGAAGTTCACGCTTTACACCGACCTGACCGTCGGGGAGAACCTGGACTTCGCCGCCGGCCTGCGCAAGCTCGCGCCGGACTACGCCGCGCGCCGCAGGCGGGAGCTCTTCTCGCTGATAGCCTTCGACAGGCCGCTCTCGACGATGGTGGCCTCGCTGCCGGGAGGCGTGAAGCAGGAGCTGGCCCTGGCGGCGGCGATGCTGCACGATCCCGCCATCGTCTTCCTGGACGAGCCGACGGCCGGCGTCTCGCCGGCCTCGCGCGCGCGTTTCTGGGAGCTGATACGCAAGGTCACGGCCCTGGGCAAGACGGTGCTGGTGACCACCCATTACATGGACGAGGCCGAGCAATGCGGCCGCATCGCCCTGATGCGCACGGGCAGGCTCATCGCCCTGGATTCCCCGAGGGGACTCAAACGCGCTGCCTTCCCCGGCCCCATGGTGGAGCTCGATTTCAACGGCCCGGCGCCTGCGGACGCCCTCGCCGGGCTGGAGAAAGCGCCCGGCCTGCTGGAGCTCTCGCCGCACGGTATGCGCTGGCACGCCGCCTTTCCGGACGCGGCTTCTATGGAAGCCGCGCTGGCGGGACTGCCGCCGGGGACCGGGCGGCGGGACATACCGCCCTCGCTGGAGGACGTTTTCATACGCCTGGTGGAGGGGGCCGAGAGATGACCTTCTTCGATCCCCGCCGCGCCGCCGCCGTGGCCCGCAAGGAGGTCATGCATATCCTGCGCGACCCGTTCACTCTGGTCCTGGTGCTGGGCCTGCCGGTGGTGCTGGTGGTATTCTTCGGCTTCGCGATAGACTTCGACGTGAAGAATCTTTCCCTGGGCGTTTACGACCGCGATAATACCCGCTATTCCAGACAGGTGGCCTCCGTTTTCGGGAGTTCCGGCTATTTCCTGACGGAGGGAGCCGCCGGGCCCGCGCAGGCCGCGCGCGGCCTTGACTCCGGCCGCTACGCCGCGGCGCTGGTCATAGAGCCCGGCTTCGGGAGGGACCTCGGCCGCGGCGGACCGGCCTCCGCGCAGTTCATCGTGGACGGGACCGACAATTCCAAGGCGCAGGCAGTGCTGGGCTACCTCCCCGGCATCACCGCGGCGGCGCTGCGCAAGACCGGGCAGCCGGCGCCGGCCGACCCCGCGCCGCTGGTGACCCGCTACATGTACAACCCCGAGCTCAACAGCCGCTGGTTCGTCATACCGGGCCTGGCCGTCATCATCATCGGCCTGCTCTCCATCCTCATGACCGCGCTCACCGTAGCGCGCGAGTGGGAGAACGGTTCCATGGAACTGCTGCTCTCCACGCCGCTGCGCCCCGCCGAGATAATCGCGGGAAAGATCGCCCCCTACGTCGTCCTCGTGCTGGGCGGCGTCTTCTTCGTCAACATGGTGGCGCGCTTCGGCTTCGGCGTGCCTTTCCGCGGCAGCCACCTCCTCTTCCTCTCGGGCACGCTGCTCTTCGCGCTGGCCTGCCTGTCGCAGGGCATAGTCATCTCCGTGGTGACGCGCCAGCAGCAGCTGGCCATGCAGTTCTCGATGATCAGCGGACTGCTGCCGTCGCTGCTCCTGTCCGGGTTCATCTTCCCGGTCGAGAGCATGCCCGCCTTCTTCCGCTACTTCACGATGATACTATCGCCGCGCTGGTTCATGGAGGCCGCCCGCGGCATAACCATACGCGGCGCCGGCGCGGCCGACCTGGCCCTGCCGCTGCTGGCGCTGGCCGCGCTCTGCCTGCTGCTGCTGTCGGCGGCCTTCAAAAAGTTCAAGACGGACCTGGAGCCATGAAAAGGACGCTGCTCGCTTTCATACGCAAGGAATTCGCGCAGGTCCTGCGGGACCCGCGGATGAAGATGATGCTTTTCGTCATGCCGATGATACAGATGACGGTCTTCGGCCTGGCTCTTTCCAGCGAGATAAAGAACATCCGCCTGGCCTCGGTGCACTCGCCTTCCGACTCGGCCGCGCGGCGGCTGACGGAGCGCTTCACCTCCTCCGGCTGGTTCCTGCCCGTCGCCGCGGAAGGGAGGGCCCCTTCGGACCTGATAGTGTCCGGCGCCGCCGACGCCGTGCTCGTCTTCCCAGCGGAAGGCTTCGCCCGCGCCGCCTCGCGCGGCCGGGGCGCGGTGCAGCTGCTGGTGGACGCCACCAGCGTCACGCGGGCCCGCAGCGTCGAGGCCTACGCCCGGACCCTCTTCTCGGCGCACGCCGCGGGCGAGGCCGGGCTGACGCGCGCCGCGGCCCCGTTCTCTTTCGACGTCAGGGTGATCTACAACCCGGAGATGGAATCCCCGGTCTTCATGGTGCCGGGCGTGATGGGCATGATAGTCTGCCTGGTCACGATAATACTCACCAGCATGTCGCTGACCCGCGAGCGGGAAATGGGCACTTTCGAGACCATAATCTCGGCCCCGCTCGAGAACCGCGAGATACTGCTGGGCAAGACCGTGCCCTACGTCGTCCTGGGCCTGGTGAACGCGGCCATAGTTATCGCGGCCGGGTACCTGATCTTCGGCGTGCCGGTGAAAGGCGAGCTCTGGCGGCTCGCCGCGGCGGCCCTGGCCTTCGTCGTCACCACGGTCAGCGTCGGCACCCTTATCTCCACCGTGTCGCGGAACCAGCAGCAGGCGATGATGGGCGGCTTCATCTTCATCTTCCCCGCGGTGCTGATGAGCGGCATAATGTACCCGGTCGAGAACATGCCGGGCCTGTTGAAGACCGTGGTTTACATCAACCCTCTTTATTACTTCACGACGCTGCTGCGCAATATCCTGCTCAAGGGCGGCGACCCGGGGGTCTTCGCCTTCAATACGGCGGCGCTGGTCCTGATGGCCGCGGCCACAGGCACGCTGGCCTATAAAAGATTCAGGCAGACGCTGAATTGATATAAGGAGGGGACATGAAAAGAACGATGATGGCGGCGGTACTGGCGATATTCGCGGTATCCGCGGCGGAGGCGCATTGCGATTCCATGGACGGCCCGGTGATCGTCGCGGCTAAAGCCGCGCTCGGGAGCGGCAGGCCGGACGGCGTGCTGGCCTGGGTGCAGCCGGCGGACGAGGCGGCGATAAGGGACGCCTTCTCGAAGACGCTGGAGGTCCGCAAGCTGGGGGTGAAAGCGGCGGAGCTGGCCGATACCTGGTTCTTCGAGACCCTGGTGCGCGTGCATCGCGCGGGGGAAGGCGCGCCCTATACCGGCCTAAAGCCGGCCGGCTCCGCCGAGGAGATAGTCAAAAAGCTCGACGTTTCGGTGGAGAGGGGAGACATAAAGGAACTGGCGGGGATGATATCTTCCCACGCCGAACACTCCATCCACGCGAAGTTCAAACATGTCATGGAGCTGAAAAAGACGGCCGGTCAGAGCGTGGAGAAAGGGCGGGCCTACGTGGCGGCCTACGTGGAGTTCATGCATTATGTGGAGGGCGTTAAGAGCGCCGTACACGGGGACGGGCATCACGCGGCCGGCCGGGCAGAGCCGGCCGAGCATAAGCATTGAGGCGTGCCGGAATTAAGTATACTGTCCGGGAATAAAGGAGGAGATATGTTCAAGAAGGAAAACAGCAAGGAAGACATCAGGGGCAAGGCCCTGAAGGCCAAGGACCTGGTGGTTTACGACAAGGGTGCGGTGGTCAGCCGCACGATAATAGACAAAAAGACGGGCACCGTCACTATCTTCTCGTTCGACAAGGGCCAGGGGCTGAGCGAGCACACCGCGCCCTTCGACGCGATGGTGCAGATACTCGACGGCGAGGCCGAGATAACCATCTCCGGCAAGCCGCGCCGCGTGAAGGCCGGCGAGTTCATAATCATGCCGGCGCACAAGCCGCACGCGCTCAAAGCCGTCAAGCGCTACAAGATGGCGCTGATAATGATAAAAGCGTAAGGGGGGGACATGGGCGGGACGCCGGACAGGAAAAGGATACTCAAGGACATACTCGCGGAGCTTCATAAAGGGCTGCCGCTGGAAGAGGCCAAGAAGAAGTTCGAGGCGGAGATAGGCAATGTCACCTCCAAGGAGATCTTCGAGCTGGAACAGTCGCTGATAGACGACGGGGTTCCGCCGGAGGAGATAAAGCGCTTCTGCAACGTGCATGCCCTGCTTTTCCAGAAAGACCTGGAGAAGACCATGTCCGACCCGGAGGACCCGGGTCATCCCGTCGCGCTGTTCAAGGCCGAGAACGCCCAGATAAAGCGCCGCGTCGATTCCGCAAAAGCCCTGCTGCCGGGCCTGAAGGACGGCAAAGGCGCCGACTGGGTCAGGAACCTCCTGGAGGAGCTGCGCGCCGTCATAAAGCATTACGAGCGCAAGGAACAGCTGCTTTTCCCTTACCTGGAGAAGGCCGGCTTCTACGGTCCGTCCAAGGTGATGTGGGGCAAGCACGACGAGGTTCGCGGTCTTTTCAAGAAGGCCTTTGCCGCCGGCCCGGACGAATTCCCCGAGGCCGCCTCCGCGCTGCTTGAGGAGCTGGACGGCATGATCTTCAAGGAGGAGAGCATACTCTTCCCGACGGCGCTGGAGAAGCTCAAGCCCGCCGACTGGGCGGAGATCTTCCGCGAGAGCGCGCAGGCCGGCTATATCTTCATAGACCCGCCGGCCGCCATGGCCGAGGCGCTCGATATCGCCGCCAATACCGGCGTGGCGGGCGGAATGGTGAACCTGCCCAGCGGCAGTATCAAGCTGGAGCACCTGGTCGCCCTGCTCGATACCCTGCCGGTGGACCTCACCTTCGTGGACGCCGACGACACCGTCCGCTATTTCTCCGAAGGCAAGGACCGCGTCTTCCTGCGCGCCCGCTCCATAATCGGCCGCAAGGTGCAGAACTGCCACCCGCCGCAGAGCCTGGGCGCGGTGCAGAAGATAGTGGACGCCTTCCGGGCCGGGACGAAGGACTCGGAGGAGTTCTGGATAAACATGCGGGGACGCGTCATACACATACGTTATTTCGCCCTGCGCGGCCCCGCGAAGGAATACCTGGGCGCGCTCGAAGTGACCCAGGATATAACGGACATACAGAAAATAAAAGGCGAAAGGAGGCTGGTCTGATCATGGAACCCAAGATAATAGACCTGGACAGGACGCTCTACGACCTGACGACCGAGCGTCCCGAGCTTATAGACATACTCTTCGAGCTCGGCTTCATGGGGGTGAAGAACCCGATGATGCGCGAGACTCACGGTAAACAGATGACGGTGCGCGCCGGCTGCGGGCACCTGGGCATCGACCTCGCTAAGGTCAAGTCGGTCCTGGAGTCGAAAGGCTTCGAGGTCAGGTAGGCGGCGCCTCTTGACATAAAACGAGGCTCTGTTAAAATATACGGGTGATGTACGGCTTTTCTCCCGTGTTTTAGCGGCATGTTCGTCCCCGCGCCCCGCGAAGGGGGCGGGGATGTTCATTTCCGGTATGAAGAAGACCTTTTTTACGCTTATCCTCGCAGCCTGCGCCCTCCCGGCGTCGGCCGGGGACTATCATATTTCGTATCTCTGGCATCCGGACCTGGCCGCCGTAAAGGAATACAGGGCAAAAGTCGCCGGCCTGCTGGGCCGCGACATGGCCAGGCGCCTGCGCGTCGTGAAGGGACAGGACAATTACGGCCTGGTCTATCCGCGCAGAGGAGGCCGGGAATCGGCCGATACTGTCGCGGCGCGCCATTCGCGCCTGCTCGCGGTCAAAGGCCTGGAAGCCGCCGTGGCGGTTCCGGCCGCCGACTGGCTGGACGCCCTGTCGCCGCCCCCGGTTCCCGCGCCGCCCCCCGCGCCGACGCCCGGGCCCGCGGCCTCCCCGGCGGAGGAGCGCCCGGCCGCTCCCCGGCCCTCCGTCTCTCCCGCCAAAGCGGCGGCCCTCGCCGCCCTCGGCGGCAAGGTCGAGGCCTACATAAAGGGCCTGCGCCGCCGCCGCATAGTGCAGTCCGACGAGCGCACGGCCTGGGTGGTGTACGATTTCACCTCCGGCGAGAAAGTGGTCAGCATAAACGAGGACATGCCGATGGGCGCCGCCAGCATGATAAAGCCTTTCATCGCCCTGGCCTGGCTGCACGAGGCCGAAGCCGGCCGCAAGCCGTACGGGGCGGGGGAACGGGGCCTGATGGAGGATATGATACGCGACTCCGGCAATGTTTCCGCCAGCCGTCTCATGCGCGCCCTCGGCGGCCCCGGGGGAGTTCAGAACCTGCTCAAGCGCCATTACCCGGGCATCTTCAAGGAGACCCGGATCGTGGAGTATATCCCCGCCAACGGCCGTACCTACCGCAACCGGGCCTCCGCCCACGATTACAGCCGCTTCCTCTACGCGGTATGGAAGGACGAGGTGAAAGGCTCCGCAGAGATAAAGCGGCTGATGGGGCTCTCCAAGCCGAACCGGCTTTACACTTCGGTCCCCGAGGTGCCGGAGGATACCGAGGTCATCGATAAGACCGGCACCACGGCCAGGCTCTGCGGCGACATGGGCATTATGGTGGCCCGCGACGCGGAGGGGAACCCGTATCCCTACATAATAGTCGGCATAATAGAGAAATCCCGCCCCGCCAGCGGCTACGCCGGCTGGATGCGCTCGCGCGGCAACGTCATACGCGCCGTCTCAGGCATGGTCTACGAGGAACTGTCCGCCGCGCACGGCTTCGGCCCCGACGCCGTGGCCGCGCGCTCGGGAGAGCCTCCGGCCGAAACCGAGGCCGCCGGAGGCGGCTCCTGAACCTCTTTTTTATTTGACAGGCGTTTGGCTATTTGGCAAAATAGCCAAATGAAACAGGACCTCAAGGACCGCTACGCCGCCCAGGCCGCCGTCATAAAGGCGATGGCCCATCCGACCCGCCTGCTGATACTCAACTCGCTCAAGAAAAGGGAGACCTGCGTCTGTGAGCTGCGCGACCTGGTGGGCGACGATATCTCCACCGTCTCCAAACACCTGCTGGTGCTCAAAAGCGCCGGCCTCGTGGCCGCGCGCCGGGAGGGGAACTGGCTTTACTACCGCCTGACCTGCCCCTGCGTGATGGACTTTGCCAGGTGCATCGCGGGGATCGCCGGATGAACTTTAAAGAGGAATGGCGTATCCTGGCCGGCTTCGCGGCGGCCTTCTTCCTTTTCTACTTCCTGCCGGTGGGAACGGTCCGCTTCGACGGCGCTTTGACCGAGGCCCTGGAACTGACGAAGTGGTACGTGCGCGAGCACGTGGTCCTCTGCCTTATCCCCGCCCTTTTCATAGCGGGAGGGATATCGGCTTTCGTCAGCCAGGCCTCGGTGCTAAAATATTTCGGCGCCCGCGCCAATAAGTTCCTCTCTTACGGCGTGGCCTCGGTGTCCGGCGCCATACTGGCCGTCTGCTCCTGCACGGTGCTGCCGCTCTTCGCGGGCATCTACAAGCGCGGAGCGGGTCTGGGCCCGGCCATCGCTTTCTTGTATTCCGGCCCGGCCATCAATGTGCTGGCCGTAGTGCTGACCGCCCGCGTGCTGGGCTTCGAGATGGGCGCCGCGCGCGCCGTCGGCGCTGTAGTGTTCAGCGTGGTGATCGGCCTGGCGATGCATTTCCTGTTCCGCCGCGAGGAGGCCGCCAAGGCCGCCGCGCAGGCCGACCTGCCCGGGCCCGAAGTAAAGCGCCCGCTCTGGCGGACCACGCTGTACTTCGCCTCGATGGCCGCCATACTCATCTTCGCCAACTGGGCCGAAGCAGGTCCTTCCGCCCGCGTCTTCCACGCCATACACGGCGTCAAATGGCCGCTGACCGCGCTCTCCGCCGCCGCGCTGGGGCTCATGCTCCGGTACTGGTTCGACGCCGATACGAAGAAGATGGGCCTGCTGTCCGGAACCGTGATCGTCCTGTCCATCATATTCAGGGAAAACCCCGTTATCCCTTTCTCAGCCGGCTTCATAGGGCTTTCATGGGTCCTCAACACCTCCGGCGAGTGGGAACTGCGGGACTGGTTCGCTTCCGCCTGGGACCTGTCCAGGCAGATCTTCCCGCTGCTGATCGCCGGCGTCCTGGTGTCGGGCTTCCTGCTGGGCCGTCCCGGCCACGAGGGCGTCATTCCGTCGCAATGGGTGGCCTGGGCGGTGGGGGGAAATTCCTTCGCCGCCAATTTCTTCTCTTCGCTGGTCGGGGCCTTCATGTACTTCGCCACGCTGACCGAGATCCCCATACTGCAGGGCCTGCTGGGCGCGGGCATGGGCAAGGGCCCCGCGCTGGCGCTGCTGCTGGCCGGCCCCGCCCTGTCGCTCCCCAGTATGCTGGTGCTGCGGACCGTGATGGGCTGGCGGAAGACCGCCGCCTATGTCGCGCTGGTCGTGGTCATGGCCACCGCCAGCGGCATGTTCTACGGGCGCTATTTTTAGGAGGACCTCATGAAAAAGAAGATACAGGTGCTGGGTATGGGCTGTCTTAAATGCAACCGGCTTTACGCCAACGCCGAACTGGCCGCCAAGGAGCTGGGGCTGGATTACGAGATGGAGAAGATCGCCGATATCGACAAAATAACAGATATGGGGGTGATGATGACCCCCGCTTTGGCCGTGGACGGCAAGGTGCTGCTCTCCGCCAAGGTTCCGTCGGTGGAGGAGCTCAAAACGCTGCTCGCGGAGTTCGAATGAAACGGTCTCCCGCTCTGAAAGCGGCGCTTTTCGCCTTCGTGGCGGCGAGTATAGCCGCGACGGCTTACAAGGCTTTCGCGCCATCTTGCGGCGGGGAAAAACCAGCGGCGGCCGCGGCCGTGACGCAAACCGGGGAGACCGCACCGACCCCCACGCGGCGGGCCGCCAAGCCGGCGGCGACTGTACCGGCCGTGGCGGAGAAAACCGCCGTCGTGTATTACTTCTATACCAACACGCGCTGTTCCTCGTGCAAGGCCATAGAGAAGTATACCCGCGAGGCAGTGGCCGATAAACTGGCCGCCGGTTACAAAGGCTGGAAGATAGAGTTCCGCGGCGTCAACGTGGAGGAGCCGGTCAACGGGCATTACGTGCAGGTCTACCGGCTGAACTCCAAGTCCGTAGTGGTGCAGGCCTTCGCCGGGAGCAAACAGCTTAAGTGGGCCAGGCTCGACAAGGTCTGGACCCTGCTGGGAGACAAGCCGGCCTTCGTGGACTACGTCGCCGGTGAAATCCGCAAGCTGCTGGACGCCGAGAATGGCTGAGTTCTGGGCGGCCGCCGCAACGGCCCTGTGGACGGGGGTGCTCACCTCGGTGAGCCCCTGCCCGCTGGCCACCAATATCGCGGCGCTCACCTATATCTCGAGGCACTCCGGCTCCGGCCGGCTGGCCGTGCCGCTGTACGGCGCGCTCTATGCGCTGGGCCGGGCGCTGGCTTATGTCGTTATCGGTTTCCTGCTCGTCAAAGGCCTGCTCAGCGCGCCGTCCTTCTCTTTCTTCATGCAGAAATACGGCAACCAGGCGCTGTCGCCGCTGCTGGTGCTGGCCGGCATGTACATGCTGGGCCTGATAGGCGGGGGATTCGGGGGTTTCAGTTTCGTCGATCTTTCCCGGTTCAAGGCCAGAGGCGGGGCGGCCGCCTCGCTGGCGATGGGGCTTCTGTTCGCGCTGGCCTTCTGCCCCGTTTCCGCGGCGCTGTACTTCGGCGTGGTCATCCCGCTGGCGGCCGGCGGGGCTTCGCCTTTCTGGGTTCCGCTGCTCTACGGCCTGGGCACCGCCCTGCCCGTGCTGGCCATCGCCGCGGCGCTGGATCTCGGCGTCAGGAAAGCCTCCGGCCTCACCGCCCTGGCCGGGCGCTTCGACAGTTACGCCAGGCCCCTCACCGGCTGGGTCTTCGTCGCCGCCGGCCTCTACCTGGGGCTTAAATACATTTTCGGTATCATTTAGGAGGAACAATGAAAGTCTCACACGTTAAAACCCGTTCGATGGTGCGCAAGGCTTACGGCACGGTGGCTAAAAAGGCCGTGTCCTGCTGTTCAGGGGCGTCCTGCTGCGGTGGGACGGCGCCTGCCGCTTCCGAAGGGGAAATGGGCCTTTCCTGCGGCGACCCGGTCTCTTTTTCGAAGATAAAGAAAGGAATGACCGTGCTGGACCTGGGTTCCGGCGCCGGGAAGGACGTCTTCATCGCCTCGCCCAAGGCAGGCCCGAAAGGCCGGGTGATAGGCGTGGACATGACGCCGGCCATGCTGGCGCTGGCCAAAAAGAACGCGGTGAAATTCTCGGCGCGCACGGGCCTTAAGAACATGGAGTTCCGCAAGGGCGTCATCGAGAAGCTGCCCGTGAAGGACGGCGAGGCGGACCTGGTCATCTCCAATTGCGTCATCAATCTCTCGCCCGACAAACCGGCCGTGTTCCGCGAGGCTTACCGCTCGCTCAAGCCGGGCGGGGCCATCGTGGTCAGCGACATAGTCCTCAACCGCGAACTGCCGCCCGCGCTCAAAAAGCACGCCGGGCTTTACGCCGCCTGCGTGGCGGGCGCGCTGCTCCGGAAGGATTACCTGGCGGCGATAAAGGCCGCCGGCTTCACCGGCGTGAAACTGCTCTCCGACCGCCTCTACTCCGCTTCGGGGCCCTGCTCGGACCCGATAACCGACAAGGCCGGTAAAGCGCTGGAAGGCTCGGCCTCGAGCATAACCGTTTACGCCCGGCGGAAGAAATGAAGCGGATACTCTTCCTCTGCACCGGCAATTCCTGCCGCAGCCAGATGGCCGAGGGCTGGGGGAGGAAACTGCTGGCCGGCAAGGCCGAGGTCTTTTCGGCCGGCACGAAGCCCGGCACGGTCGACCCGCGCGCCATAAAGGTGATGGCCGAGGCCGGCGTGGACATCTCGGGCCACCGTTCCAAGCACGCCGACGAGTTCAGGGACGCGGCCTTTGACCTTGTGGTGACAGTCTGCGACAATGCCCGGGAAGCCTGCCCGGTATGGCTCGGGAAGGCGGAGAAACTGCATCGCAGTTTCGATGACCCGCCGCGCCTGGCTAAAGACGCTAAGAACGAGGACGAGGCGCTGGCGCATTACCGACGCGTGCGCGACGAGATAATGGTTTTCGTGGCCGGACTGGCCGAAGGGGGAAAATAATGGAGGGCGTCGTTAAAAAACTATCGTTCCTGGACCGCTATCTGACTCTCTGGATCTTCCTCGCCATGGGCGCGGGCGTGGCGCTGGGCTGGGCCTGGCCCGCCGCCGTGGCCGAGTTCAACGCGGCTTCCAGCGTGGGGACCACCTCCATCCCGATAGCGATCGGTCTGATACTGATGATGTATCCGCCGCTGGCCAAGGTGAAGTACGAGGAGATGCACCGCGTCTTCTCCAATAAAAAAGTGCTGGCGCTGTCGCTGGTGCAGAACTGGCTGGTCGGCCCGGTGCTGATGACGGCGCTGGCTATGATCTTCCTGCGCGACAAGCCGGAATACATGGTGGGGCTCATAATGATAGGATTGGCCCGCTGTATAGCCATGGTCATAGTCTGGAACGACCTGGCCCGCGGCGACCGCGAATACTGCGCGGGTCTGGTCGCGTTCAACTCCGTCTTCCAGGTCCTGTTCTTCCCGGTCTACGCCTGGTTCTTCATCACGCTGGTGCCCGGCTGGTTCGGCCTGAAGGGCGCCGTGGTGGACATCACGATGGGAGAGATAGCCAAAAGCGTGTTCATCTATCTCGGAGTGCCGTTCATCGCCGGCGTGCTGACCCGGTTCTCTCTGATAAAGGCGAAGGGGCGGGAATGGTACGCGCATGAATTTATCCCGGTGATAAGCCCGCTCACCCTTATAGCGCTTCTCTTCACTATCGTGGTGATGTTTTCCATAAAGGGCGAGAACATAGTGCAGGTGCCGCTCGACGTGGTCCGCATAGCGGCGCCGCTGCTGGTCTATTTCGTCCTTATGTTCCTGGCCTCGTTCTGGATGAGCCGCCGGGCCGGGGCGGATTACCCCGAGTCGGCCACGCTCTCGTTCACGGCGGCCTCCAATAACTTCGAGCTGGCCATAGCCGTGGCGATAGCCACCTTCGGCATCGGCCACGGCGCGGCCTTCGCCGCGGTCATCGGCCCGCTGGTGGAGGTGCCGGTGCTGATAGGGCTGGTGCATGTCTCCCTGTGGATAGGCCGGCGCTGGTTCGGCCGGCCGGGCCCGGACGGACCCGCCGCCGTGAGGACCGCGGAAAACGCTTGAAAGGCGCGCCTGTATTTTGTGACAATACAGGGATAGAGATTAGCAGGGGGAGAATATGAAACTCAGATCCGCTACCGTTGGTTTCGCCGCAGGTCTTACGGCCATACTTTTCATCGCAGGCTGCGCCCGCAGGGACGAGGCGACCGTGGGCACGCCCGCCAACCCGCTGGTGGTCGTCCTGTCGCCGGCTTATGACCCCGCCGCCGCTCCGGGCGCGCAGGAAACCCTGCGCAAGCTCCTGGAAGCCGCTTCGGGCCTCTCCGTCCAGCTGCGCGTGGCGCCCACCCAGGCCGAGGCCATCAACTCCTTCTCCGCCTCCAGGACCGACGCCGCCCTGTTGCGCCTGGAAGAATACCTGGTCGCCCGCCAGGAATTCGGCGTGACCCCCCGTCTGCAGGCCTTGAGGGCCGGCGGTTCCGCCGATTACGATTCCGTCATCCTGGTCCGCGCGGACAGGCCCGGCGGCCTCATGGACCTGGCCGGCGCCAGGGTGGGGTTCGTGGGTCCCTACTCTTTCAGCGGGTTCACCCTGCCTTCCATCTATCTGCGCAGGTCCGGCGGCAAGGTGGAGGCCCCGGTATTCGCGACGACCCACGACGAGAACGTCGCCCGCCTGGAGCGGGGGGAGATAGACGCCGCCGCCACTTACGGCCGGCAGGCCCTGAGGCATAAGTACCTGAAGGTGCTGGCCGTGGCCGGCCGGGTCCCCAATGAACCCGTCGTTTTCCGGAAGAACCTGGACCAGGCCAAGCGCGAGAAACTGGCGACGGCTTTCCTGTCGCTTTCCGATACCAAGGAAGGCCGGAAAGCGCTGGGAGCCATGGCCGATATAACCGCTTTCCGCGCCGTGGACGCCTCGGTCTATAAGCCGGTGCATGACCTGATAAGGGCCGAAGGCAAGGCGGTCTACGACCTCATCCCGGACGGCTGGGACATTCACAGGCTCAATCAGCCCTACTTCCCGGACTGAGCCCGGACCGGCGGACGACGGCCTTCCCGCGGAAGCGGGAGGGCCGTTCGTTTTGGGGCTGAAAAACGCGCCGCCATGTGCTAAACTATCAGGAGAGGCCGTTATGAAGCACAAGGTTCTGATAATCGACGACGATCCCAATATTAGGCTGGTCCTGAAGGGGATCTTCGCGGGCTGCGAAATCAGCGAGGCGCAGGACGGCAAGGCCGGCCTGGCCGCGATAGCGTCGGCGAAGCCCTCCGTCGTGCTGCTGGACCTAAAGATGCCGGTGATGAACGGCATAGAGACGCTCAAGAAGATCAGGGAACTCTCCCACAGGCCGCTTATCTTCGTCCTGACCGGCAACGACGACGTGGAGATCGCGATGAAGGCGCTGGACCTGGGCGCCTGCGGCTATATAACCAAGCCTTTCAGCCCCGGGGATATCAAGCGCGTGGTTTTCGCCGCGCTGGCCGAGAAGGAGGAACAGGACCCGCATCCCGACCGTTTCTGGCGGGTGGTGGGCAAGGACGAGTAGGGAACGGGCGTGCCGTCCCCCGAAATGAAGGACCCCGGGCTTGCGGCCCGGGGTCCTTTTTTGGTCCTTCGCCTTCCTTAGAACTTGTAGCTCGCCGAGACGGCGGGCAGGCGGGCGATGGAGTTGTAGGTGCCGGCGAGTTCGGTCCCGGTCGTGAGAGAGCCGTTGTCCTGTATGCTGTCGCCGACCTTCCTTTCCATGAACTTCAGGTAGAGGTAGGACGCGTCGACGCTCCAGTTGCCCCTGCTCCAGCCCGCGCCCACGGAGAAGGCCAGGCGGTTGGCGCAGGGATTGCGGGTCTCGAAGTAGTAGTTCTTCACCGGCGTGAGATCGTAATAGGCCCCGGCGCGCAGCTTGAGGTTCTCGCTGACCTTATGCTCGGTGCCGAGCCGGAAGGCCCAGACCGCTTTCCAGTTCTTGGGGTCGACGGTCTGCGTCCAGGTGCCGTTGTCGCGCTGATAGTCTATGACCAGCTGGCTGTAGGTGGTCCAGTTGGTATAGTCGGCCTCGGCCGAGAACAGCCAGTCATTATTCGGCCTGTAGGCCGCGCCGATCTGGAAAGTGTCGGGGAGGGTTATAGTGGTGCGGCCGGGCCTGTTGTTGGCCGGGGGGAGTACGCCGGCGAAGATCCCGGTGGTCGGCAGATTGATGTTCCCGTCTATGCCCACCTTGACCTTGCTGCGGTAATTGGCGCCGAAGTTCCACTTGTTCCACCTGTACATGGCCGCCAGGTTCCAGCCCGCGCTGGTGCCGTCCCCTTCGAGGGTCTGCTCGATGTTCTGCGACGCCGCGCCGGAGTTCTCCACCTTCTTGTTCATCACCGCGTCCATGCGCACGAAAGTGCCGCCGGCGGCCACGGAGAGGTTCTCGTTGACCTTATAGGCGCCGTTGAGGTTGGTGTAGATCGCTTTGAGGGACGATTTGGTCGCGATCTCGCGGGTGACGGCGTTGACGGGGTCCCAGTCGGTCGAGAGGCCGTAGGGCGCGTTGACGCCGAGGCCGACGGCCCACTTGTCGCTCAGCTTGCGCGCGGCGTAGAAGTGGGGGAGGGTATGGAAGCGGCTTTTCGTCTCGTCGGTGACGGCGGCCGTCTTGTGCTCCACCTGCGGCGCCACGAAGACCGCGCCCAGCGTCAGGTTGGTGCCTTCGAGAGCGGTGAGGGCCGCGGGGTTGTACCAGACCGCGGAGGCGTCGTCGGCCACGGCCGTGAAGGCGTTGCCCATGCCGTTGGCGGCGGCGCCCTGGTTCGCCTGGCGGAAGCCGGCCGCGCCGGCATCGGCGGCCATGACTGTTACGTCCCAGCTACCCGAGACCGCAAAACAGGCAGTAATTCCCACCTAACCG
>CAYPYG010000007.1:0-91503 GCA_964415175.1 uncultured Elusimicrobiaceae bacterium
CGGCCGGCAACCGGATCTCCCGGGAGGACCGGGACGGCGTGACCACCTATTCCTACGATTTCGCCAACCGCCTTGTAAGCGCGGACGACCCTGCGGCCGCCGAGACCTTCGCCTACGATGAGAACGGCAACAGGCTCGCCGACAAAAGAGCGAACGACTACGCCTATGACGCCGCCAACCGCATACAGGCAAACAGCCTTTACACATTCGCCCATGATCCCAATGGGAACCTGACCGGCCGGACCAATAAGAGCGGCAACGCTACGATAACCTACGCCTACAACCCCGAGCAGCAGCTTTCCGAGGTCACGACCCCGGACCACAGTGTTAGCTACAAATACGACCCGCTGGGCCGCCGTATCGAGAAAACCGTCGACGGCAATATCCAGCGATACGTCTACGACAACGAGGACATAATCGCCATCCTCGACAGCACTAATCGACCCACCGAAACCTTTACCCACGGTCCCGGCATAGACGAGCCGCTGATAATGACCAAGGCCGACGGCGCCAGCTACTTCTACCACGCCGATGGATTGGGCTCCATAACAGCCCTGACCAACGACAAGAAAGAAATCGTGGAGACCTACACCTACAAAGCCTACGGCGAGCCGACGATAAAGGACCGGACCGGCGCGATCCTTTTAAAATCCGCCGTAGGCAACCCTTACCTGTTCACATCCCGCGAGCTAGATAGCGAATCCGGGCTTTATTACTACCGCGCCAGGTATTACGACTGGCGAAGGGGCGCCTTCACCCAGGAAGACCCCCTCGGGCTGGCAGGATCCGACACAAATTTTTATGCGTATGTTAAGAACGGACCCACTAGGGCCATAGACCCCACGGGAAAGCTCGGGTGGATAATAGCCGGAGGCATAATTTCAGGCGGGATTGATTTCGGAATTCAATACGCACAAACCGGGAGCTTATCTAAAATAAATTGGGTATCAGTAGGCTTGAGCGCCGGGAGTGGAGCATTAGGCGTAGGAGTGGGGAATCAAATTACCAAAATAGGCGCAACCGCTTTGAATAGGGTAATTTTAAACGCGGGAGCCGCTGGGTCTATTGGCGGATATAGTCAAATGGCTAAAAATATTTCAGCAAATCAGCCGCTTTCAGACAATTTAGCCGAGGCTACTTTAGTCAGTTCAGGATTTGCTGCATTGGGATCATCCATAGAGGAACTTGCGCAGTTCGGGGTATCGCATGTACGTGAGATGACAAATAAACTCTCATTGCAAGACGAACTATTATTGCGTTCAAATGCTGTCACACATTATGGACAACCTCATGATCACATACGATCCGTTATTACAGCTGGTGGACTAGGCATTTCGTCTTCTGGAGATTTGTATACCTGCGAATAGTAGGATTGTTCTTATGAATCGTGAGACCAAAATGTATTTCGCGCGGCTCTTGTTTTATGGGCTTGGGATATATGCAGCATTATTCATTACCGGAGCAATACTTGCCCACCTTCTCTTATCTTTTCTGGGCGTTGGGCCTATTAAAAAGGCTGCGGCGGTATTGCTTTTTGCTATTGCAGGACTAACAACTCTTTTGGCACACATTTGGAATATTTATTGTGAGATAAGAATTTTTAGGGCCAAAAAACGGAATATCCCGCAACCGGCTATCGGACGAGACAAAACGACGAAATGAAAGACGGGGGATATAACGTTTCATGAAGCCAAGACTGGACCTCACGATACCGATGTCCTCCGTAGGTATAAGCAAAATTACCTACGCCTACAACCCCGAGCAGCAACTTTCCGAAGTCGTAACCCCGGAACACAAGGTCCAGTACAAATATGACCCTCTGGGCCGCCGTATCGAGAAAACCGTCGACGGCAATATCCAGCGATACGTCTACGACAACGAAGACATCATCGCCGTGCTGGACGCGGACGGCAATCCGCTCCAGACCTTCACCCACGGCCCAGGCATAGACGAGCCGCTGATAATAACAAAGGCCGACGGCGCCAGCTACTTCTACCACGCCGACGCCCTAGGCTCCATAACAGTCCTGACCGATGGCAACAAAGAAATAGTGGAGACCTATACTTACAAAGCCTACGGCCAGCCGACGATAAAGGATAGCCTTGGCGCGGTGTTTGATAAATCAGCCTTTGGAAATCCATATTTCTTCACAGCCCGGGAACTCGACAGTGAGTCCGGGCTCTATTATTACCGCGCTAGGTATTACGACTGGAACAGAGGCGCCTTTACCCAAGAAGACCCAATCGGGATTATTGATAACAGCGCCAACCTTTATCCTTATGTAATAAACAATCCTCTCGCTTTTATTGATCCAACTGGGTTATGGGGGGTTGGAGTTATCGGTTCCGTATCTACAGAAGCGGGCCTTGTATTGGCTGGTGCCGGGGGGACAGCCGCTATTGCCGGAGGTATCTTTTCTGGGGGAGAACAAGGAATAACCGCAGGTAAGTTCACTACGCTTGGGGGATTTGCAGGCGGTCCAGAGTATGGGCCATGCCATCCTGGGAGCAAAGGGGGCTATATTGCTGGGGCATTTACTGGTATTGGGGCCGGGGCATTTCTTACAAATGCCACTAACGCAAATCAGTTGCGCGGGATATCAGATACCTATTCGTTCAATATAGGGGTCGGCCCTATCAAAGCATCCGCACAACTGGGAATAAGCAATGGAATATGGATCGGCTCCATAACAATTGGGCCAGGAATTGGCATTAGTTTAAGCAACTATCAAACATATACTCAGACGCAAAAATGACTGCAATTACCGCGATAATATGTTTTTTTATCTTGCTAGTACTTACCATTTTAGCGTTTCATTACACCGCCCGCCATATTTACGACTATCAAATAAAAGAACAATCAATTTGTGTTTTATTATTCCGACGAATACCGTTAATCAATATCCCAATCAATGACATCTCGGAAATACAAAAACTACTATATAAGGAAGTGTTTCTTAGGAAGGGAACATTAATGGCATTAAGCCTAGGGAATCGCATGTGGGGAGATGTGATTTTGATCCGCAAAAAAAACGGAATAGTTAGAACGATTTTGATTACACCAGACAACGCTGACTGGTTTATACAACAGGTTAAATCACACTTCTAACTACTACTCTATGGAGACACTTACCCGGCGCTACGTCTACGATAATGAGGACATAATCGCCATACTGGACGCGGACGGGACCCCGCTCCACACTTTCACCCACGGCCCAGGCATAGACGAGCCGCTGATAATGACCAGGGCCGACGGCGCAAACTATTTCTACCACGCCGACGCCCTAGGCTCCATAACAGTCCTGACCGATGGCAACAAAGAAATAGTGGAGACCTATACTTACAAAGCCTACGGCCAGCCGACGATAAAGGATAGCCTTGGCGCGGTGTTTGATAAATCAGCCATTGAAAATCTATATTTCTTCACAGCCCGGGAACTCGACAGTGAGTCCGGGCTCTATTACTACCGCGCCAGATATTACGACTGGAACAGCGGAGCCTTCACACAGGAAGACCCCGCTGGTTTTGTTGCCGGTGAGACGAATTTATACACTTACGTAACAAATAACCCAGTCGGGCTAATGGATCCTTTCGGGCTTTGGTACATTGATTTAAATATCACGATAGGAATATGGGGAGGTCTTACGCGGGGAGTAATATTTGATTCCCAAGGCATCTATACATACAAAGGTGGTGGAGCCGTTTCCCCATATGGTGGAATTTCTCTAACCGTCTCAAAAGATGCCGTGATGGAGGGCCTAAATTTCGCGATACAGCCGTCTTTACCGATAGGCCCTCTAGCGATTACTGGGCAATATGGCGCCACTTTATCAAAAGGCTTACCGGAATTTACTGAAATCGGGATATCTTGGCCACCCGTGCCGGGGATATCCATGACAGCCTACAACATAGAGATGCACAGTCAATGGCCATGGGCTAAGGAAACGCTAAAATCAGCTCCCCTGGTCAAATATCCAGCCGGTAATGATTGTTGGCACGAGTAGCTTTGAGGTTGACCATGTTTAATCCCGGGGATTTCTTTATGGGAGCGATGTTTCTCGTTTTCGCCTTCTATTTTGGATTTAATCCGGAAAAGCGCGTTAATGAGTCCGCAAAAAGACTAGAAAAATGGTTCCCATATTACTCGTTCAACGATTCAGAGAAGCAAGTATGGAAATTCTACTTTTCACTTGGCGCGATTTTATCAACCTTGATTGGTGCACATCTGCTCTTCAAAGCTTTTCACATGCCTGGCCCATTCTAATGAATATAACCAGGCTTCCCTTTTAGATTAGGGCACAATTAATTGTGGACTCTTATCTAAAAATCATGATGGCTTAACAGCGAAGGATGGCAAGTTTAAAGTTGTTAACCGTTAGCGGTATAACGACGATGCAAAAAGCACCAAGTGTCAACTATTATTGTAGTGCTCCGGGCATGGAGTATTGACCCCGTTGGAAGCAGGCGCCGAAATAACCGCACGACATGAAAAATATTCTCACCATGCTTATCATTATTGTATGTGCGCCCCTGATAGCGCATGCTTCTGTACCTATTCCTCCGCCCTCCATTTATCCTTATCAGCCCGAAATCACAGCCCTACTGGGGCGAAAGAAGATCCACCAGTACGACAGGATGTCCAGCTCCGCCGTGGGGCTATCCGCCTCCAATGACGGGAGCGCGGTCAGGTTCGCCTACGACGCGCTCGACCGCCCGGCCGGGACCACGCAGGCGTTCGGGGGCGGGACCTACACCTTGCGCTATACCTACGACGCCGTCGGCAACCGCACCGCCATGTCCACGACGTGGGGGGAATACAATTACACCTACGACGCCCTAAACCGCGTGATCTCGATAGTCAACCCGCAGGGGATAAATGTAACCCTGGCTTACGACGCAGTCGGCAGGCGCACCAGGAAAACCGTTTTCAAGGCACTGCCCGAAACGCTGGCCGAAACCGATTACACCTACGACAAGGCCGGCCAGCTGCTTTCGATAGTGAACAAGGCCGGCGGCGAGATCGTTTCTTTCGCCAGGTACCGCTACGACGCGGCCGGCAACCGGATCTCCCGGGAGGACCGGGACGGCGTGACCACCTATTCCTACGATTTCGCCAACCGCCTTGTAAGCGCGGACGACCCTGCGGCCGCCGAGACCTTCGCCTACGATGAGAACGGCAACAGGCTCGCCGACAAAAGAGCGAACGACTACGCCTATGACGCCGCCAACCGCATACAGGCCAACACCCTCTACACCTTTGAGCATGACCTGAACGGCAATCTGATAGGCCGGACCGGTAAGAGCGACAATACCGCGATAGCCTACGCCTACGACCCGGAACAGCGGCTCGCCGAGGTCACGACCCCGGAGCATAAGGTCCAGTACAGGTATGACCCCTTAGGCAGAAGGATAGAGAAAACCGTCGACGGACTTACCCGGCGTTATGTTTACGACAATGAGGACATAATCGCCGTCCTGGACGCGGACGGCAATCCGCTCCAGACCTTCACCCACGGTCCCGGCATAGACGAGCCGCTGATAATGACCAAGGCCGACGGCACAAACTATTTCTACCACACCGACGCCCTGGGCTCCATAACGGCGCTCACCGACGACAACAAAGAAATAGTCGAAACTTATTCCTATACCGCCTACGGCGAACCGACAATAAAGGACCGCACCGGCGCGATCCTTTTAAAATCCGCCGTAGGCAACCCTTACCTGTTCACATCCCGCGAGCTAGATAGCGAATCCGGGCTTTATTACTACCGCGCCAGATATTATGATTGGGCTAGAGGCGCATTTACACAGGAGGATCCAATCGGTTTTGCTTCTGGAAGCAATTTTTATTCCTATGTCACCAATGACCCTACGGGAAATATGGATCCTTACGGGGAATTTGTGATTTCAATTAAAATACTGCCAAAGGATTATGGATCAATCACAATAGTATGGCAAGATCTACTATCTCTCCCGTCTATCTTCACCTCCGGTACCGTTGGCGACAATGGCACGGAGATTAGAAGTGGCATATATAAGTATAAATACGGAAAACACAAAATTTCTTCTCCGAATGCATATCCTGCATTAAATCTATATACACAACATGATGAACGCGAGATCCCTGCGACCAGGAAGGATAACCCGAATAAAAAAACAGCTATTGGAATAAATGTTCACAGAGGGAATCGTCCTGGCAGCAAAAAAGGAATCGGGTCCGCTGGATGCCACGTTATCCCCCCTACTGAATATGGAAGATTCATGGATAGCTTTCAAGCAGGGGAAGAAGGAGTTTATGTCTATATCAGTTTGTATTAGAAATGTTGCATTTATGAGCGTCATTTTGTTTGCAGCCTGTGGGCAGCAAAGTTCGTCTACAACTGATGAAACGCACCAGATTGCAAGTGCTAAAAAACGTGAAACCGCAGGGCAAGTGTTTCTGAGCGCATTAAATGATGCACGGGCGGATAAAAGAGCGGGATTTCTTGCGCTATATGATATTTCAAAAGATCCGGATACCTACACGGTGGAATATCAAGAGGCCGCGAATGACGTGCTTACAGAGTTGTTGTACACAAAAACCGAGGAGTGGATAAAGGCGTTCGCCTCTATTTCTGACTTTCAATTTTCTTTCGGGGTTTTGCCGCTGGAGGTTTCTGAAGCCGAGTATGATTCGGTTGTGATTACAAAACTAAATAAGATCAAGCCCAACAATGAAGGTGAGCGAAAGTTAATCAAATACATTCAATCTAAGTTGTGAGCAACGCAGTATAAGGTATCTTCAAGATCGCTTCACTGTTCGGAAAGGGCCAGGTCTCGACTTTTAACTTCGTAAACATTGTGACTAGATTTATCTACGGCAACGGGTCCTGCGCGTCCTGCGCCGGCGGGCAGCTATCCTCGCTCACCGACCCCAAGGGCAATACCTGGGCCTTCAATTACGATAAGTACGGCCGCTGACCTTCTCCCTGTAATTCAGGCCATTTGAAATGGTTTGAGACCGCCAATTTGCCCTTTCCCCGGGAGCCGGGCCGGCGCCCGCGCTCTCATTAATAAGTATAATCTATAATAGTTTTCGTCGGCGGGATGCCGGCACTTTTTCAGATGAAAGATAAACTGTTTTTCAGTTTCTCAATTGCGCAGAGCGGAAGGCAATGAAACTTGCGATTGACCTGAAAACTTTGGTCGGGGCGGTCGAAGGGAAACTTGTCAGCGGCGACGCGCGCGCGCCATTCGATTCTTTCGTCATCGACAGCCGGGCCGTAAAGGCCGGCGGCTATTTCTGGGCGCTGGCCGGCGAGAAGCACGACGCCCACGATTTCCTCGCCTCTACGATGGCGGCTTCGCCGGCCGGCTGGATCTGCCGGGAGGACCGGCTGCCCGCGGGGCCCAGGCCGCCGGCGGTGGTGGCGGTGAAGGATACGCTCAAGGCCCTGCAGTCGCTGGCGGCTTTCCACCGCCGCAGGTTCACGCTGCCCGTGGCGGCCGTGACCGGCTCCAACGGCAAGAGCACGGTCAAGGAGATGCTCTTCTCCGCTCTTTCCCAAACCGGGCCGGCCTGCTCCAATAAGGGCAATCTCAATAACCAGTTCGGCCTTCCGCTTTCGCTGCTGGAACTCTCCGCGGAGCACCGCTACGCCGTCTTCGAGCTCGGCGCTTCGCGGCGGGGGGACATAGCCGAGATAGCGCCGCTGGCGGCCCCTGCCGTCGGCGTCATAACCAATATCGGGCCTTCGCACCTGGAGAAGTTCGGCGATCTCGAGACCGTTTTCCTGACCAAGACCGAGCTAGCGGATTCGCTCTCCGCCCGCGGAACGCTGGTCTATAACGCCGACGACGGGATGCTGCGCCGGCTGAACGGCCGCCCCCGCTGCGTCACTTTCGGCCGCGCTGACGACGCTCATTACAGGGTCGTCGAGCGGGAAAGGGATTTCTCGATAGCGGAGAAGGCCGGCGAGTTCGCCGTAGCCCTGCCGCAGGACTGCCCGCATAACCGGCTCAACGCGGCCGCCGCCTGGGCCGCCGCCCGCGAACTCGGCCTGGAGCCGGCTCTCATAAAGAAAGGCCTGGAGAATTTTAAGCCGCCGCCGATGCGCATGCAACGGCTGGAAATACGCGGCTCGCGCGTCCTGCTCGACGCCTATAACGCCAATCCCCAGTCGATGGCCGCCGCCCTCTCGGCCGCGGCGCGCGCCGACGGGCCCAGGTACCTGGCGCTGGGGGACATGAAGGAACTGGGCCGCTATTCGGAGAAGTACCACCGGGAACTGGCCGCCGCCATAGCCGCCGCGCGGCCGGAGAAGGTCTTCCTGGCCGGTCCCGAGATGCGCGCCGCGGCGGACGAACTGGCTTCGCGTTTCCCTTCGATAAAGGCGTCATACTCCGCCGACCCGGCGCAATGGCGGGACGAGTTCCGGTCACTGGTCTCGGCCGGCGGGGCCTTCTTCCTGGTAAAGGCCTCGCGCTCGATGAAATTTGAGAATCTCATAGAAGGACTCTGAAAACATGCTCTACTACCTCCACGAATTCCGCGACTTCTTCAGCCCGCTCAACGTCTTCCAGTACATAACCTTCCGCGCCGGCGGGGCGGTGATGACCTCGTTCCTGCTGAGCCTGGCCTTCGGGCCCTGGCTCATCAGGAAGCTCAGGTCCTACAAGATCGCGCAGGTGCAGCGCACCGACGGGCCGCAGACGCACCTGGCCAAGCAGGGCACGACCACGATGGGAGGACTCCTGATCTTCCTGACGATGATGGCGGGCACCCTGCTCTGGGCCAGGCCCGACAACCGCTTCATACTCCTGCTGGCCTTCGTCACCGTCGTGCTTGCCTTCACGGGCTGGATGGACGATTACAAGAAGCTCGTGCGCAAGGACCCGAAGGGGGCCTCCTCCGCTTTCAAGTTCTCGCTGCAGCTGTTCACGGCCGTCGCGGCCGCCGTCTACCTGGCCGTCAGCCCGCCGAACCCGCAGTTCGCCAACCTGCTCTTCGTCCCCTACACGAAAGGCCTGATGCTGGACCTGGGCCTCTTCTACGCCGCGCTGGTCATGCTCATGATCATCGGCTCTTCCAACGCGGTCAACCTTACCGACGGGCTCGACGGCCTCGCCGCCGGCACGATAGTCTTCGCCGCGCTGACCTTCGCCGTCATAGCCTACGCCGCCGGCAATATCAAGATAGCCTCGTACCTGAAGATAATCTACGTCGAGGGCGCCGGCGAGATAACCGTCTTCCTGGCCGCGATGATAGGCTCGTGCCTGGGCTTCCTGTGGTACAACGCTCACCCGGCCGAGGTTTTCATGGGCGACACCAGTTCGCTGTTCCTGGGCGGCGCTATAGGCGTCTCCGCTATAGCCGTCAAGCAGGAGCTGCTGCTGCCGGTAGCGGGAGGCATCTTCCTGGCCGAGACCCTTTCGGTACTGCTCCAGATGGGTTCGTATAAACTGCGCGATAAGAAGCGCCTCTTCCGGATGGCGCCGCTGCACCATCATTTCGAACTGGGGGGGGTCGCCGAGTCAAAGGTCACGATACGTTTCTGGATAGCGGGCATCATGCTGATGCTCATCGCCCTCTCGTCGCTCAAGATAAGGTAGGACCATGGACGCGCTTACTCTGAGCAGGCTGCAGTTCGCCGTAACGGCGGGCTTCCACTTCCTCTTCGTGCCGCTGACGATAGGCCTGGCCGTGCTCATAGCCGCGATGGAGACGCTGGGCTTCATAACGAAGGACGACCGCTGGCTGGACCAGGCGAAGTTCTGGGGCAAGCTTTTCCTGATAAATTTCGCGGTCGGCGTGGTGACCGGCATCACCCTGGAATTCCAGTTCGGCATGAACTGGGCCGCCTACTCGGCCTATGTCGGCGACGTCTTCGGCGCGCCGCTGGCGATAGAGGCGACAACTTCATTCTTCCTCGAGTCCACGTTCATCGGCGTCTGGATGTTCGGCTGGAAGCGCGTCTCGCGCGGCCTGCACCTGCTCTCGATCTGGCTGGTGGCCATAGGGACCAACCTCTCGGCTCTCTGGATCATACTGGCCAACGGCTGGATGCAGAACCCGGTGGGCTACGCGGTGCGCAACGGCCGCGCCGAAATGACGGATTTCGCCGCGCTGGTGACCAATCCCTACGGCTGGACCATGTTCCTGCACACGGTGCTCGCGGCCTGGACGGTGGCGGGCTTCTTCGTCATGGGCGTCTCGGCCTGGCACCTCCTCAGGAAGAACGCGCCCGGCTTCTTCGGCCGCTCTTTCCGGCTGGGCGCCTTCATGGCGCTGGCCGCGTCGCTGGGCGTGCTGGGCGCGGGCGACCTCAACGGCATGATGTCGGCCAAGCTCCAGCCCGCCAAGTTCGCGGCGATGGAGGCGGTCTGGGAAACGGAGAAAGGCGTGCCCTACAACCTCGTCGTGCTGCCGGACCCGGCCAATGAGCGCAACCGCGTCGAGGCGCTGGGCATACCGAAGCTGCTCAGTTTCATGGCTTTCAAGAAGGCCGACGCCGAGATAAAGGGCCTCAGGGACTTCCATCCGGCGGACAGGCCGCCGCTCTGGCCGGTCTTCATAAGCTTCAAACTGATGGTGGCGCTGGGCATGTTCTTCATCGCCTTCTCGGCCGCCGCCGCGGCGCTCTCGCTGCTGGGCTGGACGGGAAAATACCCCCTGTTCCTGAAGGCCGCGGTGGCGGTCATACCGCTGCCGTACCTCGCCAACGAACTGGGCTGGATAGTCACCGAGATGGGCCGCCAGCCCTGGATAGTCCACGGCCTGATGCGCACGGCCGAGGGCGCCTCGCCGAACGTCGGCGCGGGGATGGTCGCCTTCTCCCTGGTCTCGCTGACGCTGGTCTACGCGGCGCTGGGAGCGCTGGGGGTATACCTGATGTTCAAATACGCGGCGAAGGCGCCCGGGGAGGCCGCATGAACGGACTCAACGCCTTCTGGTTCCTGGCCTGGGGTCTGCTCTGGGCGGTATACCTTGCGCTCGACGGCTTCGACTTCGGCGCCTGCATGGCCCACAACTTCCTGGCGCGCACGCCCGACGAAAAGCGCGTGGTCATAAACACGATAGGCCCCGTCTGGGACGGCAACGAGGTCTGGCTGGTCACCGCCGGCGGCGTCACCTTCGCCGCCTTCCCGCCCGTCTACGCCGCGCTTTTCAGCGGCCTCTATGTCGCTATGTTCCTGCTCCTGCTGTCTCTGATATTCAGGGGAGTGGCGTTCGAGTTCCGCGGCAAGGTGGAGGGGGCGGGCTGGACCCGTTTCTGGGACCTGGCCATAGCCGCGGGCGGCTTCCTCCCCGCGCTGCTGCTGGGCGTCTTCTTCGGCAACCTCTTCCGCGGCTTCCCGCTGGAAGCGGGCATGATAAAGTCCTCGTTCTGGGACCTGCTCAACCCCTACGCGCTGCTGACGGCGGTATTCTTCATGGTGGCCTTCCTGCATCACGGCCTGCTCTGGCTGGCGCTGCGCGCCGGCGGGCCGCTGGCCGACAGGGCCGCCGCGGCCGCGGGCCGGGCCTGGTACCTGGTCGCGCTCCTGCTGCTGGCCTTCGTCGCGGCCTCGCGCTACGGCACGCCGCTCTTCGAAAATTACGCAGTCAGACCGCTGCTCTACCTGCTGCCGCTGGCCGCCGCCGCGGGCCTGATCAGGGCCAAGCCCGGTTTTTCCGGTTCGCCCAGGGGCGCTTTCGTCGGCTCCCTCGTCTTCATACTGGCGCTGGTCTTCACCGGCCTGGCCGGCATGTTCCCGGACCTGGTGCCGGCGCTGGGACAGCGCGGAGCGGGACTTACCGCCTACAACTCCGCCTCGGGCCCTTACACGCTTAAAGTAATGACCGTCGTGGTCGGCGTATTCCTGCCGGCCGTCATCGCCTACCAGCTCTGGGTGTACAAGGTCTTCAGCCCGAAGATCACGACGGAGAACCTGAAAGACCTGGGGCATTATTACTGATATGTTCAGGCCGTCAGACTTCAAAGGCAAAAGAGCCCTCGTCATAGGGGCGGGCCGGTCCGGCCTGGCGGCCGCGCGGCTGCTGGCGGGGAAAGGTTTCCGCGTGCTGCTCAGCGACTCGGCGCCGATGAAGGACCTGAAGCCGAAACTCAAGGACCTGCCCGGGTCCGTACAGATCGAGGCGGGGGGGCACAGCGACAGGATATTATCCTGCGGCTTCGCCGTCAAAAGCCCAGGCTTGCCTTCGCACGCGCCGGTATTCAAAAAGCTCCGGGCGGCGGGAGTACCCGTTTTCAGCGAAATAGAGACAGCTCTGGCTTTCTCCAAAGCGGGCAAGGTGCTGGCGGTCACCGGCACCAACGGCAAGACCACCACGACGGAACTGCTGGGCCTGCTGATGCAGTCGGCGGCGAAGCGGCGGGGGGCGCGCGCTTTCGTCTGCGGGAATCTCGGAATACCCGCCTCCGCCACGGCGCCCAAGGCCGGGCCGAAGGACGCGCTGGTCATGGAATTGTCCAGCTACCAGCTCGAGGACAGCTCCGCCCTCTCCCCTGACGCGGCCTGCGTGCTCAACATAACGCCCGACCACCTCGACCATCACGGCGGCCTGGCCGCCTATGCCGCGGCCAAGGCGAAGGTCTTCGCCGGCCAGCGCAAGTCCGCCGCCTGCGTTTTCAACTACGAGGACGCGGCCTGCCGCCGCCTCGCGCACCGCTGCCCTTCGAGAGCCCTGTTCTTCTCCTCCAACAGGTGCGGGGGAAAACTGAGCGCCTGGACCGGGGACGGCCGGCTGGCCTTCAGGACCGGCACCTTGTCCTTTACCGTCGAGCCGCCGCGCCTGCCCGGGCGGCACAACCTGGAGAACGCGATGTGCGCCGGGCTTATGGCGCTGTCCTGCGGCGCTGGCCCGGCGGACCTGCGGAAGGTCTTCGCCGCCTTCAGGGGCGTCGAGCACCGCATCGAGACCGCCCGTGTCCTGCGCGGCGTGACCTACATAAACGATTCCAAGGCGACCAACGTCGATTCGACGGCGACGGCGCTGCGCGCGCTGGCCGGGAAAAAGAACATCTGGCTCATACTCGGCGGCCTCGACAAGGGCGTGCCCTACGCCCCGCTGAAGCCGCTCATCAGGGCGTCGGTCAAAAAGGTCCTGACCATCGGCAAGGCGGCCCCGCTGATAGAGAAGCAGCTGCGCGGTACGGCGCCGATGGAGAGGACGGTCACGCTTGAAGCGGCCCTTGAAAAAGCGGCGGCGGCGGCGCGGACGGGGGACATAGTGCTTCTCTCGCCCGCCTGCGCCTCATTCGACCAGTTCCGGGATTTCGAGCACCGCGGGGCGGAATTCAAACGCCTGGCCGGGAGGCTGAAATGAGACGGCGCTATTCGGCCGGGCGCGGGGGGAGAGGCGGCCCCGGTCCCTTCGCCGGACTTTTCACCTCGCGCAGCCTGCGCTACGCGGACTATCACTTCATGATCGCGGTGGCCGCGCTGCTCCTTATCGGCCTGGTCTCGCTCTATTCCGCCAGCGCCATCTACGCCGAGAACAAGGGCCTCTCGTCCTTCTTCTTCGTGAAGCGCCAGCTCGTCTGGACCTTCGCCGGGCTGGCGGGCATGTGGGCGGTCATGAACCTGGAACTGGAGAAGTTCCGCAAGTTCATAAAGCCGCTCATGCTGGCCACGCTGGCCCTGCTGCTGGCCACGCTTTTCATGCCGCCGGTGGCCCATGTGCGCCGCTGGATACCGCTGGGCTTCATGAACCTGCAGGTCAGCGAATTCGCCAAGCTGGCCGTCGTGCTCTACCTGGCCGACCATTTCGACAAGAACATCAGCCGCATACTCAAGGACTGGCGGCAGCTGCTCCGGCCCCTGATCGTGACGCTGCTGGCCCTGGCGCTGATCGCCATGCAGCCCGACCTGGGCACGCCCGCGCTCATCTTCGCCGTGGCGCTGACGATGCTGTTCTGCTCGGGCGTGAAACTGCGCTACATACTGGCGCCGCTGGGCTTCGGCCTGCTCGTCTTCATCGAGGAGCTCATACGCAAGCCCTACCGCATAGCCAGGTTCAGGAACTTCCTTTCGCCCTGGGACGACGCCTCGGGCACGGGCTACCAGCTGGTGCAGTCGCTGCTGGCCATAGGCTCGGGCGGCTGGTTCGGCGTAGGGCTCGGGGCCTCCAAGCTCAAGCTGATGTACCTGCCGGAGCCCCACACCGACTTCATCTTCCCCGTCGTCGCCGAGGAGCTCGGGCTGTTCGGGTCGCTGCTGATAGCGGGGCTCTTCGGCTACCTCCTGCTGCGCGGCCTCAGGCTGGCCCGCAACGCCACCACTTTCTTCTCGGCCATAGCCGCTTCGGGCATGGTGCTGGTCATCTGCCTGCAGGCCTTCTTCAACATGGCCATGACGCTGGGCCTGACGCCGACCAAGGGCATACCCCTGCCTTTCTTCTCCTACGGAGGCTCGTCGATGATCACCATGCTGCTGGCGGCGGGCTTCGTGCTCAACGTTTCGGCGCACAGGAAGGCCGTACTATGAACATCGTGAAAAGGCGGCGCGCCCTGATAGCGGCCGGCGGGACCGGGGGCCATTTCTACCCCGGGCTGGCGCTGGGCCGGGAGCTGGCGCGGCGCGGCTGGCAGGTCCTTTTCCTCGTCAAGGAGGGGGACATCTCCGCCCCCGCCCTGGACGCGGAGGGCCTGCCTTACGCCGAAATACCGGCCGCGGCCCTGCCGCGCTCGCTCAACCCGCTGCGCCACCTGCGCTTCCTGGCCAAATTCTCCGCCGGGCTGCGCGGCGCCTGGCGGGTACTGGCCGACTATTCGCCCGACGCCGTCTTCGGCGCCGGCAGCTATGTCTCTTTCCCGGCGGTGCTGCTGGCCTGGCTGCGCGGCGTACCGCGGCTCATACACGAATCCAACGCCGTCTTCGGCCTGGGCAACCGCATAGCCGGCGCGGTCTGCCCCGCGGTGGCGCTGGGGCTGCCCGTAGAACGGGACCCTTTCGCCGGCAGGACGGTGCTGACCGGCACCCCGGTGCGCGGATTCATCCCGCCCAAGGTCTCCCGCGAAGAAGCGCGGGAGCGGCTGGGCCTGAAGCTCTCCGCGCCGGTGATAGCGGCCTTCGGCGGCAGCCAGGGCGCCGCGGCGCTCAATTCCGCGCTGGCGGCCGCCGCCGGAGAACTGAAAGCCGGCGGGCTCTCTTTCCAGGTGCTCCATGTCGCCGGCAAAGGCAACGCGGAAAAGACGCGGCTGGCCTATGCGGAGGCCGGACTCGCCGCCGACCCGGACTTAAAACTGCTCGATTACTGCGCGGAGATGGACCTGCTGTACGCCGCGGCCGACATAATAGTCTCGCGCTCCGGGGCCAGCACCGTCGCCGAACTGGCCGCCGTGCGCAAGCCCGCCGTCCTGGTGCCGCTGCCGACCTCGGCGGGTGGACATCAGGCCGCCAACGCCGCCGTTCTCTCCCGCGCCGGAGCCGCCGTCGGCCTGTCCCAGGGGCCGGACCTGCCGGCAGCGCTGGCCCGCGAACTGCGCCGCCTCCTCTCCGACGGGGGAGCCGCGGCCGCCATGTCGGCGGCCTATGGCGGGACCGGCGTGCCGGACCCGGCCGGGGCCGCGGCGGCGCTGGCCGACCTCATCGAAGGCCGTAAATTTAGCGACTAACTCCACGGAGGTGACATGGAAATAGAGAAAGGTGCCAAGTGGGTGAAATTCGACCTGATGGAGCGCTTCATGCGCGACGTTTTCAAGGGCATAGGGGTCCCGGCGGCCGACGCGGCCGTCTGCGCCGAAGTCCTGATAACCGCCGACAAGCTGGGCATAGACTCGCACGGCGTTTCCCGCCTCAAGCCGATCTACTACGACCGGATAAAGCAGGGCATACAACTGGCGAAGACGAAGTTCGAGATAGTCAAGGACACGCCGACCACCGCCGTCATCGACGGCCACAACGGCATGGGCCACGTCATAGCCAAGCGCGCCATGGAGATAGCGATAAAGAAAGCGAAGCGGTACGGCCTCGGCATGACGGCCGTGCGCAACTCGACCCATTACGGCATCGCGGGCTATCACACTCTGCTGGCCGCGAAGGCCGGCATGATAGGGATAACCGGCACCAACGCCCGCCCGTCGGTCGCGCCGACCTTCGGCGTCGAGAACATGATGGGGACCAACCCGCTGACCTTCGCCCTGCCGACGGACGAGAAGTTCCCGTTCATGCTCGACTGCGCCACTTCCATAACGCAGCGCGGCAAGATCGAGGTCTACGCCAAGTTGGGCAAGCGGATGCCCAAGGGCTGGGTCATAGACGAGAAGGGGGGCAGCAAGACCGATTCGCGCGCCGTGCTGACCGACCTGATAAAGGGCACGGCGGCCCTCGCGCCGCTGGGCGGCGTCGGCGAGGACCTGGGCGGCTACAAGGGCTACGGCTACTGCGCCGTCGTAGAGATACTCTCGGCCGCGCTGCAGGACGGGGCCTACATGAAGCAGCTGCTGGGCTACGATAAAAAGGGCAACAAGGTCCCTTACCCGCTCGGCCATTTCTTCCTCGCCATCGACATCGGGCATTTCGTGCCGCTGGCCTCGTTCAAGCGCACGGCGGGGAACATCCTGCGCGAACTGCGCGCGTCGAAGAAGATGCCCGGGGCGAAGCGCATCTATACCGCCGGCGAGAAGGAATACCTCGCCTGGCAGTACCGGAAGAACAAGGGCGTTCCCGTCAATAAGGAGACCCAGCGGGAAGTCCTGGCGATGCGCGAGGAACTGGGGCTTGAACGCTACAAGTTCCCGTTCTGACCGTTTCCGCGGGATTTTGTACAATTTGGTCCGGGACGTTCGTTCGGATCTTTCGCCGTCGTCCGCGCCGAAGCGGACCGATAAGACCTGTATCTGATCATGGGCTATTCGAAAGCCGCTCTTCAACTGCTGGTAAGGGCATTCAAGGACAAGGAATGCTCGGGGAAGGTGCTTACATTCGGCAGGAACGGCGTGGACGCCGATCATGACGGTCTTCTCAGGATATTCCGGCGGGAGGGCCGCCCGCCCAGGGTACTGCCCGAATCCGAAGTGAAATACGATCCGCTCACCCAGTTCGGCAAGTCCATACATCAGGACGTTTTCTTCAAAATGCTGGGGTTCGACGAGATTCACAGCGTCGATTACTTCGATAACGAGAAGCCGACTTTCACTCTGGACCTGAACAAAAGGATACCGCGGGAACTGGAAGGGCAGTACGACCTGGTCTCGGACGCGGGGACGCTGGAGCATTGCTTCGACGTCAAGGAGGTGCTGTTCAATACCGTAAGGTTATTGAAGCCCGGAGGCCATGTAGCCTTTTTCTCACCGATGTCCGGAATGGTCGACCACGGTTTCTACAGTTTTTCTCCGACGCTTTTCCGGGATTTTTTCAAGATCAACGGCTTTGACGGTATGCATATGAGCATACTGCGGGCTCGCGGGGGTTGTTTCAGGACCGCTAGACGCCGGTACGATTACACCCCCGGTACCGCGGAGGTCATAAGCGATCTGTTCGGGAAGAGCGACATATTCTTCACGGCCAGGAAAGCTGCGGCCGGCCCGGAACTATTAGTGCCGATACAGGGCTACTATATGACGCAGTTCGGCGATGAAAAGAGCAAAGCGGGGAAAACCCCCTGGAAAGAAGCGGTCAAACGCCTGCTGGGCCTGAAGCTGGCGTACTTCCTCTACAGGCTGTCGCTCTCGGTCAGACGCTTCGTCATACTGAATTTCCGTTTCGAGAGAATGCTCTAACGCCCGGACTCTCCGTTTTTTCAAGGGGGGGGGTGGACACAAATGCAGGACATCAAGCCAAGCGTCGTACTCTACTCCGGCTTCCTGCTGGCCTTCACGGGCCTGGCGGGGATGTACAGCGGTTTCCAGCCGCTCGCGGTTTTTTCGGCCCCGCTGCTCTGGTGGGCTTACGTCGCGCTTTCCGACAGCCTTATTTTCTCGCTGAAAGGCGAATCCCTCATCATCACCCGTACCGACGATTTCATCTGGATGGCTTTCTGTTCCTGCGCCGTCTGGCTCGTCTTCGAGGCGGCGAATATCAGGCTGGGGCTCTGGAAGTATTCCGGGCTGCCTTATTCCCGGTCCTACAGGTGGGCCTGGTACTTTCTTTACGGCTCGGCCCTCCTGCCCGCCCTGCACCAGTCCGCGGCCTTTCTTCTGCCGGGAAAGGCGCGTTCCCCGCGCCCGGAGAAGCTCTGCCGCCCCTCCGGCGGGGCTTCCAGGGCGGCGCTCGCGGCGGGAACGGCTGCGATCCTGTTATCTTCGGCTTTCCCGTCCTTACTCTTCCCTCTGGCCGCGCCCGGACTGCTGATAACGGCCGAATGGCTGGCCCTGAGAACGGGACTCCCTTCTCTCTGGAGAAGCCGGCTCTCCGGCGGGAGGAAAGGCGCCGCGGCTATCGCCGCCGCCGGACTGTTCTGCGGCATCGTGGGAGAGATCTGGAACCTGGCGGGCGGTCCTTCGCGGATATACGCGTTCCCTTTCGCCGACGGACCGGACCTGCTGGGAATGCCCCTTGCCGGTTACGCGTTCTTTCCTTTGCTGGCCCTGGCCGCCTTCCCGCTGCATTCGCTCTCCCTGGCGGCAAGGGGGGAGGGGCGGGACCTGCTCGGGAACGAGAACAACCTCTCTTTAAATACGCCGTCCTGGCTCCCGCCCGCCGCATACCCGGCGCTTTTCCTCCTCTACTACGCCGCCTTCAGACTGCTGGACGCCTTTTCCGTGGAAATGTTCCTGGGCTGGCTTTAAGACCGCCGGCCGCTCCGCCTCCAACGCCTCTCACGCTCGCCGGGATACTCCGGATGCTTGTATTACATTTTCTAATATAGGCCTTTGGACCTATTAAAAACCGGGACCTTTGGCCTTTGATTATAATCAAGGGGAAGGGTACAAAGTATATGCAACACGATCCGGAGGCTTAATGAACAACATCGCGCTGACAACACTGTTCCTCGCCGTATCCGTTCTTCCCTCTCCGCTGAAAGCCGAAAACAAGGTCATCTACGGTAATGATGACCGCCTCGAATATTTCCAGGCGCCGGCCGACCAGAGAAAGCTGGCCGACTCGGTCGTCTCCCTGTGGCAAACCTGGGACCTGAAGAAGGAGGGAGATAATTACTCCCTGCGCACCGCCAGGTTCGCCGACGCCGTGGGCGTCTGCGCCTCCGAACCCTTCTCCCAGCAGCCCCTGGGCGCTTTCTGCTCGGGCACGCTGGTGGGGGAGGACCTGATAATGACCGCCGGCCACTGCGTGAGGACGCAGGAGGACTGCGACAACACCATGTTCGTTTTCGGCTTCAGGAACGACGGGTCCGGGACCGCCCCGTCCGTCGTGCCGGCCTCGCAGGTCTATTCCTGCAGGAGCATAGAGAAATGGGCGCTTCAGATGGGCGGACCGGCTCCCGAGGAACCCGGCGCGGCCGGGCTCGGGGCGGACTACGCGCTGCTGCGCATAGACCGCGCGGCGGAGGGCAGGCAACCTCTGGCCGTCAACCGCGGAGGCTCTCCCGCCAAAGGAACGCCGCTCTTCGTGATCGGCCACCCGGTAGGGCTGCCCCTGAAGGTGGCGGGAGGCGCCGCGGTGCGCGATCCCGGCCAGCCCGGCTATTTCGTGGCCAACCTCGACACCTACGGCGGTAATTCCGGTTCCCCGGTCTTCAACCTCGGGACGAACCTTATCGAAGGCATCCTGGTGCGCGGCGAGACCGATTTCGTCTACGAGGGCGATTGCCGCGTCTCTTACCGCGTGGGGGACGAAGGCGGGCGCGGCGAGGACGTGACCAAGATCTCGGAGCTCGCCGCGTTCATCCCCGTTTCCAAGGGAGAGACCGCCTACCTCGGCCTGACGGCCTCGCTGCCGGCCGCGCGCGAACCGGACCTGGCCGGTCTCGAGTCCGTAAGAACGGCTTTCCCCCGCGGCCTCCCGCAGTGAACAGGTGCCCCCGGACAGCCCTCCCTTAAAAAAAAGGGGGGCTGTTCTTATTTTACACTTGAAAAAAACGCCGCAGCCATATACAATTGACGGATGACGTCATCCGGGCCGGTCGGGGGTCCCCCGGCGTTTTACGCCAGAACGGCGGCGATAGCGGCCGCGCTGTTCCTGGCCGCCTGTTCGCTCCCCGACGGCCGGCAGTCGCTGCTCGAAGCGATACGGCGCGGCGACCGGGAGGAAGTGGTGCGCCTGCTCGACGCCGGCGTGCCCGTGAACCCCGAAAAACCCAGGGCCTTCACCCCGTTGATGATGGCCGTGATGCGCGATAACGCCGAAATAGCCGCTCTTTTGCTGGACAGGGGGGCGGACATAAGCGCCAGAGAGACCAGGGCGCAGACGCCGCTGCACCTTGCGGCCCGCTGGAACAAACCCGCCGCGCTGAAGCTGCTGCTGGCCCGCGGCGCGCCGATCGAGGACAGGGACAGGATAACCTGGACGCCCCTCATGTGGGCCGCGCTGCGCGGTCATACGGAGGTCTGCGAAGCGCTGGTGAAGGCCGGCGCCGACGTGAACGCGAGGGATTATGACAACAATACCCCTCTCATCCTGGCGGCCTGGCGGGGAAAAACGGGAACGGCCCTGAAACTGGTCTCGCTCGGCGCCGGGACGCAGGCCCGCAACAAGGACGGGCTCGACGCCGCGGGCGTGGCCCGCAGGAACGAATTTCACGCCACGGCGGCCGCATTATCCGATGACCTCCGGTGAACGCATGGGAAAAAGGCTGCTTTCGCTTACAGCCGCCGGCGCGGCGGCCATACTTCTGGCGGCGGTCATGCAGGCCCGTCCCTGGTCGAATACCGACTGGCGCACGGCCGACAGGGGCAGCGCGGGCGTCTCGCCGCTGCCGGCGGAGCACCCGGAAGCCGTCGTGCAGGGTTTCGCGGCAAGGGCCGTGCGCTGGCGCGGAGTTTTCGCGGTCCACTGCTGGATCTCGGTCAAGGAAAAGGGCTCGCCGGATTACCGGGTCTATCATTTGGTGGGCTGGCGTCTCCGCCGCTCCACCAGCGCCGTGGTCGTCGAGACGGACATACCGGACCGGAAGTGGTACGGCAGGAGCCCGAAACTCCTTTTCGATATACGGGGAGAGCCGGCGGAAAGGATCATACCGAAGATCGACGAAGCGGCGCGGACCTATCCTTACGCCTCCGTTTACAGGGCCTGGCCCGGTCCCAACAGCAACACCTTCGTCTCGCATATACTGCGCAATGTCCCTGAAATAGGGGTGGAACTGCCTTCGAACGCCGTGGGCAGGGACTGGCTGGGCGGAACGCGGGTGGCCTCGGTCTCCGAAAGCGGCACCGGGTTGCAGCTGTCCATCTACGGCCTGGCCGGCGTCACGGCCGGGTTGTCGGACGGCGTGGAGATCAACCTGCTCGGTCTCAGCTTAGGCGTTGACCTGTTGCGCCCCGCGATAAAACTGCCTCTTCTCGGACGCATCGGCCTGCGGGACAAGGGACCGGCGAAATAACGCCGCGGCGGGCGCAAAAAAGAAAAGCCCCGGCCTGCCGGGGCTTTCACTTTTGGAAGGAGCGGCCTCAGTCGTCGGTGGTGCGGCCGTCGAAAAAAAGCTTATCCAGTACGGTCTCCTGCGCCGCGGCCGGCCCCGGCGAGGGGAGGACCCCGGTCCAGCGCTCCGGCATGAGCATCGTGCCGGTATTGAGGTATTCCTGGCGCTGCGAATAGATGACGTTGCAGTCGCGCTTGTAAGGCATCTCCGGGCAGCCGAACTGGCTGAAAACGGCGTAGCGGTAATCGAAACCGCCGGCGCCCGCCTCGCGCCCGCCCTGCGAGGAGAAATACTTGAAGCCCACCACCGAGTCGTTGTACTCCGCCTGCGCGCGGCCCTGTCCGTCGATATAGTTGATGAAGACCACCGCGTGGCCGGTCCTGGTGGTGCGGTTGATATTCACGAAATCGCCGGGCCTGAGCCGCTCGAAAAGGCGGCGCTCGCCCATACCGAAGTTTATCAGCGCGTCCGCCGTGCCGTAGGCCTTGAAATCGTGATTGACCCAGATATGACCCTTCAGGTCGGTTATCGCCAGGCCCTCGTAGCTGCGCCGGGGAAGATAGGTGAACACGGAATAGTCCCCGGTCTCGGCGGCGTAGATATCGTAGGCCGTCAGCAGCACTTCCATCATGGCCGCCACGCACATCGTCAGCGGGGGCCGGCGCGCTTTTATCACGCCGTAGGTGTGGTAGGGGATGTCGTGGGTCAGTATCGAATTGATGTCGTAGCCCAGCAGTCCGTACTCGGCGTAGAGGCGGTCGACGGCCTTGAGGATATAGCGGTTGAAGTAGCCGTCGTCGGCGGCTTCCGGGGCCCTGAGGGGGGAGAGGAAATGCGCCGGGGCGGGCAGCGCCGTCCCGACGGCCGCCACGTCGGCGGCCGAAAGGCGGTCGAGCGCGAATTCCGAGGCGGAGGAAGGGGACGGGACGAATAAAGCCAGCGCCAGGAAAAGCGATGTTCTTTCCATACGATTGATATTAGTCAATCATGAAGCCCGAGTCAACCCTTTTGAAAAAATAGTATCCTGTCGGGGTATGGACGCGCTCAAAATATCCGGGCTTGTGAAGAAATACGGGGATTTCGAGGCCGTGGCCGGCCTGGACTTCTCCGTCCGCGAGGGGGAGATCTTCGCCCTCGTCGGCCCCAACGGCGTCGGGAAATCCACCACGCTCAAGATGATCTCGACCATCCTGACCCCGACCGCCGGGGCCATCTCGGTGTTCGGCCTCGACACCGTACGGGACGCCCACGCCGTGCGCGGGAGGATAAGCTACCTCCCCGAGGAGGCCGGGGCTTACAAGAACCTTTCCGGCCACGAGTACCTCGATTTCATGGCCATGGTCTTCCTGCGCGACTCGCGCAAGGCCGCCGAGGCGGCGGCTTACGGCGCGCGGCTCTCGGGCCTCGGCCCCAGGCTCGGCGATAAGATAAAGACCTACAGCAAAGGCATGGCGCGCAAGCTGCTGCTGGCCCGCGCGGTCATGATACGCCCGCGGCTGGCCATACTGGACGAACCCACCAGCGGCCTGGACATAGTCAACGGCTACGAGATCCGCAAGACGATAAAGGAACTGGCCGCCGGCGGAATGACGTTCCTCATTTCCAGCCACAATATGACCGAGATAGAGTTCCTCTCCGGCCGCATCGGGGTGATAAACAGGGGGAAACTGCTGGCCTGCGACGCTCCGGCGGCGCTCAAAAGCCAGTTCTCGACGGAAGACCTCGAAGAGGTCTTCGTGAGGCTGACGCAATGAACATCTTCACCGTCCTGCTCAGGAAAGAGATCAAGGAGCTGCTGACCCGGCAGCTGGTCATCTCCATAGCGGCGATGATCTTCGTCTTCTACGTCATCGGCAAGTCCGTCGGCAGCCACAGCAGGGCCTCGGGCGCGTCCAACTCGATAGTGGTGATGGACCTGGACCGTTCGGAGCTCTCGGCCCGCCTGCTCAAGGCCATGGGCGGGGGCAAGACCCCGATAAAGCCCTCGGCCTTCACCGGCATAGCGTCCGCCATGGCCGCGCCGGAGCACGCCGCCGAGAACTCCTTCCTGGTCATCCCGGACGGGCTGGCCCGGTCGGTGGAGGAAGGCCGTCCGTCCCGGCTCGAGTTCTATTCCCGCTTCCGCAAGGACGCCTCGGGCATGGGCCCGGCCATGGCGGCCTCGCGCATACGCAAGGTATCGGCGCTCGCGGCCGCCGAGGCCAGCGCCTACGCCCTGGAGCGCAAGGCCCCCGGCCTGCCGCCCGCCTTCCTGCGCGATCCGGCCCCTGCCGAGGAATACGTGGTCATAGACGGCAGGACCGAGAAAGTGCCGCTGGGCCAGGTGGTCGGTTTCATACAGTCGCAGTCCTATTTCTTCCCGATAGCCGTGTTCTTCATAGTCATACTGTCGGCGCAGATGATAATGACGGCCGTCGCCACGGAGAAGGAGAACAAGACGCTCGAGACCCTGCTCAGTTCCCCGGTGGACCGCAGGCTCCTGGTCCTTTCCAAGCTGACGGCCTCGTCGATAATAGCCGCCGCGCTGTCGGTGGCCTATATGCTGGGCATGCGTTCTTTCATGGGCGGGATAACCGGCGCGGCCGAAAGCGCCTCCGCGTCCGCGGCGGCCGCCGGCCCGGCGCTGATCAAGCTGGGCCTGATCATAACGACCCAGGGCTACCTGCTGATAGGGCTTTCGGTGCTCTTCTGCATACTCTGCGCGCTGTCGATGGCCTTCATCCTCGGCATACTCTCCGAGGACGTGAAAAGCATACAGGCGATGCTGATGCCGCTGATGATGCCGCTGATGATCTCGTACCTGATGCCGATCTTCATCGACCTCAGCACGGCGGGATGGGGGATAAAAGCGCTGCTCTACGCCATACCGTTCACGCACGCCTTCATGGCGCCGCAGAACGTGATGATGGGTAATTTCGCCCGGGCGGGGTGGGGGATAGCCTACCAGGCGGCGGTCTTCGCCGTGTTCGTGACGCTGGCGGCGCGGCTGTTCTCCGGCGACGCGCTGCTGACGCTGCGCCTGAGGCTGCCGGGAGCCCGGAAGAAGGCGGCGGCTCAGTAAGGCTTTTCGGTCTCGCCTTCGCGGTGGACCGTCTCGAAAGAGAAGGCCGGCAGGCAGATGGCGATGTATTCCGCGCCTTCCGGCTCCGGCGTCGAATAGCGGACCCGCTCTTCCGGCTGCATGATTATCGCCTGGCCGCCGCGCACGTCGAAAGTCCCGTCCTTCGTCTCCACGCGCAGCAGTCCTTTGAGCACCAGCGTATACTCGGTGAAGAGCGGGTGCTGCTCCGGCTCCTCCCAGCCGCCGGGGCTGACCATGCGGGCCACGCTTATCGTGCTGGTGCCGGAATTGGCGCGGCCGATGAATTCCTCTATGACCTTGGGTTTGTTGCCGGCGGCTTTGACCAGCTTGGGTTTTTCGATGAACTGGGGCATGGGGACCTCCGAAAAATCGTATACTGGGATTCTATAAAATAGCCGCGGGAGGGAGTTTGACCAAAAGCATGGAACACGAGCTCGAAGGCGTCTGCGCCAAGTCGGTATCTTTCCGCGTCGTCGGGGGGAAGCTCAAAGGCGTGAAGTTCTACAAGGGCTGCCCCGGCAATCTCCGGGCCATGGCCCTGCTGCTCGAAGGCATGCCGGTCAGGGAAGCGGTACGCAAGCTCAAGGGGATAAAGTGCGGCTCCAAGAAGACCTCCTGCTCGGACCAGCTGGCCCGCGTCCTGGAGAAACTCGCCCGGGCCGATAAGGCGGCGGCCGTCAGGCCCTAGTGCGTCCTCCCGTCGCGTATCTCCAGCACCCGGTCGGCGGCTCTGGCGAGTTCCGGGTTGTGGGTCACCATCAGCACCGCGACGCCCCTTGAGGCCAGCCCTTTCAGTATCTCCTTTATCTCTTCGGAACGGCGGCTGTCCAGGTTGCCCGTCGGCTCGTCGGCCAGCAGCACCCTGGGGCCGTTGATGAGCGCGCGGGCTATGGCCACGCGCTGCATCTCGCCGCCGGAAAGCTCGCCCGGGAGATGGTCCTCCCGGCGGTCTATGCCGAGCAGTTTCATGACCTCGCGCGGGTTCCAGCCGCCCTCGCCCCGGTAGAAAGCGCCCGGCAGCATGATGTTCTCCAGCACCGTCAGCGTGGGCACCAGGTAGAATTTCTGGAAAACATAGCCGTAGAAGCGCCGGCGCACCAGCGTCAGTTCGCCTTCGGGCAGTTCGCGGTGGCCGCCGAAGACCAGCTCGCCTCCGACGCGCAGCGTGCCCGAGGTTGGATTGTCCAGGCATCCCAGCATATTGAGCAGCGTCGTCTTGCCCGAACCCGACGGACCGATGATGGCCGTCATCTCGCCGGACCTGATGTCCATGGAAACGCCGTCGACGGCGCGCACTTCTTCCGCGCCGCGGCGGTACGATTTCCGCAGGTCCTTGGCTGATATCAGTATATCGTTGGTCATATCACTGCTCCCCTTCGATGCGTATGGCTTCCAGCGGCCGCACGCGCGCGGCGCGCCAGGCCGGGTAAAGACCGCTGAGCAGGCCCCCGGCCGTTATGAGGACGAAGGCGAAGCCCGTGATGGCCGGGTCCAGGGCGATGAGGGCGCCGTTGGGCGCGTAGGGCAGGAAGTAGCGCACGGCCGCCTCGCTCAGGCCGGCCGTTACGAAGGCCAGGCCTATGCCCGCCGCGCCGCCCAGGCCGCAGAGTATCGCGGTCTCCGTCCAGATCAGGCGGAAGACGTCGAAGGGCATCGCGCCCATGCTCTTTATGATGCCTATCTCCGCGTAGCGCTCCATCACCGACATCAGCACGGTGTTGATCACGCCGGCCATCGCGATTATCAGCGCTATGCCGGCGATGCCCATCGCTATCACGCGCGCGCTGTTGACCAGGTTCATGATCGTGGACTTTACCTGCGCCATGGAGACCACCTGCACGTCGGGCAGGTCGTAGAGCTTGTTCTCGAAGGCCGGGATATCGGCCTCCTTCTTCACCTTTATGCCGAGGCCCGTCAGCTTGCCCTTGCGGTCGAACATCCCGCGCACCGCGCCGAGCGGCATGAATATAGTCCCGTCGTCCTGCGTGCCGGAGCGCTTGAGCACGCCGACCACCTTGACCGGCTTCTCGACCCCGACTACAAGCATCAGGTCGCCGGCCTCGCGCGTCTCGAGCTCGGCCGCCTCGTAGCCCAGCACGGCCTCGTAGGCCTTGTCGTCGGTGAACCAGCCGCCCTGCTTGAACTCCAGGTAAGGCTTCATCGACGGGAAGGTAGCCGGGTCCACGCCCAGGTAGGCGGCTATAGCGCCGTTCTCGCCCTTATCCGGGTCGAAGACGCCGTGCATCAGCATCGGGGTGACCTTCTCCACTTCGGGGTGCTTGAAAACGTCCTTCACGATGGACTCGTCCATGTAGCGCAGGCCGGTGCCGCCCTTGAGCATCAGCGTGGCGGCCTCGTAGGGGCAGCCCTTGGCCGTCAGCAGCACCTGGAAGCCCATATTGTCGATGTCGCGGTTGAGGCCCTGCTGGTAGCCCCTGTTGAAGCCCAGCAGCGTGGCCAGCACCCAGGCCGACAGCATGATGCCGCCGGCGGTGAGCGCGGTGCGCGTCTTCTTGCGCAGCAGGTTCTTATAGGCTATGGAATATACGGTCATTTTTTCTTCTCCGTGAACACCAGCTCGTCCATGAGTATGAGGTTCTTCTTGACGGCGCGCATGACGTTGGGGAAGTCCGCGGCGGCTCTCTCCGGCGCTTTGAGGGAGGCGGCGGGAGTGCCGGGCTTCGCGGACGCCCTGACCGGGTCGTAGCCGGAGAAGTCAGGCAGCGCGAGACCCTCGAACTGGGCGCCGAATTCTTTCGAGCGCAGGTCCTTCGCCGCGCGCGAGGTGAGCTTCTGTATATAGAAAGACCTTATCGTCCCGGACTTGTCCAGGGCGAGGAAGACCTGTATGCCGCCGAACTGTCCTTTCTGGTTCACGCCGTGGATGTGCCCGAGCGGCTCGGTGCCGCGGTAGATATCGTAGACCGTATACGGCACGTCGATCGTCTCGTAGAGACCCTTGAACCTGTCGCCCAGCCGCTTCTCGATGCGGGCCAGCAGCGCCTCGCCGCCGGCGGCCTTGACCGTCAGGTAGCGGACCTTGTAGCCGGTGGAGGAGGGGAAAAGCCGCTCCACGTCGCGGTCCGGGTCGTTGAGGTCGCAGCCGACGGCCGCGAAGGCCGGCGCGGCCCAGGCGGAGAAAAAGAGGGACAAAAATACCTTTTTCATGGAACCCCTTATATCGGTATATAGTAATAGACCTGCGCGACGGCGCGCCGGTCCATGGCCGTCTCGTCGTACTCGAACATGGCGCGCAGCGTCAGGTAAGGAGTGGCGGCGCAGGAGGCGCCGGCCGCCAGCGCCCAGCCCTCCATTCCTTCCATCCCCTCGTAAACCGCCTGGCCCTCCAGTTTCAGCCGGCTCTCCTCCAGGAGGTTGAGCCCCAGCCGCGCCAGGCCGGCGGCGTAATCCATACCGGACTTTTTACCCGCGCGCAGGTCGGCGCGCAGTTCCCAGCGGTCCCAGAGCAGGGCGTAGTCGGCGCCGAAGGCGGAATAGCTCTTCTCGGCGCCGTTCATAAGCTCGTAGCCCATCACGGACGGGGTCTCGCCCAGGGAAGCGTAGAGCCCGAGCGTCCCGTTGTCGCGGTTAAGGACGCCCAGCCCGGTGCGGGCCGAGGCCAGCCAGCCGCCGGCGCCGCGCAGGCGCATGCCCGAGCCGGTGGTCAGCGAGACGGCGGCGTCGCCCCAGTCGTAGTCGCGCGAGCCGCCCAGGCCCCAGTCCCGGTCGAAACCGTAGCCGTACATGGGCAGCGTCTGCATCAGCGCGTTGTGCGTGTCGAAGTAGGATTCCAGCCCCGCCGCCGTCCTGTTATGCCCCGCCCAGGCGTAGCCGCCCCAGGGCGCGCGCGCGCGGTAATAAGCGTTATAGACCTGGGGGCGGGTGCGCTCCGGCGCGTCGGGATCGTGCGCCAGCCGCGCCTGCAGGGCCAGCGTCGAGCCGCCGCCGGGGCGGTGAACCAGGTCGAAACCGGCGGAGGTTCTCTGCATCGGCTCCATGGCGTGCATGGAATGCCAGATCTCCGACCTTTCGGCCGAGGAATACCCTCCGACACCCTGCAGCTCCAGGAAAAGGAGCGAGCTGCCGGCCGCGGCCGGCAGGGGGGAGAACAGCAGGCTAGATAGTAAGAAGCTTGCGGCCTTCATAGAGCGGCTTCCCTTCGCGAGATACGCGCACGACTATCTCCCACTCGCCGGCCATGCTGAACTCCACCGGGAAGAGGTAATGCCCTTTCTTGTTGAGGATGAAAGGCTTGGGCCCGGAATCGTGATAACGCATCGAGGGCATGCCGTATTCCCCCTGCAGGGTATAGCCGGTATCGGGCTTGCCGTCCGGGCCGAAGGCCTGCAGGTTCACGATGATGACGCCCAGCTTGGGCTTCTCGCTGAACTTCCAGGAGAAGCGTCCTCCGTCGGAGAGGGGGATATCGGCCCCCTCTCGAAGTTCCTGGGCCCCCGCCGTAACGCCCGCCTTTCCGGAGGCTCCCGCTTCCGGCCCTTTGGAACAAGCCGAGAACGAAACTAAAAACACCGCGGCCGTCAGTATCGCTTTCATAAGGTTCCTTCCTTCAGGCACCTCTTACAGGTACCATATATCTCCACCTTGCTTCCAGCGGGGGAAAAACCCGTTCCGGCCGACAGGCGGCGGAATATTTTTTCCGGACCCCGCAGGGGGACCTCCGTTACCGAACCGCATTCCCGGCAGACCAGGTGGGCGTGCTCCGTCCTCGCCCCGGCCAGCTCATAGACCGAAGGCTTCTTCCCTCTCTTGAACTCTACTACCTTGCCGCAGCCGCAAAGGCACTTGAGAGAGCGGTATACCGTCGCTATGCCGATACCGGGCAGGGAGCGCTCGGCGAGGCGCCGTATCTCCTCCGCGGTACGGTGCCCGGAGACCGACGCCACCGCCTTGAGCACCGCTTCTCTGCGGCGGCTGCGCCGGGGCTCCGGTTTCGGGCAATCGCAGATCCCTCCGCAGGGGCATCTTTCAGGTTTCATATTTGATAATGATTATCATTATTCCACATACAGTGCGGTCTGTCAACCGGCGTGAGGCGGGGAAGTTCCGGGCGGCATATATTCTTTTTAAAAATTTATATAATAATCGTGCGGCCGCGGCCGCATCGATCATTTGACCAGGGAAACAAAGGGAGAACACAAATGAAGAAAGATCTGCTCGCCGGTGTGATATTTTTCGCGGTGACGATGGCCGCCTACGCCCATTGCGGCAAATGCCCGGGCGACAAGAAAGCGGAAGGCGTCAAGGACGGCCCCAAGGTGGAGTGCCCCATGGCCGAACAGGCCGCCGGGGGCGCCAAACACGACTGCCCGATGAACGCGAAGGGCGCGGACGAGAAAAAGCACGATTGCCCCGGGATGAAGGGCGAAAAAGGCCACGACTGCGGCAAGCACAAGGACGGCAAGTCCGCCGCCTGCCCCAAGCAGATGGAAGGCGTCGAGAAGACCGTCAAGAACACCAAGGACGGCGTCGAGCTGACGCTGGCCGCCAAGGGCGAGGAAGCCATAGCCAAGCTCCAGGAACTGACCGCCGTCCATTACGCCGGCGGGAACTGCTCCTGCCTGCCCAAGGACGCGACGGCCAAATACGAGAACACCGCGGCCGGCGTTAAGATATACCTGGCCTCGAAGAACCCCGCGACCGTGAAAACCATGCAGGCCCAGTACGCGTCCGGCGGCCACAAGTGCGGCGCGGAGCACGCCGGGGAAGAGAAGGCGAAAAAATGACCCTGCACAAGGCGCTCGAGAAAGTAACCTTCCTCAAAGGGCTGGGCAAAGCCGACCTTAACCATATCGTGAAGATCGCCTCCGTTCGCCACTACAAGGCGGGGGACATGGTCTTCAACAAGGAAGAGGTGGGGAAGAACTTTTTCATCGTCAACGCCGGGAAGATAAAGATCTTCACCTCGCTCGGCGGCGGCAAGCGCAAGACCTTCGCCTTCCTGGGCAAAGGGGACTTTTTCGGCGAGATGTCGCTGCTCGGCGGCAAGATACGCTCCGCCTCGGCCCAGGCCGCGGAGGACACCGAACTGCTGGTCATCTCCAAGCTGAACTTCGGCAGACTGGTGATGCGCCACGCCGATTTCAGCATGAAGATCATCCGCACCCTGGTGGAACGCCTGAACAAGGCCGACAAGGAGATCGAGTCCATGCTGTTCCACAATATACTGGGACGGCTGGCCTCGGCCATACTCGACCTCGAGGCGAAGTCGAAGACCGGTCCGCTCACCGTGGAGATAGGCCAGGGCGAACTGGCCGAGTACCTGGGCACCACGCGCGTCCCCGTCTGCCGGGCGGTCAACTCGCTCAAGCGCAGCGGGATAATCGACTATAAGCGCGGACGCATACTCGTCAAGAGCAAGGCCAGGCTGCAGTCGATGGCCGCCAGGGCGCGCGGATGAGCCGCACGCTGCGCGGCTTCCGGGACATACTGCCGCCCGACTCCGAGCTCTTCGCCGCGATAGAGGCGGCGGCGCGGGAAGTTTTCCGCCTGCACGGCTACCGGGAGATACGCATCCCCACGCTGGAGACCCGGGAGCTCTTCGTAAAGTCCACCGGCGACACCACCGACATCGTCGAGAAGGAGATGTACGCCTTCACCGACGGCGGCGGGCGCGAAGTGGCGATGCGCCCGGAGGGCACGCCCGGCGTGGCGCGGGCCTATATCGACCAGAACCTCTCGCAGGGCGGCCGCAACGCGAAGCTTTTCTACATAGGCCCCATGTTCCGCGCCGAGCGGCCGCAGGCCGGCCGCTTCCGCGAGTTCACGCAGATAGGCGTGGAATGCATCGGCAACCCTTCGCCTTCGGCCGACGCGGAATCCATCTCGCTGCTGGTGAAGGTGCTGGAGAAGGCCGGCGCCCCGGGCTGCACCGTGGAACTCAACACCCTCGGCTGCGCGGAGTGCCGCAAAGCCTACCGCGCGCAGCTCCTCTCCTATCTCAAGCTCAACACCGAGGCGCTCTGCGAGGCCTGCCGGCGCCGCGTCGACCGCAACCCGCTGCGCGCGCTGGACTGCAAGGTGGACGGCCCCTGGCTGGCCGACAAGGCGCCGCACATAGAGCTCTGTCCCGGCTGCGTCGAGCACTTCGACCGGGTACAGGCCCTGCTCAAGGCCGCGGGCGTGGACTACAAGGTCGACCGGACGATGGTCCGCGGTCTGGACTACTACACCCGCACCGTTTTCGAGGTTAAGGCCGGGGCGCTGGGCGCCCAGGACGCGGTGGCCGGCGGCGGCCGCTACGACGACCTGATCAAATCGATGGGAGGCCCCGCCTCACCGTCGGTGGGCTGGGCCATGGGCCTGGACCGCGCCGCGCTGGTCATAAAGGCGGCGGGGACCGCGCCCGAGGAAAAAGGTCCGGCGGCCTTCCTCATCGCGGCCGGCAAAGAAGCCGCCCTTGAAGCCTTCCGCCTGATGTCGGACCTGCGCGCGGTCGGCATAGCCGCCGATTACTCCAATTTCGACCTCAGCCTCAAGTCCCAGATGCGCTCCGCCGACAGGAGCGGGGCCGATTACGCCGTCATCATAGGAGAGGACGAACTCAAGTCCGGGACCTGCTCCCTGAAACCTCTCAAAGGCCGGGCGGGACAGGAGAGCGTCCCCTTAGCGGACCTTCCCTCGCGGCTGACCGTCAGACCCGTCTGAGACCGGCGCAGCGCCGCTCCCCAGGAAAAATATGACCAGCGCACCCGACAACAACAAGACCGAATTCCGCACTCACGACTGCGGCGCCCTGCGCGGCGCCGACGCCGGCAGGACCGCTACCCTTTGCGGCTGGATGGACTCCAAGCGCAACCACGGCGGCGTACTTTTCATAAGCCTGCGCGACCTCTACGGCGTGACCCAGGTCGTAGCCAATCCCGGCACCGCGGCCTTCCAGGCGGCCGAGGAGTCCAAGGCGGAGTATGTCCTGCGCGTGACCGGCAAAGTTACGCCGCGCCCGCAGGGCATGGTCAATCCGAAAATGCCGACGGGCGAGATAGAGCTCGTCGCCGAGAAGATAGAGACGCTCAACGTTTCCCAGCCGCTGCCTTTCGACCTCGGCGAGCACGCCGGGGTGCTGGAGGACACGCGCCTCAAGTACCGCTACCTCGACCTGCGCCGGCCGAAGGTCGCCAGGAACCTCGTCCTGCGCAGCAAGGTGGCCGGCCTGGTCCGCGCCAACCTCCTCGCGAAAGGGTTCAACGAGATAGAGACCCCGATGCTGACCCGGTCCACGCCCGAGGGCGCCCGCGATTACGTGGTCCCGTCCCGCATGAGCCCCGGCCATTTCTACGCGCTGCCGCAGTCGCCGCAGGTGTTCAAGCAGCTGCTGATGGTCGCCGGCATGGACCGGTACTTCCAGCTCGCCCGCGCGCTGCGCGACGAGGACCTGCGCGCCGACCGCCAGCCGGAGCATACCCAGATAGACGTGGAGATGTCCTTCGTGACCGAGCGCGACGTGGCCGCCGTAGTGGAGGACATGCTGCGCTCCGTCTTCGAAGGCGTGGGTGAGAGAATAGAGACCCCTTTCATGGAAATGGAGTTCGCCGACGCGATGCTGCGCTACGGCTCGGACAAGCCGGACCTGCGCTACGCGCTCGAAATACGGGACTGCTCGCATCTCTTTAAGGCCTCCGGCTTCAAGGTCTTCGCCGAAGCGCTGGCCTCCGGCGGCGTCGTGCGCGGCATAAAGGGCGAAGGCGGCGCGGCCGCCTATTCCCGCGGCGAGATAGACAAGCTCACCGAGACCGTGAAAAAAGCCGGGGCGAAGGGCCTGCTCTGGTTCAAGCTCAAGGACGGCAAGATGGAGTCGCCTGCCCTCAAGTTCCTTTCCGAGGCCGAGACTTCGTCGGTGAAGGACTTCTTCGCGATGAAGGAGGGGGACATCGTCTTCATGGTGACCGGCCCCGCGGCCCAGGCCGCGCCGCAGCTGGGCATGGTGCGCGGCGAGCTCATAAAGAAGCTCAAGCCCGCGCAGACGAAGAAATGGGCCTTCCTCTGGGTGCGCCATTTCCCGCTGCTGGAGAAGGACGCCGAGACCGGCCACTGGACCTTTACCCATAATCCGTTCACCGCGCCGCTGCCGGAAGAGCTCCCGATGCTCGACACCGACCCCGGCGGCATGCGCTCCTGCCAGTACGACCTGGTGCTCAACGGCGTGGAACTGGGCTCCGGCTCCGTGCGCAACCACAGCCGGGCCGTGCAGGAGAAGATCTTCGGCCTGATGGGCTATTCCAAGGACGAGGTTCAGCGCCGCTTCGGCATGATAGTCAACGCCCTGGACTTCGGCGCGCCGCCGCACGGCGGCATCGGCATCGGCTTCGACCGGCTCATCGGCATACTCTGCGGCACGGATTCGATACGCGACGTGATCGCCTTCCCCAAGACGACCAGCGGCTCGTGCCTGATGAGCGACGCGCCCTCGACGATAGACGAGCGGCAGCTTAAAGAGCTGCACCTCAAGATAACGGAATAAGATGGGCGTCTATCCCGACTGGATCGTCGCGGAAGTCCGGAAGAACAAGGCCGGGCTCCGCGGCGCGCCGGCCCGCGACACCGCCGGCGACCTGGCCGGCGCGCGGCTCCACACCGTCTGCGACGAGGCGCTGTGCCCCAACAAAGGGAAGTGTTTCGCCGAGGGCGAGGCCACCTTCCTGATACTGGGCGATATCTGCACGCGCGCCTGCTCTTTCTGCGCGGTCTCCAAGAAAAAACCGCTGCCGCCGGACCCCGGCGAGCCGGCCCGGGTGGGGGGACTCTCCCGCCGCTGGGGCCTCAAATACGTGGTCTTCACTTCCCCTACGCGCGACGATCTGCCCGACGGAGGGGCCTCTCATTTCGCGGCCACCCTCCGCGCCCTGCGGCAGTCCTGCCCCGGGATAAAGACCGAGCCGCTGATCCCGGACTTCGGCGGCGACGGGGCGGCGCTGCGCGCCGTCATGGACGCGGAGCCCGACGTGCTGGGCCACAACCTGGAGACCGTGCCTTCGCTCTACGCTGTGCGAAAAGGCGCGGATCACCGCCGTTCGCTGAAAGTCCTGGAGAACGCGAAAAAATACAGGCCGGCCTCGCTGATCAAGACGGGCTTCATGCTGGGGCTGGGAGAGACGGAGGCGGAGCTGGAGACGGCTCTCAGGGACGCGGTCTCCGCCGGCTGCGACCTGGTGACGCTGGGCCAGTACCTGGCCCCGTCGAAGGGACATTTCGAGGTCAAGCGGTACTACACGCCCAAAGAGTTCGAGGCCTGGGAACACCGGGCCCTGGAGCTCGGCTTCAAGGCCGCCCTGGCCGGTCCGCTGGTGCGCAGTTCCTTCCGCGCCGGCCGCCTCTACTCCCAGGCCCTCACGAAATAGACTTCCCGGAAGCCGACCTTTCCAGAACTCCATGAGGGAACAACCGGGGATGGCGGGGCATCACTTAAGCAAAGCCGTCCGAAGGCCCGAGCTTACGGAGTATGCGCCGCAGCTTACGGTGCTTTGCTTCTCGCGGAGGCGGAGGCGCATACGAGCGCGAGGGCCGAGGTCGGAGCGCGAGTACGGTGTACGAGCGCGTCTTTGCGGAGTGATGCCCCGGCAGCACCGGAATGATCGCTCCTTATTTCTCGATGAGGGGGAAGTAGAAGTCGCGGATGCGGGCCTTGGCGGTCTCGGGCATGCCCTCGAAATAGGTCATGTAATAGCCGCGCGGACCCTCACCCGGCTGGAACTTCCTGGTGTCCAGCGGGCGTGAATGTATGGCGGCGCTGAGCCGCTCGCCGTCGAAGACGAGTATCATCCTGGGCCCCGGCGCCGGCCTCCCCATCCAGTGGTCCTTGAGCATCCAGCTGCGCAGCGGCCCCCGGCCCGCCCAGGCCTCGTAAGGGAACTCCTCGAAATGGCGCCGGAAATCCCCCTGCGTGAGCCCGCGCCGCGCGCCTTCGGCCAGTTTCGACAGCGCGTACTCGACCCGGGAATCCCGGCGGATCTCGCCCTCCTTCAGGAAGCCCGTGAAACTCATCCTGGCCCGGCCGCTCCTCTCTTCTATCAGCCAGGCCCTGATATCGGATAACACCTCGCCGATCTTCGCCCCGGCTTCGTCATAGAGGGGGCTCTTCGCGCGTATCATCCCGGTGAAAGAATTGTAATCGCCTTTGTCTATCAGCGAGATCAGTCCGGCGAGGTGCCAGCCGCCGGAAGCCGGGGCGCACTCGACGAAGGTCTTCTTCCCGATCCTGACGATGACCTTGCCGCCGGGCTCGTCGCGGAGCTTCACCCCGCCGGAAGTCATCTCGGCCGCCGCGGGCGCGGCGGCGGAAAGCAGCGTCGCGGAAACGAGGACGATCGTCATTGTTCTCATGCCTCCATTCTATTTATTCCTGCGCCTGCTGTCACGGCCGTTCCGTATTTATTAGAATCTATCCCGCATGGAAAGGAACGGAAACCTCCCGGCGGAGCGCGGCCGCGGCAACAGCGGGCTGGCCTGGCTGGCCGACGGCTGGGACTTCTACACGGTAATGCTGCCGCGGTTGCTGCCGGCCATACTGGCCGTGCCACTGCTCTCCGTACCGGTCTATTTCCTAGCCGACAGGTACGGCAGCGTCTGGCCGGGTTACGCGTGGATGACGGCGGTCATCATCCCCCTGGAGGCCGGCGTCACCCTTTTCTACATAAGGACCGCCAGGGGCCGGGGGTCGCTGCGCGACCTCTTCTACGGCTTCTCCATCTATTTCAGGGCCGTCGCCCTGACCCTCATATTCTCGATTATGCTGCTGGGCGGCTTCATGCTCCTGATAGTGCCCGGCATACTGATCATGCTCGCCTACTCTTTCGGCGAATACGCGCTGGTGGACGAGGACCTGCCGGTCAGGGACTGTTTCCTGCGCAGCGCCGAGATAACGCAGGGACACCGGACGGACCTCTTCCCCGTGCTCGGGCTGATGGTGCTCATAGAGGTGTTCGTCCCGTCCATGATAGACATCGGCTCCGTCAAGGCCCCGTCGGTGACGCTCAAGACCGGTTTCTGGGACGTGGCGGGGCACGCGCTCAAGAATTTCGTCTTCATCCCCTGGCTCAACTGCTCCGCGGCCATCGCCTATTGCAGGCTCAAGGACAGGGCGGACCGCCGCCTCCGGACGGCGCACGACGGGACCGGGGACGAGCCCGCGGACCGGGAACCGCCGGCGGAAGAATGAACCCGGTCACGCTCGTCTTCCTTTCGACCAGGGAGAATATCTACAGCCTGGCGGCGCTCGCGGGCGCCCTCGAGGGGCTGCCGGACGGGAACTTCGGCCTGCGCTTCGCCGAAGACGTGCCCTCGCTGCTCTTCGAGACCGCCGCCGCGCTGGCGGCCGGCGAGACCGCCGTCGCCGCCCTTTCCTTTTCCAGCATGTCCGCCCCCGCGGCGGCCGCGGCGGCCGCGGCGATGAGCGGGACCTTCGGCAGAAAGGCCCTGCTGATCGCCGGAGGCCCTCACCCTTCGGGCGACCCTTCCGGCACTCTCGGGATGGGCTTCGACTTCGTCTTCAGGGGGGAAGCGGAGGACACTCTGCCCGCTTTCATCCTCTCGCTGTCGCGGGGGGATATCCCCGACGGCAGGGTGATCTCGCCGGCCGCGCCGGCCGACCTGGACGCCTTTCCGCCCGGCTCGCTGCGCCGGAACCGTTTCGCCCCGGTGGAGATAACGCGCGGCTGCCCCTACGCCTGCGCGTATTGCCAGACCTCCTTCCTCTTCGGGGCCAGGCAGCGCCACCGCTCGGTCGGCAAGGTCCGCGACTGGCTGGGAAAGATGAGCGCTCTCGGGATGCGCGACCACCGTTTTATAAGCCCCGACGCCTTCTCGTACGGGTCTCCCGACGGCAGGAAGCCCGACCTGACGGCCCTGGAGGACCTGCTCAGGGCGGCGCGCGAAGCGGCGGGCCCGGGCGGCAGGGTATTCCTGGGCTCTTTCCCGTCCGAGGTGCGCCCCGACCATGTCACGCGGGAGACCGTCGGCCTGCTCAAGGCCTACGCCGACAACCGCGCGCTTATCATAGGGGCCCAGACGGGCAGCGACCGCCTGCTGGAGGAACTCGGGCGCGGCCATGACGCCGCCGCCGTACTGCGGGCCGCCCGCCTCTGCGCCTCCAGCGGCATAAAGCCCGTGGTGGATTTCATTTTCGGCCTGCCGGGAGAGGTCCCGGCCGACGAAGAAGCGACCATGGCTCTCATCGGCGACCTCCTGCCGCTGGGAGCCAGGATCCACGCCCATTCGTTCATGCCGCTGCCCGGGACGCCGCTGGCCGGCGCCGAACCGCCGGTCATCACCCCGCGCGTCAGGAAGTTCATAAGTTCCCTCTCTTCGACCGGGCGGGCGTTCGGCCCCTGGGAGAACCAGGAGCGGACCGCCAGGGACTGAGGTCCCTTATGGGCCTTTAGGCCCGCCCGGAGCCTGGGCCCTAAAGCCCTTAACCGGCCGCCGCTTTTAATGTAAAATATACCCGTAAGCCAAAGTCACGGAGGGGAATAAATGTTCAAACTAGCAGCCGCTATAGCACTGTTTTCCGCGCCGCTTCAGGCCGCCAACTTCCAGCTCGACGCCGTCACCGCGAATGACGTGACCGCCGCCGAGGTTTCGCTGCCGCAGGCGCAGGAGCCGGAGGCCGCCCTGGACAAGGCCGGCGTCCTCACCAGCCTTCACCTCATGCCCCAGGCCGTCAGGAGCCGCCTGCTCTCCTTCGGGACCCCGGCCCAGTTCGCCGAGTTCACCGCCGTGTGGAACCCGATACTGCAGGAAGCGGGCATGGTCATCGGCGAGGTCACCTACGAGGCCGACATACAGCTGGGCATCGTCAACTACTCCTCCGCCGATGGACTGGTGCTGCGCCGCCTCATAGCCGACAGGCTCAACTACGACGCGCTCAACCCCACCGAGATGCACAACCTCAAAACGGAGATGGAAGCCGCCCTCGCGAAGAACGGCCTGCCCGTGAAGGCCTCCTTCTACGTGAAGTCCGACGCGCTGCGCCCGACCTTCGCGCTCTACTACGTGACCAGGGGCGACGAGAACGACGACCACGAGAAACAGATGCGCATACTCAAGAAGGGCGAGGATATAGACTACGACCTGCTCGAGAGCGCCGGCGTCAACATAATCCGCAGGGACAATTCCTTCACGATGCTCTACATCGGCAAGGAGCTGGGCTTCAAGTCCAAGGTCGCGACCGACGAAGCCTCCGCCGCGCAGAAGCTCGAGGACTACAAGAAGTTCCTCGCCGAGAACAAGAAGGAGTTCCTGGGGTCCAGGACGCACAAACTGACCGAGCCCTTCACCGTCGGGGAGACGACCTACAACTACCTCCTCAACATGTACTTCTACCAGTAGGACGGGCGTCCGTCCGGGAAAAAGGCCCGCCGGGCGACCGGCGGGCCTTTTCATTTGCCCGGGCGCTCAGGCGCTATTTCAGGCGCCGTATCCTGCCGCCGGCCGGGGCTTTCAGCGGGCCGGCCGCCAGCGCGTCCTCTATGACGCCGCGCACGGTTCTCATCGTGTCCCGGACGTCGCGTCCGGCGGAGAACCCGGCGGCGTGATCCCCGCCGCCGGCGAGGTAGCTGTTGGTGGCGACAAGGAAGTCGTCGCCGTCGTTGATCTCTCGGCCGCCGCGCAGCAGGCGCAGCGACGCGGGGCGCGGCCCGTCGCCCGGGAGGAACTCGACCTCGAAACCGGAGACCTGCATGAAACTGCGGCCGTGTATGATATTGTCGGCCATGATGCGTTCGAGGTCCGAGCCGTAAAGGCGCATCGTGACTATCGTGTTCTCGAACGGAAGCGACTGGTAGAGGTCGCGCAGGCGGACTTCCCCTTTGCGGAGGGGGGCCCTTATCCCCTTGGTATTATGCAGCGCGATATCGGCGCCCGCGGCCTCGCGCGTCAGGTCGCACAGGACATTGCCGAGCGGGGAATCCAGCCAGCCGGGGTCCTGCGGCAGGTCCTCCGCCGCGCGGCCCAGCACGCGGCTCATCCCGCGTTCCACCTCCGCCCTGAAACCGGCTAGCAGCTTCAGGACGGCCGGGTCCTCGCCGGTCTCGTCCGTCCAGAGCGGCACCAGTTCAGCCGTCACGTCCTTCAATTCGCCGGTGGTCCCGTCGAAATCAAGCTCGACCCTGGTCGTATAGGAAAGGCCGTAGCCGCTCTCGCCGAACACCGCGCCGGAGACGGGGTCCCGGTATCCCCGCAGGAGGGCCGTATGATTATGGCCGCCCAGGACCAGGTCGAAACCGGGCGCATCGCGCGCCACGCGCAGCGTGCCGGGAGGCGCTTCGGCGAAGGTCCAGGTGGAGATGTCCAGCCGCCCGAGGCTGAGCCGTTCGTCGAGCCCGAGATGCGTCAGCAGGACGACGGCGGAGGGACTGCTGCGGCGTATCTCCGCCAGCCAGCGGGCGGCCTCGGCCGCCTCGTCGCGGAAATCGAGGGCCGCGACGTTCTGCGGCAGCGTCGAAGTGGCGGTATGACGGCCGGCCAGCCCGAGCACCGCTATCCTTTTGCCGCCGCGCTCCGCCACCGTATACGGTTTCAGGTAAGGGGGGGTCGTTCCCGTTCCCTTGATAAAGACATTGGCGCCGAGCACGGGGAAGGCCGCGCTGGAGGCGATGACCTTGAGGGTCCCTTCGCCGTAATCGTACTCGTGGTTCCCGGGAACGGTCGCGGCGTAGCCCAGCGCGTTCATCAGCTCGACGCTGGCCAGGCCGCGCGTGAGTATTCCCTCGGGCGTGCCCTGGAACATGTCGCCCGAATCCAGGAGCAGCACGGGGTCCTTTTCTTTCCTGATCCGCGCCGACAGGGCGGCGAAACCGCCGATGAGGCGCGAGGGCTGGTCGTTGTCCCATTCGGCCGGCCGGGCGGAATACCAGCCGTGCACGTCGCTGGTATGGTAAACGACCACCTTCTCCGCGGCCGCGTACGACGGCAGCAGGAAGAGGAGCGGCAGGAAGAGGCGCTGTCCTTTCATGCGGCGCTCACAGCCCCAGCTCGGCCGAGACGCCTTTCATGGCCTCCAGGGCGAGCTCCACGAACTGCTCGAGCGTGAGCCCCAGCTTTTCGCATTCCCGTATGGTGTCGCGGTTGACGGAGGCGGCGAAGCGCTTGTCCTTCATCCTCTTTATGACGGAGGACGGCTTCACCGAAGCCACCTTCTTATCGGGGTAGACCATCGCCGTGGCCATTATCAGGCCGGTCACCGTCTCGCCGGCGGCCAGCGCGGTATGGAAAGCGTCGGTGCGCGACCGGCCGGGATGGGCGGCCTCGTTGTGCAGCAGCACGGCCTCCACCAGGTCCTCGGGCAGGCCCTTCTCCCGGAGCAGGCGCGCGGCCTCGTGCGTGTGGCGCAGCATGTCGCCGGCGGTCAGCTCCGCGTCTATATCGTGCAGCAGGCCCGCCAGGGCCCATTTTTCGGGGTCCCGGCCGAGCCGCGCGGCCAGGGCGCGCAGCACGGCCTCCGAGGCCAGGCAATGCTTTATCATGTTCTCGTTCTTCACGTGCTCGCGGAGGAGCGCGAGGGCTTCGTCCCTGTTCATGGTCTCTCCTTGTACCGACGATAAATTATAAAATATATGCGATGAGCGGTCACAGCCCCGACGCGCGGCGGGGAGTCCTCGCGATGACGATGATGGCGTCCTTCGCCACGCCCTTCACGCTGGGCGCCATCAACATAGCCCTGCCCGCCATGGCGGCCGACCTCGGCCTGACCCCGGCGCAGATGGGCTGGGTCTCCCTGTCCTTCCTGCTGGCCGCCTGCGCCCTGCTGATCCCGGCGGGCCGCGCCGCGGACATCTACGGCCGCCGCCGCGTCTTCATCATCGGGTATTACGTCTTCACCGTCGCCTCCGTCCTGTGCGCCCTCTCGGCGACGGGGCCGCTGCTGCTGGCCGCGCGCGTGCTGCAGGGCCTGGGCAGCGCGCTCTTCTTCGGCACCAGCGTCGCCATACTGACGGCGGTGACGCCCAAAGAGAGCCGCGGGCGGGCCCTGGGCTGGGTGGCGGCCTCCGTCTACACCGGCCTGACGGCCGGGCCTTTCCTCGGCGGGCTGCTTTCGGCCGCGCTCGGCTGGCGCGCCGTGTTCTGGGCCAATGTCCCGCTGGGCCTCGTCGTGCTCTTCCTGGCGGCGCGGCTCCGCGCGGAGTGGAAAGGGCCCGAGGGGGAAAAGCTCGATCTGCCGTCGTCCGCCCTTTACGCCGTCTCGATAGTACTGCTGATGCTGGGCTTCTCGGGGGCCCTCAAGGCCCTGTCGGCGCCGCTGGCGGCGGCCGGCGCCGCCGGATTGTGGTATTTCATGAAGCGCGAGGCACGGGCCGCCCACCCCGTCTTCCACTCGGAGCTCCTGTTCGACAACCCCGTCTACGCCTGGTCCTCGTTCACGGCCCTGCTCAATTACTCCGCCAGTTTCGCCGTCGGCTTCATACTGAGCCTCTACCTCCAGTACGCCCGGGGCCTGGGCCCGGTGCAGGCGGGACTGCTGCTGGCCGTGCAGCCGGTCTTCATGGCCGTCTTCTCGCCGCTGGCGGGCCGGCTCTCCGACCGGCGCGACCCGGGAGAACTGGCCTCGGCCGGCATGGGAGTCACCGCCGCCGGCATACTGATGTTCGCGATCGCCGGGCCGTCCACGCCGGTGCCCTACCTGGCGCTGGCCCTGGCCGTGCTGGGTTTCGGCCTGGCGCTCTTTTCCTCGCCCAATACCAACGCGGCGATGAGCGCGGTGGAGCCGCGGCGCTACTCCGTGGCCTACGCCGCGCTGTCCACCATGCGCCTCGCCGGCCAGATGTTCAGCATGGCGCTGGTACTGCTCATTTTCTCGATGGTGCTGGGCAAGACGCGCCTGGGACCCGGCGACGCGGCGGGACTGCTGACCTCCATGCGCCTGGCCGTCGTACTTTTCTCCGCAATGGCCGCGGCCGGGATCTTCACCTCCCTGCGCCGGAAGCGCGCGGCGCCGGCCCGGGCCTGAACCCGGACCCGAGGGGAAGACGAACGGGGGGAGGCGCCGCTAGAATTCGGCGTAGCCGGGAACGCGCGGGTAGGCGGTCACGTCGCGGATATTGGCTATGCCGGTGACCAGCATCATCATCCGCTCGAAACCCAGACCGAAGCCGGAGTGCGGCACGCTGCCGAAGCGGCGCAGGTCCAGGTACCACCAGTAATCCTCTTTCCTTATACCGGCGTCGGACATCTTGCGCTCCAGCACGTCCAGCCGGTTCTCGCGCTCGCTGCCGCCGATGAGCTCGCCTATGCGCGGGACCAGGAGGTCCATGCCGCGCACGGTCTTTTCGTCGTCGTTGAGCTTCATGTAGAAGGCGGCGACGGTCTTCGGTTTGTTGTAGAGGATGACGGGCTTCTTGAAATGTTTTTCGACCAGGAAGCGCTCGTGCTCGGAGGCCAGGTCGACGCCCCAGCCGACCTTGTTCTCGAAGCGGGCGTTCTCGGGCTCGAGTATCTTCACCGCGTCGGTGTAGGCCAGGCGCTCGTAGGAGTTCTCCGTCACGCTGCGCAGGTTGTCCATCAGCGCCGGCTCGACGAACCTGGCGAACAGCTCCAGGTCGGCGGCGCAATGCTCCAGCACGTGGCGCGTGATGCTCTTCACGAAGTCCTCGGCCAGGTCCATGTCGTCGTGCAGGTCGTAGAAGGCCATCTCAGGTTCGACCATCCAGAATTCCGCGGCGTGACGGTAGGTGTTCGAGTTCTCCGCCCGGAAAGTGGGGCCGAAGGTGTAGATCTTGCCCAGAGCGGTCGCGAGCGTCTCGCCCTCCATCTGGCCGGAAACGGTAAGCGCGGTCTTGCGGCCGAAGAGGTCCCTGGAAAAATCTATCTCGCCCTGCGGCGTGCGGGGAAGCTCCGCGGCCTTCGTCAGGTCCAGGCTCGTCACCGAGAACATCTGGCCCGCGCCCTCGCAGTCGGAAGCGGTTATGATCGGGGTGTGCACGTAGAAGAAGCCGTTGCGGCGGAAATAGTCGTGTATGGCGAAGGAGAGTTCGGCGCGGACGCGCAGCATGGCCGCGTACTTGTTGGTGCGCGGGCGCAGATGCGCGACGGTGCGCAGGAACTCGTCGGAGGTCTTCTTCTTCTGTATCGGGTATTTCTCGGCGTCGCAGTCGCCGTAGATCTCGAGCTTCGAGACCTTGAGCTCGTACTTCTGGCCGGCGCCGGGGGAAGCGACCAGGTCTCCCTCGGCCCGCACGGCGGCGCCCACGGTCAGGCGGGGCAGCAGCTCCGCCAGGCCCGGCGCCGACGGCTCGATCAGCAGCTGCAGGCTGGCGCGGCAGGAGCCGTCGTTGAGTTCGGCGAAGGAGAGCGCCTTGGAATCGCGGCGGGTCTTTATCCAGCCCTGGGCGGCCGCGCCCGGGCGGGGGGAATCGGAGGAGAGCAGTTCTTTTACGGTGGGGGTCTTCATCCCGGTCACTTCTTCTTCTTTTGCGGCGGCGGCGGGACCTTGCCCACCGAGACCAGCTCCAGTTCGCAGGTCTTGTCCTCGGCGGAATACTCCTCCAGGATATACCCGGTGCCGGGGGCGTAGTAACGCACGGCCTTGCCCGAATCGCCGCCCGAGAGCTGCGAGACCACCTTCATGCACTTTTCGAACTTGCCGGCCTTTATCGAGACCTTGTCGGAAAGCGAGACTATCTCGTTGGCGTCCGGATGCTCGTCCCACTTGACGCCCTCTCTGGGCGGCAGGGGGAACTCGCGGCGGCCGCCGATTATGACGCCGTCGGCCGTGGTCAGCCACTTGGCGTCGCGGGTGATATTGTACTCGGTGACGTGGGTGTCGCGCAGTTCGAAGGTCATGCGTGCCTGGGCGACGGTCTTGCCGGCTTTTTTGGCCACCTTGAGTATGTCTATGAAGACTTTGGCCACGCCTTCGAACTCGGTGCTCTTATAGCGGTACTCGTAGCGGACGTTCTCTTTGAGGGGGAAATAATCGGCCATAAGGTCTCCTGTGCGCGGCTTTTTTTATCCGCGTATAATTTTACAAATTATGAGGGGAGAAATTACCTGAAAACCGCGGCGCGGCCCGCTTCACGTCCAAAAAAATAGCCCCTTTCGGGGCTAAATTTTTTGGACGTGACAGGGATCGAACCTGCGACCTCTTCCTTGCTCACTCGCGTCCGGCGGCCTGCTGGCCGCCGGCGCCTCGTCCGAGGCTCTTGAAATCTGGTGGACGTGAGGGGGATCGAACCCCTGACCTCCTCGTTGCGAACGAGGCGCTCTCCCAGCTGAGCTACACGCCCGTAATCGGGTACTACCAGTCTATACCGGCCTCTTTGGCCGCGGCCTCCACGCGCTTCTTGGCCTTGAGATGCTCTTTGAAACTGACATTGAACACGTGCTTGCCCTGCCTGTCGGCCACGAAATAGAGCGCGTCTATATTGGCCGGCTTGAGCACGGCTTCCACCGAGGCCTTGCCCGGGCTGCATATCGGTCCCGGCGGAAGGCCCCTGGCGTAATACGTATTGTACGGCGAAGGGGTACGGAGGTCCTTGTAGGAGAGCCTCTTCTTCCAGTAGCCCAGCGCGTACTGCGTGGTCGGGTCGGCTTCCAGCGGCATCCTCCTCTTTATGCGGTTCAGGTACACCGCGGCTATCAGGGGACGTTCGCTGGTCACCACCGCCTCGCGCTCCACGATGGAGGCGATGATCAGGACTTTCTTTTCGTCCAGACCCGGCGGGAACCCTTCAGAGAACAAAGGCCTTATCTGCCTGTCGAATTCAGATTTTAGCAAATTTAGCACGTCCTGCGCAGGCTGCCCCTTCTTGAAACTGTAGGTCGAAGGGAAAAGATAGCCCTCCAGTTCCCGGGCTTTGGCCAGTTTTACGAACTCTTCCCCGGAGGTGACGCCGTTGGCCTCCAGGCGCTCGGCGACCTGCTCCAGGCGCCAGCCTTCGGGGATCACTATCTTCACGTCGGAGATATAGGGCGTGTTGATCAGCCGCCAGAGCACCTCTTCCGACGAGGCGCCGCGGCGGAACGAGTATTCGCCCGGCATTATGCGCTTGTCGGTGCCGGTAAGGCGGACCAGGACCTTGAACCAGGTCGAACTGCGGATGGCGCCCGAGGACTTGAGCTGTTCCGCTATCTGCGAGGCGCCGGAGCCCTCTTTGATGACCACCTCGACCTGGTCTCCCGGCCAGAAAAAGTAAAGGGCCAGGAGCAGCAGGAACGCGGCCGCGGCGGTGAATATTCTCTTTGCCATGTCGTTCTTCAGAGCTCCGCTCTTTTAAGTTCCGAGTACCTGGGACCGGCGGACGAAAGCTCGCTCGAAAAAAGGACCGCCCCGGTCACCGGAAAACTCTTCCCGCGCCACAGGGCTTCGGCGGCCTCCGCGGCCCTCCGGGCGGCCTCGGGAGGGACCGGTCCCCTGAGGCGGGCCAGCGTTAGATGCGGGACGAAAGGCCGGTCCTCGAGGACGAACCCTTCGCGGCGCAGCGCGGCCGAAAATCCCGCGGAGAGCTCCGCCAGGCGCCCGCCGCCGGCGCCGAATCCCATCCAGAATATCCTCGGCCTGTCCGTGGAGGGGAAAAAACCCGCCTCGCCCGGGACCGCCGCGAAAGGCCCGGAGCCGGAAAGCGTTCCCAGGCATCGCCCGGCCGCCTCCGCCCGCTCGGGCGGCACCTCGCCCAGGAAAGCCAGGGTCAGGTGCATCGCGTCCGGGTCCACGGGGCGGGCCGCCGCCCCGAGTTCCGCGCGCGCCGACCGCGCCAGCGCTTCCGGCAGGCCGCGGGGCAGGGCCATCGCCGCGGCCGCGAAAAGCCTCATCGGCTCAGGGGCCCTTCCGCGCGGGCTTCCGCCGCAGCCTGGACGGGCGCTTCTTTTTCTTAGGCGGCCCCTCCAGCTCCGTCCGCTTGATCTCCCCGCGCAGCGCGGCGCGCCGTACGGCGTCGCGCCGCTCCATGGAAAGAGGCTTCCAGCTCTTGCGCAGGGCGCGCACGCGCTCCCTGTTCTTCGCCATCTGGCCGCGGTGCTTCAGCATGCGCGCGAGGCGCACGGCCTTGTGTCGCTTTATCTGGGCCGAGGCGAATATCTCGGTGTCCGGCTCGAGGATATACTCGCCCAGTTCCTTGCCGTCCTTGTCCAGCGGCATGAAAGAGACGCTGCCCTCCTCGAAAACGGCCGCGGCGGTCTCGTTGTTGAAACGGGAGTGCTCCACCGCGAACTCGGTGCCCCTCACGGCGCAGACCGCCGACGGGGTGCGCACCGAGAACTTGCGCTTCTTCATCGCGAACTTCTCGAGTTTGGCGATGATGGTGCCCAGGAGCAGCTTCAGCTCGGAATCCTCTTTCTCCAGGGTCCCGACCTCGAGTTCGGTGTTGCGGGAGACCGCTATCACCCCCTGGTTCTCCAGGTAAACCTCGGCGGAACCGGAGGACCCGGTCTTTATCGAGTCGTCGGGGTCCAGCGGGACCTCGGCCGCGCCCACGGAGGTCCACTCGGCCGCCTCCGAGGACTTGAGGAGTACCTCTCCGGATATCTTTTTCAGGCGGGCGTCCCACTGCGGCGGCTGGCCGGCGGACGCGCCTCCCGACTTCATCATCTCGTCGAGCATCTTCCGGTACTCCTCCGCGTCCTGCGCCCCGCACGGGGCCGCGGCGGCGATGAAAGCGATGAGACAGACCTGGACCAGACGCATTATGCCCCCTTCAGACGACGAGTTTCCTGAATTGGCGCCTGCCCACCTGCAGCACGCATTCCCTGGGGTCGAAAACGATGTCGTCCTTAACGGTCTCGCCGTCGAGGCGGACCGCGCCCTGGGCCAGCATGCGCCGGGCTTCGTTGGTCCCCTTGCAGAGCCCGGAGGCGACGAGCAGGTAGGAGAGGCGCCCGGCCTTTTCCACTTTGTGGGTCTCCATTTCCGACGGCATTTCTTTTTTGGAGAAGACCGTCTCGAAATGCTGGCGCGCGAGGCTGGCCTCGTCCTCGCTGTGGAACCTGGAGACGATGAGCCCGGCCAGGCGCTTCTTGGCCTCCATCGGATGCTGCGCGCGGACCTCCGCCACGCTCTCTTCGGTAAGGAGGCCGTAATAGTCGTACATCAGCTCGTCCGGCACCGACATCATCTTGCCGAACATGTCGTTGGGATGGTCGTTGAAAGCGACGTAGTTGCCGTAGGACTTGGACATCTTCTTCTCGCCGTCGGTGCCGACCAGGAGCGGCACGGTCATGACGACCTGCGGCTCCTGGCCGCAGTTTTTCTGCAGGTCGCGGCCCATCAGGAGGTTGAAGATCTGGTCCTGGCCGCCGATCTCGATGTCGGCCTTCACGGCCACGGAATCGTAGCCCTGGAACACGGGGTAGAGGAGTTCCAGCAGGCTGACCGGGCTGCCGGCCTTCATCCGGGACTTGAAATCCTCGCGCTCCAGCAGGCGGGAGACCGTCACGCTCTTGGCCGTGGTTATCAGCTCGGCCACGCCGTCGGCGGGCGCCGCGGTGAAAGGCTTAAGCCACTCGCTGTTGAAGCGGACCTCGGTCCTGGCCCTGTCGAGGACCTTGAAGGCCTGCGTCGTATAGGTCTCGGCGTTCTTTTTGACCGTATCGTGGTCTATGACGGGGCGGGTGGCGTCGCGGCCGGAGGGATCTCCGACCTGGGCGGTGAAATCGCCGATGATGAGGACGGCCGTGTGCCCCAGGTCCTGGAAACGGCGCAGGAGGCCCAGCACCACGCTGTGGCCCAGGTGCAGGTCGCGGCTGGTGGGGTCCACGCCGAGTTTGACCCTCAGTTTTTTTCCCGAGGAGATCTTCCTGATCAGTTCCTCGTCGCTGACGAGGTCCACGACGCCGCGCTTCAGGACCTGTAGTATGGTGTTGGTGTTCATAGTTCCGCCTTCGGGAACGGTAATTCTATTAATTTTAGCCAGGCTGTTAAAGCGGAAAAACGGGCTCAGCGGAAAGTGTAGGGATCGGCCTCCAGCTCCGCTTCCACGCCCGCCGGCAGGCGCAGGGCCCTGATCCTGTCCCCGGCGGGACCGGGCAAGGCGTCCGGCGGCATCTTCACGACGAAATAAGCCGAGAGTCTCTTCCTGCCCGCGGCCGGCGGGCGCTCGACGGGGCCGAGCGCCTGCGAGCCGGGCCCGCAGGCCTCCTCCAGCCGCGCGTCCATGTCGGCGAGGGCGGCGTCGAGCGCGCGGCGGTCGAAAGAGGAGAAATTGACGCGCAACAGGTAGACGAAGGGGGGATAGGCGAAAGTGCGGCGCGAGACCTCCTCGTCGGCGGCGAAGGCCGCCGGGTCCCACTGGCGCGCTCGCTCGAAGGCGTGGTGACCGGGCTGGCGCGTCTGTATGACCAGCCGGCGCGGCCCCGCCGGGTCCAGGCAGTCGGCCGCGGACACGAACATGCGGAACACCTCTTCCGACGAGCGGAAATCCCCGGGCGAGAGGTCGTAATCCGCGTCGGCGAAGCCCGCCAGCGCCAGCGCCGGGAAATCGTGGCCGCGCAGCGCCAGGCGGGTGCTGACCAGTATGGCGGGGCCGGGACGGGCGAATTCCTCCAGCGCGTCCATGGTCCTGTTGAGCGACGAGCGCACCAGGTCGCCGTCGAAGACGTGCACCGGCACCGAAGGCAGTTCCCTGCGGGCGGCGGCGGCCAGTTTCTGCGTGCCGACGCCCTTGTCCCGGAAGAGGCGTCCGCCGCAGGCGGGGCATACCCCGTCGAAAGGCTCCTTGAGGCCGCAGCCCTTGCAGAGGAAGCGAAGCCCCTCGCCGCCGGGCCCGGGGACCGTCGCCATCGGGATCTCGCAGCGGCGGCAGCGCTTGGTCCAGCCGCACCTGGCGCAGATCTCGCGCAGCGAGACGCCGCGTCGGTTGACCACCAGGAGGGCCTTGCCGCCGGCCGCCACGGCCCCGCGCAGGCCGGCCAGCATGGGCTCGGAGATGACGCCGGGCGTGGCGTTGAGGTCCACCAGCTCCACGCGGGGCGGCGGAGGGTCGGAAAGAAGGGCCGGGCGCTCCAGGAGGCGGAGGGCGCCGGCGGAAGCCCGGGCCCGGCTCTCTACGGAAGGCATGAGGCCGGCGAGAACGGCGCGCGCGCCGCGCAGCTCCGCCAGTTTCAGCAGGACCTCGCGCGCGTGGAAGCGCGGCTCCTGTTCCTCCTGTTTGTAGAGGCCGTCCTCCTCGGAATCCATAAGGGCGAAGGAAAGTTCCCTGAAGGGAAGGAACAAGGCCGAGCGCGTGCCGGCGACGATCCGGAGGGAACCCGAAAAAGCCCCGGTCCAGACCTCGCGCCGCTGTTTCGGCGTCAGCCGGCTGTGCCAGAGCGCGATGGAATCGGGCGGAAGCAGACCGCGCAGTTTCTTTATCAGCGAAGCCGCCAGCGCCAGGTCGGGAAGCAGCAGCAGGGCCTGTCCCCCGGCCGAGGCGCGCGCCAGCACGTGCGCGTAGAAAGACGGCCTCTCCCTCGAGGACAGGCCGGAGAGGAGCGCCGGACCGGGAGGGACGGAAGGGTCCAGGAGCGAATCCGCCAGCGCGTCCAGTCCTTCCGGCGGCGGAGGCGGCAGCGGAGGCGCCGGCGGCGCGGCCGGAGACGGGAGCGGGAAATCCTTGCCGGGCACGGTGAACAGACCGAGGGCCGCTCCCAGCGGGGCGTCCCAGCGGGCGGCCATCCAGCGGCAGAAGGACATCAGGGCGGGGTCCAGCAGGGGAAAAGGGTCCAGGGCCGTCTCGACGGTCTTGAGGCGCGCGAACCCCGAGAGATCGGCGTCCTTCTCCTCCAGGCGGCCGACGACCACGCCCACCCGCCTGCCGGCGCCGAAAGGGGCGAGCACGCGGGTTCCCGGCTCTATGGCCGGGCCGGAAGGTTCCGCGTAGTAGAAAGTACGGCGGAGGGGTACCGGGAAGGCGACGTCGAGTATCATGGGCGGCCCGCCGTGGAGGTCCCGCCGCTCAGGAGGCTTTGCCTTCGAGGAAAGCCTTGAGCATCTTCATGTCGTTCCAGGTATCCAGCTTGAGTTTCGGGTTCCTGAGGAGGGCGGCGGGATGATAGGTCGGCAGGAGCCGTATGTCGGCGTCGCCGCCGAAAAGGGTCCTGGGATAGACGTACCATTTGCCGCGCACTTTGGAGATCCCTTCCTCGATGCCGAGCAGGACCTTGGTGGCGACAGAGCCGAGGGTAACTATGCAGCGCGGCTTTATCAGGGCTATCTGCCGCTCGAGGTAGGGCCGGCAGACGGCTATCTCCTCGGGCGACGGCGGCCTGTCGTTGCCGCGCGACTCCGGGTTGTCCGGGTTGACCATCGGATGGCACTTGACGATGTTGGCGATGTAGACTTCGGAGCGCTTCAGGGCGAGGACGGTGTCGAGTATCTTGTCGAGCAACTGGCCGGAGCGGCCGACGAAAGGCTCGCCCTGGTGGTCCTCCTGGAAGCCGGGACCCTCGCCCACGAACATGACTTCCGCCGAGGGGGAGCCCACGCCGAAAACGGCGTTGATACGATGGCTGCCCAGCGGACAGCGGCGGCAGCTCTTCACCAGGCTCTCCAGCCCGGCCAGGCCCGCGGCGGGACCGTCGTCCTGCGGGGCCGGGCCGGGGACCGGGGCGGAGGAAGAGCGGCCGGGCGCGGGGCGGAACGGGGCGGCGGGAGGAACGGCGGCGCGCGGCGCCCGGACGACCGGCGCCGGAACGGCCGCCGGGCGGGCGGGACCGCCGGGCAGTTCGTGCGGCGAGATATGCAGGTCCTCGTCGAGCCGCCTGATATGGGCGGCGAGGTCCCGGATCAGGGCGGCTTTGTCCGCGGTCGGTGCCGGACGCTCTGCGTCCGGCCGGGCCAGGGCGCGCTTCATCGGGGACTATTCCGCCGCGGGGGCGGTGCGGGGGCGCCTGGGGGCGGCTTCGCGCGCGGCGGCCTCGGCGGCCAGCTTGGCGGCGGCCTCTTCGACCTGCTCGCGGGCGACGCGGCCGTCGACGATGTCGAGCAGGGCCTTATCGATGAGCTGGGCCATAGGGAGGGAGCGGTTCTCTTCCTGGCGCTTTACGACGCGCGCCCATTTCATGGCCACCACCAGGTCCTTGTACTTGGAAGCCCCGTAATCGCAGATCTTCTTCTCCAGGAGCTCGGTCTCGGCGTTCTTTTCAGCGGTCATTTTTTCCTCCGTCGCGGGGAATTAAGTCTCTTCAGGTCTTTTTCGAATCTTTTCACGGCGTCGAGGTTGAGGCGGGCCCGGCGGCATTCGGCGTCGGTTATCCCTATCACGTCCTCCACGGCCCTCTCCAGCGTGTCGTTGTAGACGATGTAGCCGAAGCTGTCGGCTTCCCTGAGCTCCGCCGCGGCCGTGCGCATACGCACGCTGATGCTCTCCGGGGCCTCGCCGCGGCCCGCCAGGCGGCGGCGCAGGGTATCAAGCGAAGGCGGCAGCAGGAACACGGTCACGGCCTCTGGGAAAAGCCTGCGCACGGAACGCGCGCCCTTGACGTCTATGGTCATGACCGGTATGCGGCCGGCGTCCAGCACGTCGCGCACCGACTTGACCGGGGTGCCGTAGAGGTTGCCGTGCACGTTGGCCCACTCCAGCAGCTTCCCGTCCCGCCTGAGGTTGTCGAACTCGCGGGGGGTTACGAAATAGTAATCCTTCCCGTGCTTCTCTCCCGGGCGCGCGGCGCGGGTGGTGCAGGTGATGCTGAAGCCGAAGCGGGGATCGCGCTTGAGCAGCTCGGCCCTGACCGTGGACTTGCCGCCGCCCGAAGGGGAGGAGACCACGAGGGGGAAATAGCGCTGCGTCTTTTTTTTCACCAGGTATTCCCGGTACGGCCGGTATTTAAGGGGCCGGCCGCCATTCAAGGCCGGCCGGCCCCGCTCTTTAGCGCCCGGAGCCTACTTGTTCTTCCGGGGAGCCTTCAGCTGCGCCTGCGCCGCCGACAGTATGGCTATCGGCACGCGGAACGGGGAGCAGCTGACGTAGTTGAGGCCGGACTTGTGGCAGAACTCCACCGAGGCCGGTTCGCCGCCCTGCTCGCCGCAGATGCCGATCTTGAGGTCCTTGCGGGTCCTGCGGCCGCGCTCGACGGTGATCTTGATCAGCTCGCCCACGCCGTCCTGGTCTATCGTCTGGAACGGGTCGACCGGGATTATCTTGTGCTCGACGTACTCCTTGAGGAAGTACCCCGAGTCGTCGCGGGAGTAACCGAACGTCATCTGCGTCAGGTCGTTGGTGCCGAAGGAGAAGAACTCCATGGTCTCGGCCAGCTTGCCGGCCATCAGGCAGGCGCGCGGGATCTCTATCATCGTACCGACCATGTAGTTCACCTTCACGCCGTGCTTCTTGTAGACCTCGGCGTAGACGCGGTGGATGATGGCGGTCTGGTTCTTCACCTCGTTCTCGAGCGAGACGACGGGGATCATGATGTCCGGGTACACCTTGACGCCTTCCTGGATCAGCTCGGCGGCGGCCTCGAGTATGGCGCGGGCCTGGGTCTCGGTGATCTCCGGGTAGGTGACGCCGAGGCGCACGCCGCGGTGGCCCATCATCGGGTTGCTCTCGTGCAGCGAGTTGGCGCGGGCCTGCAGTTCCTCCAGCGAGATGCCCAGCGACTTGCCGAGCTCCTCGAGCTTCTCCTTCTGGGTGGGGACGAACTCGTGGAGCGGCGGGTCCATCAGGCGGATCGTGACGTGCAGGCCTTCCATGACCTTCAGCGTCGCCTTGATGTCGTTCTTCATGAACGGGAAGAGGTCGTTGAGCGCGGCCTTGCGCTCCTCGGCCGTATCCGACATGATCATCTTGCGCAGCTGGAACAGCGCCTGGTCGGAGCCCTTGCCGTAGAACATGTGCTCGATGCGGAAAAGGCCGGTGCCCTCGGCGCCGAACTTGCGGGCGACCATGGAGTCGGCCGGGGTGTCGGCGTTGGTCCAGACCTTCAGGGCGCGGACCTGGTTGCAGAGCCTGAGGAACTCGCCCAGCATCGGCGACTCGCTGGCGTCGATCATCGCGAGCTTGCCCTTGTAGGCGAGGCCCTTGGAGCCGTTGAGGGAGATCCAGTCGCCCTCCTTTATGGTCTCTCCGCCGATGTGGAACTGCTTCGCGCCGTGCTCTATCTCGACGGCGGCGCAGCCGACGACGCAGCACTTGCCCCAGCCGCGGGCGACGAGCGCCGCGTGGGAGGTCATGCCGCCGCGGGCGGTCAGGATGGCCTCGGCGGCCCTCATGCCCTCTACGTCCTCGGGGTTTGTCTCCTCGCGGACGAGGATGACCTTCTTGCCTTCCTTATTCCACTTCACGGCGTCGGCCGCGGTAAAGACCACCTGGCCCACGGCGCCGCCGGGACCGGCGGGAAGGCCCTTGCCGAGAACATGGGCTTTGGCTTCGGCCTTGGGATCGATGATGGGGTGCAGCAGCTCGTCGAGCTGGGCCGGGGTGACGCGGTTGACCGCCTCGTCGCGGCTGATCAGCTTCTCCCTGTACATGTCGAGCGCCATGCGGACGGCGGCCGGGCCGTTGCGCTTGCCCACGCGGCACTGCAGCATCCAGAGGCGGCCGTTCTCGACGGTGAACTCGATGTCGAGCATGTTGCGGTAATGCTTCTCGAGCTTGGCGCGTATCGCGGCCAGCTCCTTGTAGCAGGCGGGCGCGAGCTGCTCCATCGACTTGAGGTGCTTGGACTGCTCGGAGCGGCTGGCCTCGTTGATCGGGTGCGGGGTGCGGATGCCGGCCACGACGTCCTCGCCCTGGGCGTTCTCGAGGAACTCGCCGTAGAAGTAGTTCTCGCCGGTGCCGGGGTTGCGGGTGAAGGCCACGCCGGTGGAGGAGGAGTCTCCCATGTTGCCGAACACCATGCTCTGCACGTTGACGGCGGTGCCCCACTCGGCGGGGATCTTCTCGATCTCGCGGTACTTGACGGCCTTGTTGCCCATCCAGGAGGCGAACACGGCGCCGATGGAGCCCCAGAGCTGGTCCATGTGGTTGTCCGGGAACTCTTTGCCGAGCTGCTCCTTGATCTTGGCCTTGAAGAGCACGGAGAGCTCCTTCAGGTCGTCGGCGGACAGCTCGGTGTCGGACTTGGCGCCGCGCTTCTGCTTCATGTCCTCCATGATGTGCTCGAGCTGCTTGCGGATGCCCTTGTTGTCGGCCACTTCTATGCCGGCGGCCTTCTCCATGACGACGTCGGAGTACATCATGATGAGGCGGCGGTAGGAGTCGTAGACGAAGCGGGGATTATTGGTCAGCTTGACCAGGCCGGGGATCGTGGACTCGGTCAGACCGCAGTTGAGGATGGTCTCCATCATGCCGGGCATGGAACTGCGGGCGCCGGAGCGCACGGAGACGAGCAGCGGATTGGACGGGTCGCCGAACTTCTTGCCGGTCAGTTCCTCGACGCGGGCGAGGTTCTTCTCGACATCGAGCCTGAGCTGCTTGGGGTAGGTCCGCCTGTTGGCCCAGTAGTAGGTGCAGATCTCGGTGGTGATGGTGAAGCCGGGGGGGACGGGGAGCTTCAGGGCCGGGTGGCCGGCCATCTCGGCGAGGTTGGCGCCCTTGCCGCCGAGCAGGTTCTTCATGGATTCTTTTCCGTCGGCTTTGCCGCCGCCGAAAAAGTACACGAGTTTTTTGGAAAGTTTCGCGGGTTTCGCGGTCTTGCTGGGTTTCTTCATAACGGCCGTCTTAGGCATGTTGAGTTTGCTCCTGGATACGCTGGATTGGCCGGTTTGGCCGGCCCGGCCCTTGGGGGACCGTGTCTATATGATACTAAATCCTTATAGCGATGGACAATCGCGGCGCGGGGGGGGTATAATCTGGTCGGGAGAGGAAAATGCGCCTTAAATTCCTGACCATAAACCTGCACAAGGGCTTTTCGCCGCTCAACCGCCGTTTCTCGCTGCCGGCGCTGGGCGAACGCATACGCGCCACCGGCGCGGACGTTATCTTCCTGCAGGAGGCGGTGGGGGAGAACGTGCGGAAGGCGGCGAAATACGCGCACTGGCCCTCCCGTCCTCAGCACGAGTACCTGGCCGGGGCCTCCGGCTTCGACCATGTTTACGGCCGCAACGCCGTCTACGCGGCCGGACATCACGGCAACGCGATCGTCTCGAGGTTCCCGATACTGCTGACCGAAAGGACCGACATCTCCACCAACCGGGTGGAGAAGCGCGGGGCCCTGTACGCGGCGCTGGGATTGCCGGGCGGCCGGACGCTGCACGCGCTCTGCCTGCACCTGGGACTGCTCTGCGTTTCCCGCCGCAAACAGCTCTCGATGATAGCGGACTACCTGGAGAGGCATGTCCCCGCCGGCGAGCCGCTGGTGGTCGCGGGCGACTTCAACGAATGGCGGCGGCGCGAACGGGACGAGCTGGAGGTCCGGCTGGGGATGCGGGACGCGGGCCACGAGCTGCACGGGCGGAAGCTGCGCACTTTTCCCTGCGCCTTCCCCTGCTTCCCGCTGGACAGGATATACCTGCGGGGTTTCCGGGTACTGCGGGCGAAGGTGCTGCACGCCGGGGCCTGGCGCAATCTCTCCGACCACGCCGCCTTCTACGCCGAGGCGGAGACAGTGGAAGCCCTCTGAAAACATCCGCGTAAAAGCGCAGGGGGGCGCGACATTACGTTGTCGCGCCCCCCTTCTACGCTTTATGTATGAACGCTCGTCTATTCGGCCGCGGCCATGCAGAGCATCGGCGCCGCCGCCCTGAATTCCTGCGTACCGGAGAGGTCGGTGCGGAATATTTCCGCGCCGGCCTCAAGCAGGCGGGAGACGGCCTCGGGATGCGGATGCCCGTAATTGTTAGAGCCGACCTCTATGTAGGCCCTCGCGGGACGGACAGCCGCCAGGAAAGGCGAGGTGGAGGAGTACCTGCTGCCGTGATGGCCCACCTTGAGTATGTCGGAACGGAGACCGGCGCCGTACTCCTTCACCAGCCGGGCCTCGACGTCCTCTCCCGCGTCGCCGGTGAAAAGGAGGGAAGCGCCGCCGTATTCGAGCCGCACGACTATCGAGCAGTTGTTGAGGGTCTCGCTGTTCTTGCTCGCGAAAGGCTCGTGGCAGGAACTGAGCACTTTCACTTCCACTCCGGCGGACCAGTCGAGGACTTCGCCGGGAGCGGGATAAACGGTCGTCACGCCCAGTTCCTCCGCCTTCGCCCGGACCGCGTTGTCGCCCGTGGCGGAGGAATTGTCCACGCGGGTGTCGTAGAAGGCGCCCACCGTGTAATTGGCGAAGACGTGCTGCAGTCCCTTGTAATGGTCGGAATGGGGATGGGTCAGCACCACATGGTCTATGGAAGAGATCCCCCGTTCCCTGAGGAACAGCGCCAGCGGTCCGGAAGAGGAAGAGGAGGGGCCCCCGTCTATGAGAGCGTTCTTCCCGTCCGGGAACTCCACGTAGATCGCGTCGCCCTGGCCGACGCTGACGAAATAGACGCTGAGGCCGGGAGCGGGGCGCAGCAGCGTCGCCTCCGGCGGTTCGGCGGCAGGCAGGGGCGCCAGGAAGGCGGCGGCGCCCTCCGCCAGGGAGGCCAGGGAATCGAAGGCCTCCCCGGCGCGCGCCGGGGCGTAAAGAGAGACGGAAAGGAGGAACGCCGCGAATACGGACTTCAGGACGGCTGCGACTTCATTCGACGCTGAACGGGCCATAGTATCCACCTCAGCAAGACTTACAACGCCTGGTATTCCGCGCCGAGTGGTGAATCCGGATTAAGGTCCGGAGGTGGATACTCCCCGGCCTATCCCGGGGATTACACAGCGGCAGATATAACCTATGGACAAAAGACCCCCCGGGCAAGGACCAAAGGGCCTATATGTCCATAGGACCTTAGACCTACTGTCAAGCGCCGGGGCGCCCGGCCGGACGCCGCCCGGGGAGCACGCGCCCGCCGGCGACGTTCCGTTTAGTAGAATATAAGCATGGCCGAAGAAATGACCCCGCCTTTAAGGATAGTCCTGGCCCGTCCGCGAAACCCCGTGAACATCGGGGCGGCGGCGAGAGCCATGGTCAACTTCGGCCTCTCGGACCTGGCGGCCGCCGACCCTCATCCTCCGGTCTGGAAAGAGGCGCTGACCGAGAACCGGGCGGCCGTGGGGGCCGGACACCTGCTGGACAGGGCGGCGGTATGCGGGTCCATCCCGTCCGCGGCGGAGGGCTGCTCCCTGGTCCTTGGCACTTCGGCGCTGAACAGGCGCAGCCCCGACAGGGAAGTAATACCCCTGCCGCTGGCCGCCGAATATATAAGGAAGAACTCCGGCGGCGGACGCACCGCGATAGTCTTCGGACCGGAAAAGCACGGCCTTACGGAGGAGGATCTCTCCCATTGCCGGGCCATCATAGCGGTCCCGACCGCCGACGCGCAGCCCTCCATGAACCTGGGCCACGCCGTGGCCGTGGTCTGCTATGAACTGGCGGGCAGGGCCGGTCCCTCGGAGGGGGGAAGGGCCGCGCGGCCGCCCAGAGCGGAGGCTTCCCCGGGGGAACTGGATTCCACCGCGGCGGAGATCATCGGTTTTATCGAAAGGACCGGAGGCGGGAAGTCGCCGGCCCAGATACGGCGCGCCGTACAGGACCTGGCCGGGGAAAAAGAGGCCCTTTCGCTGCTGCGGCTGCTCGTCCGCAGGGCGTCAGATACTTAGAACGGGGATCCCGGGCCGCGGGGATTACTCCCCGGTCCGGTTCATTTCCCTATTCCCTCCAGCTCCAGCATGAAAGCGTATTCCAGCGCGACCAGTTTGAGCGCCTCGAAGCGTCCCGACTTGCCGCCGTGGCCTACCTCCATGTCGGTCTTCAGCACCAGCGGCTCCGAGTCGTTCTTCAGGGCGCGGAGCTTCGCAGCCCATTTGGCCGGTTCCCAGTACTGTACCTGGGAGTCGTGCAGGCCGGCCGTTATGAACATCGCCGGGTAGGCCTTCTCGGAAACATTGTCGTAGGGGGAATACGAGAGCATGTACTCGTAGTCCTCTTTCACGTTCGGATCCCCCCATTCGTCGTATTCCCCGGTGGTCAGCGGGATGCTGTCGTCGAGCATGGTCGTCACCACGTCCACGAAAGGGACCTCGGCCAGGATGGAGCGGTAAAGGCCGTCCGGCGCCATGTTGGCGACGGCGCCCATCAGCAGGCCTCCGGCCGAGCCGCCCTCCGCGTGCACGCGGCCGCGGGCGGCGTAGCCTGCCTTCACCAGGTAGTCGGTGGCGTCGATGAAGTCGTTGAAGGTGTTGATCTTCCTGCGCTGCCGGCCCTCCTCGTACCAGGCCCGGCCCAGTTCGGAGCCGCCGCGGATATGCGGTATGGCGCAGACGAAGCCCCTGTCGAGCAGCGAAAGCCTGACGGAGCTGAAATACGGATCGGAATTGGAGCCGTAGGAACCGTAGGAATAAATGTGCAGCGGAGCCCCGGAGCCCCGGCGGAAATCCTTCCGGTAGACCAGCGAAACCGGGATCTTCGCCCCGTCCCGGGCGGGAGCCCAGACGCGCTCCGAGACATAATCCTCCGGCCGGAAACCGCCCAGCACCTCCTGGCGCTTGAGAAGTTTCTTTTCCCGCGAGGCCATATCGTAGTCGTAGACGGAATCCGGGGTGGTCAGCGATTCGTAGTTGAAGCGCAGGAGCCCGGAATCGTACTCCCTGTTGACGCCGGCGGAGGCCAGGTAGGCGGGATCGTCGAATTCCAGGTAATGTTCCCCGCCGCCGGAACGGCTCATTACGCGCAGCAGCGGAAGCCCGCCCCGCCGCTCGGAGACCACCAGCCAGCCGCGGAAGGCGTCGATATCCTCGACGAGCGTGTCCTCGCGGTGGGGGAGGAAATCCTTCCACGGACCGGGGCCGCCCGGCAGGTCTTCGGCTTCCGAGACCATGAAATTCCTGGCGTTCCTGTTGTGCAGGACGTAGAACCTGTCGCCCGCGTGCTCCGGCGCGTATTCCAGGCCGCGTTCGCGCGGCAGGAACAGACGCCACTCTCCGGCCGGCGCGGAGGCGTCGAGGTAGCGGTACTCGGTGGTCAGCGTGGCCTGCGAACCGATGAACAGGTATTTGCGGCTGCGCGACTTGGCGACGAAAGCGGTGAAGGTCTCGTCGGGCTCGTTATAGACCTCGGTATCCGCGGCGGAGCCCAGCTCATGCCTGAAGATCCTGTCCCAGCGCAGGGTCTCCGGGTGCTGCTTGGCGTAGAAGAGCGTTTTGCCGTCCTCCGCCCAGACCAGGTTGGGGGTCACGTTCTCCAGGCGGTCCGGCAGGACCTCGCCGGTGCGCAGGTCCTTGAAGCGGACGGTATAGAAACGGCGGCCTTTGGTGTCCGCGGCCCAGGCCATTAGATTGTGGTCCGGGCTCATCACCGGGAAGCGGGCGTCGAAGAAGGCGTGGCCCCGGGCCTCCTTGTTGACGTCGAGAAGTATCTCCTCTTTCCCCGACGGGGAGCCGGCCCGGCGGCAGTAGAGCGGGTATTCGCCGCCTTTTTTGTAGCGGGTGTAATAATAGTAAGGCCCGTCCTTGTACGGCGGGGTGGAATCGTCCTTCTTTATCCTGGACTTCATCTCCGCGAACAGCGAGGAGGAGAATTTCTTCACCGGGGCCAGGACGGCGTCGGCGTAGGCGTTCTCGGCTTTCAGGTATTCCAGCACCTCCGGGGTATCCCGTTCGCGCAGCCAGAAATAATCGTCCGTCCTGACATGGCCGTGCTTCTCGAGACGGTGGGGGACCTTGGCGGCCTTGGGAGGGACCGGCCGCTCTCCCCCGGCATGCGCGACGCCCGCCGCGAAAACTCCCGCGAAGACCAGCACCCAGTCAAGGTTGTTCATTGAAATCCCCCGATATTATTCTTTTGAGCCTGGCCTGCGCCGGCGTGTCCGGCTTCATGACGCCCCAGGCCAGTATCAGGGCGGTAGCGAGTATGAGCAGCACGAGCGCCGCCGCGGGGATCCCCGGCATGTGCAGGGCGGGCGGAATGCTGAGATAGAGCAGGACGGTTATCAGGCCGCGCGGGGCGATATAGGCCAGCGAATGCGCCGCCCCGCCCGCGGCGCGGCGGAGGGGCAGCCAGCGCCCCAGGTAGATGAACCCCAGCACCGGCAGGGCGACGCGGAAAGCGTCCGGGGCGAAGAGCTCGCGGAGGTCCGTGGAGTAGCCGAGCAGCAGGAAGAAGAAGGTCTTTATTACGAAAGTGGTCTCGCGCACTATCCCGCCGAACTGGTCCATCTCCTCGCGCAGCCGGTCCACGTCGAAGTAGAAGCGCAGGTTGCCGCGGACGAACTTGCCTATATTATTGGCGAAAAGCCCGAAGACCAGGACCAGCACGAGCGGGGAGAAGTGCATCATCTTGGCCAGCGCGTAGACCAGCAGCAGCACGGAAAAGACCGGCAGGTACTTTATCTTGTGGTCTATCCGCTCTATGAGGGCCGCCAGCGCCAGCGAAAAGACCAGCGACAGCAGGATGGTCGTGATTATCTCGAAACCGAAGGAGAAATACGCCCCGAAGCCGAAGGTCTCGTTGAGCACCAGGAAGTTGAAGACGAGTATGCCCAGGATGTCCGAGAAGGAGCTTTCGTAGACGATGAACTCCTTCCTGTCCGCCGGGAGATGGCTCACTCCCGGTATGGCTATGGCGCTGCTCATGACGGCCAGGGGCAGGGCGTTGACCAGGCAGAGGCGCAGCCCGGCGGAAGGGAACAGCAGTTTATAGAAGGCCGCGATGAGCCCCAGCGTGGCCAGGAGGGAGAAAAAAGCGCTGAAGAGGCTGTTGCGTATCACCTCCACCTTGTCCCGCCCGAGCTCCAGGTCCAGCCCGGCCTCCAGGACTATGAGTATCAGGCCGAGCGTGCCCAGCGGGGGGAGTATGACGCCGAGATAAGGGATATGCCAGCCGGCGCGGTCCATCAGGACCCGCACGACTATACCGGAGAGTATCAGGAAGACCAGCTGCGGCACGCGGGTCCTGGACGAGAAAAAATCGAAAAGGTAGGAGACCAGGATCACGGAACTTATGGTTATCAGTATTATATCCGCCGACATCGGGGGCTCCTCGCGCGTCCGTATCATTATACAAGTATTGTGGTTTTCCTTGCGCCGGCCCGGCTAAGTATTTATAATCTACCCGCGGGAGATCTATCCGCTGGAACGCCTGGAGGACGATATGTGGACTTCCTCTGATCTCGAGAACCTCGTCAGGGAGAAGCTCGGCGATTATCTTTTCGTGCTGGTCTCCAACCGCCAGCCTTACGTGCACAAGTACCAGAAAGGCAGGGTCATCTGCCAGCGCGGGGCCGGCGGCGTGGTCACCGCCCTGGACCCGGTCATGCGCGCCTCGCGCGGCCTCTGGATAGCCTACGGCAACGGCGACGCCGACCGCAGGGTCACCGACGCGGCCGGGAAGATAGGCGTGCCGCCGGAAAAGCCCGCCTACACGCTCAAGCGGATATGGCTCGACAAGGCCGAGGAGGAAGGCTACTACAACGGGTATTCCAACGACACCCTCTGGCCGCTCTCCCACCTCACCTTCAAGCGCCCCACCTTCCGCAAGCAGGACTGGGAATACTACAAGTCCGTCAACATGAAGTTCGCGAAAGCGATAGCCGACGAGCTCGGAGGCCGCAAAGCCTTCGTCTGGATACAGGACTACCATCTCTGCCTGCTCCCCGCCATGCTCAAGGAACTGTGCGGGCCGCAGGTCATAACCGCGCATTTCTGGCACATTCCCTGGCCCAGCCACGAGATCTTCCGGATCTGCCCCGACAAGAAGGAGCTCCTGGAGGGACTGCTGGCCAACGACCTGCTGGGCTTCCACATCCGCCTGCACTGCAACAACTTCCTCGAGGCCGTGGACAGGGAACTGGAGAGCAAGATAGACCGCGAACGCTTCTCCGTGGTCAAGGGCGGCCACGAAACGCTGGTCAGACCTTACCCGATAAGCGTGGATTTCGCCGCGATAAGCGCCGACGCCGCGTCCCCGGCGGTGGAAGAGACCATGCGGTCGCTGAAAGAGGAGTTCCGCCTCGAAGGCCAGAAACTGATCCTGGGCATAGACCGCATAGACTACACCAAGGGCATACCGGAACGCCTTCTGGCGCTGGACATGCTGCTCGACGGACATCCCGAACTGAAAGAGAAGATCACCTTCCTGCAGATAGGCGAGATAAGCCGCATACACGTACAGAAATACAAGGACATAAACGACGAGATAAACGCCATAGTGGAGCGCATCAACTGGAAGCACTCCACCGAGAACTGGACCCCGGTCGTGCTGACGCGGCGCCACGTCTCCTACGAGGAGATACTGGCCCTTTACCGGCTCTCTTCGGTCTGCATGGTGACCTCGCTGCACGACGGCATGAACCTGGTGGCCAAGGAGTTCGTTTCCGCCAAGATAGACGGCACCGGCGTGCTGATACTCAGCAATTTCACGGGCGCCGCCCGCGAACTGACCGACGCGCTGGCGGTCAATCCCTACGACCGCGACCAATGCGCCGGGGAGCTGCGCAAGGCCCTGGAAATGCCGGACGAGGAAGTTTCTCGCCGCATGCACAAAATGCGCGAAACGGTGGGAAGCAGCAACATCTATCACTGGGCCGCCAAGATCATCTCGGACCTGCTCAAGTTCGACTTCAGGGAGTGAGGATGCACCTCGGAATGGCGGCCGGGAGGCCCCGATGAAGCGCATAGTGCGCGAACTTTTCTCCCGCGCGGGCGCGGCCCGCGGCCCGGGGCGTCTCTGTCTGATGCTGGATTTCGACGGCACCCTCTCGGAGATGGCGCCGACGCCGGAGGCGGCGCGCTTCTACCCTCCCGCCAGGCGCGCCCTGCTGCGCCTCTCCCGCCTGCCCGGGGTCACCGTGGCCCTGGTCAGCGGCAGGGACGTCTCCGACCTGCGCCGCAAGGCCGGCCTGACCCGGGCGGTCTACTGCGGCAATCACGGCCTCGAACTGCCCGGCTTCCGCCTGCCGGCGCCGGTGGAGGCGTCCAAGCGCGCTTTCCGCCGCTCCTGCCGGCCGGCGCTGCGGCTGCTCCGCGGGATAAAGGACCGGTACCCCGGCGCCTGGATACAGGCGAAGCGCTTCTCCGTGACCCTGCATTACAGGGCGCTCCCGGACCGGGCGGCGGCCGCCATGGCCGCGGAACTGCGGAAAGCGGCCCGCGCGTTCTCCCGCATGCCCGGCCTGCGCGCGGTGGAAGGGAAAAAGGTCCTGGAGCTCCGGCCGCGGGCCGCTTTCCACAAGGGAGCCGCCTGCCTGCTCCTGCTCGCCCGCAGAGGGGGCGCGGGATTCTACATGGGCGACGATGTCACGGACGAGGACGCTTTCAGGGCGCTGCGCGGCAGGGCCGTGACCGTTTTCGTCGGGCCGCGCGGCAGGCCTACCGCGGCGGCGGCGAGGGTCCCGGACCACCGCGCCGCCGCGGCGCTGCTGGAACGGATACTCGAGGCCGCAGGGGAGGAGGAATGAAGGAAGCGCGCGGGGCGACGGCGCCTTTCAGGTTCTATACCCGCCTGCAGATGACCGAACTGACGGGCCGCAGGGCCTCCAACCTGCAGGAGCTGACCGACACGATCCGCGGCGTCAGCGGTTCGTCCATATACCACCACACGCACCGGTTCCTGCAGCAGCACCAGTCCCTTTCGCCCGAACCGCCCAACGACTTCGCGTACTGGATAGCGGGAGAACTGGGCGAGGAGACGCTGGCCGAACGGCTCTACAGCCTCGACATCATGCGTTTCGACTCGATACGGGCCCTGCGCGAGGCGATCGTGGCCACCATCGAGGGCTACGTGAGGACCAATCCGCTGGCCTCGCTGAAATTCGCCGCGGAAGGGGGGGAGTTCCATTTCCTCAAATCCGTAAGCTTCATCATGCCGACCAGGTACGAGGCCAGCGACCTGCGGGAGTTCGCGGACATCCTCTCCAGGATCACGGTCGACTCGATCTATTACCACGTCTTCGAATCCCGCCTGCGCCTGGAGAAAGGCAAGAACGATTTCTCTAAATGGTTCGAAGATTGCCTCGGCGACCGCGAACTGGCCGCGCTGGTGGAAAGGCTGGACCCCTACACCCAGACCCTCGAGGACCTGCGCCGCAACCTGCTGCGCGGCATAGAAAGGAGCCTCTGATGCCCCTCATCGAAGACTACGCGCCGATCGTCGGGCAGAACGTCATAGACGACATCAGGCTGCTCTCGGAACGCCTCAGAGGCAGGACCGTGAAGAACGTCAATTCCACCGCCGTAGGGGGCGGGGTGGCCGAGATCCTCAACCGGATGGTGCCGCTGCTCAGGCAGATGGGGATAGAGGCCTCCTGGGACGTCATCAAGGGAGGCGACGCCTTCTTCGCCGTGACCAAGAAGATACACAACGCCCTGCACGGCGGCGCGGAAACGCTGACCGCGCAGGACAAGGAGATCTTCATGGAGACCAGCCGCGCCAACATCGAGGCCGTGGACACCGGCGCGGAGATAATGTTCATACACGACCCCCAGCCGATGGGGCTGGTCGCGAAGAAGCGGGACAACAAATGGATCTGGCGCTGCCATGTCGACGTTTCCAGGCCCGAGCCCGGCACCTGGGACTTCCTGATGGGCTTCATCGGCGGCTACGACGCCTCGGTATTCTCGGCCCCGCAGTTCTCGCGCGAGCTGCCGCTGCGCCAGTTCCAGATAACGCCCTCCATAGACCCTCTCAGCGACAAGAACCGCGACCTGGAGCCGGAGCGCATAGCCTCCGTCATGGAGAAATACTCCATACCCCGCGATAAGCCGATAGTGACGCAGATCTCCCGTTTCGACCGTCTGAAGGACCCGCTCGGCGTGATAGAGGCCTGGCGCCTGGTGAAGAAGTACGTCGACTGCCGCCTGGTCCTGGCCGGCGGCGGGGCCGCCGACGACCCGGAGGGCATGCAGGTCTACGCCGAGGTCATGGAAAGGGCCAAAGGGGACCCCGATCTCCACGTGCTGCTGATGAAGCAGGACGATCTGGAGGTCAACGCGCTGCAGCGGGGCTCCGACATAATTATCCAGAAATCCCTGAAGGAAGGTTTCGGACTCACGGTCTCGGAGGCCCTCTGGAAAGGCAAGCCGGTGGTGGCTTCCGCCGTAGGGGGGATACCGCTCCAGGTCACCCACAAGCACTCCGGGCTCCTGTGCCGGTCGGTGGAAGGGGCGGCTTTCGCGCTGAAGCAGTTGCTCAACAGCCCCGACTACGCGCGGACGCTGGGCGCCAACGGCAGGGAACATGTCCGCCGCAATTTCCTGCTCACCCGCCATCTGAAGGACTACATGCTGCTCTTCCTCGCCCTCTACCACGGCGAGGACCTGGTGAACATATGAGGGCGGAAGCGGAACTCCTCTGCACCGGGTCCGAACTCGTCTCGTCCAGGGTCAGCCTGTACTCCCCGCTGTTCGCGGCCAGGCTGCGCGGACTGGGCGTAAAACTGCGGGCCGAACGCTCCCTGCGCGACGACAGGGGCCTCATCGCCCGTTCCATCCGCGAGGCGATGGCCTCCTGCCCGCTGGTGATAACCTGCGGAGGGCTGGGCCCCACTTTCGACGACCTTACCAGGCAGGCCGCGGCCGCCGCGCTGGGACTGCGCCTGCGCGTTTCCGCCGATTGCGAGGCCGAACTGCGCCGCCGGTACTCGCTGGAGAAGCTGCCGCCCAACATGGCGGACCAGGCGCTCATACTGGAAGGGGCCCGCGTCCTGCCGAACCGCAACGGCACGGCCTTCGGACAGGTGATAAAGCGGGGAGGCCGCATGCTGGTACTGCTGCCGGGGCCGCTGCGGGAATGGGAGCCGATGTTCGGCGACGGCCTGGCGGAGGAGATCTCGTCCTTTTTCGGCGTAAAGCCCGGCACCGTGCTCTCCGCCCGCCTTAAAGCCGCGGGGCTGCGCGAGGTGCAGGCCGAAAAGCTGCTGAAGCCCGTGCTGCGGCGCTTCCGCGGCGCCGACTTCACGATACTCGCCGGCGCCGACGAGATCGAGTTCGCGTTCACGGTGTCGGGCCGCACCCCGGCGCTGGCGGCCCGCAGGCTCGCCGCCGTGAAAAAAGCCGCGCGGCGGGCGCTGGGCGGCGCCGTCTACTCGGAGACCGGCGAGAGCAGGCAGCAGGCGCTGGGCCGTCTCCTGCGCGCCAGGGGAGCGACGCTCGCCCTCGCGGAGTCGTGCACGGGGGGACTGGCCTCCAAGCTGATGACCGACGAGGCGGGGAGTTCCGATATCTTCCTCGGCGGCGTGACCGCCTATTCGAACGCCTCCAAGACGAGGCTGCTCGGGGTCGGCCCCGCGCTGCTCGGGCGCAGCGGGGCCGTTTCCGCGGAATGCGCGGCCGCGATGGCCAGGGGCGCGCGGCGGGTCTTCGGCTCCGATTACGCGGGGGCCGTTACGGGCATAGCGGGCCCCGCGGGGGGAACGCCGGAGAAGCCCGCCGGGACGGTCTTCTTCGGAATAGCCGGTCCGCGCGGGACCTCGTCCCACGGGGCGCTTTTCAGGGGGACCCGCGAACATATAAGGCTCTGTTCGGCCAACCGGCTTTTAGACCTGCTCTCAAAAATAATAGAATAGGGCGCTTCCCGAAAAGACTTCGCCCAAGGAGACCCAGATGAAATTCAGCCCCAGCGCCATCCTGCTTCCCGCCGCCTTCCTGGCGGCCGCCTGCGGCAACGCGCCGGAACCGGCGCAACCCCTTGAAAAAGTCGCCGAGACGAGCGTGGAAGCCTCCCCTGTTCCCGCCGGCTACGCCAAGGGCCCCACCTATTTCAACCTCCCCGACCATAAGGGAGGGCGGCTCGACCTTGCGGCCTACGCCGGCAAGCCCGTAATGCTCATGTTCTTCACCGAAACCTGCCCCTACTGCCGCAAGGCCGCGCCCTTCGTCCAGAAGCTTCACCAGGAATACGCCGGGAAGGGACTCGCCGTAATGGCAGCGGCCCAGGAGCGCGAGGCCGCCCCGGCCGGGAGGTTCGTAAAGGATTTCGGCATCACCTTCCCGATAGCGTACGACGCGGCCCCCGTGGCGCGAGCTTATCAGACCCGCGGCGTCCCGTACCTCTTCCTGCTCGACAGGGAACACAAGGTCCACAACCTCTGGGCGGGCTACGACCCGTCTTTCGACGCCGAGATACGCAAGTCGGTGGACGAAGTGCTGAACGCGAAGTAGCGCGGGACCCGGGAGCGACCCCCTGATGTCAGTTACGATAAAAAAGGGCAGCATACTGGTCCACCGCGTCTACGACGTGGCCGGCGAGATAGACCTCGCGGCGGCCGAAAAGCTCCTCTCGGCCGGAACGACCAGCTCGAGATTCAGCCTGCGTACGGACACCAGGCGCGCCATCATAATCAAGGAGGCGCCTCTGCAGGTGCCGCTGGGCCGCGAGACCCTGCGCGTCAACGGAGGCCTGGAAGCCGAGATCAACGCCAAGCTCTGGAATTACGGCGTCATCTCCGTCACCCTCGAACTGCCCATGCCGGCCGGGATCCGCTGGGAGGAACTGGTCGCGCTGGCGGACGCGCTCGAGGAATCCGACGAACCGGACGCGCTGGCCCTGAAGCACAGGGACGCGCTCAAGTCCCGCGTAGGGACGGCCCTGAAACAGGCCTCGGACTGGGGGACCGCCGAGGATTACATCACCTACATAATAAACGAGGCCGACGGCGTCTCGGGCCCGCTGGACCTGCTGGAGAAAGCCGACGTCCCTTCGCTGCTGCTGGCCGAGAACAGGGAGCGGCTCTCGCGCAATTCCGAGAACTTCATAATGGAGAACGTCCTGCAGTACGGGGAAGGGGACCTGGCGGTCATAGACTGGAACTCGGCCCTGCTCGTGGAACCCGGGGACCAGCGCGACGTGGCCGACGTCATCGAGTTCTCGCTCAGCCACCTGCTGGAGTTCCGCTACTACGACGACAAGCTCAGCGCCAAACTGGACCTGCTCTACGACGCCATAGAGGGCAAGCGGGAGAACACCTGGAACTTCTTCCGCAACTTCTACGCCGACATCGCCGAGGAGGCCAGCCGGCAGTACATGGAGTTCTCGGAGTTCCTCGAACGCATAGAGAACTCGCTCAAGACCGTCGGCGACCCCTACCTCGCGACGGTGTTCAGGGCTTCCGCCCACCAGTTCCGCTTCGACGACTGGCGCAAGAACATCTCCCGCAAGATGGACAACCTGGCGCAGATAACCCAGATGCTGCAGATAGAAGTGAACTCCAGGCGGGGGCACCTGCTGGAGACCATCATAATCCTGCTGATAGCGCTGGAGATAATCCCCGTCTTCTACGACGCCTTCAGGTAAAGCGCGTCAGTTCCCGAAAGCTTCCGGAAGCAGGCTCCTGGCCGCGGCCAGGAAGGCGCTCTTGTCGCGCACCGGGGGACCGCCGCCGGAACGGTGCTTTATCGCCAGGAAATTGACGTACCGGCCGTTGGCGCGGACACGAAAATCCAGGTGGGGGCCGCTCGAAAGGCCGGAGGAACCGACGTAGGCTATGACATCGCCCTGCTTCACCCGTTTGCCGCGCTTCAGGCCCCGGGCGTAGCGGCTCAGGTGTCCGTAGGTCGTCACGTAGCCCAGAGCGTGGCGAACCTCGACGTAGCGCCCGTAGCCGCCCTTCCAGCCGACGAAGGCCACGACCCCGTCGGCCACCGAAGAGACCGGCGTACCCGCCGGGGCCGCGTAGTCGATACCGAGGTGCGGCCTGACTATCTTAAGTATCGGATGGCGGCGGGCCTTGCTGAAATACGAAGAGATCCGGCGGTATTGCAGCGGAGCGCGCAGGAAAAGGCTGCGCAGCGACTCTCCCTTCTCATCGTAGTAGCCGTCCCCGTGCCGGAAAGCGAACTTGCGCCCGGTCTCCTTCCCGTCGTAGACCCCCGCCAGGATCTTCCTGCCGGCGCTGCGCCCGTTCTCGGCCGTGCGCTGTTCGTAGACGAGCTCGTAGGAGTCTCCCTCCCGGACTTCGGTCAGGAAGTCCACGGACCAGGAGAAGATGTCGGCGAAATCCAGTATGGTCCCGTCCGGCACGCCCGAGGTGCTCATCGACTCCCAGAGCGAGGAGGAGATCGAGCCCTTCACGCGCAGCGTCTCCTCCGTTACGGAAAGGGACGAGACGGAAAGCTCGTACCCCTTTTCCGAGGGCCTGACCACGTAGCGGGAAAGCCCTTTCAGGACATAGGCGTTGACCAGGGCGCCGGAAGTGGAGAGGACCACCCCGTACTCGTCGGAGGGGGAAAGCCTGCGCAGGTTCAGCTTTTTCCGCAGGGCGGCCGAGATCCCGGCGGTCTCCGCCGGCGGCAGGCCGGCCGCCGACATGTGGGATGAAAGCATCCCGGTGACGGGGCCGCTGGAGATGACGAAGAGCGGAGGCGAAGGGCGGAAGATGGCCCCTCTCCCGGCGATGAAGAGCCCCGCCAGGACGACGGCGGCCGCGGCGATGGCGAAGACCGCCGCGGTCCTCTCCCCGCGCGCCGCCCGCGCGGCGGTCCGGCGCATGCGTTTCCAGATCCCTCTCATCAGCAGTAGAGGTACTCGTCCACGAGCTTGCGGATCTCCTCTTCCTTGCCGAAGAGGCGCTCGCTGAGATTGCGGTCGTCGAAGGCCCGGAGGCGGGCGGCTATGCCGTCTATGGACTGCGCGGTGAAGATCCCGCGCTCCTCGAAAGCCGCCCGGGACTTCTCCAGGCATTCGGCCGACTCGCTGCAGGAGGCGGGGAGCTTGGGCAGCTTTTCCAGCAGCGAGGCGTGGGCCTTGTCGTGGATGTTCTTGTCCACGAAGAACTTCTCGGCGTACTCCAGCGCGTCCTTCCGCTCGAAACCGCGGCGGGCCGCGACGCAGAGCCCGGCCATCAGGAAGTGAAGGCTGGCGGAGCCGTCGGCGGAACGAAACTCCACCGTCTGAGAGGGTTCCAGCCGGGGGGCTTCGCAGCCGGGGTTGGCGTCCCTGACCATCCCGGCCGCGTCGCTCCAGCCCAGCGGTATGCGGACCAGCGCCGAGCGGTTGCGGTAGGCCCAGCAGACGGTGGTGGGCGCCTCCTGGTGCGGCACCAGCCGGAGGTAGGAAGTGGGGACGGTGTTGCCGAAGGCGGTCATGGGGGCCGCCAGTTCCATTAAGCCGGCTATCAGCTTGCGGGCGGGGACCGAAAGCCCTCCTTTCTCCTGCATCGCGTTCTTCCCGTTCTTCAGCAGGCAGGTGTGCACGTGCATGCCGGAGCCGGCGTGGCCGATGGAGATCTTCGGGGCGAAGGAGATCGTGACGCCGTACTTGTGGCCGATGGCGGAGAGCATCCACTTCGACATGGCCAGCTGCTCGGCGGCTTCGGAGGCCGGCACCGGAAGGAACTCTATCTCCTGCTGCGCCATCTCGGAATCCGCGCCGCGTATCAGGCCCACTTCGGAATGCCCGTACTTGATGCGGCCGCCCGCCTCGGCGATCGCCGCCATGGCCTCGGTCCGCAGGCCCTCCCACTTGGCGAAGGGATGGGCCTCGTGATAGCCCCTCTGGGCGGCGGCGGGGTAGAGCATGTCCTTCTGGGCGATGACGTAGTATTCGAGTTCGCCCAGCGCGTGGAACTCGTAGCCGGTGACCCTGGTGAATTCCGCCTCGGCCCGGCGCAGCACCTCGGCCGGAGAACCCGCGAAGGGACGGCCGTCGCCGGTATAGAAGGAGCACATGATGTCCAGCGCCGGGATAGCGGAGAAGGGGTTGACGAAGGCGGTGCGGTAACGCGGCACGACGTAGAGGTCGCTGGAGCCCGGGTCTATCATGCCCTTGAAAAGGCTGGAGCCGTCCACGCGCTCCCCGGCGGAGAGTATGCGGTCCAGGTAGGCCTCGTCGCTGACCATGAAGTTGAGCGTCTTGAGCCGGCCGTCGCCGGCGACATAGCGGAAATTGACCAGTTTCACCCCGTTCGCCTTGACGTAACGGATTATGTCCTTCCTGGTGAAATCCCTGGGTTCCTTGTCGAGGAAAGCCGCTATCCTGCTGGAGTATATTTTACGGGCGGGGGGCATTTTCCGTCCTCCTTTAAAAATCGCCGGCTTTAAATCTTACAAACTTTTGGCGCGGGGTAGAACCCCGTCCTTATTTTGTATCATGGGCGGGACATGGCCCGCACCGATACGCTGGACGCTCTGGAAAGGACGATCGACGGTCTGATGAAGGCCGGCAGGCCGGGGGACGCGGTACGGCTGGCTTCCGCGGCCGCGCTGAAAGTTCCCTCCAGTCACCGCGCGGCGCAGATCCTGGAAAAAACGCTGAGCCGGGGCGGGGACCGTAAGACCGCGGAAAGGGTCTACGCCGGCCTCCTCTCCGCCGGCGGGGCGGGCTCCGAGCATTACTACAATCTCGCCATGTTCCGTAAGCGGGACGGGGACCAGGATGGGATGCGCGCCGCTTTCGAGGACCTTTTAGCCGCCGCCGGGGGCGCTCCGACCGTGCACTCCTACATCGCCCTCTGCTCGCTCGACCGTTACGCCGAAGCCTTCGCCGCCGCGGAGCGGATAAGCGAGGCTCCGCCGTCCGGAGAGCCGCTGCTCTCCCGGCTCTGGAACCCGTGGGGGGACCGCTCCACCATCCTCCCGGCGGACTTCATACCCGGGCGCCTGAGAGCCCTGCGCAGGGCGCCGCTCCCTCCGGAACTGGAGATCTACAGGTCCTTCCTGGCAGGAGCCATCCGCCTCTACGCCGGTAAGCCGGAGAAGGCCCTGCGGGAGTTCGGGAAGACGCGGCCGGCCCCGGCCGGCCGCCGGGGCTGGATGCGCTTCCCGGAAGGCTGGGCCGCGCTGCGCCTACGGCTTTTCGCCAGGGCCCGCGCGGCCTTCTCGGCGGCGGCCGCCTCGCCTCTCTCCAGGATACAGTCGCTGTGCAGGCTGGCCGAGGTCGAGCTCTGCTCCGGGCGGCGGGCCGCGGGTTTCGCTCTTTTCGACAGGGCGCTGCGCGAGGCTCATTTCAGCCACCTGCCGGGGCTGCGCGCCTGGAAAGGCCAGATGCTCCTTTTCACCGGCCGTTACGCGGAAGCGGAAAAGCTGCTCGCCGAAGCGGGACGCGCGAGCGACGACGCGGCCTGGTGCTGGCGCGGCGCGGCGCTGGCGCGCCTGGGCAGGCTGAGGGAAGCGCTCTCGGAGCTCGACAAGGCCGTCAGCCTTTTCCCGACGGACCTGGAGGCCCTGGTCTGGCGCGGGGAAGTGCTGCGCCTGCTGGGGCGTTACCGCGACTGCGCCGCGGACCAGTCGGCCGTGCTGCGGAAAAGGCCGGGCTACCCCTGGGCCCTGGTGAACAGGGGACTTTGCAGGCTCGCTCTGGGCGACGGCGCCGGGGCCGTGAAGGACTACTGCGCCCTCGACGCGGAAATGCGGGGCTTCCTGGAGCGGGTCGTGAAGAAAAAGGACGGGGAATGCGGCCCGGAACGCACCGGAAGGATGCTGGGTGAAGCCTGCCGCCTCGCCCTGGGCGACCGCCGCGACGACCTCTATTTCCGCGGCGTCTGGATGCGCGCACCGGGAAAAGGGATTGGACCGGAATCTAAATTGTATAATCGTTGCGATGCCGGCACGGGCGTCAAAAAAGGTGGACAAGGGCGGAAGAAGTCTTTATGAAAAGAACCATCATCGCGGGTGCGCTGGCCATGACGTTTTTTCCCGGCGTGGCGAAGGCTGAGAGCGAAATACATTTCTCCAATGAGTTGTCCGCGACCCACAACTCGATCAGCGGGCCGGGGAAGAAAAACTCCTCGCTGACCGGAGGCCTCAATTTCCTCGACACGCTCAGCGCCTACGGCAGCGGTTCAACGGAGAAAGGCTGGGAGTACAGCTACAACACGGGGATCAAGGCGACGGACGATCCGCGCATGGACGCAAAAAAAGTCTCGCTGACCAGCCTCCAGGGCCGTCTTACCGACAAGACCCACACGCTCTCCGCGGGCGACGTATTCGAGTCATTTTCACAGTACTCGCTGGCCTCTTCGCTCAAGGGCGGCGCCTACAAGTTCCTGAAGGACGGCTCGGGACTGCCGGAACTGACGGCGGTCTTCGGCTGGGCCTACCCGCGCTGGGACAGTCTCTGGCGGGACCCGGACACCCGGACGGTCAAGCGTCAGGTCTGGGGCTCCAGGCTAAAGAAAGACCTCCTTACAGACCTCAGCGCCGGGATAAGCATGGTGGGGGTGAAGGACACCGACAGACAGTCGGCCGGCGACAGCAAATATGACGGCTCCAACCTGACGCTCGACCTCGCCTACGATCCGATACCGGGACTGACCATCACCGGCGAGCATTCGCGCTCCGACTACGACGAAAGGACCGGCGGGACTTCGGACAAGGGCACGGCTACCCGGGTAGAGGCCGTCGGCGACACCGACCCCAGCCGGGTCTCGATGGAATACGAGCGCGTCGAGCCGGATTTCCTTTCGCCGATGGGCTCCTCCACTCCCGACCGCCTGAAATTCAAGACGAAGTGGCGCTACAAGGCCACGAAACGCGTGACCGTCAACTCCGGCCTGCTCTGGTACCGCAACAACCTCGACGGCCAACTGGCCGGCACTTCCCGGTTCTGGAAGCCGGAAGTCAGCGTCGCCGTGAAGCGCCCGCTGGCGGCCAGGCCCTATTCCTTCGCGGACCTCTCCTACAAGTTCGACCGGAAGTACGGCGCCTCGGGCAGCGCCTCGGACCATTACCTGAACGCCAACTGGCGCGACCGCTACGGCGAACTGGACCACGACATGAACCTCGGCTATACGATGTACGACGCGAAGGGAGTGCGCGAGGCGGACGAGGTCAACTTCAACACCTCGCTCAACACCCGCCTGCAGAAGGGCGACTTCGCCTGGAAGCCGTCGCTGAACCTCGGCGCCTGGTACTCCAGCGACGAGCTGACCGACTTCGTCGACAAGGTCTACGAGTACTCGCTGGGGCTGGGCTTCGAGGCGCCGGAGAAGAACCTCAACGCCGACCTGCGCTTCGGCAGGAACATGCTGGAGAAGGAAGACTCGGCCCAGGACGATTCCGGCAGGTTCTTCGCGAACCTCGCGGCCTACTGGCGGCCGGCGGCGCTAAAGGAGAAGATAGGCGACAGCACGCTGTTCGTGCGCGCGGGCTTCAACGACTACTCTTTCTCCACCACCTCCCGCAGTTTCCGGGAGAAGATCGTCACTATGGGAATGAACACGGCTTTCTGAGGGGCGACCGGAGGGTAAAACTTATGAAGAAAATAGCGATCTTGTTGGGCGCGGTCCTCCTGGCCGCGGGCACGGCACAGGCCAAGTGGTGGATATTCGGCAAGGGCGGTGGGGAAGTGGGGCTCAAGTACCTGCACGTCAACGGCCTCTCCGCCGACGAAACGGGCCGCAAGATGACCATTTACCGGGAAACGCTGGGCCCCGACGGCCTCGTGAAGATAAAGGGCCGCGCGCAGGCCGGCAGGAACAAGGTAGGCAGCGTGCGCGTCTCGATAGACGACAAGGCCACCTGGCAGGACGCGAAACTCTCCGACAACGGGACCTTCGAGCATTCTTTCAGGCCCGAGGAAGGCAGGAAATACGCGCTTCTGGTGGAAGTGACCGACACGGCCGGCAAGACCAACAAGGTCGACGAGACGCGCAAGGAGCTGGAGTTCTCCGGCGAGAAGATACAGTCGGCCATACAGGAAGCGCTGGACGCGATGTTCGCGGCCTACTCTCAGGAAAAGCTCCCGGCCTTCATGGCCCATGTCGGCGACGACTTCGCCGGCGACCGGCTGCTGCTCGAACGCGCGGTGAAGAAGGACTTCGACTCGCTCAACGGGATAAATATCCGCTATACGCTGAACAATATCGCCGCCGGCGCCGCCGGCCGCGTCTTCGTCTCCGTCACCTACAACCGCTTCGTGGTGTCGAACCGGACCGGCGCCTCGAACACCGACAACGGCTCCACCGAGTTCGTCTTCACGCTCAAGGATGGCCGGCCCATGCTCTACAGCATGAAGCAGCCGCTGATGTTCGGGTTGTCGGACGCCGACAATGTCGCCACCGGCACCGTGCTGGGGAACTCCTCGGCGCTGACGCTAGACGACGGCGGGGAACTCGGCAGCGGCACCGTGGTCACACGGAGCTACACCAGTCCGGACGACCATTTCGGTTACGACATAGACGCCGAAGCTTTCGAAGATTGCGACGGGACATCCGCCGGCTGCTCCGGCAACTTCTTCTTCATGCCGGCCATCCCCTACATCGGCGCGGACGACAACCCGGAGACCTCCGCCCGGATAGGGGAGATCCCCGGGAAGAACGTTTCAACCGTCACCCTGGCGGACATACAGGCCGCCGCGACCCTCCAGCAGGTCAACACCTCCCTGCAGGGCAAGACCTTCGGTCTCAAGTACGGCTCGAACTATTACGCGATAGAAGTCCCCAGTCTTTCCGGAGTCAGCCCCGGGCCATGGAGCGTCACGATAAAGGTAAAGAGTTTTTGATCGACAGGAAAGGGTTAAACTCGGCAACAAGGGACCGGCGGCGGTCCCTTGCCGGTTACGAGGGTAAAAATGAAAAAGAAGACGGCCATATGCGCCCTGCTCGTATTTTCCTGCCAGGCGGTCTCCGCGGAAATGGACCCGATAACCCAGGCGGTCTACGACGTGCTGGAGGAAAAGATCACCGAGGACATCGGAAAGCTTACCGACAAGGAGTTCCTTCAGGACCTGGTCGAAAGCGTGGTGATGGGGACTTCCGACCAGGTGGTGCAGGAGATAGTAGACAATTACGATCCTTCGGATATCGCCTCCGGCGCGGCGATGAAAGTGCTCGAGAACCTGGTGCCGGCCGCGGCGGGACCCATAGAGCTCATACTGATGGCCAGCGACATCGCCCACGAAGGCACGCGCAACTGGCTGGACTGGGCCAGGGCCAACCGCATGGAGGAGTTCAACTCGCTGGTGATACAGAAGGGCGGCAATACCGTGGCCGGGCTGGACGCCGCCTGGGAAAACTTCAACTCCGACTTCATACAGACCGGGCTCTCCGACACCGGCGTGCTCTACGCCGAACGGCCGGACCTGCTCAGGGAGATGAAGACCGCCTACGCCATGCGCCGCAAGGAACTGGTGCTGGAGGAAAGGAAGAAGAACGCGATAAGGGCCAAGATCGAGGCCAAGCAGCGCGCTTACAAGCACCTCCGCTGGCTGAAGAAGGACGCCCGGATGAAGGTCGACGGCGTCGTCTCCATGCTGAAGGCCACGGGCCAGCAGCCAACGTCGGAAAACATACGGAAAGCGCTGAAAGACCCCAAGGCTTACAATGAGCTGGTGGCAAAATGGTGGAAAGAGGTGGACAAGGCGGCCGCGACGAAAGGAGCGGCGCCTCCTCCCGTAACGGGCGACCCGGAACTGGACAAGGCCGCCGCCATAGTCGGAGCCTCCAAAAAAGAGGTCCCGGAGGACTCGGTCCCGGATTATGGCCCCGTGATCTCCGAGTACGGGCTGAACGCGGACCGGCTGCTGAACGGCAGCGTCTCCGCGTCGGAATACGGCAATATCAAGGGAGCCCTCCTCACCTCGGCGCGGAATATGCTCGATTCCGGCCTTGAGCGCGCCTATTCGAAAAACTATGACGCCGAGAGCAAAGCGCTCGGCAAAAAGCGGGTGGAGCAGCAGCAGTCCGCCTTCAACAAGGCCCGGGAAACCATGGAGAGCGTGGACGCTTCTGTCTCGCAGCGAGTACAGGACCTGAAGAAGGAACTCGAGGCGCTGACGATGGGCGGCCCCGGAAGCGGCTACTACGGGGCGTTCAAGGCGAACAAACCGCTGACCGACCTGGCCGAAAAGTACGGGGGGGAACTGGCGGCCAGCGAGCCGGGCAGGAAGCTGGAAAAAGCGGAGGGGATGATTTATGACCTGGGGAACTCCAACTGCCGGGAGGCCCATTCCCGCTGGACCGGGACGGACTGGGCGGACAAGGCGGCCCCGACGCTGGAACAGATGCGCAGGTTCAGGGACACTTTCGCCGGCGCCGCGGCGGCCCTGGAGCAGCTGCGGCCCATGGCGGCCGAGCGGGGGGCCCTGTTCGCGGCGAAGGTCCTGGAGTTCGAGAAGGAGTACAATGCCTCGTCCGGCAAGTACGCCGAACTGCTGCAGAACAACTCCGCCCTCGCCGACTACGCAGGGGTGAAGCCCTATGATTTCGCCCGCCAGCGCGGGGAGCTGGCCAGCGCGCGCGGCCTCGCCGCCGCGGAAAAAAGTTTCGCCAACGAGGCCTGGCTGAACTCGCTGCAGCAGAACGCGCTGCGGCTGAGAAAAGAGCAGAAAGCCTGGGACGACGAACTGAAGGCCAACGAAGCCTACCTGGCGGAGTTCAAGACCGCCCCCGACAAGATAGCGGCCCTGTTGAAAGGCGGCGGGACCGGGCCCGCTGACCTTACGCCGGAGGAGCTGCAGAAATACTACGCCGCGGAGCTGTCCGCTCTCGTCGGGAACATCGACCTCTCCACTCTTTTCCTCGACGAAAAAGTGCGGGCCTCGGACCAGGACCAGTTGATCTACTACGAGGGCGAAGGCATCAGGCTCTCCGCGCTGCCCTACAACCTGTCCCTGAACACGCTGAAGAACCATTACGACAAGGCCGCCGAACTGGCCAAGAAAGCGGGCGAGCTCAAGGCCGCCGACGTCGAGGGCAGGGCCGCCCGGATGCTGGCGATGGAAGCGGCCATGACCCAGGCCGCCGCGAAAATAGCGGTATTTTCGGCCGAGGCCGCCGAAGCCCGCAAGGCCTTCCTCGCCGCGCGCGCGCGGCTGGGCGACGGCTTCATCAACTGCCGCGCCGCCTCCAGGTCCGGCGCCTGCCTGTCCGCCGCCGCGCTGGAGGAGAAATTGAAAGACTACCGCGCCCGGATCTCCCGGGCCGAGGAACTGGAGAAGAAATGCTCCGCGGCCTGCGCCAGGGCATCCGCGGACCCCGCCTTCGACACGCGCCCGGACTGCTCAGGCCTGTGGGGGAAATGGCAGCTCTCCGTAGAGTCGGGAACCGCCTGCCGGGCGGCCGATAAGGCCGCATGGGCCGCCTCCCAGAAAGAGTTCGCCAAGTACAACCCTTTCAAGGAAGTCGCGCTCGCCGGGCGGCAGCTGGAATGGGACGATATGAAACTTACGCGTGCCGACCTGAAGGGCGGCAAGGCGGTGGTCTCCGGCTCGCTCAAAGCCGACGCCCCGCCCTACGCGCAGGTCTATGTCTCGCTGAACGGCGACTACGACGGGAGGTTCAAAGCGCAGCTGGCTGCGGTTTCCGGCGGGGCTTTCGAATTTTCATTCACTCCGGCGCCGGGCGAAACCTACTACCTGGGCGTAAAGGCCGTCGACGGTCCCGGCGGCATGGAATCGATGCCGTTCCCTTCGAAGGGCCACGTAAAGGTCAGCCTCGCCCGGGAGGACAGGACGGACGAAGTAAGGGTCTTCTACGACAAGTTCAGGGCGGCCTACGAGGGCCGCAACGCCGGGGCCGTCATGAACCTGATATCCCCGGACTGGAGCTCGGGCGACGAGGTGGGGGATTTCCAGGAACTGGACTCCAGCCTGCGGGCCAGCTTCCGGCTCTACGACGAGATAAAGTACTCCGTCACCGGGCTGAAGGCGGAAGACCTGCCGGGGGGAGGCCTGCGGGCCTGCTACGAGGCCGCCATAACCAGCCGCATCTTCAAGCGCAACCTGAAACATGAGGAGAAGTCCTCGGTCTGCGAGGAGCTCAGGGAGGAGGGGGGCAGGCTCAGGATAAGCCGCACCCTTTCGGGAAGGTACTGGAGCGGCCAATAACCCCCGGGAAGACTTTTCCGCCTCGAAGGGCCCCGTACAGGGGCCCTTTTCATTGACTAGGAGCCCCGGCGCTTAATATAATAGGAGGACGATAATAAACTTAAAAAAGAGAGTGTGAACTACGACAATGGCAATGACCAAAGCGAAAACCAAGGAGATAGTGGAGAAATTCGCCTCCAAACCCACGGACACGGGTTCTTCCTCCGTGCAGGTGGCCCTTCTCACCGAGCGGATACAGTACCTTTCCAAGCACCAGACCGGCGCGCCCAAGGACCATTCCACCAAGCGCGGCCTGGCCATGCTCGTCGCCAAACGCAAGCGCTTCCTCGCCTACATAGAGAAGCATAACAAGGAAGAGTACAAGAAGCTCATCAAAGCGCTGGGGCTGAGGAAATAATCATGACCCAGACCATCAAACCCACCCGCCTTGAGGTCAAGGTGGGCAATACCCTGATGTCCTTCGAAACCGGGCTCCTGGCCAAACAGGCCGGCGGCTCCGTCCTCGCCCGCATAGGCGACACGCAGGTGCTCGCCGCCGTCGTCCAGGCCAAGAAGCCCCGCGAGAACCCGCCGGAGTTCGTGCCGCTCAGCGTCGACTACAAGGAGCGCACCTACGCCGCCGGCAAGATCCCGGGCGGCTTCTTCAAGCGCGAGGGCAAGGCCCGCGAGCGCGAGGTCCTGACCTCCCGCCTGGTGGACCGCTCGCTGCGGCCGCTGTTCCCCGAGTACTTCAACACCGAGACGCAGGTCGTCACGCTGGTGATGTCCAGCGACAGCCAGAACCCCGCCGACATAGCGGCCATCAACGCCGCCAGCGCGGCGATGATGATCTCCGACATACCGTTCAACGGCCCGATCGCGGCCGTGCGGCTGGGCAAGCTCAACGGCCAGTTCGTGGTCAACCCGACCAACGAGCAGCGCGAAGAGTCGGATATGGAACTGGTCATCTCCGGCACCCGCGAAGGCATACTGATGGTCGAAGGCGGCGGCGACGAGATCCCGAACGCGGACCTGGTCGCGGCCCTCGAGACCGCCCGCCCCGAGCTCGACAGGCTCTGCGACATGCAGCTTGAGCTGCGCGAGACCTGCGGCAAGCCCAAGACCAAGGTCGAGCCGCCGGTCTTCAACCCCGAGATCAAGAAGCACGTCGAGGAGAAGGCCAGGGCGGGCGTCGAGCAGTTGCTCAACTCCTTCCCGACCAAGGAAGTCATAGAATCCACCATCTCCGCCATCAAGGACGGGCTCATCAAGGAAATGACCGAGAAGTTCCCGGCCGAGAAGACCGTGGGCTACCAGGTCAAGACGCTGATGGAGGAGATCGTCTACGACATCTCCCGCTCCATCCTGCTCGACAAGCGCGTCCGCTGCGACGGCCGCAAGACCGACGAGATCCGCCAGATCACGATGCAGGCCGGCTACCTGGCCCGCACGCACGGCTCCGCGCTGTTCACACGCGGCCAGACGCAGACCATAGCGGTCGCGACCCTGGGCACCCCGGACGACAAGCAGATGCTCGACGACCTCGAAGGCAAGACCTTCGACCGGTTCATGCTGCACTACAACTTCCCGAGCTTCTCCGTCGGCGAAGTGCGGCCCGACAGGGGCCCCGGCCGCCGCGAGATAGGCCACGGCCACCTGGCCAAGCGCGCGCTGCTGCCGCTGCTGCCGGACGAGGAGCAGTTCCCGTACACCATACGGATCGTCTCCGACATCCTGGAGTCCAACGGCTCGTCCTCGATGGCGACCGTCTGCGGCGGATCCCTCTCCATGTTCGACGCCGGCGTGCCGATGAAGGCCGCCTGCTCGGGCATAGCGATGGGCCTGGTCACCGACGGTTCCAGGTTCGCGGTGCTCTCCGACATCGCCGGCCTCGAGGACCATTACGGCGACATGGACTTCAAGCTGGCCGGCACCCGCAAGGGCATCACGGCCTTCCAGATGGACGTGAAGCTGGCCACGGGCATCCCGCTCAATATCCTTAAGGAAGCGATAGAGCAGGCCACCAAGGGCCGCAACCACATCCTGGACCTGATGGAAAGCCACCTGCCCAAGCCGCGCCCCGAAGTCTCGCAGTACGCGCCCGGCATGGCCAGGCTGAGCATCCCCAAGGACAAGATCGGCCAGTTCATAGGCCCCGGCGGCAAGAACATCCGCGGCATCATCGAGAAGACCGGCGCCGATATCGAGGTGGACGACGACGGCAACATCTTCATCTCCAGCGTCGACCGCAAGTGCCTCGACGCCGCCAAGCAGATGGTGGAGTACTTCACGATGGAAGCCGAGGTGGGCAAGACCTACAAGGGCCGCGTCGTCTCGATAGTCGACTTCGGCGCGTTCCTGGAGATCCTGCCCGGCAAGGAAGGCCTGCTGCATATCTCCGAGATCGACGTCCACCGCGTCGAGCGCGTCGAGGACGTGCTGAACATGGGCGACGAAGTCGAGGTCAAGGTCGTCGACATGGACAACGCCGGCAAGATCCGCCTCTCCAGGCGCGTGCTGCTGCCCGGCGGCGACACCGGCCGCGACTACAGCGCCCCCAGGGGCGGCGGACGCGGCGGCCCGCGCGGCGGCGGACGCGGACGCAGATAAACGGCACCAGGAGGACGAAGACCAAGGTATGACCAAGAAGAGAACAGCGGTGAAACAGGCTTCAGGCGGCGCTTTCGAACAGGTACAGAAGTTCTACCAGTTCATGAACGCCAACAAGCTCGAGGTAGTGGAGTTCGCGAAGGACGAGACCTACATAAAACTCGTCCGCAAGCACTCCCAGACCTTCCACCCCATACCGGTCTTCGCTCCGGGAGCGGCCCAGCAGCCCGCGCCGCAGGCTCCCTCCAAGGGGAAGCCCGCGGCCGGGCCCGCCGCCGCCCCGGCGGCGGTCGAGGGGGAAACGATAAAGGCGCCGATGTCCGGCATCTTCTACCGCGCCCCCACCCCGTCCAGCCCGCCTTACGTGCGCGAGGGCGATTCGGTGAAGGACGGCCAGGTCCTCTGCATCATCGAGGCCATGAAGGTCTTCAACGAGATCAAGGCCGAAGAGGACTGCGTCATCCTCAAGGTGCTGACCGAGAACGGCAAGCCGGTCGAGCCCAACCAGGACCTTTTCCTTATCAAGAAGAAATAGAGATGAGCGACAACAACAAGTTCACCGACGGCGTAAAAGGCACGGCTGAGCAGGTCATGGACGTGATCACGGCCTCCGGCGAGACTACATCATGGGACATAAAGCTCAAGCTGCACCTTTCAAGCTCCTCCCTGTACCTCGCCCTGGGCTGGCTCATGTCGCAGGGCAGGATACAGCTCTATCCCAAAGACCTCAACTACACCATAAGGCCGGCCGCCGGCCAGCAGTGAGGCGGTAAGGAAGATGCTCAAACGCAGGTTCGCCGCGCCCGGCAGGAAGGGGGCCCCCTCCTCCTTTGCCGGAGCGCTTTACTGGATACTTTCCTTCGCCTTCGCCCTGTGGCTGATCTGGCTGACCTTCAGCCGCAGCCCCAAGGGAGTGGTGGGGGAGACGGTCTCCGGCGCCCTGCACGGCCTGCTCGGCCAGTCCGCCTATCTGTTCCCTTTCATTTTCCTTTACGGTCTGGCGGCCATACTGCTCAAGCTCGGCAAGCCGCATAAGGGCCTGATGACGCTGACGGCCGGCATACTGCTGATGCTGGGCGCGCTCTCCTCGGGCCTGCAGCTCATGGCGACGGCCTTCCCGGCCTCCGGTTTCGACGGCGGCCACATCGGCTATTACATGGAGTACGTCCTCGAGAAGATGTTCGGCGCGGCCGGCGCCGGGGTCTTCTCCTTCGCGCTCTTCCTCGTCGGTGCGCAGCTCCTGTTCAAGATCTCCTGGGGCAGGGCGCTCAAGGCCTCCTGGACCGCCATGGCCGAGGATTACCGCAGCTGGGGACAGGCGCGCCGCGACCTCAAGGCCAAGCTAAAGCTCATCTCGGAAAAAGAGGGCCCGCAACCGAAGTACGAAGCCAAGCCCATTCCCGAAGCGCCCCCGCCGAAGATCAACGCCGCCGCGGAGCAGGGAGGCGCCGCTTCGAAGCCCGGGGCCGCCCCCGGGCCCGCGCCCCTTCCCGTCAAAGAGCGGGAACGCGAGGACGCCTCCGTGAAAGTGCAGCCTCACAAGAAACCCAATACCTACACGGCCCATTTCAAGGATTTCAAACTGCCGACGGCGGAACTCCTGGACCCGCCGGCCAGGGAGACGGTCATAGGCCCGTCGCGCGACGAGATGGAGGCCGCCCGCACCAAGCTCGAGGAGACCTTCAAGAGCTTCGACATCACGGTGCACGTCGCCGATATCTTCCCGGGGCCGGTCATCACCCGCTACGAGGTCACGCCCGCGCCCGGCGTCAAGATAAGTTCCATAGTCTCGCTGGCCAACGACGTGGCGCTCGCCATGAAGGCGGCCGGCATACGCGTGATAGCCCCGATACCGGGCAAGTCCGCCATCGGCTTCGAGATCCCGAACCAGAAACGCGCCAAGGTGGGCCTGCGCGAGGTGCTCGAAAGCCCCGCTTTCAACGAACGCAGGGAACCGCTGGCCTTCGGCATCGGCCGCCACGCCGAAGGGTCCATAGCGCTGGCCAACCTGGAGGATATGCCGCACCTGCTGGTCGCCGGTTCGACCGGTTCCGGCAAGAGCGTGTTCCTCCAGTCGCTCATACTCTCGCTGATGTTCCGCAACACGCCCGACGAAGTGAAGTTCGTGATGATAGACCCAAAGCGCCTCGAGCTCTCCTTCTACCAGGACGTGCCCTACCTCTACGACCCGAAAGTCCTGCCCGACTCGGTCTCGGTCATCACCGACGCGAAGGACGCCGCCAAGACGCTGATCTGCCTCACCAAGGTCATGATGCAGCGCTACAAGAAGTTCGAGAAGGCGCGCGTCAAGAACATAGCCGGCTACAACCGCTGGGCCGCGGCCAACAACGAGCAGCCGGAGTATTACATCATCGTCGTCATCGACGAACTGGCCGACCTGATGGTCCAGGCCAAGAACGTCGTGGAGGAGAACATCCAGCGCCTGGCCCAGATGGCCCGCGCCGTCGGCATACACCTGGTGCTGGCCACGCAGCAGCCTTCGGTGGACGTCATCACCGGCGTTATCAAGGCCAACCTGCCCTCGCGCATAGCGCTGCAGGTCACCTCGAAGGTCAATTCCCGCGTCATCCTCGACACCTCAGGCGCCGAGGCCCTGATCGGCAAAGGCGACCTGCTCTACCTGACCAAGGATTCGCCCAAGCCGCTGCGCATACAGGGCGCCTTCGTCGGCGAGGCCGAGATCAACAGGGTCGTGGATTACCTCAAGACCCAGGGCCGCCCCGACTACCCGATGTTCGTCGAGGAGGACGAGACGGCGGCCGGCGGCAAGGGCGGCTCCTCGGAGGAGCTCATCGCCGCGCTCAAGCTCATCAACGAACGGCGCCGCGTCTCGCAGGACCTGCTCAAGGCCCATTTCGGCTCTTCGGCCCGCGCGACCAACATCCTCAGCATCCTGGAAGTCAACAAGTTCATACACAAACCGGAAGGTTCCAACCGCTGGGAGATCTTCTTCGACAAGATAGAGAGCCACCTGGCCAATCACCAGTCCGCCCCGGCGCAGCCGGAAGGCGCGGCGGCGGAGCAGGAGGGGGTAAAATGAAAACATTGGCGATGACGGCGCTGGCGGCCTGCCTGGCCTGCCCGGCCATGGCGGCCGATAAAGCGGCGGACAAAAAGGACGCCGTCCCGGCCGTCAAGGAAGCCGGCGCCTCCCCGAAGGCGCCGGAGGTGAAGAAATCCACCGCCCCGCTCTCCTATTCCGACGAGGTGCTGGCGAAACTGATGGAGTGGGACGAGGCCCTCGTCTCGCTCAAGTCCGGCTTCACGCAGACCGTCCTCTTCGCCGACGCGGGACTGGAACAGACCATCGAAGGCACTCTCTCCTATCTCAAGCCCGACAAACTGCGCATCGAGCACTCATCTCCGGCCCGCCAGGTCATCGTCACCGACAAGAAGGACATCTGGATCCACAAGCCTGAGGATTCGCAGGCGGTGAAGACGAAATGGGAGGACTGGAAGAACCTGCAAAGTTCCGGCTTCTCCGGCATAATGGACTTCGGCAACTACTCCGAGCTGGCGGAAAAGAACAAGGTCTCGGCCGTACCCCCGAAAGAGCCGGGCGGCATGATAAAACTGATACTCACGCCCAGGGACCGCAGCGGGCTCTACACGCTGACGCTGTCGCTCTCGGCCACGGATTATTTCCCGGTCGCCGCCGACCTGGTGGTGGAATCCACCAAGGTCAGCACCGTGCTCAAGGGGACCGAGCGCAACGCCGGCCTCGACGAGAAACTTTTCGACTTTACGCCCCCCAAGGGCACGGAGATAATAAACTTCAAGAAATGACCCTCGCCAACCGCATAACACTGACAAGACTGTTCCTGAGCCTGGCCGTCTTCTTCCTGGTGATACAGAAGACCTTCCTTACCGTGCTGATCGGCCTGATCGTGATGATCGTGGCCAGCGTTTCCGACGCCGTGGACGGCATCATCGCCAGGCGCACGCAGACCACCACCTCGTTCGGCGCCATCGCCGACCCTTTCGCCGACAAGATACTGGTCATGTCGGCGTTCATCGCCTTCGCCTCCGTAAAAATACTGGACATACCTCTCTGGGCCATCTTCCTGATACTCCTGCGGGAGCTGACCATCTCCACGCTGCGCGTGCTGGCCGCGCTGCAGGGCTCGGTCATGAAGGCCGAGGCCGCGGGGAAGTTCAAGACCACCATACAGCTCATAGCCGGCTTCACCATCATGGCGCTGCTGCTCAACAAGGTCTGGATCGCCGAGCATCCCGGCACCTACCCTCCGCTGCTGGCCATCGACGCCTGGGCCGGGCCCCTCTCCTGGTGGCTGACCGTCGCCGCGGCCGCCGTCACCGTAGTCAGCGGCGTCATCTATCTGGTCAACCACAGCGACCTCATCAGGAGATCCTGGAGCGAAAAGAAGAATGTCTGAGCGGAACCCGGGCCCCCTGGCGCGGAAAGCCGCCGAGTTCCTGGCCACGGGCTGCTTCATAGGGCTGCTGCCCCAGGCGGTAACTCCGTTCAAGAAATGCACGGGCGCCGGCCTCCTGGGATCCCTCCTGGCGCTGCTGGCCCTGCCGCTGCTGCCTTCCGGCTGGGCCTACGCGGCCCTGCTCGCCGCGTTCTTCCCTTTCTCCGCCTGGATAGCCGGCCGGGCTTCGGCCGACTACGGCCGCCACGACGATCCGCGCATCGTGATAGACGAAGTGCTCGGCTTCTGGACGGCCGCCGCCTTCCTGCCGCTGGAGCCGGCGCCGATAGTGACGGCCTTCGTCGTCTTCCGCATCCTGGACAGCGTCAAACCCTGGCCCATCAGTTACGCGGAAAAGAACCTCCAGGGCGGTTTTGGTATAATTATGGACGATTTCATGGCCGGAATAGCAGCCAATCTCACAGCCCGTTTCGTGGCCGTTTTTTTGTTATGAGGAACGCGTCCCCGCTGGTCCTTCTTCTCGCCCTCGCCGCGCCCGCCGCGGCGCAGGAGGCGTCCGTCCCTCCGGCCGAAGAAGCCGTGATCTCTACCGCCGCGGCCGCGGACCGGACGCCGGCGCCTCCGCCGCGTAAATACGCCCCGGGGGAATACCCGCTGGCCGCCGTGCCCGTGAGCGGCATAGTCATGACCCCTACGGCCCTGCGGGGGCGGGGCAGGAACGAGATAGGCCTGGGCCTGGACTTCAACGCGGCCTACTACATCGGCCGTCTCTACGGCAAGAACACTTTCGACTGGACGCTGGAGAAGAAGAACTACATAGACCGGCTCGGCGTCTGGTTCATAAGCGCGGACGGCAAGATGCTGATACAGACGGAAGGCGCCCGGCGGCCAGCGATGGCGGCCGGGGCGCAGGGGACTTTCGCCTTCAGGGATTCCAACCAGAACCCCCTGAACGCCAAGGTGCCGACGGTCTCGGTGGACGACGAGAACACCAACACCTACGCTACCGCCTACCTCGCCCTGACCAAGCACCTGCACCCCAAGTTCATGCTGAACGGCGGTTACGCCGACGGGGACCTTTCTAAGAGCGTCTATATGCTCTCGGAGTTCCTCTCCGAACGGGCCCTTGCGCTCAACGGCTATACCGGGCGCGAGGTGCCGACCGGCGCGCTCTTCGCCGGCTTCATCTGGCTGCCCAGGCCCGACAACCCGCTGGCCGCCGAGATAATAATACCGCAGGGCGCGCCGATGAGCCCGAAACTGATCAACCTGCAGCTCGGTACCATGCTGCGGCTCAACTTCCAGCTCTCGTACCTGAAGTTCGACGGCGGCTGGGACCTGCTCGGCATGTTCCAGTTCCGCTACTCCCACTTCCCCAAGTAACCGTCCTCCGCCCGCCTTTTCCGGAAAGCAGGAATAACTATTCCGGGGGCATGGCGTGCTCTCACCTCGCAAAAACAGGGTCGCGCACACCGTGCGCGCCCTTCCCGTTCTCGCCGCGAGCGCTCGTCCGCGTCTCCGCTTCCTCGAAATGCGATTCCACCGGCCAGCTGCGACGCGGACTCCGCAAGCTCGCGGCTCCGAAGGGTTTTGCTACGGTGAGGGCACGCCTCCCCCGGCTGTCTCCTTATGGGACGCTGGACGGGCAAGGCTCCCGCGCCGTGCCTTCCGAAGCCACATGAGGAGCCGTCGCCCCGAGCGGAGCGCGGGGACCGGCACTGCCGGACGACCGAGAATGTCTGAGCCCGGAGCGCTATGCGCGATGGGCGAGTTCTCGGTCGGCCGCGCGCAGCGAAAGGTGGGTTTAGCGACGGCGAACCGTGGCGGAGCGAAGGCACGGCGCGGGAGCCTGAAGCGTTTTTTCACGGTAATCCCCGTCAGCCCCCGGAATATTTATTCCTTATTTATTCGATGGGCGCAGTTGGCGGAGGTAATGGGCGGCCCGGGCGTGCGAGGGGTCCTTGCGCAGGGTCTCGGAGAGCTCGCGCACGACCCTGTCGCGATCGCGGTTCCAGTAAAGTATGGCGAGATTGTAGTTGGCCTCGGCGAGCCCGGGGTTCCGGGCGGCGGCGCGCAGGTAGGCCTTCTCCGCGGCGTCCCTGTCCCCGGTCTTCTCCAGCGCGACGCCGTAATTGAGCCAGGCATAAGCGCTGGACCTGCGCAGGTTCAGCTTGAGGTCCGGGAGGGAGCGGTACTCCTCCGCGAGCGCCAGCAGCTTCTCGTATCCTTCCACCGAAGCCTTGAACCTCGCCACGGCCCCGGCCCAGTCCCCTTCGGCGGACAGCAGGAAACCGTAATAGAGGCCCGTCTCCGGGAGTTCCGGCTCGGCGGCGGCGGCGTAGTCCAGCCACGCCGCCGCCGCTTTCCTCCCGCCGGCAGAAGCGTGGAGCGAACCGGCGGCGAGAGCGCCGCGCGCGTAGGAGGAAACGACGTCCTTCGCGAAGAAATCCGGGAAAGGGCGGCCGAGTTCCCAGCGATGCGAGTAGACGTCGGAGGGCGAGGACGGGGTCTCAAGCCCTTTCGGCGGATATACCGCCATGACCAGCCCCAGCGGCCGCGTCGGAACGCCGTCCGGCACTTCGCAGTCCCCGGTCGCGTAAAAACCCTTCCAGGCCCGGCCGGCCGCGGCCCAGCCCCCGGCGCCGCCCGACCCCAGATCGAAGACCGGGAAACCAGGTTCCCGACGGGACCAGGCGTCCCGGTACCAGGGCGCCCCGCTCAGGCCCTGCGATATGAGCCGCACGTCGGGCCTCAACCCTTCGACCATCTGGTAATACCACAGTGAAAAAAGCTGCACGTCCTTCTTGGCGACGAGCACGGCTCCGGGGGGCAGGAGACGGACGGCGTCGGCCGCGTAATCGGCCGTAAGGAACATTCCCCGCCTGTCGGCCTTGCGCGCCGAAGGTATCCCGAAAAAGACGAGCGAGACCAGCGCGGCCGCGAGTCCGGCCGCCGCCGCGGGGCGGCCGAGCGCCCAAAGACCGGCCAGCCCCTCGGCCAGCCACCAGGCCGCGGCGATGTCCGGCAGCAGGTAATAGGGCTCGACCACGGCGAGCGCGTGCGGGTTCGGCGGCATATTCGCGAGGAACAGGAAAAGCGGGCCCGACAACGAAAAGAAGAGTGCCCAGAAGACCGCGGCGGGACGGGAGCGGCGCCAGGCGAAGTAGACCCCGGCCGCCGAGAGCAGCGCCGCGGGCCCCATGTTCGACCAGAGGTGAAGACCGTAGTGCCGGAGGTTCACCGCGAACAGCTCTCCGCTGGCGTAGTTCGTGGAGATGAGGTCCAGCGTGGAGCCGTAACTGCGCCGCGTTATTATGCCCCAGAAATTACCCCAGTCCGAAGGCCGGCCCCAGTCGAGGAAAGGGCCGGCGGCGGAGCGCACCGGCAGATACAGGTAAAGCGAGTAGCCCGCCAGGAAGAACAGCGCGCAGACCGTCAGTATCCGCGGGAGACGGGGCCCGAGCGCGCGCCGCGCCGGCCCCCAGAGCAGCGCCGCCGCGGCCGGATAGACCAGCACCAGGTCCATGCGGTTGGCCAGGAAGAGGCCGAAAAGAAAAGAGAGCAGGAACAGCTTCTTCGGCTTGAGCTCGAAGGCCGTCCAGAAAGCCAGGCCGGCCGTGACCACGCCCAGCAGGGCGTGCAGCGAATACATCTCGGAAACTCCCGAGACCGTGATCAGCGTGAAGTTTAGGCCCAGCAGCAGCGCGGCCGCCAGCGCGGCGGCCGGGGGGAAGAAGCGTGACAGAACGAACAGGAGGGAGGCCGGCGCGGCCGCGCCGGCGAAAGCGGAAAAGAGATTGAGCTTCCAGTCCTGGGCGCCCGGCAGCAGGGCGGAGAAGGCGCGGCCGGCCAGGACATAGAGCGGGTAACCGGGGGGATGGGGCACGCCGAGGGAATAGACGTCGCAGGCCAGTTCGCCGGCGTCGCGGTATGGGGCGAGCATCGGAGGCATCAGGAAAGAATAAAGCCCCAGCAGCAGGAGAAAAAGCCCGGCCGCGGCGGCGGTCCGGCGTCCGAGGCTCTGTCCGCCCGGTACTTCGGTCATCGTGAGGTTAATTCTAATAGTTTATCGGCGGCGTGGACAATATTCCCTTCAATCGCGGCCGGCCAGCCGGCGCAGGGAGAGTTCCGCCGCCAGCAGGAGCAGGAAGAGCGCCAGCAGCCAGGGGGAGCGTCCCGGCGCGGCGCTCCAGGAGCGCGCTTCCTCCTCGGCCGCCGGCGGCAGCAGGGCCGCCAGGCCCTCCGCGGAGAGGTCCTCCATGCGCGCGACCCTCCAGCCGCGGGGGGCGGCCGCGGCCTGCAGCGACGCCAGGCCGGCAGGTTCGTGAGCGGAGGGGGCCCTTGGCGAAAAAGAGAGCCGCGCCCGCCCGGCCGGACGCCCCGACACCGACACCCGGGCGGAAGCCGTCAGCCGGCCGCCGTACGGCGGGGGGACCTCGGCCTCGTAGACGCCGGCCCCGCGGAAATAGAAATCCAGGCCGCGGGCGCCGCCGGCGCCCGAGACTTCGGCCTCTACGGTGGCGGTGTCGCGCTCCAGCGGCAGGTAATTCTCGTCGAGCACCCTGAGCCTGAGACGGGGGGGATAGGAGCCGCCGGCCTCCAGGGTCGCCCGCTCCAGCCCGAGCGTACCGTCGAGGAAAGAGAGCAGCCTGTCCCAGAAGGCGGAATAGCGCCCGCCGCCGGCGGCCTTCAGCGTCCAGGTGGAAGGCGAAGCCAGCGCCACGACCCGGCCCCTGCCGTGCGCCCGGGCGGCGGCCAGGGCGCCCGAGGCGCCGGAAGCTCCCCTGTAACCGTAGATCAGCGAAGCGCCCCCGACGGGCCCGCCGAGGAGATTGAGCCCCGCGGGGACCGGCGCGCCCGGGCCGCCGAAAACCTCCGGCGAGGCCGCGGGATGGGGGGCCGGAACGACCGAGAAGGTCTCCCGCGAATGGTCCGGCGAGGAGGAGACCTCCGCCGGCAGCAGCGCGGCGAAGGCGCCGAGAGAGGCGTAGCCGCCGGAGCCGAAGGCCCGCGGCCCCCCTATCACCAGCAGGCCGCCGCCGCCGGCGACGAAACGCTCCACGGCCTGGAGGTAAATACCGCCTATCGCGAAACGCCTCAGGTCGAAGGAGTGCAGGATGAGGACGTCGAAGTTCCCGAGGTCCTTGAGGAAGATATCGTGCGCCGGGAAAGGGATCAGCGAAAGCTCCGCCTCCGGCACGCCGACGGTATCCTCCGGGTCGCGCAGGATGACGAAGGAGACGAGGTCCACGCCGGGGTCCGACTTCAGATGCGCCCGCAGGGCCGCGTAATCGAAGGACGGCGGCCCCGAGAGATGCAGCACCCGCAGTT
>CAYPYG010000008.1:0-90121 GCA_964415175.1 uncultured Elusimicrobiaceae bacterium
TTCACGTAAGCCGACAGCGCGGGCTCCAGGCCGCGGGGGCCCGTCGCGCCGAAGAGATCCTTCCACTCCAGGTCCGGCAGTTCCAGCGACGGCAGCGGCTTGTCGCCGGGGGTCTCGGCCTGCTGCTCGGGTCTGCGCAGCAGGAACCAGTAGCAGTTATGCACCCCCGGAGTGAACAGGTAGGGCTTCTCGGTTATCGCCGGGAAATCGCTGCCGCTGAAGACCTCCGTCGGCACATGACCGGCGTAGCGGGAAAGGTCGAGCGAGGCCGCCTGCGAGAAACGCGACAGGTTAGCGGCGAAGAGGACGATCTCGTCGCCGTGGCGGCGGACGAAGGCCAGCACCTTGGCGTTGTCCGACTGCACCGGTTCCAGCGTGCCGCGGCCCAGGGCCTTGTAATTCTCGCGCATGGCTATCACGCGCCTCATCCACCAGAGCAGCGAAGAAAGATTTCCCTCCTGGCTCTCCACATTGACGGCTTCGTAATGATACTCGGGATCGGTGACCACCGGCAGGAAAAGTTTCTGCGGGTTGGTCCGCGAGAAGCCGGCGTTGCGGTCGGGGCTCCACTGCATCGGAGTGCGGACACCGTTGCGGTCTCCCAGGTAGAAATTGTCGCCCATGCCTATCTCGTCGCCGTAGTAGAGCACCGGCGTGCCGGGCAGCGAGAGCAGCAGCATGTTCATCAGCTCTATCTTCCGGCGGTTGTTGCCCAGCAGCGGGGCGAGGCGCCTGCGTATCCCGAGGTTTATCCTGGCCTTGGCGTCGCGGGCGTAGACCTTGTACATGTAGTCCCGTTCCTCGTCGGTGACCATCTCCAGCGTCAGCTCGTCGTGATTGCGCAGGAACACCGCCCACTGGCAGTTCTCCGGTATGGCCGGCGTCTGCTCCAGTATGTCGGTTATCGGGAAGCTGTCCTCCATCCACAGCGACATGAAGAGGCGCGGCATAACGGGGAAGTGGAAGGACATGTTGCATTCGTCGCCGGAGCCGAAATAGGCCGCGGCGTCCTCGGGCCACTGGTTGGCCTCGCAGAGCAGCATCCGGTCCTTGTGCTTCGAGTCCACGTGCGCGCGCAGCTTCTTGAGGAAGGCGTGGGTCTGGGGCAGGTTCTCGCAGTTGGTCCCCTCGGCCTCGTAGAGGTACGGAACGGCGTCCAGCCGCAGGCCGTCCACACCAAGGCCCAGCCAGAAATCCACCACCTTGAGCAGTTCCCGCTGCACGGCCGGGTTCTCGAAATTGAGGTCGGGCTGATGACGGTAGAAACGGTGCCAGAAATAGGCCCCGGCCTCGTCGTCCCAGGTCCAGTTGGAGGTCTCGAAATCCTTGAAGATCACGCGGGCGTCCCGGTATTTCTCCTCGGTATCGCTCCAGACATAGTAATTCCGGGCGGCCGAGCCGGGCTTCGCCTTGCGGGCCCGCCGGAACCAGGGATGCTGGTCGGAGGTATGGTTGACGACGAGCTCGGTTATCACGCGCAGACCCAGGGCGTGGGCCTCGCGCAGGAAGTCGCGGAAGTCGCCCATGTCGCCGTAATCGGGGTTTATCCCGTAATAGTCGGAGATGTCGTAGCCGTCGTCCCGCAGCGGCGAGGGGTAGAAAGGCAGCAGCCACAGGGCCGTGGCGCCCAGGCTCTTGAGATAGGGGAGCCTGCCGATCAGGCCCCTGAAATCGCCGATCCCGTCGTTATTGCTGTCGCAGAAGGACTTTACGTGCAGTTCGTAGATGACCGCGTCCTTGTACCAGAGAGGGTCTCCGGGCCGTTTCTTTTTAGGCGTCATTTCCCTTCTCCGTATTCCAGGCGCGGTATGAGCAGGACCAGCGCCGAGAGCGCCAGCACCCCGCAGGCGTTGATCAGGACGCTGAAACCGACCGAACGGCTCTCGGCCAGCAGGCCGTTGAGCATGAAAGTGAGCGGCAGCACGGCGTAGCTGACGGTGGTCAGCACGGAGAAGAACCGTCCCTTCATCTCCTCCGGCACCATGCGCTGGAACAGCGTCAACGCCACCGCGTTGCCGGTCCCCAGCGCGGCCCCGACGAGGAAAAGGAGAGCGCAGATGTGCAGCCGGTCGGCGGTGAAGTAGAGCCCCAGGAAAGGCAGACCGACGGCCACGACCGAGGCGAAGAACCAGCCGTAGATGTTCCGGTAGCCGGACTTGAAGCTCATGGCTATGGCCGCCAGCGCCGAACCGGCCGCGAAGAAGGTCTCGAACACCGCCAGCCACCGGACCGAGCCGTTCACCACGAACTTGACTATCATTGGTATCAGTATGAGTATGGGGCCGACGAAGAAGTTCAGCGCCGCGAAGGAGAGGAGCAGCGAGAGCAGCGGCCTGTTGCCGCCGATATAGCGCAGGCCGGCCTTGAGCTCGTCGAAATAAGGGGCCTGCCCGCCCCTGCGCGCGCTCAGGTCCGAAGAGATGGACCGGACCGCCAGGAAGGACAGGGCGTAGGTGAACGAGTTGAAGAAGAAAGCCCCGGCCGCGCCCAGGGCCGCTATCAGGACGCTGCCCAGGGCCGAACCGAAGACGCTGGAGAGCTGCATCACCGAGGAATCCGCGGCGGTGGCGGCGCCCAGGTGCTCCTCCGAGGTGAGCCGCAGCAGGGAGCTGGAGACCGAAGCCTCGAACATCGGCCCGAACCCCGCTATCATGAAGCAGAGCCCGTAGAGCATCCAGAGCTCCAGGCGGCCGGACCAGGTCAGCAGGCCCAGCGTGAAGACCAGCAGTAGCCTGGCCGCGTCGGCCCAGAGCATGGCCAGGCGCTTGTCGCTGCGGTCCACCAGCGCGCCGAAGAAGGGCCCGAAGAGGACGACCGGCAGGAAGGTCATCGCCATGATCATGCCCAGGTGGAACTTGCCGTGCTCGCCGGCGCCGCTGAGCACCCACCAGGCTATGGCTATGGCGAAGAACTTGTCGCCCACTGCGGACACTATCCGGCCGGCGAAAAGGCGGCGGAAGTCGGGATATACCCCGAGCGGATGGTTCTTCAGGGCCATTCAAATGATTTTATAACATAGGGGACGCTGATTCCTAAATGCTTAATTTAGTCATTTAGGAATCAGCGTCCCCTTTTTATATAATACCCCGGGGATGGCTTCCTACTATAAAAAACTCAAAGCGGACCTGGAGGCGAGCGCCGGGGCCGGCATCATCACGCCCGAACAGGCGGCGGCCGTTTACGACCGCGTTTACGGCGCCAGGCCTTTCGCGGCCTTCAGGGCGGCCCACTGGATAGGGGCGGCCGCGGGCCTCTTCGTCGCGCTGGGCGTGATACTCATAGTGGCCAGCAACTGGGATAAGATAGACGCGGCCACCAAGATGTTCGCCTTCCTGCTCCTCTTCGCCGGCGTGGGCGAGGCCGCGGTGCGCCTGGACGGGAAGCCGGCCGCGGCCGTGCCGCTGGAGATGGTCTGGTTCTTCATGCCGATACTGGGGATCGGGCTCTACGCGCAGCTCTTCAATCTCAGCGGCGACCCGGTGAAGCCGTATCTGGTCTGGGCGGCCCTCGCGGCCCCGGCCGCCCTGCTCTCCAGGCGCCCCTTCTCCGCCTATCTCTGCTCGGCGCTCCTCTTCTTCACCCTGTACTCCGGCACGCTCTCATCCAACAGCATCCTGGCCCTGACCGCCGCGCGGCTGGCCGACGCGCAGCCGCTGTGGCACTGGGCCCTGGCCCTGGCCGTACTGGCCGGCGGGACAGCGGTCTTCCCCGGCAGGAAGCTCTCCCTGCCGCTGGGGGCCTCGGTGGTCTGGCTTTTCGTGATGCTGCTGGCCGACACCGCCATAAAGATAAGGTCTTCCGCCCTGATACTGCTTTCCGGCATGTCGCTGGCCGCGCTCTGGCTGACCTGGGGCAGCGAGCCGGAGGACGACAAGGCCGGGCTGGCGCTCAAGACCTGGCTGGGCGCGGTATATCTGACGACCTTCTTCTGGCATTACAAGGGCGACGAGTACGTGAACCGCTCCGCCGCGGACACGGCGGCCGGCGGGGCCGTAGCCTGGCTGCTCTTCGCCGGAGCGCTGCTCTCCGTAGTCTTCCGGCCCCAGCGCCTGCTGCCCGCCGGGGCCAGGGACGAGCTGGCGGGCAAGGTCCTGCTGACGGCCTCCATGCTCTGCTCCTTCCTGCTTTTCGACGCCAATGAGGCCACCGCCAAGGCGGTGGCGATAACGGCCAACCTCCTGCTGGCCGCCTTCGGGACCGTCTCGATAATAAGCGGCACCAGGGATTCGGACGAGAAACAGATAAACCTGGGCGTGGCCGTGCTGACCATCCTGGCCGTGACGCGCTTCATCGACATTTTCGGCAGCATGCTCAGGAGCGGCATGGCCTTCATCGTGACCGGCCTGGCCTTCGGGGCCCTGGCCTATTTCGTCAACAAGGGCCGCAAGGCGCTCATAGAGTCGGTGAAGAAATGAACTGGAAAGGGAACGCCAATTGCCTGCGCCTGGTGCTGGGAGCACAGGTACTTTTCTTCGCCGCCTGGGGCGGCTGGCTGTTCGCTTCCAGGAACACGGACTCGCCGGAGTTCTATCTCGCCACCGAGCCGGTCGACCCGCGCGACCTTTTCAGCGGCACCTACGTGGCGCTGAACTACGAGATCTCCTCCCCCCGTGGAGGGAACTGCCCGCGCCGCACCCGCGACCTGGGCCGGCTCTTCGTGAAGCTGGAGGACAAAGGCAAAAAGGCCGTCACCGCGGCCGGCGAAGTCCCGGTCTACGAAGCCGTGGACTGCCACGCCAATCCCCCGCAGGAGCCGGGCTGGGCGAAAGCCGAGATGATCCACCGTTTCGGCGGCCCGGTCGCCACTTACGGGATAGAGCGCTTTTATCTCAACGAGAACGATCCGCGCAAGGACGCCCGCAGCGGTTCCGTCCTGGCGAAGGTGAAGATAGACCGCAACCGCAGCCTGGTCCTGCTGGACCTCGTCGAGAAGTTCTGACCCGCCAGCCGGCTCCCCGCCGGTAGCCCGCTGGCGCGAACCGCCCGCGGTTCGCCTTTCAGGAACAAGGAGAGCCAATGGACAGGACGCAGTTAATGACCAGCATCAGCGCCGACTGGGAATCTTTCAGCAGGCTCGAAATAGCCGACAAGCTGCCTTACTTCACCCGCAACGGGCGCATCTACGACTGCCTCTTCGCCCAGCAGCTGGGACGGGAGCGGCTGGAGCATCTCTTCAGGACCGCCGACGCCCTGCGGAAGATGACCAAGCACAAGGATGGGATGGACGTAGCCAACTCCCTGCTCTCGCACAAGCGGGCGATGCTCTATTTCGTCCAGCCTTCCACCAGGACCTTCCTCTCCTTCCTCAACGCCTGCCATATCCTGGGCATCAAGACCTCCGAGATACGCGACATGACCACCTCCTCCGAGATGAAGGGCGAAACGCCCGAGGACGCGGTGCGTACTTTCTCCAGCTACGTGGACATGATAATCATGCGCCACCCCACGCCTGGCTTCGTGGAGAAGACGGCCTGGCTGATGAACCGCACCGACCGCCCCGTGCCGACGATAAACGGCGGCTCCGGGAAGGACCAGCACCCGACGCAGGCCCTGCTCGACGCCTACACGCTCTACAAGAGCTTCGACGGCGGGATAGACGGCAGGACCATCGTCATGGTCGGCGACCTCAAGCGCGGCCGCACCGTGCGCTCGCTCTCCTACCTGATGAAGAACTACAAAGGCGTAAAACTGGTCTTCGTCTCGCCCAGGCAGTTCCGCATGGAGGACGATATCCTGAAATTCCTGCGCAGCCAGAACATCCCTTTCACCGAGACCGAGGACTTCCGGTCGGTCATGGGCGAGGCCGACGCCATCTACATGACGCGCATACAGGACGAGCACGACAAGGACGGGGAGTCGAAGAAAGTGGACTATTCCCTCTTCTACTTCAGGAAGGAACACCTGGGCGCGATAAAGAAGGACTGCGTCATACTCCACCCGCTGCCGCGGCGTTTCGAGATAGACCCGGCCGTGGACGAGGACAGGCGGGCCGTCTACTGGCGGCAGGAGCGCAACGGCATGTGGGTGCGCGCCGCGCTGATCGCGCATATCTTCGGCGTGGACTCGGCCATAGCCCACGAATAAGTCCCGCGGGCCTGAAATGAAAAACCCCGGGCGGGCCCGGGGTTTTTTCATGGCCGCGAGGGACGCTACCAGTCCGCCGGCTTATAATCCTTCAGGAATTTTCCCCAGACATGCCCGCCGGTGTTGAAGCCGTCGATTATGGGGTCGACTATGCGCGCCGCGCCGTCCACTATGTCCAGCGGCGGGTGGAAGCGGTGCTCGCGGGTCTTGCGCTCGGCGATATGCGCGGGGTCCTCGTCGGTCACCCAGCCGGTGTCCACCGCGTTCATGTGTATGCCGTCCCCGTGGTAATCCGCGGCGGCGGTGCGCGTCATCATGTTCAGCGCGGCCTTGGCCATGTTGGTGTGCGGGTGCCGCGTGGTCTTGAACTTGCGGTAGAACTGCCCCTCAACGGCCGAGACATTGACTATATGCTTGTCCCTCTCCGGGGTGCGCAGCATCAGCGGCTTGAGCCTCGCGTTCAGGATGAAAGGGGCCACGGCGTTGACGAGATGCACTTCCAGCAGCTCGACCGCGGGGACTTCCGCCATCAGCATCCGCCAGGAATTGCGCTCGCGCAGGTCCACCTGCTGCAGGTCCTGGTCCAGCCTGCCTTCCGGGAAAAGGCCGCCCTGCGCCGAGAGCTCTTCGGGCAGAAGCGCGACCTGGGAAAGCGCGGCGGCGTGGGTCAGTCCCGCGGCCGCCGGCGCCGCCGAAGAAGCGGCGGCGGCCGGCGCGCGCGGACCGGCGGCGGGGCCTTCGGGCAGCATGCTGTAGCCGCGCAGGCCCTCGTAGGCGCCCAGCAGCCGCCGGGCCGCTTCCGGCATATCGCGCAGCGGGCCGTTCTCCCGCTCCATCATGTGCCTGTAGAAATCCGGCGGCCGGCGCACGGTCTGGCAGGCGTTGTTGACTATGAAATCCAGCCGGGACCGGGTCTCCACCAGGTGGCGGCAGAAGGCCTCCACGCTCGGGGTATGCCGCAGGTCCAGGCCGAAGATCTCGAGCCTGTCCTTCCAGTCGCCGAAATCGGGCTCGGCCGCGTAGCGCATGGCCGCGTCGCGCGGGAAGCGCGTGGTGACTATCAGCGAGGCCCCGGCGCGCAGCAACTTTATACCCGCCTGGTAGCCTATCTTGACCCGGCCGCCGGTCAGCAGCGCGGCCCGGCCGCGCAGGTCCGCCGTCTCGCCGCGCTTGCGGTAGTTGAACTCCGCGCAGGCCGGGCAGAGCTGGTCGTAAAAATGGTGTATCTCCGTGTAATCGGTCTTGCAGACATAGCAGTTGCGCCCGGCGCTCCCCGCGGCGGGCTCCGGCGCGGCGTCCGGCAGGGCCGCCGGCGCCGTATAGTTGGGGGTGGTGAAGACGGCCTGGCGGCGCAGGCGGCGTATGCCGGTCTCCGCCAGCGCGCCCTCCGCCCTGGCCAGGCGCTCGGCCTTGCGGCGGCGCTGCACGGCCTTTATCATCCGCCGGCGCGCCCTGGCGTCGGGGCGGGAGACCTCGCCGGCGGCTTTGAGCAGGCGGTTGGTCTCTTCGGAGGAGACGCCGGCCAGCAGGGCCCGGTCGGCCGCGACGGCCTCCAGCAGCTCGGCGGCGGCGCGTATCTTTTCCGGCAGTCCGTCTTCGGCTCTTTCCATCTTCATACTATGATATAAAAAACCCCCGGAGGGCCGGGGGTTTTTTCGTCCTTTCAGCCGGCGTCAGTCGCTCAGCGTGGAAGGGTCGGCGAAGCGGTCGCGCAGCGAATTGGCGCCGTGCTGCTGCTGGCCGAAAGCCTGCCCGACCTCCGGGTTATAGATCTGGTAGGTATCGGAGACATTGGCCTCGTTCTTGATGCGCTTGTCGGTCTGGAAGTACAGGCTGGCGTAGAGGTTCTTGGGGTTCACCAGCTGTATGGCTATCTGCATCATGTTCTCGTAACCCAGGCGGCTCCTGCCGCGGCCGCTCATGATCTTGGAGAGCTTTTCCGACTTGGCGCGCCAGTCGCTCTCGTCGCGCACCGAGAAGATGTCGGCGATGACGCGGGAGGCGTGGTAGCAGGTCTGGCGGACCACGTCTACCGGGTCGAAGGAATCGTCTCCGGCGCGCTCGTAGTCCCTCAGCAGCTTGCGGGCCTCCTTCCAGTCGTAATCCACCTTGCCGTCGTCTTTCACGCGCAGCAGGTGCTTCACCTTGTCCATGATCTCGCGGTCCAGGCCCTCCATCACGTTGAGCGTCGCCTTGAGTATCAGTTCGCCGGAAGCGCCCAGGATGTCGCGCACCGCGGTCTTGGTGAAAACCAGCGAGAAGGACATGATCGCGGACTTGTAGCTCTTGGAATCGAGGACCGGGCGGCCCCATTCGTCGGTCTCCGCGGCGTTATCCGGGTCCAGGCGGGGGAAGAGGGCGTCGGTGTCTATGAGGTAGTCGCTGTTGGTGCCTTCGCCGCCGGCGCCGGCGTACTTGAGGATCTCGTTCATGCGCTCGATCATGCCCTTGGCCTTGGACTCGTCGTGCTTGACGTAGCCCTCGTAACGCTGGTAGACCACGGCCGCGTCGGAGACGCCGCCGCCGGCCGACTCGTAGTTCACCACGTACATACTCTGATTGGTGGTGTGCTTGTAGACCTTGCCCAGGAGCGGGACGTTGATATTGCTCTCCGAGACGTTGCGGAAGGCGTTGTTCACGTGCATGACCTCGTCCGCCCCCAGCGCCTGGTAGCGGTCGTAGCGGTGGCCGGTATTGCCCTCGCGCTGGTAGAGGATGGGGAGCGTGATATTATGGCCGTTGGAATCGGAGTTGTAGTGATCGGAACCGGTGAAGGTGGAATTAAGGCCCAGTTCCTGGCCGACGGCCTGCTCGAACTCCTCCAGGGACTGAGCGCCGGCGGCGATGTCGTCATGCGAGGAATAATCGTTGACCTGCGCGCCGAGCTTTATCAGTTTGCGGATGACGGTGAGGTCGCCCTTGAGGAACTCCTCCAGCTTCTCGAGCTGCTCGCGGTTATTGGCGTCCAGGATGAACTCCATCAGTATCTTCTTGCCCTTGGTGCGGGCGTGGGAGAGACCGAAGCGGAAAGCGACGTATTTATTGAACTCCTTCACCAGCGTCTTATTGAGTTCCCTGGCGAAGAAACCCTCGGCCTCGGGCAGGCCGATCATGCCCGCGTCGAAGGAGGTATTGGCCGAGACGCCGCCGCGGGTTATCACGGCCTGGTCCAGGCGGATGCGGAAGCGCAGGCGGTTCTCATCCATCTTGAACAGCGTCAGGGAGGGCTTCTTCTCGCGGGTGTGGCCGAGCGAGAAAGAGAGGGTTATCCACGGCTGGACGGGAGCGCCGACGCCGCCGCTGGCCGAAACGCTGAGAACGGCGGGGAACTTCCAGATCTCGCCGGGCTGCATCTCGCCGATGCGCTTCGCCGATACGGGGAGGATGGTCTTGACGGTGCGGACGTCGAGGATGGTGAGTATCTCTTTGCAATACTTGACGTTCTTGAGCTTGCGCACCACCACCGACTTGCCCTCGAGGCGGCCGCTTATGCCGATGTTGAAAGGATGCCCGCCGACGTCGAGTATGTCGGCGAAGGTGTGGCCCGCGTCCAGTTTGACGCCGACCTCGTCCACCAGCGCTATGCGGTTGTCGGGGTACTGCTTGAGGAAGCGCTTGAACTTGCCCTCTATGCCGCCGACAGGGTCGAAATCGACCCCCTCGCTGATATCGGGCTTTATCTCTTTGCAGACATCGTCGAAAACGTCTTCCTTGAGGTCTTCCCAGAAGTGGAGCAGTTCGTTATTGCCCTGCTGGGGCTGGACCGGCCGCGGCGCCGGGGCCTTGGCCTCGGGGACTTCCACGCCGGCACGCATGGTGGCGACCAGGTCCCCCATGTCGGCCGCGCCGTTGCGGAAAATGTCCAGTTCGCCGGAGGCGGCGAGCGCCTGCGAGGCGGGGAGCTGGGCTATGAAGAGGGCTATCAGGGCTTTGAAAAGAGATTTCGGGGTTTTGATCATGCCTATAGTTTAGCGGTTAACGGAGAGTTCCAATAGAAGCATAGGGCCCAGGGCCCTTCCATATTCCTTCCTATTAAGAAGTGGGTCCCGCGGACCCGGAAGGGGGCCTTATGGTCCCGGTCTTATCTGGTCCCGGACTTTATCTCGGTGGGTTGTATTTTGGTCGGAGAGAGGCCGCCGGTTCCCGGCTGGCCGGAACCGCCGCCTATGGAGCTTTTCAATTTCGGCATCGGGGCGGAACTTTCCCCGGAGGCGGCGGAGCGGGTCTTAATGAAGTCCGCTATCTTCCCGCCCTGCTCGCGGTTGAACCTGGCGGTCTCGTCCCCGGCGGGGTCTCCCTCCGCCGGAGCCGGGCCGGGGCCGTCGCCGGGACGGGCCTCTTTTCCCGGCGGCGCGGAAGGGGCCGCGCCCGGCGAAGTCACGAAGGCTTCGCCCGCTCCCTTGAGCAGCCCCGGCAGGGGCCGCAGCAGCATGTATATCAGCAGGAAACAGAGCGAGGCCAGCGCGATAAGGAGCGCTATCTTGAATACGGACATGGAAACCTTGAGCCGGTGCAGGTGGCTGTCATAGGCCGCCTTGCCCAGCCGCAGCAGCGTCTCGTCCAGCCGGCCGGTCTTTTCCGCCATCTCCAGGCCCGGGCGGTCGGCCGGCGGCAGCAGCGGTTCCAGGCTCTCCGCCAGCCCGCGCCCCGAGGAGACCATGGCGGCGGCCCGCGCGAACCGGCGCCGCGTCGGCGGGTCGTCGGCCGAGAACTGGTCCAGCACCGCCATTATGGCGCCCGGCGGCAGGCCGGCCTTGAGCAGCAGGCCGATGGTCGTGTAGATATGGTAGAGCCTGGCCTGCTCCGCGAGGTAGCGGAAGCCGGGCAGCCAGTGGCCGGCCAGCGAGAGGGCCCGGCGGCCCGGAGCGGAGCGCAGCGCGGCGCGGGCGGCCAGGAAAAGGACGAAGGCCGCGGCCAGCGCGGCGGGCCAGTTCGCCGCCAGGAGCCCCGCCAGGGCGTCCAGCCAGGCGGGCCGGGGGAGAGCGGCGAGGCCCGCGCTTTCTAGCGGGGCCATGAGGAGCGGGACGGCCTTGAACGCGACGGCGAGCAGCAGCAGCAGGGCCAGCCCGGCGGCGAAAAGGGGGTAGATGAGCGCCCGCCCGATACGGCGCCGGAACTCCACCCTCACCTCCAGCATGCCGGCGTAAAGGTCCAGGAACTCGCCGGTCTTTCCCCCCTCCTCGCCGGCGCGCAGCAACGCCAGGAAGACCGGCGGGAAGCCGCCCTGCGCCGCCAGGGCCTCGTGCAGCGGCCTGCCTTCGGCCGTGAGTTCCGCCGCGCCGGCCATAGGCCGGGCGTGCCCACGGGAGCGGGCCAGCGTCGCGAAAGCGTCGCTGAGCGGCAGACCGCTCTTCACCGCGGCCGAGAGGTCGCGGCAGAAATTCATCAGCCTTTCGTCGGACATCATGCGCTCAAATAATAACAAAAAAGGCGCGGCCCCGGGAGGGACCGCGCCTCGAAGGCCTCCGGACCGCTCAGCGGTAGGAGGTCAGGTAGCTTATCGTGTAAGCGGTGCCGTTGAGCCTGGCCTCGAGTATCACGTTGCCGCGGCTCTCGAGCCGGCGCAGTTCGCGCCGCATCTCCTCCCGGGCGTCGCTGGAGAACGCTAAGTGCCGGCTCTCGGTGCTCCGGATGGAAGAGCGCGCGGGCCCCTCGAAGGACAGGGAATAAGAGGAGCCGGTCAACCGGCTCTCGAAGACAAGACAGCCGGTCTCGCGCAACTGGCGCACGGCCTCTTGCATGGACCCGCGGGCGTCGCTGGTGAACGGGAAAGCGCCGCTGAAGAAGTCGAAGCGGCGGACGTTCCAGTCGGCGTCGTAATGGATCCCTTCGAGGTAACTTACGACGAAGGCGCTCCCGTCCAGCCTGGATTCGAGCACGATCTTCCCGTCGGCTTTCAGCTCGCGTACGGCCTGCGCCAGTCCCTCGCGGGCATCGCTGATAAAAGCGTAATTGCCGCTGGAGTAGCGCTCTATCCGCGCTCCGGAAGGGGCACTGAAGGCTATCACGTAGCGGCCGCCCTCCAGCCTGTCCTCCATGACGAGGACGCCGGCCCCGCGCAGGTCGCGGACCGCGTCCCGCATGGACTCGCGGGCGTCGCTGGTGAAAGCGAAATATCCGCTCTCGAAGCGCAGGGTCTTCTGATAGGCGCCCGGGTGGGACGGATGCTGCGGCGCCGGGTGATGATGCCAGGGCGTATGATGCCAGACATCGTGGTTGTCATAATGCCCCGGGGTCCAGGGCTGCACGGGCTGCCAGGGATGGGCCGGTTGCGGCGGATGGACCGGGTGAGGGTTGGGGACCGGGGGCACCGGCGGAGTCCATGGGTTATGAGGATTCCCCGGGTGGGACGGATGCGAAGGGTGCGAAGGGTGCGACGGATGGGAAGGCTGCGGAGGATGGGAAGGATGACCGCCGCCCGGCACCGAAGGATGACTGGGCTGGGACGGGTGCGACGGATGCGACGGATGTGATTGATGCGGGTTATGCGGCGGCTTTGGCGGTTTCGGCTTGGCGGCCTTCACCCCGTCAAGGAGAGCCTCTATGCTCTCCGGATCATCGAAGTCGACGGACTGCGCGGAAACGGCGAACGGACGAAGGATCATCGCCGCGGCGATGATCATGATCAATTTTGCGGTCTTCCTCATGACTTTACCCCTCCTGGTCGGTCCTGCCCCAATATCATACCTCCGGGCACACCGCCCCGGTATGAGCCATGGGGCCCGCGGGCCTATGTTTTTCGGCCCATTGAAAATGCGCATGGGCCTATTGCCTTGTCAAGACCGGGACAAAAAAAAAGCCGGCCCGAAAAGGCCGGCTTCGCCGGGGAGGTCCGGTCCTTAAAAAAGGACTCCGGCGGTCTTCAAGGACGTTTTTCGAGCGCCGCCCTTATCGCCTTGAGCTCCGCCAGGATCCGCTCCTGCGTATCGAAGGCGGGGGTCTTCTCCGGCTCAGGCTGCTGCCGGGGCGCCGTTCCGGCGCGGCCGGGGACCGGCGCCTTCACCCTGGCCATGACGGCCTCCTTCACGCCTTCGAGGTCCTTTATTCCCATGAAACTGAGCTCCGCGAGGCCCCCCTGGGCGGCGGAAGCGCCGGCGGTCTGAACGTGCACGGTGCCCACTCCGTACAGCCGCTGCACGGGCCCCTGCGCGATGTCCACGTTCGTGATCTTGGAATAGGGCACCGTCACCCGCCGCTTCCAGAAGACGCCCGAATCGCAGCGCAGCGCGTCGTCGCCGATATCATACTTCAGGGACCTGTGGAAAGCCGGTATCCAGAGCGCCAGCAGCAGCGCGACCAGGAGCAGCAGGCCGATGAACAGCGGTATTATGAGCGTGCCGGGCGGGTCCAGCGGCACGAAAGCCAGCACCGCGGCGAGAACGGCGACCGGGATGAACACCGGCGTCATATAAATATAAAAAAGGCTCTTGAGTTCTTTCTCCGGCTTTATCTCCATTATTCCCATGATCGTTCACCTCCGGACCGCGGCGGGCGACTTGCGAGTGGACATTAAAAAGCCATCCTTCCGGATGGCTTTTAAATTCTTTGGAGCGGGCGAAGGGAATCGAACCCTCGTCTGAACCTTGGCAAGGTCCCGTTCTACCATTGAACCACGCCCGCGTCAGGACTACAGGTCTATTCTAGCAAAGCCCCGGAACGCTTTTCAACTCGGCCGCCGCCGCCACTTCTGACCGGCGGCGGTGTCCTCCACCAGCACTCCTTTGGAGGCCAGCTCGGTCCGCAATTCGTCCGAGCGCCGGAAATCCTTCGCCTTGCGGGCGGCGGCGCGGGCTTCGACCAGCGCCATCAGTTCCGGCTCCAGTTCCGCTTCGGCTTTCGGGGCGGAGAAAAGGTCCAGGCCCAGCACCTTGTCGGCCTCTTTGAGGAAGGCAAGGCGTTCCGCGGCGGGAACGGCCTCGTCGCGCGCGGCCTCCCAGGCGCAGGCCAGGGCCTGCGGGATATTGAGGTCGTCCTCCAGGGCCGTCCTGAAATCCGACAGGTATTTCTCCGCCGGGCCGGCGGCGGGGGCGGAGGCCAGGCGGCGGGCCGCTTCGCGCAGGCGCTCGAGCCCCTTGCCCGCGGCGTCCAGTCCTTCCCAGGTGAATTCGAGCTGCTTGCGGTAATGGGTCTGGAGGCAGTAATAGCGGTAGGCCAGCGGGTCGTAGCCTTTCTTTATCAGCAGGCCGGTGGTGAGGAACTCTCCTGACGACTTGGACATCTTGCCCGTGTCGCCGGTCACAAGGAACCGCGCGTGCAGCCAGTAATTGGCGAAGGGCTTGCCGGTGGCGGCCTCGCTCTGGGCTATCTCGTTGGTGTGATGTATGGCGACATGGTCCTCGCCGCCCCAGTGCATGTCGATGGTGTCGCCGAGGTGCTTCATCGCCATGGCCGAGCACTCCATGTGCCAGCCCGGGAAGCCCTTGCCCCACGGGGAATCCCACTCCATCTGGCGCTTCTCGCCCGGGGAGGAGAACTTCCAGACGGCGAAATCGGTCGGCTTGCGCTTGCCCTCGTTGGCCTCTATGCGCGCGCCCTCCTGTATGCCCTCGATATGGCTCCGCCCGGCCAGCTTGCCGTAATCGGGCAGTTTCGCGGTGTCGAAATAGACGCCGTCGCCGGGTATGACGTAGGTGTAGCCCTTCTTCTCGAGCGTCAGGCCCAGGTCTATCATCTCTTTTATGTAATCGGTGGCACGGCAGGTGACGTCGGGATCGGCGCAGTTGAGCGCCTTGAAGTCCCTGAAGAACTCGTCGGTGTAGAACTTGGCGATATCCCAGGCGCTCTTGCCCTCGCGGCGGGCGCCCTGCTCCATCTTGTCCTCGCCGGTGTCGGCGTCGGAGACCAGGTGCCCCACGTCGGTGATGTTCATGACGCGCCTGACCTTCCAGCCGAGGAAGCGCAGCGCCCGCACCTGCAGGTCCTCGGTGATGAAGGTCCGCATATTGCCGATATGGGCGTAATTGTAGACGGTCGGGCCGCAGGTATAGATGCCGGCCTCTCCCTCTTTTATGGGCCTGAACTCTTCCTTCCGGCGGGTGAGCGTGTTGTAGATCCTCATTTGAGACCCTTCTTCCTGAGCCTGGCGTCGAGCACGGAGAAGAACTCCGCGCAGGCTTTCCTGCCGCCGTCGCGGGCGTAGCGGCCCCTGACGCGGCATCCTATCTCGACTTTCGAAAGCGGGTAGATGGCGCCGGCCGGCTTGAGAACGTAGTTGAAGCCGGTCTCGGCGCCCGCGCCGACGGCGGCCTGGTCGCCGGCGGCGGCCAGCACGGCCATAAAAGCGTCCTCGCGCTCCTGGTCGGGGCCCGGAGTCACTTCGTACTCCCTGGTCTCTACGGTGACGGCCAGATCGGGCGGCGGCGCGGTCTCGCCGGCAGGCCGGGGCCGGGCGCAGGCCGTCAGCAGCGCGGCGAGCGCGGCTGCCGTGACCATGGCGTACAGGGCGGCGGTCCTCATAGCGTTCCTCAGGCCAGCACGCTGACCACGGCGTAGCAGGCCATGGCCTCGCCCTTGCCTATATCGCCGAGGCCCTCGCGGCTCTTGGCCTTGACGCTGACGTCCTCTACGGGCATCTTAAAGACGGCGGCGAGCGACTTGCGCAGCCCGTCGTAATGGGGCTTCAACTTGGGCTCCTCGGCCAGTATGGTGGCGTCGATCTGCCGTATCACCGCGCCCCGCTTCCCGAGCACCTCCATCGTCTTTTCGGCTATGGCGACGCTGGAGATGCCCATGATGGTAAGGTCGGTCGGCGGGAAGAAGATGCCTATCTCGCCGGCGGCTATGGCGCCCAGCGCCGCGTCGCAGACCGAGTGCAGGACCACGTCGCCGTCGGAGTGGCCCAGCAGTCCCTTGGAATGGGGTATTTTCATGCCGCAGAGGATCAGCGGGCGCCCTTCGGCCAGGCGGTGTATGTCGTAGCCGAAACCGAAACGGACGGTCTTTTCCTTCTTCACGGGGGTTTTGCTTTTCATGAGGGCCTCCGCAATGACCAGGTCTTCCGGAGTGGTGACCTTTATATTGGAATGATCGGACTTCACCAGCCTGACCGGCAGGCCGGCGCGCTCCAGCAGCTGCGACTCGTCCGTGTAGTCGCCGCCGTCGGCGGCCTTGAGCAGGGCGTCCAGGGCGCCGCGCCGGTAACACTGCGGCGTCTGCACGGCGGCCAGCTCGGCGCGGGGAAGCGTGGCCGCGGCGAATTCGCCTTTCGCGTCGGCGCGCTTTATCGTATCCTTGACGGGCACTCCCGGCACCGCGGCGCCGGAGGCGGCCGCCGCCGCCAGGCACTTCTTTATCAGCGCCGCGGAGACCAGCGGCCTGGCGCCGTCGTGGACGGCGATCAGCGCGGCGCGGGGCGAAACGGCGGAGAGGCCGCTCCTGAGCGACTCCATGCGCGTGGCCCCGGCCGGCGCCAGCTTCAGGCCCATGGCCAGGAAGCGCCCGCCCTCGCTCTTTATCCTTTCGGGGGAGAGGACCAGCACGGTCTCGTCGAAAAGGCCGCTGGCCAGGAAAGTCTCCACGCTCCAGAGGACCAGGGGCTTGCCGGCCAGGTCCAGGAACTGCTTCTCGCCGCCCATGCGCTCGCCACGGCCGCCGGCCAGTATGACCGCGGACCTGGGCGAAGGCAGAGCGGCTTCGCGGGGCAAGTTACTCCTCCTGCTCCTGGCGGGCCCTGGCGGGCTTCATCCGGGTGAAGATCATGCGGCCCTGGGAGGTCTGGAGTATGGACTGCACCGCCACCTCGACCTTCTTGCCGATCTCGCCGCGGCCGTCCTCGACCACCACCATGGTGCCGTCGTCGAGGTAGCCTAATCCCTGCTCCTTCTCCTTGCCTTCCTTCATGACGAAGATCTGCATGTCCTCGCCGGGCAGCACCACCGGCTTGAGCGCCATCGAAAGGTCGTTGATGTTCAGCGCGGTGACGTGCTCCAGCGCGGCCAGTTTGTTGACGTTGAAATCGGTCGTTATGACGCTGGCGCCCAGTTCGGAGGCGACCTTCACCAGTTTCATGGTCAGGTCGGACACGTCGCGGACCTCGCGGTCTATCACGCGGAACGGCACGTCCTTTGACTCCTGCAGCCTGGCCAGTATGTCCAGGCCGCGGCGGCCCTTGGCGCGCTTTATCGGGTCCTTGGACTCGCCCAGCGCGTGCAGTTCCTGTACGACGAACCTCGGCGCCACCACCGGGCCGGTGATGAACCGCGTCTCGCAGATGTCCATTATGCGGCCGTCGACTATGGCGCTGATGTCGAGCAGTTTCATGCCGCGGCCCTGCTTGCGGCCGGCGGTGATGATGTTCTTGTCCAATTCGTCGAGCTCGGGGATCTTCTTGATGCTGATGATCATGCCCAGCAGCGCCAGCGCGTAGCGCGCGACGGGGGCGGCCTTGACCCAGACGTGGGTCAGCTGGTCGTTGTCCATCTGGAAGACCGCGTAATCCAGCAGCTTGGCGATTATCAGGCCGCCGACCGCGCCTATCACGCCGACTATCAGCGTGAACAGGCTGGTGTTCTCCAGCACGTACTCCACGCCTATTATCACCAGGCCCGCGGCCACGCCGAACAGTATCCCCTTGAGGTCGCGGGATATCTGAAAGTAGGTCAGCACCGGGGTGCCCAGCAGGGCCACCGCGCGGAAGATCCAGATCATCATTTCTTTTCTCCTTTGGATACGGCCGGCGCCTTTTCAAGGGCCGCCCTGAGGGCGGAGGCGTCGGGAACTGAAATTATCTCGAGCTGCGGAACCTTGGGCTTCTCGCCCTTGAAAGGGGGCACGTAGGCGCGCTTAAAACCCAGGCGCGCGGCCTCGGTCAGGCGGCGGCCCAGCAGCGGCGCGGGGTAGGTCTGGGCCAGTATGCCCACCTCGCCCAGGAAGGCCTCGTCGGGGCGCAGCGGGATGTCCAGGGCCGAGCTGATGAGCGCGGCGCAGAAGGCCAGGTCTATGACCGGGTCCTTGACCTTGATGCCGCCCTGCACGCTGGCGAAGACGTCCTGGTCGTCGAGCCGCAGACCGGCGCGCTTCTCCAGCGCCGCGATGAGCATCTGCACGCGGTTGAGTTCCATGCCGGTGGCCGCGCGGCGGGGATAGGGGTAGTAGCTGCGGGCGGCCAGCGCCTGCACTTCCAGCAGGAGCGGGCGCGAGCCCTCGAAGACCATCGTGAAGGCGCGGCCGGCGCAGGGCGCCTCGCGCTCCGAACCCGCCAGGGCGCGGCCGGCGTCCGGCACGCCGTCGAGCCCCTTCTCGGTCATCTCGAAGATGCCGATCTCGTCCACGGGGCCGAAGCGGTTCTTGTGGGCGCGCAGGATGCGGTAGACGTGGTCGCGCTCGGAGTCGAAATAGAGGACGGTGTCGACGATGTGTTCGAGCACCTTGGGGCCGGCCAGCGAGCCCTCCTTGGTGACGTGGCCCAGGATGAACAGCGGGACGCCGGCCGTCTTGGCCGCGCGCAGCAGCTCGCCGGCGCATTCGCGGATCTGGCCCACGGAGCCGGCCGAGCCGGCGAAATCGGGATGGTAAACGGTCTGTATCGAGTCTATGACCAGCAGTGCCGGTTTCACCCTGGCGAAGGCCTCCAGCACGCGGGCCAGGTTGGTCTCGGAGAGCAGGTAGATGGAGTCGGACTTCACGCCCAGCCGCGCGGCGCGGCCGCTGACCTGGCCCAGCGATTCCTCGCCGGAGACGTAGAGCAGGGGCTTGGAGCCCAGCGAGGCGCGGGCGGCGGCGGCGGCCTGCAGCAGCAGGGTGCTCTTGCCTATGCCGGGCGGGCCGGCCAGCAGTATGACCTGGCCGGGCAGTATCCCCCCGCCCAGGACCCGGTCGAGCTCGCCGACGCCGGTGGGGACATGCTTGTCGGCCGCGGCGGCGGCCTGGGAGAGCTTGACGGGCTCGGAGGAGAATTCGGTGAGGCCGCGGCTCTTGGCGGCGGCCCTGGAGACGGTCTCCTGGACTTCCTCCACCAGGGAGTTCCAGGCCTCGCAGGCGGGGCATTGGCCCAGCCACTTGGGGCTCCCGGCCCCGCATTGCTGGCAGACGTAGACGGTCTTGAGCCTGGACATTTTAACGCCCCTTGGCGCCGGTACCGCCCACGGAGACGAGGCCGAAGAGATAGGCGATGTCCTCGTCCTCGAATAGGACGCGGGCGGTATAGTTCATCCTGCTGACCTCGGCCATATCGGTCACGGCCGCGCCGATCGAGAAATTCTTGCTGAGCCGCAGGTCCGCGCCGGCGTCGAAACGCGGCGAGTCGAAGAAGCGGCCCGAGATGGTCCGGTTGCGCGAGAACTCGGAGGCCTCGGCGTAGGCCTCGACCGCCCCGCTCTTGCCCAGGCCGGCGACCTTATACCTGAGGCCGGCGCCGGCGGAGCCGCGCAGCACGCCGACGTAGAGGTCCGCGGGGCCGCGCTCCCAGCCGAGCAGCGCGTCCACGGTGTTGCGCTTCTCGTAATCGGCGCCGCGGTCCTGGTCCTTGGTGTTGATGATATTGGCGCCGCCGACATAGTAGTACCGGCCGGGCCGCGGGTAGATGCGGAGGCCGATGTCGCTGTGCGAGCCCTCGAACACGGGGTCGTACTTCCATTTCCAGTGCCAGTACATGTTGAAGCCGGTGATGCGGCCGAGCACGTCCTTGACCGAGGCCGTGGCGTCGCGCAGGTTGGTGACCGCGTCGCTGACGTCCTTCTTCATCCCCTCGTCCTTCATCAGGGCGCCGACGGTGCCCTCGCCGCGGTTCACGCTGCCCAGCAGTTCCTCGCCCTGGGCCAGCAGGCGGTCCAGCCGCGCGCTGACGCTGTCGAGATTGCCCATGAACTTCTCGGCGTCGGGCCTGGTATTGGAGACCAGCGAATTGAGATTTGCGGTCAGGTCGCGCAGGTTGGCGACGGTCTGGTTGAGGTTCTTCGAAAGCGTGCCGTCGCCGCGCAGCTCCTTTATGAGGCCCTGCAGGTCCGAGACGGCCGCGGAAAGGGCGCGGTCAAGCGGCAGCGATTCGTCGCCGTAGACCGTGTCGCCCGATTTGACGACCCCGGCGGCGGGCGTGCCCTGGTCTATCTGCATGTACTTGCTGCCGATGACGCTGGTGGAGCCGACCTTGAACTTGGCGTCGCGGTAGATCTTCACCCCGTCGCTGACGGAGAGGCGGACGACGACCTTGTCTCCCTTGATGCGTATCTCCTTGACGCGCCCTATTTCGACGCCGGAGAGCTTGACCACCGACTTGTCCGGCAGGCCGGAGACGTCGGCGAACTCGGCGTAGACCGGGTAATAGGTCTTGAACGAATAATCGCCCAGCAGGAAAATGGCCGTGCCCAGCAGCGCCAGGCCGGCCATCACGAACATCCCTACTTTGCTCTCGTCGTTCATAATTGAACTTTTATTTTAATATATTTGGGGCCCTCAGTGGCGGCCGCCGGGGCCGGGGCGCCCCGCGTGGCCCGGGCGGCCCTGTCCCCCGCAACCGTTATGCCCCGCGTTGGAGATCTCCAGGAACTCCTTTATGGCGGGGTTTTCCGACTTGATGAACCGGTCGGGCGGCTCCACCGCCGCGAAAACGCCCTTGTCGAGCATGGCGACCTGCGAGGAGATGCGCAGCGCCAGGTTGACGTCGTGCGTCACCAGGATGGAGGTCACCTTGAGCCGGTCGCGGGCCGAGACTATCAGGTCGGTCACCATCTCGGTGGTGACCGGGTCCAGGCCGGTGGTCGGCTCGTCGTAAAGTATGCACTTGGGGCCGGCGGCCACAGCGCGGGCCAGCGCCACGCGCTTCTTCATGCCGACGGAAAGTTCCGCCGGCTTGAGGTGCTCGACCTTCTCCAGGCCGACCAGCGACAGCTTCTCGGCCACGATGCGGGGATACTCCTCGCGCGGGATGTCGGTCAGGTAGCGCAGGCCGAAGCTGACGTTCTCGAAGACGGTCAGCGAGTCGAACAACGCCCCCTCCTGGAACAGGTAGCCGAAATTGCGCCTGATGCGGGCTATCTCGAACTCGTCGTCGAGGGAGGCGATGTCCTCGCCGTCCACCAGTATGCGTCCGGCGTCGGGCTTGAGCAGGCGCATGATGCACTTGATGAACGTGCTCTTGCCAGTGCCCGAAGGCCCGATGACGCTGAAAGTGTCGCCGTCCTCGATGCGGCAGGAGAGGTCGCGCAGCACGTCGCGGCCGGGGAAGTTCTTGGCGAGGTTCTTTATCTCTATCATATGCCGAGCGCCACCAGCACCGCGCTGATGAAATAGTCTATGACCATGACCAGCACCATGCTGGTCACGACGGCCTCGGTGGTGGACTTGCCCACGCCCTCGGCTCCTCCCTTCGTCGTCATGCCCTTGTGGCAGGAGACGGTGGCTATCATGAAGGCGAAAGCGAAGGTCTTGAGGAAGCCGTGCATGAAATCGGCTATGTCCATGAAGGTGAAGATGTCGTCCCAGTACACCGTGCTGGGGACCTGCAGGCGGGTGGTGGCGATGATGAAGCCGCCGATGGTGCCGATGAAGTCCGCCAGCACGACCAGCAGCGGCAGCGTCACGAGGAAGGCGATGTAGCGCGGCACCAGCAGATAGCGGGCGGGGTGGGTGCCCAGCGTGTAGAGCGCGTCTATCTGCTCGGTGACGCGCATCGTGCCGATCTCGGCGGTGACGACCGCGCCGGCGCGGCCCGCCACGACGATGGAGGTCAGCACGGGGCCGAGCTCCTTCACCATCGAGAAGGCGACCAGGGTGCCGATATAGAGCGGTTCATTGAAGAGGTTCTTGGAAGTGTGGCCCGTCTGCAGGGCCAGCACCATGCCGGTGAAGAAACTGGTCAGCGCGGTCACGCCGAGGGAGTCCACGCCGATCTTGACCGACTGCTTCATGGTCTCGCGGACCTCGAGCCGCGACTTGAAGAACCAGAAGACCGCGGATTTGAGCATCAGCGCGGCCGCGCCCAGCTCGCCGGCCAGTCCCAGCACCTGTCCCCCGACCCTGGAGCTGACCGGGTGCTTCATATCAGGAGTGGACCCTCGGCACCCTGCGCGTGAGCAGGGTGGTGATCTCGTAGGGTATCGTGCCGGCGAGTTCCGCCAGCCCGGCGGCCGTGACCGTCTCCGCCCCCTGGCGGCCTATCGCGACGACCTCGTCGCCGACGGAGACGCGCTCCACGGCGGTGACGTCGAGCATGACCATGTCCATGGTCACATTGCCCAGCACGCGGCAGCGTCGTCCGCCGACGAGCATCTCCGCCTTGTTCGAGAGAGCGCGCAGGTATCCGTCGCCGTAGCCCAGCGGCACGGTGGCTATCTTCATCGGCGCCGCGGCGCGGAAGGACCTGTCGTAGCTCACGGAAGCGCCCTCCCGCACGTTCTTTATGAAGACCACGCGGCTCTTGAGGGAAAGGGCGGGCTCGAAACCGTCCATGCAGCCGTAGGCGGCCAGCCCGGTGCGCACCAGGTCCCACCTGCTCCCGGGAAGATGCACCGCGGCCCAGGAATTGGCGGCGTGGCGGACCAGGTCGCGCGCGCCGCCGCGGCCGAATTCGGAGAGCGTCTCGCGGAAATAGTCGAGCTGCTGGGCGGTGTACTCCGGGTCGGCGCCGGCGCTGGAAAAATGGGTGTAGACGCCCTCCACCGAAACGCCGGCCTGGCCGGAAAGCGCCTGGAAGATCTTCACGGCCGACGGGCGCCGGGCGCCTATGCGGTTCATCCCGGTCTCCACCTTGATGTGGCAGGAGGCCCTCTTCCCGGCCAGGCGCGCGGCTTCCAGCACCTGGCGCGCCGCGTCCAGGCTCGAGATGGTGACGGTCAGGTCGTTCTTGATCGCCTCGATGAAACTGTTGAAGGGATACAGGCTGCCCAGCACCAGCAGCGGCAGCTTCACGCCGGCGGCGCGCAGTTCCAGCGCCTCCTCCAGGCAGGCCACCCCGAAAGAACGGCACAGCCTGTTCTCCTGGCAGTAGAGCGAGAGCGGGACGGCGCCGTGGCCGTAGGCGTCGGCCTTGACCACGAAAAGCACGCGCGCCGGGGCCGCCACGGCCGCGACGCGCTCGAGGTTGCGCTTTATGGCCGCGAGGCTTATCTCGGCCCTCGTGGGCCTGTAGAACTGCCTGTCGGGCATACGCGCGGGGGTCAGAGGGCCACTTCCTCGGCTATGGGCTCGGTGCCCGGCAGGGCCGGGTTGTCGAAGCGGGTGTATTCCGGGAAATAGTTGAGCTCGATCTCGCCGACCGGGCCGTTGCGCTGCTTGGCCAGGATCAGCAGCGCCTTGTTGCGCTCGTTCTCGTCCTTGCTGTAATAGTAGTCCCGGTGTATCAGGCCGACCACGTCGGCGTCCTGCTCCAGCGAGCCCGACTCGCGCAGGTCGGAGAGCTGCGGCTTGTTGTCGGTGCGGCCCGAGGCCTCGTTGCGGCGGTTGAGCTGGGAAAGCGCGAGCACGGGCACGTTCAGGCTGCGGGCCAGGTCCTTGAGCAGGCGCGAGATCTCGGAGACCTCCTGCTGGCGGCTCTCCTGGCGGCCGCGGCCCCGTATGAGCTGGAGGTAGTCTATGACGACCAGGCCGAGCTCCTGGTTCCGCGCCAGCAGCTGCGACTGCAGCTTGCGCGTGCGCGTGCGCAGGTCCATGATGTCCATGCCCGGCGTGTCGTCTATCCAGACGGGCGAGGCGGAGATGGTGGAGAGGGCGCGCGTCAGGTCGGTCCAGACCTCGCGTTTGAAGAAGCCCTTGCGCACGCCGCTGAGGTTGGCGCGGGCGCTGGAGCAGACCATGCGCTCCATGATGGAATGGCGGCCCATTTCGAGCGAGAAGACGGCCGTCGGCACCTTGTTGTCGACGGCGGCGTTGTAGACGATATTGAGCGCCATCGCGGTCTTGCCCTGGCTGGGGCGGGCGCCCAGGATGATCAGGTCGCCTTTCTGCAGGCCGCCGGTCATCTCGTCGAGCCTGGCCAGGCCCGTCGGCACGCCGGTGACGGCCTTGTGCTCGCTGTAGAAGCGCTCGATGCGCTCCTGCACCTCGGGCACCAGCGCGTCGGCCTTGATGAAGCCGTGGTCGGTACTCTTCTGCGAGACGTCGATCACGCGCTCCTGCGCGAAGTCGAGGATGTCGGAGACCTCCTCCTCGCTGGCGTAGGACTTCTCTATGACGGAAGTGGAGATGCGTATCAGGTCGCGCAGGATCGCCTTTTTCTTGATGATCTGCGCGTAGGCGGCGGTGTGGGCCGGGGTGGAGACCTTCTCCAGGAGGTCGGAGAGGTACTTCCGCCCGCCGACCTCGTCCAGGCGGCCCTGGCGCTTGAGCTCCTCGCCGACCGTGACCATGTCGGCCGGCTGGCCTCGGCCGTAAAGTTCCGTGACCGCCTGATAGATCCTGCGGTGGGCGTCGGAATAGAAATGCTTGTCCTGTATTATCTCGGTGACGGCCTCGATGGCGTCCTTCTCGATGAGCATCGCGCCCAAAACGGCCATCTCCGCCTCATTGGAATGAGGAGAAACCTTGTTAAAGGACATAGAAGCCCCCAGTGGGACCGCCCGCCCGGAGGCGGGGCGGGAGTTATTTGTTCTGAGCCGTGACGGCGATCTTGACCTTGGCGGTGATATCGGGCTTGAGAGCTATCTCGACCTCGGTCTCGCCGACGGCCTTGATGGAGGCCGGCAGCCGGACCTGGTCCTTGTGGATCTCGATATCGGCGCCCTTGAGGCTCTTGACGATGTCGCTCTTGGCGACGGAGCCGTACATGGTCCCGTCCTCGGAGACGGGCCGGGAAAAGGACAGCGTCACGGCGGAGATGCGGGCCGCGAGGGCCTTAAGCGCCTCGTTCTCCTGGGAGACGCGCTTGGCGCGCTTGGCCTCGCCGGCCTTCCAGGACTTGATCACTTTCTCGGTGGCCTCTTCGGCCATGCCGCGGGGGACCAGGAAGTTGCGGGCGTAGCCGTCGCGGACCTGCTTGACCTCGCCCATCCGGCCGAGGTGCTCGATGTCTTTCTTGAGTATGACTTTCATGGCTGTTTCTCCGTGCGGTCGGTCAGGACTTGTAGGGCATGATGGCCAGGTTGCGGTTGACCTTGATGGCCCTGGTTATCTGCCGCTGATGTTTGGCGCAGGCCCCGGTGATACGGCGGGACAGGATCTTGCCGGTGTCGGTGCAGAAGGTCTTGAGCAGCTGGGACTGCTTGTAGTCTATGGTCCGTATCTTCTCCGCGCAGAGGCGGCAGACCTTGCGCCGGGGCGCGAAATGGCGCCTGCCGTAAGGCCTGCGGGGGCCGGCCTGCGGACCGCGGGCGGGTCCGCCCGCCGGGGCGGGGGCCGCCTGCTGGGGAGTGCTGGGATTGGGATTCTCGTTAGTCATGATCGCCTCTCTATAAATCGCCGTTAAAACGGCACTTCGTCCAAACCTTCCGCCTTGGAGCCGCTCTCCTCGGGGGAGGCGGGGGCTTCGCCCTGCTCGCTTTCGCCGGGTCTGTCGGCCATCGCCAGGAACTGCACGCGGTTGGCCACGACCCGCATCACTTTGCGCTTCTGGCCGGTCTTGTCGGTGTATTCCTCGCCGCGCAGACGGCCTTCGACGTGCACGGGGCTGCCCTTCCTGAGCTTCTCCTTGCAGCGCTCGCCCATCGGGCCCCATACCGTTATCGGCACGTAGGTGGTGTCGTCGCGCCACTCGCCGGAGTTATTGTCCTTGTAGCGGCGGTTGACGGCGATGTCGAAAGAGCAGACCGGCGTCCCTTTGGTCGTGGTCCTCAGCTCCGGGTCGCGGGTGAGGCGGCCGGCCAGCAGGACATAATTCTGTTCGGGTATCCTTATGTTCATAAAGGAACGGCTAAGGGACCCGGTCAGGCCTTCTTGGCGACGGGCTTTTCCACCGAGGCCTTGAAGATAACGGACCTGAGAATGGCTTCCTGCAGCTTGAAGTTATGACTTATAGACTTCACGGCGGCCGGGTCGGCCTTCACTTTCATGAAGACATAGAAGCCGTCGCGGTGCTTGCCCATGTTATGGGTGAACTTCTTGCGGCCGAGGCGGTCTTCGTTGAGGATCTCGGCCTTTTCGTCGGTCAGGATCTTCTTGGCCTTGTCTATAAATTCATTAACTTCGGCTTCGGAGGCCTGGGGGTTAATGACCAATATGAGTTCGTACGTGTTCATAGTAGGTCAAGGATAGCAAATTAAGCGCCGTTTTTCAATGAAGCGCCGTCGCGCTCTCCCCGGTCCCCGGGATCGAGCGGCTCGAAAAGGTCCAGCGGGTCCTTCCAGCCGCGTATGGCGTGGGCGCCCAGGTCCCTGTAGGAGAACGCGCCGGCCGTGGCCTCCCTCACCTTCCGGGAGACTATGGCGGAGGTACCCAGTCTCTTATTGACGCCCTCCAGCCGCGAGGCCAGGTTGACCGGCTCGCCCACCGCGGTGTACTCCATCTTCTCCTCGCTGCCGATGTTCCCGACCAGGGCGTCCCCGCTGGTGACGCAGAGCCCCATCCTTATGGCGACCAGCCCCTGGCTGGCCCGGTGGGCGTTGAAGGCCGACAGCGCCCAGCGCATCTCGAGCGCGGCGCGCACGGCCCGCTCCTCCGGGTTCGCCGCGGGCAGCGGCGCGCCGAATATGGCCAGCAGACCGTCGCCGAGGAACTTGTCCACGATGCCGCCGCGGGCGCGGATGACCCGGGTCATCAGCGAGAAATAATCGTTGAGCAGCTTCACCATCTCCTCGGGCTGGTGGCTCTGCCCCAGGACGCTGAAGTCGCGGATATCGGCGAAAATGACGGCGATATGGCGGCGCTCGCCGCCGAGCGGCAGCTTGCCGTCCAGCACCGCGTCGGCGATCTCGCCCGAGACGTAGCGGCCGAAGATGCTGCGGATGCGGTCGCGCTCGCGCAGCCCCCGGACCATGTCGTTGAAGGCCGAGGCCAGCAGGCCTATCTCGTCGGAACTGCGCCAGGTCACCTCGGTGTCGAGCCGCCCTTCGCCGACCTCGCGCGCCGCGCGGGCCAGCATGGGGATCGGCCGCATCAGCCAGCTGACTATGGCGATGGTGCCCAGCAGCGCGGCCGTCAGCGCGGCCAGCGTGACGTAAAGCACCTTGCGGCGCATGGGGGCAAGGGCGCCCGCCATGCTCCCGGGAGTGAGGACTATGGCCGCGGTGGCGGCGCGGCCGCCCCCGGCGACGACGGGAACGGCGATATACCAGCCGCCGTCCGGGCAGCGGGCGGCGGTCATGCCCGCAGCGGTCCTGGCCGCGGCCCCTTCGGCGGAATCGTCCTGCTCGCCGACCATCGAAGCCAGGGAATGAGAAAGTATGCGCCCGCCGGGAGCGGTGACCAGCGCGCGGTCGATGGCCTTCTCCCGCGTCATGGCGTTCACGGCGAGGTGGAGGTTGAAAACGTCCAGTTCGGGGAGGAAGGCCTCGCGGGCGGAACGGGCGAAGGCCTCGGCCCGCAGCTTCATCTCGCCCAGCAGGGCCTCGCGGGAGGCGTCGAGCAGTATATGCGCCATCGCGGCCATCACGGCCAGGATGAGGGCCGAGGAAAAGACGCAGATCTTGAGAGCCATCCTGCTGAAGTTCTTCATCGTGGTCCCCGGGCGCGGTCCCTAGTAGAGCACCGCCAGCTTGAATTTCTGCGTCTGGCTGCCTCCGCCGGGATAATCCTTGGTGAGCATGACGGCGTAACCGCCGGGCTCCACCATCGAACCCGCGCCGTTGCGGCCGTTCCAGGTCCAGACCTTGTTGCCGCCGGAGGGTTCGTAGGCCGAACGCGACCAGACCTCGCGGCCCTGCAGCGTGAACACGCGCAGCGTCACGGTCGCCGGGCCGGAGAGATTGAAGCCGATGCTGGTGGGGCCGGAGGCGGGGTCGAAAGGATTGGGCCAGTTGTACGGCTTCGAGATCGCGGCCTCGCTGGCGCTCACCCAGACCTGCACTCCGGAGCCGGGAGCCGAGAATTCGCCCAGCACGCCGGCCTCGCTCCTGGCCCGGGCGCGGGCGTAATAAGTCCTGCCGGAGACCAGCGTATTGGTCGAATAGCTCAGCGCGCCCGAAGCGAGGACCGAGTCCGTTCCCAGGTCGTTGCCGCCGGGGAAAGTGCCGAATTCCAGGATGTACTCGTATATCGGCACGGCGCCCGCCGGGGGCGACCAGGCGAACACCGCCGTCCCGTCGTACGAGTACGGCGACGACGGCTGCGGCGGCTCGGGCCGGCCCGGCGCCTCCAGGTTGCCCAGCGAGCCCGGGGTGGTGGAGACCGGCACGGAGAAGGCCGTGGGCACCGAGGCGCGGTTGAGGGCGCGCACGCGCGCGGTATAGACCGTGCCCGGCGCCAGGGAACCGAAATAGGCCGTGGTCTCCGTCGTCAGCGGCGCGGAACTGACCGTCACGAAATTATCCAGCGAGAGCTGCGCCTCGAAGACGGTGCCGTCCGGGTTGCCGGCGCCGTTCCAGACCAGCACCGCGCTGGAGACGTGCACCTTCGAAAAGGACGGCGCGAAAGGCGGCGCCGCCATGGTCGGCGTCGAGACCGTCTGCGCGAAATCCGTATAGGCGCCGTTGAGGCCCAGCGCCCTGACCCGGAAGTAGTAGGTGGTGTTGACCAGCAGGCCCGCCGGCGCCGAGGATACGCCGGTCAGGAAGCCGGTCGAGACCGGGGCGGCGAAAGCCCCGGAAGTCGAAAAGCTCAGCTCGTACGAAGTATAGGCCGGGTTGAAGCCGGTGGCGGCCGCGCCCGAAGACCAGGCGACGGAAAGCGAATAACTGGACAGGCCGACGAAAGCGGAATCCTGCGTCGTCACCGGCGGCGCCGCCCAGGTCCAGGTGGAGATGGTCGGGGAGGCCGCGCTGTCGCCCAGGTCGGTATAGGCCGTAAGGAACCGGTATATCGTGGTGTCCGGCGTGAGGCCCGTCTCCCCGGCCGCGGTCGAATCCTTGGAGGCCGAGACGCCGGTGAAAGAGGCGGTGAAGGGAAGGGTTTCCGTACCGGCGAAGAGCCGGAACTGCCTGACGGTAAGGTCGGGCAGCATGGACAGCGGGCCGCCGAACTCCGCGTCGAGCATACCGTCCCAGGAGTAGGAGACCGAGGTCTTGAAGACGCCGGTGAAGGCCAGGCCCGTGGGGGAGGAGGGAAGTATGCCCATGGAGACGGTGCCCGAGGAGCCGCTGGAAGCGACCCCTCCGAAGACTATATCCTCGCCTCCCCGGCCGGCCGCCGTGGATAACACTAGAGAATCCGAGGAGATCGAGGCTGCGAGGAGTTTTATCCTTCCGCCGCCTCCTCCGCCGCCGGGATTGGTCGGCACGCCGCCGTTGCAGATAGCCGAGCCGCCCAAACCGCCCTCGGCATATATACTGGCGTCGGAGAGATCGAGAGGTCCGTCGGACCGCAGAACGATACCGCCGCCGGAACCGCCGCCGCCTCCTCCCGCGTTACCGGCGCAATCGGAAGCATTCAGACCCGTGCCCCCCTCCAGACCATTCGCTGAAACCGTGCCGGTAACTACTATGTAGCCGGCTGAAATATATATCAGACCGCCGCCGACGCCGCCGGAACCGCTGGTAGCGTCGGGGTCCCCGCCGCCGCCGCCCCCGCCGCCGGAACCCAAGTGTATATCGTCGGCGGAAAAGGGAACGCTCATCTGCGAGGTAGGGCCGTAAGGAAGGCCGCCTGTCCCGGCCCCGGCCCCGGCGCCATCCCCACCGGAAGAACCGTCGGAGTCCGCGTCGCCGTGTCCGCCGCCGCCGCCGCCGGAACCGGCATCGCTCCCGTGGCCGCCGCCGGAGCCGAAACCCTGGCCTCCGGCCAGGCCGGGCTCGCCAGCGGCGCCGCCGGCGTGGCCGCGGCCGTTGGCGTTAAGATGACCGTGTATGGTCACGGTGGAGGCGTAGATGAAAAGACCCGTACCCTGGCCCACGAAAACAGTGTCGCCGGCCTGGATGGTAAAATTCCCCACGCTGGTATAAGTGCCGCTCAGGGTGGCGTAATTTGCAGGCGTGAGATCGTTCCCTTCCAGGTCGTCCGCCATTACTGGCAGCGGGGCCAGAAGCAGCGCGGAAGCGAGAACGGCGGATTTCTTCATCGCCTCCCCCTCGCGGCCGCGTCTATTTTCTCCCTGAGCCTGAGAGCGCTGTCGTTGAGCGGGTCCGCGTCGAGTATCTCTTTGACGCGGGAGCGCGCGGCGGTATAGTCGCCCTTGAGGTAGGAATCCACGGCCATGTAATAGAGCTTCTCCACGGCTTTGCGCTGCTCCTCGGTTATGGACGGCGCCAGCGCGGCGCGGCAGATCCGGCCGCGCTCCAGGGCCTCCTTATTGCCGGGGTCGTCGCCGAGCACCGACTCCAGCAATTCGAGCGCCTTGGCGTAGGCGCCGGCGTCGCAGAGTTCGGCCGCGCGGCCCAGCCTCTTTTCAAGCGACAGAGCCAGGCCGCGCCCGGCTATGGCCACTACGCTTTTCGCCCGCGCGTCGTCCGGCAGGAGGGCCAGGGCTTTCTTCGCCAACGCGCCGGCCCGGGCGTACTTCTCCGTCTTGAGCAGGACCGAAGCCTCCTCTATCAAGGCGTAGGCCTTGCGCTTCGCCTCCTCCTCTTTCTCGCGCAGCAGCAGGTCGCGCTGGCTCCGGTCCAGCCGGCGGTCGATCTCTTCGATACGGGCGGAAGCCTCGGCGTTGCCCGGGGCCAGCGACAGCACGCCGGCCCAGTACTCGCGGCTGGCTACCAGGTCCCCCCTGACGTAATACTGCTCGGCCAGGGCCCGCGTCCGCTCTATGACCTGACCGTTGATCCTTTCGTCCAGTTCCGCGCGGTATTTCTCCAGTCTCTCGGAGATGCTCCCGTTGGACGGGTCCCAGAGCAGGGCGGTCTCCAGCGTCTTGATCGCCTTGGGTATGTCCCCGGCTTTGTGCAGCAGCTCGGCCTGCTGCAGGTAGGCCCCGGCCAGCCTGGCCGCGTCCTGTTTGTCGAAGCGGCTGATGCCGCGCTTGATGTAATCCTCGAGCTCGTCCATCGTTATGCCGAAACGGACGCCGAGGTCGATGGTGTGCACCGGGTCGAAATCGTTGAGGAACACCGCGTAATCCAGCGAATAATTGCCGGACCGCAGGCCGGCGCCGCTGGCCAGGCCGTCCGGCCCGGCGGAAAGCCGCAGGAAGGCGGTCCTCCTGTAGGCCAGCTCGGCGCCGGCCGAGAGATCGGCCCCGCCGCGCTCGTATTTTTCAAGCCCCAGGCCGGCCGAATAATCCAGGACGGACGAGAGCCGGCCGGAATAGGCCGCCGCGTAGTTCATACCCGAGGGGTAGGTTATCTCCCTGGAGAGCACGGCGAAAGAAGGGCGGAGCAGGTTCTTGACCGTCATGGCTATCGAGAATCCGCGCCAGGGGCCCGCCAGGAAACCGGCGTCGGCGCCCCAGCCTCCGCCGGAACTGTCGTCGACGAACTGCCTGACGGATTTAAGCGTAAGACCCGCGGCGGCGTCAAGCCCGGCAAAACCGAAACCGCGGCCGGCCGAGGCCAGGAAGGCCTCGCTGCCCACGGAGAATTCCCGCGGGGTATCGAAAGGCCCGCTGCGGCGCTCATAGCCGTCCCCGGCCTGCCTTATGTAGGCGCCGGCCAGGCCTATGCCCCGCCAGCCGGGATAGGCCAGGCTCATGAAAGAATGGCCGGTATCCTCCAGCAGCCAGGATTGCGCGAGGGCCAGTTCCGGCTTTTTAAGAGCGCCCAGTCCGGCCGGGTTCCAGAAGGCGGCGTCCGCGCCCGCGGCCAGGGCGGGGTATACCCCGCCAAGGGCCGCCCCGCGCCCCCCAGCCGGCTGAAGCAGGAAAGAGCCCGGCAGACCCGCGTCCTGTGAAGCGCGGGCCGGCATTGCAAAAGCGGTAAAAAAGGCCGCAAAAGCCGTAAGGGGCCGGGAATGTCCCATTCATAGCAATATATTATATTAGACCGGCCGTAATCCAGCGAAGGCCCCGCTTCTCTGGGCCTTGCCGAAATGACATCTCTCTGCTAGACTATATTTACGACAATAGCACTCCCGCTCGCCGAAAGGCCGGGAACGCAAAGCTGCGGGGCTAATGGGACTGTGTCTCGATGCCGGACGAGCTGCCGAAACGGGTCAGTGATATAGTCTTTACGCCAGTCGAGCTGCCGAAACGAGCGCCTGTTCCCCGCGGGGGACCGGACTTTCGGCGGCTTTTGTTTTTGGGGTGAGGGAATGAGACCCGTACCGACCAGGACCTTAGAGAGAGCGGCGCTTTACGCGGCCGCCCTGCTCCTGTGCGTGACGCCGCTCGGCGCCCAGTTCATCCCCGCCACACCTCTACCCCAGGCGCTGATGTCCCATACCGCCGTAAAACTGGACGGTCATGTTTACGTGGCGGGCGGCATTTCGGATACGGGCGGCCTCAAGGGCCAGGGAGGCTACCTCAATAACGTCTATTACTGTGCGCAGATGAATCCCGACGGTTCGCTCGGCGCCTGGCAGGTGGCCAGCCCCATGCCGGACCTCCTGGGCCTGGGCATGCACGCTTCGGTGGAGAAGAACGGCTTCATCTACGCTCTCGGCGGGGCCAACCTTTTCGGCGCTCGCGAGACCGTCTACTACTCTCGCGCCAACGAGGACGGCACGCTCGCGGCCTGGAGCACGACGACCCCCATGCCCGCCAAGCTCATGGCCCATGCGGCCGCGGAACACGGCGGAAGGATCTACGTCATGGGCGGCATAGCCCGCAGCCTCGGGGCACAGTCGGCGGTCTATTCCTCTCCCATAAATGAGGACGGCACGCTTGGCGCGTGGCGCTCCGAACTCCCGCTTCCCGGGACCATGATGGGCCAAAGCGCCCTGGTCAGGGAAGGCAGGATATACCTGCTCGGCGGCTCGACCGATTCTAATCTCTACACTTCCGAGGGGCAACCCGCGACGCCGTCCGCGAAGGTCCTCTCCGCCGCCATCAACCCGGACGGCACGCTCGGGGCCTGGCAGGAACTCTCCCCGCTGCCCGAGCCCATGATGCTGCACGCGGCCGCCGCCACCTCCAACAGCGTCTACGTCTTCGGAGGCTTCAACGGCGGCGTCATGAACGCGGTCTATTTCGCGCCTTTCCTGGAGGACGGCGGCCTCGGGGACTGGCAGGCGCTGCACGCGCTGCCCGAGAACCTGCTCTCGCTGGCCGCCCTGGCCACCGAAGAATACGTCTATACGCTCGGCGGCGGCCTTTCGTACGTAGACGAGCCGCGCGACGCGGTATATTTCCTCAAGGTCAAATCGGAACTAAAAGCCTTCGTCAGGCTGCTGCCCCGGACCCTGAACGCCAGGTCCCGCGGGAAATGGGTCCATGTCATGCTCGGCTTCGCGGAAGGGGACGCCGGCTTCATAGACCCGGAGAGCGTCAGGATAACCGCCGTGGACGGACGGACCATAACTCCCATTTACGCCGATCTGCCCAAGCACTCCAGGAAGTTCTTCTGGCGGAACGGCTACGACGACCGCGACGACCATGCCGACTGGGACGGCGACGATGATTACGCCGACGACGACCGCGCCTTCCGCTCGCGCCTGTCCGGACACAGGCTGGCGGTCTTCAGGTTCAGCAGGCGCGACATACAGCGGGCCATGGACGGCGACGGCCAGGTGGAGATAAAAGTCGAGGGCAGCCTGACGGACGGCCGCTCCTTCTCCGGCGAGACCGTCGGCCGGGCGCTTATCAAGCGCCCCCGCTTCGTCTACGAACTGCGGCAGCGTGTCGGCGAGCGCGCCGGCCCCGGCGGCGTCAAGGTCCATCTCCCCGAGGGCTCGTTCAAGGGCAATCCCGAACTGCTGCTGACGGCCGCGCCGGAGGAAAAGGCCGCCGTCACGAAGACCGAGAAAGAGAAGCGCGATAACGGCATGAAAGCGCGGGGCATGGCCGCCGCCGGCCAGCCCTTCGAGTTCGGCCCGCACGGCATGACCTTCGGTACGCCGGTGAGAATATCGCTGCCTTACGACCGGAGCGCCTTCGTTCCCGGCAAGGCCCTGGCCGTGGGCTACTGGAACGCCGTGAAGTCCGAGTGGGAACTGCTGGCCTCCACGGTCGACGAGGAGAACGGGCTCGTCTCGGCCGAGACCTCCCACTTCTCCGTCTACCAGGTCATGACCGCCTCGCCGGCCGACGTGCCCGTTCCCGATGCCGCCCTCGCCTTCGGCGAGGTCTATGTCTTCCCCAACCCGGCCGTCAACAGGCGGCCCGTCATACACGCCGAGGTCCCGTCCGGCGACGGCATGACGGTCAAGGTTTATACCGCGTCCGGCAGACTGGCGGACGAAGGCAGGGTGAGCGGGGCTCCCGGGCAGGTGGACGACGGCGCCGGGCCTGAAAGCGCTTACGAGTACGAGGTGCGCGAAAAACTTCAGGCCGGCGTCTATTATTTCACGGCGGAGGTGACGAAAGGAGCGCAGAAGATCTCCAGGTCGGGAAAATTCGCGGTGCTGAGATGACTTTATGAACAGGGAAGAGGCCGGAAGAACGGACGCCCTCAACAGCCTGATCTGGTGGCTGTCGAGGCCCTACGTCCTGTTCCTGGGCCTGGCCTTCCTGCTGACCCCCTCCTGCACCCTGCTCAACGCCCTCGAGTCGGGCGCGGAGTTCCTCAATATCGACCCCTCGGCCCGCGCGGCGGCCATGGGCAACGCCCAGTCGGCGCTGGCCCTCGGGGCGGAATCCGCCTGGTCCAACCCGGCCGGGCTGCTGGGTCTGCGCGGCCGCGAACTGGCCTTCATGAAAGCCGACTGGCCCGAGGACGGGACCTACAGCGCCGCCGCTTTCGCCGCCCCGATAAAGGACGGCTGGTCCGGGGCCTTCTCCTACGCCCGGCTGGATTACGGCGGCTTCGAAGGCCGCGACGAGAACAGGGCCGCCACCGGCTCCTTCGAGGCGGCCGACCGGTCCTTCGCGCTCTCGGCCGCCGGGCCGATAGGCGGCGGCTTCGGTCTCGGCGTGACCGCCAGGCATTTCTCCTCCTATATCGCGGGCCGCACGGCCTCGGCCTTCTCGGCCGACGCCGGGCTGACGGCCAGGCTCTCCGCCCCGGTCAGGCTGGGCCTGGCGGTGCGCAACATGGGCGGCGGCATGGACTACGGCTACGGGACCTCCCGCCTGCCGCTTTCGGTCAGCCTGGGCGCGGCGGTGAACCTGATCCCGGGTATGGCGCTGGCCGCCGACGTGAAACGCCTGGTCTATGACCGCGAGACCACCGTCAGCGTGGGCACGGAGTACATGCTGGGCGGCGCGATGACGATGCGCGGCGGTTACGCGGCGCGGATGGGCGGCGCGGACATGCTGGGCGGCTTCTCCGGCGGCCTCGGCATAATGATGTCCGGCCTGCGGCTGGATTATTCCTTCACCCCCTTCGCCGGCTTCGGCTCCTCCAAGCGGCTGACCATGGCCCTCGCCTTCTGAACCTTCGCGGACCCCGCCATACCCGGCCCCGGCCGGGTTTTTTATTGCCCATCGGGCCCCTTCTGGCTTAGGTCCATTTACCGGGCCGCGGGGGGCCGCTGGTCCATTGTGCGCGTCCCCGGGGCGGTGTAATATATATACACTGATGCCGTCGTTAAAGCCCATTCTCCACGGAACTATCGCCGCGGCCCTGCTGTCCCTGTCCGCCGTCGGCTCGCGCGCCGGCGGCCTGGAGGACCTCAGGGCCGGGTCCGGGCCCTCCCCCGCGGGGCTGGCGCTAATCTCCGCGCAGGCCGCCCCGGAAGCCGTCCTTCCTTCCTCCCATAACAAGGAGCTATTCTCCGATTACCGCATCCGCTATATCGTCAAAGGCCGCATGGATTTCAAGGCCTCCCCTCCGACGCTCACGGCCGAAACGGGCAAAGTCTTCAACGTCACGAAGTACCCCCTCTGGCTGCGGCTGGCGCAGGGCAGGACGGTCTGCGTCGAGGCTTACGCCCGGCAGCGCGACGATACCGCCGAGCTCGCGATAGAGAAGGTGCTGCCCCCGGACGCGCTGGAAGGCCTGGAGCCCTCCGATAAGATACGCGGCCTGCAGCGCGATCCCAGGCTGGCTTCCCGGGAGGGCGGCGTTTTCACGGTGGACAATATAGGCTGGGCGATGGAGCACGACGGCGAAGGGGCTATCGCCCGCGACGCGGACGGCAACCTGATAAGCGTCTGGCGCAGCGGCGTGCACGTGGACGCCTCGAAGCTGCTCGGCGCCTATTTCGTCAAGAAGACCGCCCTCAAGCCCGTGCGCTACGGCGACCACGGCATGCTGATGTTCACCTTCGCCCCCGGCGGGGCGGTCTCGCCCGACGGCTCGGAGACGAACGCGCTCGTCGTCTCGCTGGACGCCTACTACAACGATCCCGAGAGGATGGTCTATTCCCCGGTGGACGCGCTGCGCGGCAAGTACCAGGTCTATTACAGCATGCAGACCGCCGAGCGCTACAGCGAGCTCAAGTTCAACTACAACGAGTTCGGCATGCCCAATGACCTGGTGCTGGTGCCCTACCGCCTGAACCTGGACCGCTCCGAGCTCGAGCGCCTCCTGGAGAACGCCATAGCCAAGGCCACGGACGACAATAAAGGCGAGATGTATTCCCTTTTCTACAACAGCTGCGCCAACTCGGCCCTTTCGCTCATAAACAGCGCGGTCAAAGAAGACCGCAAGATAAAGGAAGGCTGGCTGCCGGAGTTGGTCTACCGCACCCAGGCCACCCTGCCAGACACGATGGCCCGCCTCATGATAAAGCGCGGCCTCTCCGGAGAAGCGCTGCCCGACATAACCAGGGACAATTACAGTTCCTACCTGCGGGACCTCACCGCGGCAGAATAAACACCCCGCGATAAAAGAATAAGAGTGACGGCCCGGCTCCTGACCGGGCCGCCGCTTTTGTAAACACCCCCCGCTCCATGCGCGGGAGGACATCCCGCCGGAACCGCGCCCGCCATCCGCGGCGCCGGGCATGAAGAAGGGCGGGGGCCTTCCGGCCGCCCGCCCCGTCCTTTTTTCAGGTCCTTATCGGAATTCGCCGGTATAGGAGACTGTCGCGCTGCCGTCCCTGTTTATGGTCCAGTGGTCTATGGTGGTCCCGCCTATGTCCGCCGCGTACTTGGCGGCGTCGGCTTCCAGCGCGCTCCTGGAGACCGGGCAGGTGAAAGCGGCGGGAGAGCCCCGCTTGACGGCCGACTCCGCCAGGCTCGTCCTGAACTTCTCGAGGCCGGACTCGCTGGCGAACTTGGAACAGTTGTGGTTCTCCTGCATGGTGCGGTCGATATACACGGAAAGATCTACCGGTTTGGCCGGTTTCCAGTTCCCGGCCTCGCAGACGACATAGGGGCCCAGGTTGTATTCCTCTCCCAGTATATCGTCGCGCTTCTGCAGTATATGGTTCCAGAACCTCATGCCGTTGAAATTGGCCGAAAGGTCGGCGTAGGAGAACACGCCGGTGGCGGCCAGGTTCCCGCCCAGGTAGGTTTTCTCCGAGGCCGCTCCCAGCCAGAGCACGCGCTCCATCGGCATGCCCTCCAGGTAATGGCGGGTGAAATAGCGGCGCCCGTAGCCGAACATATGCTCCAGCTTGTCCACGCCTATGACCAGCCCGCCGACCTTGATGTTCGGCGCCAGGGTAAGCTGGCTCCTGGCCAGGAAAAGGCCGCTGGTGATATCCCAGTCCTTGTAGACCGACTCCTTGAGCGGGATGACGGTGCGGGCCATCCGTCCGTCGAGGATATCGTCCACCACGACGCTGCGGCCGTGGATGTTGAAGAGGCGCTTGAGGCCGTCGTAAAGCCGCTCCTCGTCCGTGCCGCCGAAGACAGTCTCCTCCCCGCCGCAACCGCCGGCCGCGTTGAGCCGGTCCAGCTCGCCGGCGAGCAGGCGGTTGACGTGCTGGTTGAGCTCGGCGGTTATGTCGACGATATCCTCGTCCGGGACCGTGTAATGATCGGCCTCGGAAGACCAGGCGGGGACTGAGGAAAATATTATCGCGGCAAAAAGGGCTTTAAACTTCATGTTCCTCCCTGGGCCGCAGATCCGCGGCCCTGATATCAATATATTAACAGGAGGCGGGCGGCCGCGTAAGGGCCATTGGGCGCATCGCCGCGGGCCGATGGACCGGGGCCGGAAGGCCCCCCGGCTTCCCCCCTACCCGCCAATTTGCTATTTTCATTATTAATGGAAGACAAGCTCTATTACCCCGAAGACAGGATCCCCCTTAAAAGACTTATACCGATGGGCATGCAGCATGTCGTGGCGATGTTCGGCGCCACCGTGCTGGCGCCGGTGCTGATGGGCTTCAACCCGCAGACCGCCGTGTTCTTCTCCGGCGTCGGCACGCTCATCTTCATAGCGATAACGCGCTTCAAGGTGCCCAGCTACCTGGGTTCCTCCTTCGCCTTCATCGGCCCCGTGCTGGCCGTGACCGGCGGCCGGCCCGAGGGCATACCCGCCGCGCTCTGCGGCATAGCCGGGGCGGCGCTGCTCTACGCCCTGGCCGGGGCCTACACTATGAAAAAGGGGTCCGGCTGGATAGACCGCCTGATGCCGCCCGTGGTCACCGGTTCGGTGGTGGCGCTCATCGGCCTCAACCTGGCGGGCTCGGCCGTGCAGAACGCCGTCAACGCGGACTTCGTTCTCGCGACCCGCCATGATTACCTGGTCTTCGGGGCCGCCGCCTTCACCTTCCTCGCCTCGGCTGCGGTCTCCATCTACGCGCGCGGCTTCCTGCGCCTGCTGCCGATACTCACCGGCGTCGTCGCCGGCTGCGTACTGTCGGCCTGGCTGGGGCTGATAAGCCCGGAGAACTGGGCCGCCGTGGTGAACGCGCCCTGGCTGGGCCTGCCGCCTTTCCGGTCGCCCGTTTTCTCGCTGCCCGCACTTCTGGTCATAGCCCCCGTCTTCGTGGTGCTGGTCGCCGAGAACAAGGGCCATATCGAGGCCATCGGCGGCTATATGAAGCGCGACCTCAACCCTCATCTCGGCCGGGCCTATATGGGCGACGCCGTCGCCTCTTTCGTCTCGGCGATGGGCGGCGGCACGCCGCAGACCACCTACGCCGAGAACATGGGCGTGATGGCGATAACCCGCGTCTTCAGCGTCTATAACTTCGTGGCCGCGGCCTGCATCGCCGTGCTGCTGGGCCTCTGCCCCAAGTTCGGCGCGCTGATACAGGCCATCCCCGCGCCGGTGCTGGGCGGCGTCACGCTGATCCTCTACGGCCTGATAGCGCTGATGGGCGTGAAGATCTGGCTGGACGCGAAAGTCGATTTCTGCTCGCATAAGAACCTGATAATCGCCGGCGCCTCCCTCATAGCGGCCACCGGCCTCGGGGTGAAGGGCATCACGGTCGCCGGCGTGAACATAGCCGGCATAGCCTTCGGCACGGTCCTGGCCGTGCTGCTGAACCTGCTGCTGTCACTGGGCGGCGCGGAAGACCCGCAGGACAGGCGCGCCTGCGAAACGGGCATCTAAGGAGCCTCATGCTGGACAAATTCCTCTCGATATACCGGCCCGCGAAGTTCATCGCTCCGCTGCCGAAGGAAAAGATAGACCCCGAGTATAAAAAGCTCCGCTGGCAGGTGATGCTGACCATCTTCTTCGGCTACGCCGGGTTCTACCTGGTCCGCAAGAACTTCTCGCTGGCCAAGCCCTACCTGATAAGCGAGTTCGGCTTCTCCAAGGGCGACGTAGGCCTGATAGCGGCGGCGCTCTCGGTCGCTTACGGTCTGAGCAAGTTCGTGATGGGCAATGTCTCGGACCGCTCCAACCCGCGCTATTTCATGGCCACCGGCCTGATACTCTCGGGGGCGATAAACCTGGTGTTCCCGTCGCTGACCTCGGCGCTCTGGGCGCTGACGGCGCTGTGGTTCGTCAACGGCTGGGTGCAGGGCATGGGCTGGCCGCCCTGCGCGCGCACGCTTACGCACTGGTTCAGCGATTCCGAGCGCGGCACCAAGTTCGCCATCTGGAACCTGGCGCACAATGTCGGCGGCGGCATAGTCGGGCCGATAATCAACTGGGCGCTGGCGCTGGCGGCGGCGTTGTCGCTGGGCGCGCTGCTCGGCGACCGCCTGCCCTTCTACCTGATCTTCTACGTGCCGGCGCTGATGTCGATAGGCATGGGCCTGCTGATAGCCGTCTTCCTGCGCGACACGCCGCAGAGCTGCGGCCTGCCGGCCATCGAGGACCATACCGGCGACCGGCCCGACACCTGCGTGGACGACCCGGAGCGCGAACTGGGGGCCAAGGAGATCTTCACCCGCTTCGTCTTCAGGAATAAAATGCTCTGGCTCATCGCCGCGGCGAACGTCTTCGTCTATGTCATACGCTACGGCGTGCTGGACTGGGCGCCCACCTACCTCACGCAGGTCAAGCAATGCCCGGCCGACATGGCGCGCTGGCAGTTCTTCATCTACGAGTACGCCGGCATCCCCGGCACGCTGCTGGCCGGCTGGGCCTCGGACCGGCTCTTCGGCGGCCGCAGGGGCCCCGTCTCGGTCATCTACATGCTGCTGGTGACCGTCGCGGTCTGGGTGTACTGGAAGAACCCGGCGGGCAATTTCATGGTGGATTCGGCCGCGCTGTTCGTCATCGGCTTCCTCATCTACGGCCCGGTCATGCTCATCGGCGTGAGCGCCGTGGACCTGGTGCCCAAGAAGGCGGCCGGCACCGCCGCCGGCTTCACGGGGCTTTTCGGCTACATGGGCGGCGCGGTCATAGCCGAGCTCGGCATGGGCCGCGTGGTGGACAAATGGGGCTGGGACGGCGGCTTTCTTCTGCTGCTGGCCTCCTGCGCCCTGGCGATAATACTGCTGGCTTTCACCTGGCGCACGCATCACCAGGACTGCAAACTCAGGTAAAAGGGGAATTGATATGAAGAAGACGGCTCTCGCGCTCATAGCGCTCATGATGGCGGCCTCGGCCTCCGCGGAAGGGGTGCGCCGGGTCTGGGTGGAGGGGCACCGCGGCTCGCGCGGCACCCACCCCGAGGACACGATACCCGCCTTCGAGGAAGCGCTGCGCGCCGGCGTCGACGTCCTGGAATTCGACCTGGGCGTAACGAAGGACAATATCGTAGTCGTCTCGCACGACCCGTACGTCGGCCCGGTCATCTGCCTCGGCCCCGGCGGCGCGAAGATGGAGTCGCCGGTGGCCATACGCTCGCTGACGCTCAAGGAACTGAAAGAGTACGACTGCGGCTCGCTGAAGAACCCGCGCTTCCCGGAACAGACCCCGGTGCCCGGCACCCGCATCCCCACGCTGGACGAGGTGCTTGCCTACGCGAAGGCGTCCAACCACCCGGCCGCCGCCCGGGTCCGTTTCAACATAGAGACCAAGCTCTCTCCCGGCGAACCGGAGCTGGCCCCCGCGCCGGCCGACTTCGCCCGGCTGGTCGCGGCCGTACTGAAAAAACACGGCGTGGAGAAACGGACGGTGGTCCAGTCCTTCGATTACCGCACGCTGGTGGAGATGAAGAAGATCGCCCCTTCCGTTAGAACGGCACAGCTGACGACCGACAACCTGCTGGACCCGGATTCGGTCGTGCGCGGCTCGAAGGCCGACATCTGGAGCCCCTACTTCAAATGGATAAACGCGGAGGCCGTGAAAAAGGCGCAGAAGGCCGGCATACAGGTGGTGCCGTGGACCCTCAATTCCGAGGAGGAGTGGGACCTGGCCGTCTCCTACGGCGTGGACGGCATCATCACCGACTATCCCGCTAAACTCATAGCCCACCTCAAAAAGAAGAAGCTGCGCTGAACCCGCGCAGCTTCCGTCGAACCCCCGCCTTTCGGGCGGGGCCAGTTCTCTCCGGGGGCGCTACACGCCCTTGAACGAATCCGCGAGCCGCCTGAACACCGGCAGGTACTTCCCGTAATCGGCCTTGGCGGCCGAGAAATGCAGCACGTGGAAGCCGCCGCCCTTCGCGGCCGGCACCACGTAGAACATCTCCTTCATAACGACGCTTTCTTCCGACCTGCTCTCCGGGTAAAGGAACCTCTTCTCCTCGTTCACCATGGTGAACGCCGCGGCTTTCGCCTTGCCCACGGCGGTCTTCTTGACCGGGCCATAGGTCTCGGTCGGGCTTTTGGTCTCGCCGAGGGCGTTCCTCGAATTGCGCTTTATGAAGTCGTCCTTGTCCTTGAAATCGGCGTTGCCCTGGGCGTAATAGGTGACGTAGATGACCGCCGGGGCCTTGCCGGCCTTGGGCGCGGTCAGCTCTACCCCGTAGATGCCGTCCTCCTCCTGGTAGGCTTCGTCGTGGGTGAACTGCCAGTCGGCCGGCAGTTCGCAGGAGAAATATCCGCCGTCCATCTTAAAATCCCTGTATTTGGGCGCCTGCGGGGCGTCCTTGGCCGCGAGGGCCGCGGAAAGGCAGACGAGGACGGCGGCGGCCAGGCGCGTCATAAAGCGCTCCCCGGCACCGGCACGGCGGCGCCTTTACCGGTCTTGGCGGGAGTTTCCTTGACGGAGCGGCCCCATTCGGTCTCTCCCCTGTAATGCGCCGTATAGGTCCGCAGGTCGTTCAGGTCGGCCCGTATCTCCGTGAGCGCCGAAGTTTTCAGGTCGCGGACCGAGCCGGCCAGCTCGTCGGCCTGCATCTGCAGCGCGTCCGCGAGCGGCAGGCCCAGCGCGTCCAGTTCGTCCCGCTCTTCCCGCGAGAGGGCGGCCCGGCGGGTCAGCTCGCCGTTGACGGCGGACAGCACCTGGGAAGCGGCCGCGGCCAGCGACGGGGTGGAGGCGTAGTACATGCTCCGCATCACGCTGCCGAACTTGCGCGAGCCGCTCTTCTCGAAAGTGGTCGCTATGTCCAGCCGCTTCTGGGCGTAGGAGGAGGGGCCGCGCAGGTCCGTGAACAGGGTCCGGAAGGCCTCGTCGCCGCGCAGTTTCTCCAGCGTGTAGGTCGCTTCCAGCGTGGAAGCCTCGATCTCGGCCTCCTGGGTATTGGGCAGATAGAGCCCGCGGTCCGCGGCCCACTTGGCCTGCATCTGATGGGAGGACTCGCGGACCACGGCGGGAGCGAGATAGCGGGTCAGTTCCGCCAGCTGGGCGGGGTCGCGCATCAGGGACTCGGCGCTGTAGCCGCGCAGGCGCAGGAACTGCTGCACCGCCTCCGAATCCACCGTGATAGAGCGGGTGGAGGCGTCGTAGCGCGAATCGCAGCCGCCGCAGGGGGCCACCACGATATTGAGCCGCGCGTCGCGGGCGTAGAAGGCCGCGACCCGGTCGCCGGCGGCCGTGCCCCTGACCTCGCGCAGGACGGAGGTCTCCAGCATGTCGCCCAGCAGCGCGCGCTGCTCGCTGGTCAGCACTTCCGTCGGCAGCGAAGCCCTGGCGGAGTTTATCCTGGCCTGTATGTCGGCCGGCACCGCCGCGCCGCCGTCGAAGAAATTGCCGAGCAGGTAGGCCTGCTCCTGGAGCGACTTGCCGTCGAGAGCGGACAGCTGCTCCGGGGTGAGCGCGCCCGAGTCCCGGGCCGCGTCCACCGCGTTCTGCAGGTCCTGCAGTTCACGGCGGCTCACCTGGGCTTCATCGCTGAAGCCCAGGAAGGCCGGGTCGCGCGAGAGCCGGGCCATGACGGCGTTGCGCTCGCGCAGCGTCCAGCCGCGCCAGTCGTCCCTGTTCACGCCGACCGCGTTATGTATCCCGTAGGCGGGCCTGTCGGCCGCCTGCCCCCAGTTCATGCGGAAAGAGGTGGTAACGGTGCCGAAGACCACCTCCCACTTGCGTATGGCTTTTTCGGCCGTGAGTTCGAGCTCCGGGGTCAGCGTCCTTTTATAGGTCCGCAGCCACGGCAGCAGTTTCTCCGGCTCCGGTCCCACGCCGACCTCGGAAAGCGGTTTGTTGACGTCCATGCGTATCTCGAGCGCCTCGCTCAGCCTGTTGGCGTCGGCCGCTCGCCAGTTCTGCCTGAAAAGATCTTCCAGGTCCCGGAGAGCCTCGGCCCTGGCTATCAGCGCGGAAGCGCGCTCGATATCGATGGCGCGGATCTTGTCCAGGAGATTCCTCTCCGCCAGGAAACGGCGCGCGGCGGACGGGTTGGCGCTGGAGATGCCCGCCTCGTAGGCGTTCATCCGCTCCGCCTGCGCCTCGGTCAGACCCTCGGCGGCGGCGCAGACCGCGGGCAGCGCCGCAAGCAGGGCCGCGGTCAGACCGGGGCGGATGGTCTTCAGGAAGTCCATAGCCGCCTCAGTTCATCCTCCGGCGCATCAGGGCCCGCAGGAAATCGTCCCAACCGGAGCCGGCGGCGAAAGCCAGCGACTCGTAGGTCTCCGAATCGTATATGCGGAAAGGGATATATATGGCCAGCCCGTGGGTCCGGCCGGTGTACGGCCAGGCTTCCTGGCGATGGGTCCCGGCGCCCGACACGGCGGCGACGAGAAGGTCCCTTTTTATGTATTCCTTAAGAGCGTCTCCCGCGGCCAGCGCGGGGGAGTCCGCGGGAAGTTTGAAGGACAAGGCGTCTATATAATCGCAGAGGTCCTTGGAATCCGGCATGCGGAAATAGAAGGTATCGTTGATCACCTCATCGGAAGCGGCCGCCGCCATGGCCGCCTCGTCCGCCATCAGCGCGGAGGTCCAGGCGTCGAGGCGCCTGACGAAACCGTCCAGGCGCGAGGCGCGCAGGGCCGAAAGAGTGGAGCCGGAACGGGGGTAGGCGGCGCCGTAGCGGGAGACGAGCGCCCGGCCGGCCGCTTCGGCGTCCATGCCCGGGGCGGCGTTGAGCGCCTCCAGCATGGTATGGTAAGGGTAGCCGGGGCCGGAGATCACCTCTTCGGAACCGACTATCACCTCGGCGTGGTCCTTGAGCTCGTAAGCGACGCCGGCCATCTGCATCAGGCAGGCGTCCGTGGCGAAAATGTCCAGTTTCGAGCCGTTCAGGGAGGACTTTATCTGCTCCAGGGCGCGGCCCAGGTCTTTTATCCCTATCTTGGCCCCGCTGACATCGTCGTTGGCGATGCCCAGCGTTCCGGACCCGTGGTTCCAGACCACCAGCATGACCTTTTTGGCCGGGAACTTAAGTATGGCGCGGCGGGCGAACCTGGCGAGATGCCTCCAGCTGCCCATGTCCATGTCGTCGCTGGCGTGTATCTCGGGCGAGGTCACGGTGGCGGTATCGTCGTCGCGCTGCATCAGCAGCGTTTTGGAGCCGCGCTGGAACGCCAGGTCCCTGTCGGCGCCCTCTACCGAGAGCACGCTGTATTCCGCCACCACCGTCACTTGATCGGTGGAACCCACCTGCTCCATCTCGTTGAGGTCCTTATGGGCATAGCCCAGTATCCCCAGGTCGTTGACGCCGCTGATGAAGACCAGGACCAGCCATTCGCGCTCCGGGGCCGGAGCGGTAGCGCTGTCGACCGGCACAGGCGCGGCTTCCGGCATATTACCGCGGGTCATTATGACCTTCATCCCGTCCTCGAGCACGGATACGGTGTCGAAGGCGGGATCCTGCGCCGCGGCGAACGAGGGCGCCAGCAGCGTCAGCAGAAGGAATATGGTCGATGGTCTTTTCATAACACGCTCTTGGATATATTTTGCCCCATGATTTGACTTTAATCAAAGGCCCTAAGTCCTAAATGCCGGCCAGCCTAAAGTCCTATCCACATATAGGACCTAAGCCCCACCGGCTTTAAAAGTATAGCAGAGATAGGCGGCCTGTCAAGGCTGCGGAGGCCGCGTGGTGAAACTTTTCAGGCCTGCCCGCATCTCAAGGGAGGCGGCGAAGGGCCGCCGGAGGGAAATATGTTCAAAATCGCGATTTTTCCGTACGTGCTGGCCGCCGCCCTGCCCCTGCAGGCGTCGGCGCTGGGCCTCGAAGAGGCCGTCAGGGAGGGGCTGCGGGCCAGCAGCGACCTGGAGCTGATGCGGGCCAAAAAGGCGGAGGCCGGCGCCCTGCTGGACGAGGCCAAAGGCAACCGCCTGCCGCGGCTGGCGGTGAAGTCCGCCTATACGCGCGGCGACGAGCCGGTCTACGCCTTCGCCTCGGCCATGAAGCAGGGCACTTTCAGCATGGCCTCGATGGCCACGATAAACGACCCGGAGCCGGTCGGCAATTACCAGGCCTCGCTGGAGGCGGGGGTCCCGCTTTTCACCGGCCTGGCGATCTCCAAAGGGATACAAATGAGGGAGGCAGGAGCGAGAGCGCTCGAAGCCGCCTCGGCGAGGGCCGAGGCGGGCGTGCGCTTCTCGCTGGTGCACCAGTGGCTGACCGCCCTGCTGCGGCGGCATCTGCTGGAGACCGTGGAGGCGGCCGTGGCCGACTCCGAAAAGGAAATGGAGACGGCGGACAGCCTTCGCGAGAAGGGTATGGTGCTGGGCTCCGATTATTACGCGGCCGAAGCCATACTGGCCGGCCTCAAAGCCTACAGGAGCCAGTGGCGCCGGGCTTACGACCTGGAGAGGGAGAAGCTCAACATCATGCTCGGCCGGCCCAAGGACACGGCCTTCGAGCCGGCGGGCCGGCTGGACGAGGCCGATTTCGGCGTGGGCGCCCAGAACGGTTACCTGGCCGGCGCCCTGTCGGGCCGGGCCGACCTGAAAGCCGCCGCCGAAGCGGAGAAAGCCGCGGGGGCCTGGGCCTCGCTGCAGAAGAATTCGATACTGCCGGTGGTCGAGGCTTTCGGCGTACTGGAAGCCAACTCGGCCAGCCTTTCGGACTTCAAATCGGCCGGCCTCTACGGCCTGCGGCTCACGCTGCCGATAGGCGATCCCGGCTGGTCGGCCAGGTCGCGCGCGGCCAGCGCCGGCCTGCGGGCGCAGGAAGCGGAAACCGCGGGACTCAGGCGCCGCGCGGCGGCCGAGGTGGCCTCGGCCTGGCAGAGCTACATGGGCGCGGTCGAGTCGGCCCGCGACGCCGCCCTCACGCACGAGAAGGCCCGCCAATCGCTGGAACTGTTCCGCCCGCTCTACCGTCAGGGGCGGCAGAGCGTGATGGAAGTGCTGCGCGCCGAGCAGGCCGTCCTGGAGGCCAAGTCGGCTTACTACGAGAACCTTTTCAAGATAAACCTTTTCTACGCCCAGCTCAGGCTGGCGTCCGAGACGCTAGACGATAAGGCCGTCTCGGAGATAGCCGCGGCCGTGGCCGCGAAATAAGGGGAGCACCCATGAGCAAGAACCTCTACGGCATGGCGGGGAATACGGCCCGCGGCTTCATAAACTCCCGGCTCACGCCGATACTCATACTGACCTTCATCCTGCTGGGCGTGTTCTCGACGCTCAAACTCCCCCGCGAGGAGGAGCCGCAGATCAACGTCCCGATGTTCGACGTCATGGTGCCGTTCCACGGAGCCACGCCGGCGGAGATAGAGAAGCAGCTGGTGGAGACAGGCGAGCGCAAGCTATGGGAGATCCCGGGAGTGGAATACGTCTATTCCACGGCCTTCCCCAACTTCGCCATGTTCACCGTGCGCTTCGAGGTGGGCACCGACCCCGAGAAGGCCTCCAGCCTGATCTACTCCAAGACCTTCGACAACAGCGACCTGGTGCCGCGCGGCGCCGGCCAGCCGCTGATAAAATACCGCAGCATAGACGACGTGCCGGTGCTGGCGCTGACCCTCTGGGGCGAGGGCCTCGACGGCTACGACCTGCGCCGCACGGCGGCGAAGATACGGACGGAGATAAACGCGGTCAACGACGTCTCGGAGACCCGCATCATAGGCGGCCACAAGCGCCAGTTCATAGTCCATTTCGACCCGGCGGCCATAGCGCGCCACCGCCTCACGCCTCCCCAGCTGGCCGGCATCATAAAGATGTCCAACGCTAAGTTGCCGGCAGGCCATTATAATATCGGCGGCGAAAAACTGCTGGCCGAGACCGACGCCTTCATCCGCTCGGCGGAGGACCTGGGCGGGATAGTGATCGGCGTTTACGACGGCAAGCCCGTCAAGCTCTCCCAGGTCGCCAGGATAGTGGACGGCCCGGACGAGGACGAGCGGTCGGTCTCCATAAAGCAGGGCCCCGCCTCGCCGGTCAAAGACGGCGCGCTGCGCGACGCGGTCACGCTGAGCGTGGCCAAGCGCCGCGGGGCCAACGCCACCGCGGTGGCGCGCGAGATCCTGGCCAAGGTCGACGGCATGAAGGGCCGCGCGATACCCGACGGCGTCAACGTCACCGTCACGCGCAACTACGGCGAGACGGCCAAGGCCAAGTCCGACGAGCTCATCTTCCACATGCTGCTGGCCACGGTCTCGGTCACGCTGCTCATCGCCTTCACGCTGGGACTGCGCGAGGCGCTCGTCGTGCTGGTGGCCATACCGGTCACTCTGGCGCTGACCATGCTGGTCTATTTCCTCTACGGCTACACGCTCAACCGCATCACGCTCTTCGCGCTGATCTTCTCGATAGGCATCCTGGTCGACGACGCAATAGTGGTGGTGGAGAACATAAACCGCCACTGCGCGATGAACAAGGACAAGTCCCTCTTCCGCAACATCATAGACGCCGTGGACGAGGTGGGCAACCCGACCATACTGGCCACCTGGACCGTCATCGCCTCGATACTGCCCATGGCCTTCGTCAGCGGCCTGATGGGGCCGTACATGCGGCCGATACCGATAGGCGCCTCGGTCGCCATGCTCTTCTCCCTCGGCGTGGCCTTCGCCTTCACGCCCTGGCTCTACGCCGTTATCGTGAAGCGCTGGCCGCTCAAGCACTGCGAGCACGACAGGGAAGGCCTGCTGGACCGGCTCTACCGCCGCCTGATGGAGAAACTCATCTACAAGCCGGCGGCCGGCAAGGCCTTCATCGGTTTCACCGCCCTCCTGCTGGCCGGCACCCTGGCCATGGTCGGCGCCAGGATGGTCATCTTCAAGACGCTGCCCTTCGACAACAAGAACGAGTTCCAGGTGGTCATCAATATGCCCGAGGACTCGTCGCTGGAGCGCACGGAGAAGGCCGCGCGGGAGATGGCGGAATACCTGGCCGGCGTACCCGAAGTGCGCGACCTGCAGATCTACGCCGGCACCTCGGCTCCCTACAACTTCAACGGCCTCGTGCGGCATTACTTCATGCGCAGCGAGTCCCACCAGGCCGACATACAGGTCAACCTCGCCGACAAGCACGACCGCAAGCGCCAGAGCCACGACATAGCCCTGGCGGTCCGGACGCCGCTCAAGGCGATAGCCGACAAGTACGGCGCCCGCGTGCAGGTGGCGGAAGTCCCCCCCGGCCCGCCGGTGCTCTCGACCATAGTGGTGGAGGTTTTCGACCCCAACCCGAAGAACCAGCTGGCCCTGGCCGGGGACATAATGGAGCTGCTCAAAAAAACTCCCGGCATAGTGGACGTGGACTCGTACATCCCCGGACCGCAGCTCATAACCCGGCTGGTGGTGGACCGCCAGAAGGCCACGCTCAACGGGGTGGCCGCGGCCGACATAGCCCAGACCGCCGCGATGTCGCTCTACGGCGCCGACATAGACTCGGCGCACGTGGAGAACGAGAGCGAGGTCGTGGATATCCGCCTGCGCCTGCCCCCGTCCAAGCGCCGGGAACTGGCCACACTCAAAGACATCAAGTTCTTCTCGCCCAACGGCACGGCCATACCGATGGCCAGTTTCGTGCGGGCCGAGAACGGGCTGGAGAACAGGCCGATATATCACAAGAACCTGCAGCGCGTGGCCTACGTGACGGCCGAAATAGCCGGCGGCACCGAGAGCCCCGTCTACGCCGTGCTGGACCTGCGCAAGGAGATAGACGCCCTGGCAAAAGCGCGCGGCGGCGCGATAAACCAGTACTTCACCCGCCAGCCGGCCTCCTCGGCCGAGACCGCGATCAAATGGGACGGCGAGTGGCATATCACCTACGAGGTGTTCCGCGACCTGGGCCTGGCCTTCGCGCTGGTGCTTATACTCATCTACATACTGGTCGTAGCCTGGTTCGAGGACTTCCTCACGCCTCTCATCATCATGGCGGCCATACCGATGGCGCTCATCGGCATCATCCCCGCGCACTGGGGCATGGGCGCCTTCTTCACGGCCACCTCGGCCATCGGCTTCATCGCCTCGGCGGGCATAGTGGTGCGCAACTCCATCATACTGGTGGACTTCATAAAGCTTAAGATAAAAGAAGGCGCTCCGCTGGAGAAAGCCGTCATCGACGCGGGCGTGGTGCGGTTCCGCCCGATGCTGCTGACCGCCCTGGCCGTCATCGTCGGCGCGGGCGTGATACTCTTCGACCCGATCTTCCAGGGCCTGGCCATCTCTCTGATAGCCGGCCAGATCGCGGCGACGCTGCTCAGCCGCGTGGCCGTGCCGGTGCTCTACCACATGGCCTTCAAAGGCAAGGAGAAGGAACTGCGCGAGCCTCCCCGCAACCTGGAAGAGACCGATGAACTGCTGGGCGCGACCGGCGAATAAAGGAGGCACTATATGAAAATGGGAGAAGCTCTGAGGCTGCTGGCGGGATTCATGGTGCTGCTCAGCCTGGGGCTGGCGGTATATCTTGATATCCGCTGGCTATGGCTGACGGCCTTCGTCGGCGCCAACCTTCTGCAGTCGGCCTTCACCGGCTGGTGCCCGGCCATCTGGTTCTTCAGGAAGATAGGCTTGAAGGAATGCTAGACCAGGCCCGGGGCCATAACCGCCCCGGGCCGCCTATCCCACCCTGTTTTTTTGTTTAATCTCCATTAAGGAGATTCTTCGCATGAACCGCATCACCCTTCTGACAGCAGCGCTCCTGCTCGCGTCCCCGAATTTCACCTCCCCCGCCGGCGCCGCCGGCACGACCGAAACTGCCCTCCAGAACGCAACGGATTACCAGCGACTGACCGCTCTGCCCGGAAATGTTTTTTCCGACCTCAAGATATACGGCAAAGAGACTTTCAGGAAAGAGAACATAAAACCCGCGCTGGGCATAGCCGCGGCGACCGGCATACTCATCTACTACGACCAGAAGATAATCGACGAGATGCAGCGCTTCGGCCGCAAGCTCGGACTGGGCAACGAGGACAGGACCACTCCTTACATAAAAGCCGGCAGCTTGTCCCTTTTCAGGGGCCCCGCAGATACGGGATCCACTCTCTACTTCCTGGGCGACGGCTGGGTCCATTCATCCATCCTGGCCGGGTTCTACGCCTACGGCTACATAGCCGACAGTCCGAGGGCCGTCAGGACCGGCTACGCCCTGATGGAAGGGCTGGGGACCACGGCGGTCATCGGCCAGATCCTCAAGCGCAGCACGGGACGCCAGAGCCCGTTCGTCGCCACCGCCGACAGGGGCGTCTGGCATTTCTTCCCGAACCAGTCGGACTACAACAAGCATGTCGCTTTTTACGACGCTTTCCCGTCCGGACACCTGATGACGGCCATGATGACCGTGACCGTCATCTCCACCAACTACCCGGAATATAAGGCCATAAAGCCCGTGGGATATACCCTGATGTCGCTGCTGGCTTTCCAGATGATGAATAACGGCGTGCACTGGGCCAGCGACTACCCGCTGGCCCTTTCGATAGGTTATTCCATGGGCAAGATAGCGGCGCGGCGCTCACAGGGCGAGTTCGGCGGAGGAAAAGGTAAGGATTCCGCGCTCATACTGCCGGACATCGGCCCGGACAGGGCCGGGATCATCGCGATGAAGAGGATATAGGGATTAGAAACGGCTGGCCAGCCCGAAGCCCTGGCCGCCGGGGATATCGACAGGGACCAGGGACAGGCCGTCCGCGCCGCCGTTGTTAAGGGCTGAGACTTTTTTCCCGATATAGTAGCCTAAAGCCGCGCCGGCGAAAACATCCGACGGCCAATGGTCATGGTCGTTGAACCGCGACCACCCCACAAGGCCGGCGAGGGCATAGGCCGTGCCCACCTTCCAGGGGCTGTCACCGTAATAATAGCCGGTCACCGAGGCCACGGCGAAGGCCGAAGCGGTATGCCCGGACGGGAAGGAGAGGTTCTCCCCGGAGAAAAAGCTCTGCTCCTCGAAACCGCTGTACTCGCCGCCCTTGTTCGGCCGGGGACGGTGTACGGCGAACTTTATCATGGTCACGACCAGGCCTGAGATGAGATAGCTCTGCGCGCCCGCGGCCGCGGCCTCGGGAAGCCTGGTCCTGCCCGTCAGCTTGCCGTAGGCGTAAGCGGCGCCGCAGAACGGCAGTATGAAAAGCCCGTCCCCGAAGAACTTCGCTTTCTCCGAGATGTAGTCCACGTCGCCGCCGATGTTCTTGGTGTAGTTGTCGTGGTTCTTATCGATTATGAACAGGGTCCCGGCCGTCACTCCCGCGACCGTGCCGAAGCGGCGCCAGTCGTTCTTCTCCCAGCTCAGGGGAGCGGTAAGGACCGTGGCCGTGTTGTTAAAAAGGTTCCTCTCCGCGTTACCGCCGCCCCCGTCCCGGTCCGTCGCGGACACGAAAGACGGACAGGAGAACAGGGAACCGGCGAGGAGGACCGGCGCGGCACATCCGCGTGTGTATTTAGAGACAGAGATTTTTCGGAACATATCATTCCTTGCTGCCTGATTGGGAACGTGACAAAATTATACAAATACTTCGCCCCTCGCCCCCCCCAAGGGGGGGCGATTATCTATAATATTCCCAGGGAACATCCATGCCAATATTCTCCCGACTCCGGCACATCCGCGCGAGACTAAAGATTTCAAGCCGTTCTTATATCACGATAACGGCCATCTTCTTTTCGCTTTTTCTTAACACCGCCTTCTGGAAATATCTGATACAGCACCCCCCGGCGGCCGGGCTGCCGGGCCTGCTCTATATCGCCGGCCTTTTCGCGGCCCTCTCCGCCGCTTTCCTTATTATTTTCAACCTGATCATCTGGCCCCACACCGCAAAGCCCCTGCTCATCGTCCTTATCCTTCTCGCGGCGGCATTGAGTTACTATATGCACGCTTTCAACGTTTTCTTTGACGTGGACATGCTGCGCAATGTCCTTCAAACCACGGCAGCCGAAAGCCTGGATGTTATAAATCCCAAAGCTGTTATCTGGTTCATGGTCCTGGGACTTCTCCCTTCCGCTCTTATATACGCCTGCGGGCTGGAATTCAGCCCCCCGCTAAAGGAACTCCGACAGAGGGGCAAAAGCGTGCTTCTGGCGATACTTGCGATCGCAGCGCTTGTCCCCCTGACCTACAGAACATACGCCCCCTGGTGGAGGAATCACAGGGAGGCGCGCAAGCTTATCAGTCCGGTCAACACCCTCTATTCCGCGTTCCGCTACGGAGAGGCGATGCGCAAAGCCGACAAGAACCTCGAACTCCTGGATCCGGAAGCCGAACACGTCCCATATGAGGATGACTACATAACAGTCTTCGTAGTCGTCATAGGCGAAACCGCGCGCGCCATGAACTATTCTCTTAACGGCTACCACCGAAAGACCAATCCATACATGGAAAAACTGGATATCATCAACTTTAAAGACACCACCTCCGGCGGCACATCCACGGCCATATCCGTCCCTATAATCTTTTCCTCCGCCGGCCGAAAGGATTTTTCCGCCGCAAACGAGCCTTACAGGGAAAACCTCGTGGACTTACTTAAGAACACCGGATACGATGTTTTCTGGGAAGAGAACGACAGCGGATGCAAGAATGTCTGCAAGAGAGTCGAAACCCATACCACCAACCCCCGGAAAGACCCGAAGCATTGCGACGGCGACTATTGCCACGATGAAGTGCTGCTGGAAGGGCTCGAGGAGCGGCTCAGGAACGTAAAAAAAGACACGTTCATCGTGCTGCACCTGATAGGGTCCCACGGGCCGGCTTATTACAGGCGGTATCCCGCGGAATTCGAGGTATTCAAACCCGTCTGCGGAACGCAGGACATACAGAACTGTTCAAAAGAAGCGCTGATCAACACCTACGACAACACTATAGTTTACACCGACTATGTCCTTTCAAAGGCGATAGGGATACTAAAAAAATACCCGCGATACGAATCCGGTCTGCTCTATGTTTCCGACCACGGAGAATCGCTGGGAGAGAAAGGCCTGTACCTGCACAGCCTGCCGTTCGCCATAGCCCCGGCCGAACAGACCAGGGTTCCCATGCATATATGGATGTCGGAAACGATGAAAAGAGAGGACCACATAAACTACGCGTGCATGAAAAAGGAAGCCCTAAAAGGAAAGTTCTCTCACGACAATATTTTCCACTCCCTGCTGGGGCTGATGGAACTGCAGAGCACCACTTACGACAAATCCCTGGACTTCTTCGAACCATGCCGCACCCTCCCCCTGCCGGAAAATCACACCTAAGTGTGGCCCCGTCGCGCAGCACCTATATGGCACGCTTCATAACCCGGCCGCCCCCCGCGTACGGCTTTTATTTATAGAATAAGCGGGTGCTGATAGGGATGACACTCTACTCCGGGGCCTTCGCCGCGGCCTATGCCTGGACGCTGATCTGGATATTCGAGCGCCGGGACAGGAAATACGGGCAGGGCTCCGTCCACTCGGCGGACGCGCTGGGCGCGACCGGCGAATAAAGGAGGCACTATATGAAAATGGGAGAAGCTTTGCGGCTGCTGGCGGGGTTCATGGTCCTGCTCAGCCTGGGACTGGCCGTTTACGCCGACATGCGCTGGCTGTGGCTGACCGCCTTCGTCGGCGTCAACCTGCTGCAGTCGGCCTTCACCGGCTGGTGCCCGGCCATCTGGTTCTTCAGGAAGATAGGATTTAAGGAGTGCTGACAGGGGCGCCCGCGTTCTTCGCGGGCGCGGAGGGATCCAATACCTGGCCAGGGAGGCCTTGACCTGTAGGGAACATAAGCGCGATTATCGGCAGTCCCCCCTCGACTTGGCCCTTTCGCCCCGGCTGCCGGCCTGGGCTTCGATACAACATCTCGTCTGGTCCAGAAGAGACCAACAGGTATAATTAGTCTTTGTACCCACATACAAATAGATACTTCAAATCACTGCCGGGAATATTTTCCCCAAACAGCACCCTATCGCAATAAAAAAGCCGCCGATCTCCCGGCGGCCCCATGCCATGCCCAAATCATGTTATATTCCCGAATCAACCGTCACATCTACACTCCGCCACCCTTTGCCATTTTACAAACCTAAGCTGGCACTTTTTCCCTATACCTGTCAGTTTGGTTAAACAAAGCCAAGTCGGCGTAGCCCTTTTTAATTATCGCCGAATGTTTTACGTTTTTATCAATGGAATAAGTGTCACCCTTTTTTAAATTAATTTTTTCCCCCGCAATTGTCAATTCCATTACCCCATCCAAGACCACGCCCCATTGTGCTTCATGAGAATGTTCCGGGACCTCCACATCCTTATCAAAGTGCATAAAAACAAATTGCTGTTGTCCCGCCTGGATCAGGCGGGATGATACGCCATCAACAGGAATATCCGCTTCCGGATGGCTTGCTATGATATCCGGGAAATATTTATTCATCGTCATCCGATCACCTCGCCGGTAAAAGAGTCACTGCTAACCCAAAAAGGCGCTTGTTACGTTTTCCCTTTCCCCAAAATCCGTTTTTCGGCTGAATTGCAAGGAACATGCGCGATTATCGGCAGTCCCCCTCGATTTGGTCCTTTCGCCCCGGCGCGATTTTTGAATTTTTCGCGTGAGAGCCATCGGTTTTGTTTATAATATCAAAAACCGGGTGGTTTTTCCGCCCGGCGGGCGCCGGGCCGCAGGTCTTAGGGGCAGGTTTTATCTTGGTGTTGACCTGCCGCGGGACAAACAATAGAATCGTGGCAGGCGGGCCGGGCCCGCCGGGAGGTCTTATGGTTCTTTATCGCAAATTACCGCTTTTCGTCCTGCCTTTTTTCCTGGCTTCCGCCGCGCAAGCCAGGATCGACAATACCGACCTGCCCTTCGCCGACGATCCGGCCGTGCTCGGGCGCTGGATCAGCGTGGCCTATGTGCCGAAAGCGGAGCAGTTCAACCCCGCCGCCCCGGTACCGTCCGACCTGTTCTTCAAGGGCCTCGCCTTTCTGCCCGGCGGCAAACTGGAACGGCCGGGGATCTCCTGGACAAAGGGATTGGTGCTGAACCCGGCCGCCGGGACCGCCAGCGCCTACACTTTCAAAAAGATCGGCGGCGTCGAATACATGTTCTTCGAATGGAAGAGCGGGGATTATACCGTACGGGACATGGAACCCGGCTATTATGTCCTGGTGCGCGAAAAGGACTATGCCCGCATGGCCGGTGCGAAAAAGAAGCCGGCGGAGCGGGAAACCCGGGACTGCCTCAACCCCGGCGCCACCGCCGGCGTCTGCCGCCGCCCGGCGGCCTGGAAGTTCGACAGGGGGCCGCTCAAGGCCCTGCCCGCCTACGTTCCGGACTCGGGCGACCAGTGGCAGATGGACCTGCGCGGCCGCGATCTCTCGGCCCTCGACCTCTCCGGCCGGGCGGGCGACCTGCTCTACGCCGATTTCGACGGCTCCACTAAATTTCCGGCGGCGCTGCCGCCCGGCTTCGACCCGGCCATGATAATGGAACTGGGCAAGAACCCCGGGCTGGGGGTACGCGCCCTGCACAGGGCGGGGCTTACCGGCAAGGGCGTCTCCATCGCTATCATCGACCAGCCGCTGCTGACCACGCACCGGGAATACGCGGACAAGCTGCGGTCCTATGAGGAACTGCACATGTTCGAGCCGAAAAGCGGCGCGGCCATGCACGGCGCGGCCGTGGCCTCCATAGCCGTCGGACGGACCTGCGGCGTCGCCCCGGACGCGGAGCTCTACTATGTCGCGACCGACTTTTCCGACGGCGACGGGAACATCGATTACCGCTGGCTGGCGAAGGCCATAGACCGCCTGCTGGCGATAAGCGGCTCACTGCCGGCCGCGAAACGCATACGCGCCGTCTCCATATCGCGCGGCTTCAGGCGGGGCGAGAACGGGGCGGAGGAACTGCTGGCAGCCATCGGCCGCGCGAAAAAGGCCGGCGTGCTGGTACTCACCACCTCGCCCGGACTTTATTACGACTTCGATTTCACCGGCCTGGGCCGGGACCCGCTGGCCGACCCGGACAAGCCGGCCTCCTACGGGCCCGGCCTTTTCTGGCGCAAGTCCTTTCTCGCCGGCGGATTTAAATTAAAGGAGACCCTGCTGGTGCCGATGGATTCGAGGACCACGGCCTCCCCCGCCGGCGACGAAGACTACGTCTTCTACCGCAGCGGCGGCATGAGCTGGTCCGTGCCCTACATCGCCGGGCTCTACGCCCTGGCCTGCCAGACCGACCCCGGCACGACCCCGGAATCTTTCCTGAAGAAGGCCCTGGAATCCGCCCGGCCGCTGCGAGTATCGGCAAACGGCGGCGAACTGGTCCTTGAAAAAGTCGCGGACCCGGCCCGCCTTTTAAAGGAAAGCGCCGGGAACGCGGTTCTTCCGAAAAACGATCCTTGATAGCCGGGGGCCCGGCGGCGGCCATACCCTGTCCTTAAGGGGCCGCATCTTTGTATGCGCCGCCGCTGCGGGGTCAGGAGGCCTGCTGCGACGAAGACCGGTATTTGACGACCTTCACGTCCTCGAGCGTTATCAACCCCTCCTGAACTTGCTCGTCCAGGAAAGGCATCAGCTTGTCCAGGTTCTCTTTGACGTCCACTATCTCGATTATGACCGGCAGGTCCTCGGAAAGTTCCAGCAATTTGGCGGTATGCATGCGGCTGTCGGCGCCGAAACCCATGATCCCGCGCAGCACGGTCGCGCCGGCGAGATTGAGCTCCCGCGCTTTGAGCACGATCGCCTCGTAGAGCGGCCTGCCGTCCGCCTTGTCCGATTCCCCTATGAATATCCTCAGCAGTCTGCCGTCCTCGGGTAATTTCATGCCGCAGTCCTCCCCATCATAAAGTTGGCGCAGAAGAACCCCGCCATCACCAGCCCAAGCCCAAGAAGATTGTTCGCCGCCGCGCTGGCGGCCGCGGCCCAGTATTCCCCTTCGCGCAGAAGCGCGAAAGTCTCGAGGCCGAAAGTGGAAAAAGTGGTGAAACCGCCCAGGAAGCCGGTCATCAGGAACAGCCGCTGCCCCGGCGAGACCAGCGAGCGTTCGAAAAGGGCCCAGGCGGCCCCGATCAGGAAGCAACCGGCCAGGTTGACGGCCATGGTGCCGGCCGGGAAAACGCCTTTGGCCGCCCTGTCCGCCCAGACCGAGACGCCGTAGCGGGCCAGCGTACCCGCCGCGCCGCCCGCCGCCAATAAAAAAAGCCTCAACATGACAATTCCTCCTTCATGTAGGAGTCATCAGCCTTGTCGAGGCCCTGCGGCCCTCCGGCGGTTATGGCGAACTCCATCGCCGTAGTGAGAACTGTGAAATGGTGATTTCGGATTACCCGCAGGCCACCGCTGCGCCACGCATAACCCGCATAGCGGGTTTGCGCGGCCCCACCTCGACGTTTTTCGCTGAAAAAACGCCTCCGGTCTTGCGGGCCGGACGCAAAGCGCACCGCGCTTTGCTCTTCGCCGGCCCTCACCTGCTGGCTCGCGGCTCCGGCTTTCAAATCCTGCCGCAGGCCGCACCGCGGCCTGCTTACCACCGCTGTGAAAATCTGGTGGGTGGTACAGGATTTGAACCTGTGACATCTGTCGTGTGAGGACAGCGCTCTACCGCTGAGCTAACCACCCGCAGGGACTATTCTACAAAAAATACCCCCTTTTTGGCAGGAGACCGGGGCGGCAAAAGGCCCAGCCGGCGGAGGCCCTTATGGCTCATGCCCGGACGCCCCGTAATCTATAAAATATGAACGATGAATAAAAGCATCCCTCTCTCCGCTTTGCTTTCTTTTATTTCCCTTTCTCCCGCCCTCTGCGCGGACCTCACGGCCATGCGCGCCGCCGACATACCGGCGGATATAAGCGTGCCCGCCCCCGCGGAAGCGGCCCCCGCGGCCGACCGTTACGCCAAGGACTGGACCGTCCTGGTCTATGTCAGCGCCCGCAACAATCTCGGCATAGAGGCCATAGCCGACGTCAACGAGATGGAAGCCGCCGGCACCACCGGCCGCGTCAATGTGGTGGCCGAGCTGGGCCGCATACCGGGCAAGCCGGTCTTCAACCCCTTCGCCAGCGTGCAGGAGGAGCCGCCGCCGCAGAACGACTGGACCGGCTCGCGCCGTTTCCTGATACAGAAGGATTCCGACCCGCTGCGCGTGACCTCCCCCGTACTCTCCCATGACCCCGACGCCGACCTCGGCGACTGGCGCCGGCTGGCCGATTTCATAAAGTGGGGCAAGTCCAATTTCCCGGCTCGGCGCTACCTCCTCATAGTGGGCGGCCACGGCTCGGGCTGGCGGGGAGTGAAGCCGCCGCCGCAGAACAAGGGCATCTCCTACGACGAGGTCTCCAAGAACCATATCTCCCCCGCCGAGCTCGCCCAGGCCATAAAAGCCGGCGGAGGCGTGGACGTCTACGCCTCCGACGCCTGCCTGATGCAGACCTTCGAGGTGATCTACGATCTGCGCGGAACGGCCGAATATGTCGTAGGCTCGCAGGAGACCACGCCCGGCACCGGCTACAATTACGAGCTGCTCCTGAACCGGCTCGACGCGACCCCCGGCGACGCCAGGACCGCGGCCGACATAGTGGTGGACTCCTTCGTGGACTACTATAACGGAGAGAAGAAGCAGTCGGTGACCATGTCCATAGCCCGCCCGGACCGCGCCGACGCGCTGGCCGCCCGGCTCGACGCCTTCGCCCGGCTGGTCGAAGCCTCGCCCGAGGACCTCAAGCTCTACAACCGGAAGAAGTTCGGCCTGCGCAATTTCGAGGACGAGGACGCCCGCGACCTCTACCAGCTGATGAAGATGTACCATGAGAATTCCTCCGCGCCCGCGGTGAGCGAGGCCGCCCGCGGGGTAATAGTCGCGCTGGCCGAAGGCCTGGTCGTCCGCAACGAGGCCAAAGGCTACAAATCCAAAGAGGCCTGGGGCATCTCCATCCATTTCCCGTACTTCCACATGAACTATAAGGAACGGTACGAACACCTGACGCTCTCCCGCGACACCCGCTGGGACGAGATGATAAAGGCCTCGGTCAACGCCCCGAAATAAAGTGGCGCGGTCCGGACGGCGGCAAAAGGCGCGGCTTCCGCGCCTTTTTCATTTCCCGCGGGCCTTCTCTCCGACGATGTTGTATAATTGTCATGTTCCCGAAGTTCCCAAAATCCTTCATCGTGGAGTGCCCATGCGTCTTTTCACGGTTACGCTGCTGTCGGTTCTCTTATTCCCTTTTTCGCTGTCTTTCGCCGCTTTACACGCTCCGGACCCTCTCTCCAGGTTCGACGAGACCGTAAAGGCGGACAAGAGCCTGGCCGGCGGAAAGGAACAATGGGCCGAACTGTCAAAAATATTCGCCTCCGACCCCCTCTTCGCCGCGCTCGGCCTGGACAAGGCCTCTTTCGCCGGCGGCAACCATCTCGCCTACGACAATAAACTTACGCTGGGCGGCATGGAGTTCGACCTGCAGGGCGACCTCTATTTCGACCCTAAGGCGTCCGGGGACCTCCCCCTGGCCAGCCTGCGCGCCAAAACCCGCCCCGCCTCCGGCGACTTGATAACCGTAGGCGCGCTGCGCGCCAGGGCCGCGACGCTGGAAGCGGTCATATATAAGGAAGAGGCCGGCTACAAGGTCCACGCCCGCCTTATTCCCAACTGGGCCAACCACAACAAGGCCCCCATCCCCAGCCTGATGATCTCAAAGTCCGGGGACGCCCTGGACTGGATACTGACCGGGGGCGACATAAAGCTGGAGGAGATAGTCCCCGCCGCCGCGCATGTCCCCTATTACAAGCAGTTCTCTTTCGAAAGCCTCTCGAAGACCGGCGAGATGTACGAGATACGGGGGGCGGTCGGCGGCAAAAAAGTAGCGGCCAGGGCGGACGCGGCCGGAAAAACGCTGGAAGTGACCGGCAAGGAACTGCTGCTCTCCGATCTCGTGCCCGAAGTGTCGGCCGTGCGACTGCTCGACGGCTTCGCTTTCGCGCTCTTCCACCTGGAAGGCGAGGACATGACCGTCGCCGGGACCATCGGCGCCAAGAAGGCCTCCGTGACCCGCAGGACCGCCGACCGCTCTTTCACGCTTACCGCCGAGGGGCTGACCCTGACGGACATAGTACCGGCCGCGGCCGCCGTCCCGGTACTGACCCGGTTCTCGCTGGAGAGCGTTGAATATACCCCCAAGTCCCTTTCCGCGAACGGGAAGATAGGCGGAAAAACCGCCTCGGCCTCTTTCTCCGACTCGGGCCGCTCCGTGACCGTCACCGGCGATTCGCTGAAGCTGCAGGACCTGCTGCCCGAAGCCGCCGGGCTGCCCTTCGCGAATAATTTCGCCTTCCGCAGCCTCGAACAGTCCCCCGGCTCGCTCACGGTACACGGCTCCGTGAACGGCGCCGACGCCGCCGTCTCCCGCTCCACCGGAACGGCGACCCTGACCGTCACCGGCGACCATCTGAGAATCTCCGACCTGGCGCCCGCGGCGAAGGAGCTGCGCGCCCTCGACCGGTTCGATTTCGTCTCCGCCGTTAAGACCGCCTCCGCGCTGACCGTCACCGGACGGCTCGACCGCAAGGAGATATCCGTGAAGTCCGAAACCGGCGGGAAGACCACCGTGACCGGGGAGGGCCTGAAGGCGGCCGATTTCCTGCCCGAAGCCTCCTCCGTCCCGCTGCTCCGGGACATGGAATGCGACAGCGCGTCCTGGTCCGCCGACGGCGCCTCCGTCTCCGGCAGGCTGCGCGGCAAGGCTATAGCCGTGACCCGCGGCGCCAAAGACGGAGGGACTTCCGTGACCGGCGAGGGACTGAAGATCTCCGACTTCGTGCCCGAGGCCGGTCAGATCCCTTTCCTGGAGACCTTCGCCCTCGACCGGGCCCGGCTGGCCGGCAACGACATAGACGTATACGGCAAGGTGAACGGCAAGCCCGTCACGGTCGACGATCACCCGGCCAGCAATATCTTCACGGTCACCGGGCAGGACCTTAAGCTTTCCGATTTCTTCCCGGAGACCGGGGACATCCCGGCGCTGAACAAATTCGCCTTCGACAGTTTCACCCATACCGCCGACTCCGTGGAAGCGGCCGGCAAGCTCAACGGTAAGACCGTCAGCGTCTCGCGCAAGGCCTCCTCGCCGGAACTGACAATAAAAGGCGCGGGACTCAAATTATCCGACTTCGTGCCGCAGGCCTCCGGCGCGCCCTACCTCGACCGGTTCGCCTTCCTGGACATGACCTGGACCCCGGGACTGACCCGCGTGGACGGCACGGTCAACGGCAAGAACGTCTCGGTCAACCTCGACAACGCGAAGAAGACTTACACCGTCTCCGGCTCGGCCATGAAGCTGTCCGACTTCGTGCCGCAGGCCGCGCAATTGACCTATCTGGATAATTTCGACCTCGAGAGCGTGCAGAGCTCCACCGGGAGCGTCACGGTCAGGGGACACGTGGAAGGCAAAAAGCTCGCCATCGAGGTCGCCAGGACCGGCGGGGCCTTCGAGGTCACCGGCGAGGACCTGAAGCTGAAGGACTTCATCGCCGAGGCGGCCTCCGTGGCTTACCTCGACAATTTTATGTTCGACCGGTTCGCCTGGTCGCCCGTCCGCATGGAGGCCGACGGCAAAGTGCACGGCAAAGCCGTTTCCGTGGCGAAGAAGCAGAACGCCCCGGACTTCTCCGTGACCGGCGACGACCTCAAGCTCTCCGATTTCGTCCCCGGCGCGGCCCAGGTCGCCTGCGTGAACGCCTTCGCCCTGGACAGCGTAAGCCGCTCGGCGGCGGAACTCGCCATAGCGGGCAAAATCGACGGCAAGCCCGTGGCGGTCTCCGCGGCTTCGGACGGCAAGGTCGCCATGACCGGCGCCGGCCTGAGCCTGCCGGCCTGCATCCCGCTCTCGCTCAATATCCCCTTCCTTAAATGGTTCAGTTTCGGCGGTCTCCTCTACTGGCCCGACCGGCTGGAGATAGACGGCACGGTCAACGGCAAGGCGGTCAAGGTGGTCTGGGTATTCGCGCCAGACACCGTCACCCTCACCGGCGACTCCATAAAGCTCTCCGACCTGGTGCCGGCCGCGGCCAAGGTACCCGAGCTGAACGATTTCGCCTTTCTGTCCATGCTCTACGCCCCCTCCGGGACCACCGTCTCGGGGACGCTTAACGGCAAGGCCGTCGGCGTGATCGTCTCGAAGGCCGACGGCTCTTTCGAGATAAAAGGCGACAAACTTACCCTGGCCGATTTCGTGCCCGAGGCGGCCTCGGTGCCCTTCCTGAATAATTTCGCTTTCTACGACTTCAAGGAAGAGAAGACCCTGGTGACGGTCGAAGGCGCCATACACGGCAAGAAAGTTTCAGTCTCGAAAGCCGCCGGAGCGAGCGGCGCCTTCACCGCGACCGGCGAGGGCCTGACCATGAGCGACATGGTACCGGAGGCCGGCGCCCTCAAGGCCTTCGACGCGCTGCAGCTCGACCAGGTCTCCGTCTCGCAGACCGCCGTCGAGGTGGCCGGACGGCTTAACGGCAAAGCCGTGAAGTTCGTCCGCACGCGCGGCGACAAGCCGGTGGTCACCGTTACGGCCGACGCCCTGACGCTGGGCGACGTCTTCGCCCCGCTGGCCGGCCTGCCGGCCGTTAACGCCGTGGGCATAGAGAAGCTGGAGCTCGACGGCAAGTCCGTGGAAGCCAAGGCGAAGCTCAACGGCGTCACGGTGGACGTGGTCGCCCACGCCAGGGCCGGCGCGGACGGCGCCTACACCGCCATATTCTTCGACCGGCTGGGCGCGGCCACTTTCGTTCCCGCGGCGCAGGGTCATGTCGTAAACGATATCGCGCTGGAGAAGGCGCTGTTCGTGGTACAGCCCGCCGGGTCGCCGGCGAAGACGGTGACCGCCGCGGACCTGCCCGGCGACCTGCCGAAACTCGTCGGCTGGTCCGGCGGCGACGCGATGGCCCTTTCCGAGGGCGTCAACATGTCCGCCTGGCTCAACGTAGCCGCTTCCGGCGGCCTGGCGCAGGCCTTCAAGACCGCGGGGCTCCCCGCTAATGCCCGCCCGCTGCTGCGCGGAACGCTGCCGCCCGGCGCCTTCAAGGGCCTGAGCGCCGGCAAGGCCGCCTCCGCTCTCTCCGAGGCCGACAAGCAGTCCATGCTGGCCGGCCTCGAGCTGGAAGTGGACCTGCCGCTGCCCTCGCTGCCCGCACTCGCCGGCATGGTCGCGGTAAAAAGCCCGGTCACGCTGCGCATCGGCGGCGACGCGCGCTCCAAGAGCTCGCTCTGGACCCGCGTGCCGGAGCCGATATCGGCCTCGCGGCCGGCCGGCGACCTGGATATTTCCGTGCAGTTCGGCCTGGACATAAAGGGCTCGGGCATAAACGAGAAGATAGACGCGCTGGTAAGCCTCGACAAGGGCTCGCGCGCCGGCTACAGCCTGCTGGCGCTTTACGAAGGAGCCTGGAAGGAGCCCTTCGGCATAAAGGGCTTCACTCTCGAAGACGGCGGCTTCGAATTCTCGCTCGAAGGCGACAAGGGCGCGCAGAAGGACGCCGGATTCGCCTTCTTCGCGACGGCCGACATCGCCTCTAAGAAAGTCTCCGTGACCGCCGACCTCAAGCGGGCCGACGGCAGGCTCTCGCTCGATTACTTCGAGCTGGACGGCAAGTTCGGCCTGGGCGACTTCCCGGGCGGGAAGAATATCCCTAACGCCGACAAGTTCGAGCTGGACATGGTAAAACTCTCGCCGCAGGGAGTGGAAGCCGCGTCCATGATAGCCGGCAGGAAGGTGAAAGCCTACCTGTTCGACGCCGGCGCGGCGGGGGCCCCGAACTGGATCTTCGCCCTGCAACAGAAGAATTTCAACATAACCGAACTCATCCCGCCGGCGAAGGAAATAAAGCCGCTGGCGGCGATGACCCTTCCCGAAGCGGCGCTGATCGTCTCCGAGAAAGGTCTGATAGCGCCCTCGCGCAAAGGACTCGGCGTCATAGCCAGGGACATGTTCGACGACATCTTCGGTCCGGCCGACGTACCGGTAAACCTGCCCTCCGGCGTGGCGCTGCTGGCCGCCTTCGACCAGAAGGCGATGGGCGACCTGGGCAAAGGCCTCGGCAAGCTGGGCGTGCACGAGGACGCCATAATAATGGGCGCCGTCACCGGCGTCTTCCAGGGCAACCCCGGGGTCATGCTCTCGCTGGCCATGCAGCAGCAGGGCAAGGCGCACGGCCTGCCCGGCAAGGTCATGAACTATAAGGACGGCGTGCAGCCCTCCTTCTTCATACAGTGGGCGGGCGAGGACTTCGACGCGGGCCTCAAGATCCCCGTGTTCGTGAAGGCCGGCAAGGACACGCTGGTACTGGCCGCGTCTATCGAACTCCAGTTCAACCTGGAGGGCGTGGGCATCAAGGTGCTCGGCGAGATGGACGGCACCTGGCATCAGCCTTTCGGCATCAAGGGTTTCGCCCTGGCCAACGTGAAGCTGGACGCGGCCATAGACGACGTCGGCGAGGTGCAGTTCGGCCTGGCCGGCGACCAGCAGTACGGCCACTGCGGCGACCCCAAGTCGCCCGACTGCGTGGACGTTAACCTGGCGATGAGCGTGAAGATACTGCTCGAGGACGCGCTGCCCGACGGCGTCGCCTTCGCGGGCAAGGTCAACAAACTGGGCGTGCCCGCGCTCATAGAGATCACCGAGCACCTGATGGGCCTGCCCCCGGGCAAGCTCGGCAGGCTGCCTTTCCCGTTCTTCCAGATAAACGACGCGCTGCTGGCCTTCGCCACACCCGGGGCCTCGGACCCGCAGCTGGGCCTGGTCAGCGACGGCTTCGCCTTCGGGGGCGACTTCTTCTTCATGGGCCGCGAGCTGGGCAAGGTGCAGGGCGCCGGCGGGCCGCAGGGCATGACGCTCAAGGGCAAGATAGACGACATAGACCTAGACGTGCTCCAGTTCCGCAACAACGACGTCGACATAGCGCTGGACCTGGACCCGCATTACATCATCGATTCCGACATACAGCTGCTCGGCGCGCTGCAGCACGTCAAGCTCGACATCGAGCCCCCTCACATGGAATTCGACCTGACCGAGAAGCTGGGCGTGTTCGGCGACGCGGGCCTGACCGTCACCATCGAGGGCTTCGACCTCAAGACCGGCGCTTTCGACAAGGCGGCCGACATCAGCGTCGTGGGCGCTTTCAAGTCCACGCTGGTGCCGTGGATGAAGGACGAGATAAAGAAGGGCATAGACGATCTGCGGGCCTCGGCGCGGGCCAAGTTCGACGCCGACCTGAAGGCGCTGAGGTCGGCCGAGAAAAAAGTGGACGAGCTCAACGAGAAGATACGCAAGCTCAAAGAAGAGGACCAGAAGGCCAAGGACCGCGCAGACGAGGTACTGAACTCCGCCATACGCCGCGTCAACTCGCTGCGCGGCCAGTACGACCACGAGGAGCATCAGGCGCATCATTGCGGCTCCAGGTGGACGCATTGGGCCTGCTCCCCCGGCTGGCGCATAGCCGCCGCCGCCACCTGGACCGTCATGAAGGTGGCCGAAGGCGCGCTGGAGGCGGCCAAGAAGATCGTCGCCGCCGCGACCAACCTCGATCCCCGCGTGGCGGCGCTGATAGCCGAACGCGACATAGAGCACGCCGGCCTGGCCGTGGCCGAGGCCGTGGTCAAGGTCACCGAAGCGGTGGAAGACTTCGTCATGAAAGAACTCGAAAAGGTACTCGAGACCACCGTGTCCCACCTGCCGCTGGAAATAGACGAGACGGTCATAGTGGGCGACCTGCGCGGCATGATACTGCGCAATGAGCCGATGGTATTGGACATGAAGTTCAAATTGGCCGGAACCCCGATGCGCGAGTACTTCGCGGTCAAGGTGCCCGACCGCCCCGAGAACATGGAGTTCGACGCGACGGCCTTCGCGCTGCTGCCCGTGCTGGCGCTGGACACGCTGATCGAAGCCCCGCTCAAGAAGATCTCCCCCGACGCGGCGAAGTGGGTCCATTCCCACATCGCGACCAAGCTCGCGGCCGCGCAGGAGAACGTAAGGCAACAGGTGGAGGCCCAGGAGGCCAGGTACCGGAAAGTGCTGGACTCCTTCGAGAACGGCAGCGCCAAGTACCGCAAGGCCTTCGAGGACCAGGCCGAGGAGCACCGCAGGCTGGTCGAGGACATGGACATCACCGACCTGATGCCCGACAGCCTGCAGTACGCCAACACCTACCTGGCCATAGGCCACAGCAACCTCTGCCTGGCGGTCTCGAAGGACGGCCTGAGCGTGGAGCAGATACACTGCAAGGATACCGACACCGAGCAGTGGAACACGGTCGCGCTCAAGGACGACGACGCCGGCTACGTGGAACTGCGCAACAAGGGACTCTGCCTGAAAGCGCGCAACGGCGACGCCAAGGACAATTACGAACCGCTGGTCCTGGCCGCCTGCGACGCGAAGGACAGGCATCAGCAGTGGAAGATAATCTCCTCGGACGGCTTCTACGACCAGATTGTCAACCGCTTCTCGCAGAAGTGCCTGCACTTCGACAACGAGAGCGCCAACCCGAGGTCGGCCTTCGCGGTCTGGACCTCGTGCCTGGGCGCGGACAGTCAGACCTTCCGCGACATACCCGACGCCGAGAAACCCACCCCCCACAACGTCAACGCTTTCGTCAAAGCGTCCAACGGGCTCTGCCTGGACGTGCTGGAGGAAAGCGAGGGCTCGCTGAAGCTGACCGCGCAGAGCAAGGAGGCCAGGCTCTACGCCCATCCCTGCGGCGACAAGAGCGAGCGCTTCAACTACATAGAGGAAGTGGACGGCGACATACAGCTGGTGCACACGGAGACCGGCGCCTGCGTCTACCCCGCGGAGAAGTCGCAGCACCTGTCCCTGCGCGCCTGCGACAGGGGCCGGGACATGTTCTGGCGCCTCAACGCCGAGGACAAGGACACGCTGCAGTTCTTCAGCCCCGCGCGGAATTCTTGTATGATACTCCCTGCCCCCGACAAGGGCGGCAACGACTATAAGGAGGCCGGAACGGCGCCCTGCAATACGACGGACGGCGCGCAGCTCCTGGACCTGGTAAAATGAAAAGAACGATAAACTCCCTGCTCTGCTTCGCGCTGCTGTCCCCTTCGCTGGCCGGCTGCTCCCCCGCGGCGCGCTCGGCGCGCCGCGTGCCCCTGCACCCTTCGGTGGAAGGCATGCTGGACGAGGCGGCCCGCCGGACCTCGCTCAGCGGCGTCGCCGCGGCCGCCCGGGACGGCATACGCGAACTGCGCCGCGGCCGTTACGCCGCGGCCGGGAAGAAGTTCGCCGGCGGCCTCAGGGCGGACCCGGTCAACGCCGACCTGCACTTCCTCAACGCCCTGGCCTATCACCTGGATTCGCGCTCCGGCGACCTGGGCAAGCTCGACCTGGCCGAGGCCGGCTACGCGCTGGCGCTGCGCTTCGACCCGGACAATCACTGGGCCTCCTTCTTCCTGGGCCACGTCTATTTCGCCCAGAAGCGCTACAAGGACGCGCAGAACCAGTTCTCCGGCGCGCTGCTCTACTCGCCCGGCGACCCCGAGTTCCTGCGCGCTCTGGCGGTGGCGTCCTATTACGCCCGCGACGTCCGCACCGGCGGCTGGGCGGCCGAAAAAGCCGCGGCCGCGGACCCGGAGAGCCGCTCCGGCTGGCGCATAGCCGCGCTGACCAGGGCGGCCGGCGGGGACCTGAAAGGGGCGGAAGAAGCTTACCTGCGCTACGAGGGGCTGGCCGGCAAGGCCGGCACCGGCGGCGAGATACTCAGATGGAACGAGGAGCGCCTGCGCGCCCGCCTCGACGACTGGCGGGCTTTCCACTCCGCCAATCCCGCCATAAAGCCGGCGGGCGTGTTCGGCCGCGGCTCCCAGCCCGAGGGCCGCCCGCTCGACCTGGGCGACGACGCCGACAATTACGAAGAGGGCGCCGCCTCGCCCGCCGCCGCTTCCGGCGAGGACGGACAGCCGGCGCCGGCCGACGATCCCAACGCCCCGAAAATGGCCCTTATCGACGTGGTCATACTCAGCACCGAGGAGAGCCGCAGCCAGTATAAAGGCGTGAATATCCTCGCCGGCCTCAAAGCCACGCTGACCGGGACGCTGTTCCAGTACAAGTGGGCCACCGGCGGCAGCATCATGGGCCAAAGCGGCCACGGCGCGGCCATGTCCCCCACCTTCGCCCTGGAAGGACTGGAATACAATCTCAACATCTGGAACGACAGCGTCAACAAGGCCGAGGTGCTGGCCCGGCCCTCGCTGCTGGCGGTCGAGAACCAGACCTCCCAGTTCTATTCCGGCGCGGTGCTGCACGTGCAGCTCAACAGCAACAACTCCGACGGCTCGCTGGTGGACGTGCCCGTGGGCATTAACCTCTCGGTGACGCCGACCTTCCTCGACAAGGACACCGTCCGGGTCAAGGTCCACGCCGACCGCAGTTTCATCGAGAGCCGCAGCGAGAAGCTGGGCTTCTCCGCCTTCTCCCAGACCACCAAGACCTCGGTGGACTCGACCGCCATACTCAAGTTCGGCGAGACGCTCATCCTCAGCGGCCTGACCGAGAACGAGACGGCCGTCTCCAAGAGCGGAGTGCCGCTGCTGCAGAGCATACCGGTAGTCCAGTGGTTCTTCTCCAACAAGACCAAAGAAGAGACGAAGAAATCGGTCCTCATACTTCTCTCCCCGCACAAGGCCCGGCGCGCCGCCGAGCACATGACGCCGCGCGAGCTGCGCGAAATGAAGCGCGCCGAGCGCCTGGGCAGCCAGGCCGCCGACAAGCTCAAGGCCCTGAGGAAGAAGGAGGGCCTGGCCGGCAAGGACAACCTGGACGCCGTGTTCGAGATCATGGACGGCGGCAGGTATTACCGCGAATTCCGCACCGGCGACCTGCAGCTCGACGAATGGCACAATTCCGACTCGCTCTTCGGCTCGCTCAAACGGGCGCTGGGCTTCCTCTGGTACTGATGAACGCCCTGCCGCTCGCGCTGCTCCTCGCCTGTCCCGCCTCCGCGGCGGGCGGCGGGGCGGCGGAGCTGCAGGAGGCCTTCGCGGCCGCGGCCGCGGGAGCCGCGCCTGCCGTGGTCTCCATTTCCGCGCCCGGCAGCGCGGACGCGCCGTTCGGCGAGCCGGAAGACCTTCTGGGCGGCTTCCTTTCGGCGGCGGAGGGTCCCGCCGGGCCCGGCCCTTCCTCCCCCGCTTATCCCCGCTCCGGCTCAGGGCTGATCATAGACCCGGCCGGCTACATACTCACCAATGAACATGTCGTGCGCGGCAGCACGGCCGTCCTGGTCTCTTTCCCTGGCGGCGCGCGGAACACCGAGGCCGCCGTCGTCGGCTCGGACCGGACGGCTGACCTGGCGCTCCTGAAAGTGAGGGCTGACAAGCCCCTGCCTTTCCTGCCGCTGTCGGGCGCGGCGCGGCCGCGCGCCGGGGACTGGGCGATAGCTCTCGGCAACGCGCTGGGGATGGAAGGTTCGGTCACCGTCGGCGTGGTCTCCGCTCCGTCGCGCCGGCTCAAGGCCCCCGCCGCCGGATACAGGGAAGCCCTGCAGACCGACGCCGCCATAAACCCTGGGAATTCCGGCGGACCTCTTCTCAATTTAAAAGGCGAAGTCATAGGGATCAACGCGGCCGGCTACGCTCCGGACGGAGCTTATCCCGGCATAGGCTTCGCGATACCCGCGGCCAAGGCGAAGGCTTTCTCCGACGGGCTTCTGCCCGGACGGACCGAATAAGAACAGGAGGTTCCCATGTCCAAGACCATCAGGACCGATGTGGCGGTCATAGGCGCGGGCACGGCCGGGCTTTTCGCGCTGCATCACGCCATGAAAGCCGGAGCCAGGGCGCTGGCCTTCGACCCGGGCCCGCTGGGCACCACCTGCGCGCGCGTCGGCTGCATGCCTTCCAAACTTCTCATCGCGGCCGCCGAGGCGGCGCATTCGGCGGAGAACGCCGGCGTCTTCGGCGTAAGGGCCGGCGTAAAGGTGGACGGCGCCAGGGTCATGAAGCGCGTGCGTCTCTGGCGCGACAGGTTCGTCGGCGGCATGATGGAGGAGTACGACGAGCTGGTCAAAAAGAAACTGCTGATAAAAGAAAAGGCCCGTTTCACCGGGCCCCACACTCTGGAAGCCGGCGGCAGGACCTATGAATTCAGGACGGCCGTCATAGCCACCGGCAGCGTCACCATCGTCCCGCCTCCATACCGGAAGCACTCCCGCTTCCTGCTGACCCGCGAGGAGATCTTCGAACAGCGCCGACTGCCCGCCAGCCTGCTGGTGGTCGGCGGAGGTCTGATAGGGCTGGAGCTGGGACAGGCGTTGAGCCGCCTCGGCGTGCGCGTCACTCTGCTCGGCCTGGACCGCCTGGTCGGACCGCTGCAGGACCCCGGGCTGCGCGCTGAAGCCGCTGGAATATTCTCGGAAGAGTTCGACTTCCATCCCCATCACGAGCTGCTGGAGCTCAAGCCCGCCGGCAAAACGATAAAGGTCTCGTTCAGGGACGCGCGCGGGAAGAAGCGGGAAGCCTCTTTCGAGAAGATACTGATAGCCGCCGGCCAGCGTCCGGACTTCGACGGCCTGGGGCTGGAGAACACGGGAATACCGCTCGACGACAAGGGCCGGCCGGCGGCGGACCCGCTCACGATGCGCGTCGGAGGCTCCCATTTCTTCCTGGCCGGCGACGCCGACCCCTTCAGGCCCTCGCTGCACGAAGCCGGCTTCGAAGGACGGCTGGCGGGCGCCAACGCCGCGAATTTTCCACGGGTCATCCGCAAAGAAAGAGGCTGCTCATTGGCGATAGCCTTCACCGACCCGCAGATGGCCGTAATAGGCGAAGGCCCCGCCGAACTGAAAAAGGGGACCTTCTGCTGCGGCGAGCTGGATCTCTCGGAGCAGGGCCGCGCGCTCATCATGAACGCCGGCCGCGGAAAACTGCGCCTCTACGCCGACAAAAGATCGGGGCGCCTGCTCGGCGCCGAGCTGCTGGGCCCGCGCGCGGAGCACCTGGCCCACCTTATCGCCTGGGCGATAGAGAAGAAGATGACGGTTAAGGAGATGCGCGCCATGCCCTTCTATCACCCCGTGATCGAAGAAGGTTTGCAGAGGGCGCTGGAAGATCTTTCGGCCCGGCTGAAGGGGCGCAAGCCCTGCGTCTGCGAGGACAGGAGGCCCGGCGACTGAAAAGGCGGGGAGCGAAAATAAAAAAAGGCGCGGGACCCGCGCCTCTTTTATTCCCAGCGGCTGCCGGATTTTATTTCCAGCCGGTCTCCAGCATCGGCGACACGCGGCCGAAAGTCTCGTCCGCCTTGTGCAGATGCGCCTCGGGGGCCCCGTAGCCGTCCTTGCCGGCCTTGGGCCAGTAGGCTATGGTGCTCATTCCGAAATAAGACCTGCCTCCCACCTCCGAATAGGCGATGCGGAAAAAGCCGTCCTCGCCCCAGCCCTTGTCCCAGCTGTTCTTGACGATGAAATACTGCTCCTCGTCGTTGTAGCCCACCAGCAGCACGGCGTGGCCGCCCAGCCGCTTGCCTTCGACATAGGAATAAACGCCGGACTTGTAATGCATGAAATCCTCGTAGACGTAGAGGGCCGTGGGCAGCGGACCGTATTTGAGCAGGGCGGCCTTCATCTTCTCGATGCTCCTGGTCACGGAACCCCAGCCGCCTATCTTCTGGGCGCCGGCCTGCCAGCCCTCGCCGGCCGCGGAGCAGGAGCCGTCGGTCGCGGTATAGGGATAGACCTCTTCGCCGGGAAGGCCGGTGCGCTGCAGGTAGGTCGCGGTCAGCCGGCCGCCGTTGCACGAGCCCGCCCCGCTGCACGAGAGCATCACCTGCTCGGACAGGTCCAGGTCGACGCCGGGAGTCCCTTTCTGGAGCAGGCCGTAGGATTCCAGGGCCCCTGTCATCGCGAAGGCCCAGCAGGAGCCGCATTTCTTCTGGTTGCGGGCCGGGGTGACGAAATTGCCCTCATTGTCGCGCCAGTCGAAAGAAACGGGGACCTCGGCCATGGAGAATTCCGGCAGCGGCGGGGCGTCGACCGGCCCGAAGTTCAAGCCGACCAGATATTTCCAGTCCTTTTCCGAAAGGCCCGAGATATCCGTTTCGCCCGCGGTCCAGGCCGCTCCTTTCTCCTCGATGGCCTCCTGCAGGGCGGCGATGCGTTCTTTGAGTTCGGCGGAGCTCAGCTGCGCCGCGGCCGGCGAATAAGCCGACGCGGCCAGCAGCGCGCCCAGGAACAGTTTTATCGTTCTTTTCATCATGGTCATCCCCCTTTTGCGGGACCGCTATATATGGATTCTACTATATCAGGGACTTCTTCCGACCGGACAGCAGTTTTATCGCCTCGTTGGCTATGGCCAGGCCGAAGATGCCGGTCAGCGTGGGCAGGCTGCCCAGCGCCGCGCGCTTGCGCCCGCGCTCGTAGAAGTCGGGGCCGGGCTCCATGAGGCGCGCGCCCGTGCGCAGGCGGCCCAGCGGCTCCGTGGAATAGGCGCAGGCGAAATCTCCGGGATGGCCGTGGCGGCGCAGCAGCCGCCGCACGCGCGCGGCCAGCGGACAGCCCGAGGCCTTCGAGAAAGGCCCCACGCGCACGGCCGTTATGTCGGTGCGCAGCGCGGCGCCCATGGACGAGATCAGCGGGATGCCGGCCTTGAGCGCCTCCGAGATGAGCCCGACCTTGGGCCCGAGCGCGTCTATAGCGTCCACGACCAGGTCCGGCGGTCCGGCCAGTATCTCCGCGAAGGTCTCCGGCGCCGCGAATATTTTGAGCGCCTCGACCCGGCAATGCGGGTTTATGTCCAGCACCCGTTCGGCGGCGAGGTCCGCCTTGCGGCGGCCTATGGTGGAGCCCAGCGCGTAGAGCTGCCGGTTTATATTGCTGGCGCGGACCTCGTCGAAATCCACCAGCCGCAGCCGCCCGACGCCCGAACGCGCCAGGCCCTCCACGACATAGCTCCCGACCGCGCCGAGACCGACCACGGTCACGGCGGATTTTTTCAGGCGCGAGAGCCCCTCCTCCCCGATCATGAGCTTTATCCGGGCCAGCCGCTCGTCGCTCATCGCCCCTCCGCCAGGACGCCCAGGAAGGCCGCGCCGTTGCGCGCCGACAGCTCCGCCGCCGAACCCGCCGGCAGCCCCAGCAGACGCCCGGCCGCGGCGTGCACCCGCGCCAGCACCGCCGCGGGCGCCCCTTCCGCCTGCGGCGCCTCGCTCTCGAAAAGAAGCCGGTCGCGCGGCACTTCGGAGAGCGCCGCGCGCGCCTTCACGCGGCGTTCGTCCAGTATGGCGGGGCCGAAGGAGAAATACCCTCCCAGCGCGGCCAGCTCGCGCGTCACGTCCGCCGAACCGGAATAAGAGTGGACCAGGAATCGCAGCGGGCGTGAGGCGCGCAGTATCTCAAGCAGCGGCCCCCAGGCCCGCACGCAATGGACGGCGACCGGCCTGTCCAGCAGCACGGCCAGTTCCAGCTGCCGTTTCAACACTTCCGCCTGCTCCGCCAGGGACGGGGGCTTTAGCGCGTCGAGACCGCATTCCCCCACGCCCGAACGCGTATCGCGCAGCAGCTGGCCCAGGGGCGCCAGCCAGTCGCCCCCGGCTTCGGCGATGAGCCAGGGATGCAGACCGAAGAAAGGCACTATGGACGGCGACTGTTCCGAAAGTTTCCGCACCGCGTCCCAGTCGGCGGGGCCGGTGGAGCAGCAGACGGCGGGGCCCAGCCCCGCGGCGGCGGCCGGGTCGGGGAACTCCTGGAAATGGTTATGCGCGTCGAAGAGGGCGGCCATCGCGGAAAGTTTACACGATAATCCCCCGCCGCGGCAATCAAAAGGTATAATTAGGATGTACTCATGGGCAACGGGGTTTCACTGGGCAGATGTTCCCTGGCGGCGGGCCTGTGCCTGCTGCTGAGCTATGTTTTCGCCGCCGAATGGGAGGCGAAACTGGTCGTCGCGCCGCAGGACGGCGTCGTCGCGCGCGCCCAGTTGTCCGGCGGCGGGGGCGGCGCGGCCTCGCAAAGGATCTACTCCGAGAACGGCGTCCACCACGCGAGATACGGTTTCACCAATTTCAGCGGCCAGCGCCTCAACGTCACCTACAGCATGAAAGCGTCCGACTACAGGCGCTATCTGGCCGGCTACGGTTACACGAAAGCGGACCTCGACATACTGCATAGCTGGCGCGAGAACACCAGGCAGCTGGAATGGGGGAAGGCCGTGCGCAGGGGCGGGGAGACGGAAGGGAAAAAGGCCCTTGAGGCCGTGGACTGGGAATACCGCCTCAAGCGCGAGGAATTCTTCCGCTCGCGCGGGTTAACGCTGGGCAAGGACAATCTCCTGACGGCCGACATGCCCGGCATAGTGAAACGCAATGTCCAGGTCCTGCGCCCGCTGGCGCTGGCGATACAGGGCGTGGCGGACGAGCGCGGCTTCGGCCAGGACGAGATCGTGGGCTCCGTGCTTTCGCTGGTGCAGACCGCGCTGACCTACAAGGTACCCCCTATGCGCGACGGCGGCCTGCATACCGGCGGGATCCTGCCGCCGGCCAAGGCGCTCCTGAGCGGCTGGGGTGACTGCGACACCAAGACCGGCCTGGCCGGCGCGATACTGGGGAGCTGGAGCGGGATGCGGCTGGTCGGGGTTTCCGTACCGGGCCATTACCTGATGGCGATAAGACGCCTGCCCGGCAAAGGGGATGTCTTCGTAAGGCACAAAGGCCTGGAGTACGTGCTGATAGAGCCGGCCGGGCCCGCCTGGCTGGAGCCGGGCAGGGTGGGGCGGACGACAATGGCCCTCCTGGAGGGCGGCGAAGGCTACAGGATAGAACCGTTTTTTTAGGAGGAAAGAATGAACGCCAGATTATTGACCAGTTTCGTGGAGTTCGGCCTCGCGGCGCTGATGTCGGGTTTCATCATCGCCCTGACCTACAAGGTCTTCATCCGGGCGAACCCGGACTTCGACATGGAAGAGGAGATAAAGAAGGGCAACGCGGCCGTCGGCACGCTGATGGCCGCGATAGTCTTCGCCGCTTCGATGATACTGCAGCGCGGCATGGGCGCCGTCATCAGCATGGCGCGAATGTACATCTCCTCCCCCGGCGAGTATTCTATAGGGCTGGGCAAGGTGCTGATGATATCTCTCGGACACCTGGTCTTCTCGCTGCTGCTCGCGGTCATAACCATCTCGGTCACGCTGCGCCTTTTCGGCCGCCTGGACCGCAGCCTGCAGGCGGGCAAGCGGCTCAAGCAGGGCAACATCGCCATAGGGATACTGCTCTCCAGCGTCGTCCTGGTGGCGGCCATGTACGTGGGCGAAGGAGTCAGCGCCGTCACCAAGGCGATGGTCCCGCAGCCCTCCATAGGCAGGATAGAAATACTCCGTTAGGGCCGCCCCGGCCATGCAATAAAAACCTCCCCGGCCGCGTTATAGTAGCGTGGACGAACGCTGCATTCACGGAGGTTCTATGAAGAGGACTCTTATACTGGTTTTCGCGGCCGGGCTGGGGGGCTCCCTGCTGGCCGCTCCGGCCGACGCGGCCCGCGGCGGGCGGGGAGAGGGCAGGGGGATCTGCGCCGAAGACGTTCAGAAACTCTGCAAGGACGTGAAGCCCGGCGAAGGCAGGATAGCCGCCTGTCTCAAAGAGCATGAAAAGGAACTCTCCAAGGCCTGCTCCGAGCGCCGGGCGGTCATGAAGGAACGGGGAGCGCGGCGGGGCGGCAAAGGCGGAATGGCGGGCGCTTTTAAAGGCCGCAAGGCCGGCTGGCAGAAGGGCTACCGGGCCGGCTTCAGGGACGGGTTCCGCGGCTGCATGGCCGAAGGGCCCCGCGGCGGAAAGGGGATGAAGGCCCGCGCCGGGCGCGGCGGCAGGACGAACGTCTGCGCGGCCGACGCGGAGAAACTCTGCAAGGACGTGAAGCCCGGCGAGGGCCGCGTGCGCGACTGCCTGCAGAAGAACATGAAGAAGCTCTCCGACGACTGCAAGACCAGGCAGGAGAAGATCAAAGAGAGGCTGGAGAAAAGGGACAAGGCCGAGGAAAAGAAAGGCTGAGCGGGTCCCCTCCTCAAAAAAAAGCCCCGGTCCATCGCCGGGGCTTTTTCATTCCGGGCGGGCGGCTCAGGGCCTGAAAACCCTCTCCGCCGGCAGGTCCGTCTTCATCTCTATCACCTTGGAGACGAAGACCAGGTCCGGGGGCGCGTATTTCAGACCGTAGAGGACGCCGTTTATGGCCAGCAGCCAGCGCGGCTGGCCGGCGACCAGCGCGTCGGGGGTGAGGGAACAATAGTAGAGACCGTCGGAGCCCAGGCGCAGCGTGACCGTGCCCTCCGCCCGCGACACCGGATCGGAGTTGCGTATCACCGCGTATTCCACCAGGTCCGCGAACTTCACCCTGGAAGAGCCGGCGTAGAGCAGGTCGAAAAGCTCGGCCATCGAGGTCTCCAGCGAGCCGCCCTTGCCGTCGGATATGAGGATGCGCCCCGCTTCGGCCCTTATCGAGAGCGCGCCGCCGGCGTACTCATAGGCGACTCCGGCCGGGAGCGCGTCCTCCCTCCAGGAGCCGGCCGTGGCGCCGGGAGCTTCGGCCCCCAGCTCGAACCAGACGTTCCATTCCGCGTCGAAAGAGACCCGGGCGCTGAAAGCCGTGCCGTCCAGGATGAACCGCCTGGAAGAGGCGAGGCGCTCGGCCTGGAGACGCTCCAGGGGCATGCGCGTCACTTCCAGCACCGGCGCGGGGCGGAGCTCCGCCGCGAAAGCGGCGTTGCCGCGGGCGGGCGAGTCGAACTCCAGCGCGGCGGCCGGGGCCGCCGTCAGGAGCAGGGAAAGCAGGACGTTCGTCATAAAAAGCGGAGGGCCCGCCGCGGGGCGGGCCCTTGTCCGGCCTTTACTCGGTTATGTAGAGGCTGCCTTCGAGGTAGCCGGAGCCGTTCAGGCTGACATAGCTGGACGACGGCCAGCCGGAGACGGAGATATAGCCGCTGACATAGGTCGAGCCGACATATTTCCCGTCCTTGTAGAGCGAGACGGAAACATTGGGCCTCAGGCTGTGATGGACGTACTGGTTGGGGCGCAGCCAGACTCCTTCGTAGACGGAGACGCGCACGCTGTTGCTGGTCACGCGGCCGGAGGAGTCCCTGACCGTAGTATAGCCGCTGAAGTTGATGGAGGTATAGCCGCCGTCCTTGGGCATCCAGCCGGTGCCGCTGAGGTTGACGTGCCCGCTGACGCGGACGTATTCGCGGTCGCCCTCGCGCACGATGACGGCCTTGAGATCGGGCTCCGGCAGCTTGAGGTCGGGCGCGCCGGCGGCGAGCTCGGCCTTCAGCACGGCCAGCCCCTTTCCGAACTCCGCCTCGCCGGCCGCCATGGCGGGACCGGCGGCGAAAGCGGCGAGCGTCAGGGAAAATAGTATTTTTTTCATCGGATAACCCCTCCTGGTATTTACCTTCCGTTAAATTATAGCAAAGAGCGGGCCGGCGCGGACCGCCCGGAAAGGCGGCCGGCCGGCCCCCGGCTTGACCCGTCAAGGGCCCAGCCGGGCATAGGCCCAAATACCGGCGCGGCGGGGGCCTCCCGTCCATTGTGACCGGACCGCGTTTTTGCAAAAATATATATGAGTTCAACGGAGGACAAAGATGACCTATCCCCTCATTTCTCTTACCCTGATACTGGCGGTCTCCCCGGCGATGGCCGGAGGGCTTGAATCGATGACGGCGGCCCAGGTGGCGGCCTCGCCGTCCGCCGTGGTCCTGCCCGCCGAACCGGCCGCGGACCTGAAGGCCAATACCCTGCCCCAGGCGCTGCGCAAGATAAAGCTCAACGCGGCCGACGAGGGCATGAACGATACGCTCGTAGGCCTGCTGCGCGACGGCCTTGACATCGACTGGGTCCTGCGCGACCTGGCCTCGATGGGCTTCAGGGCGAAGGCCTATACCGGCGCCGCCGGCGGCCATTTCGTCATGGTCGACGTCAAAGGCCTGGACGAGTCCGATTACGCCATAGGGCTGGCCCGGGTCTACTACGTGACCGAGGTCCGCGTCGGGCGGGCGATATACGAGGAGATCTTCGGCGGCGGCGCCAAGTCGACCTACGCCGTGAAGCAGGGGATGATAAAGGGCGGCATGAACGGCTCCCCCGTGGACATAAAGATAGACAAGGTGCGCTGGACCGTCAAGGGCGGCATGAACCACGGCCCCGTGGACATAGCCATAGACCACGAGGCCCGCACGATAAAGGGCGGAGCCAACCTCAGCCCGGTGGACCTGCGCTTCGAATGGTCGAAGGAAAAGGTCCTGGTGGAAGGCGGCGCCAACCACAGCCCCGTCCGTTACCTGGCCGACTGGGAGAAGGGCGAGCTCACCGGCTACGCGAACAACGCCCCCCTCAGGATAACCTTCGACATGAAGGAGGGCCAGGCCGGGGAGAGGACCGTAGAGCTGTCCGGCTACGCCGGGCACGCCCCGGTGGCGCTCAGCTTCGACAAGGTCTCCGGCCGCCTCACCGGCGGCATGAACCATTCCCCGGTGGACGTCACGCTGGTGAACTGCGACCTCTACGACTTCCTGCAGTACTTCTTCCTCTTCGCGGGGAAGAACTGACCCGGCGAGCGGAACCTTTCCACCGCCCCGGAAAAAAGCCCCCGGCCTCCGCCGGGGGCTTTCTATTGCATTGGCGGCCTATTTATATAATAATAATCCGGAATGAAGATCCTCCTCTCCCCGCTGCTCGCCCTGGCGCTGGTCTCGCCGGCCTCCGCCTGGTGGCTGGACGCCGATCATTCCTTCGGCGACGGGGACCTGCGGAAGACCGCCGTCTCGGCCTTTTTCAAGCCTTCGGCCCGCCTGGTGACCGGCGTGAACGCCGGTTTCTGGTCGTATGGCGGCGCGTATCCGGACAAGGTCTGGACGCTGCGCCTGCCGGCCATGCTCACCGTCGGCGAAGGACTGCTGACCCTCAAGCCCTTCTTCTATCCCGAGCGCGGCGTCCGCGATTCCTCGGCCTGGGGGGCCAAGGCCGGCTTCATGATGCCGGTGACGAACGAAGGGCCGGACGGCTACACGCAGCTGAGCCTCTCCGCGGCCGGGGCCGCCCAGCGGACCCGTTCCCTCGCGGGCGCGGCCGAGGACCTCTCCGCCTGGGCGTTCGAGGCCCAGATCGAGAAGAACTATTACGACCAGTTCTTCTTCCTGGCGCACGCGGCGGGCTTCATGTCGGACGGCCCCTCCGCCTCCTCGCTGCCGGCGCCCGCGCTCGATCACTCGGACCTGGCTTTCCTCGGCGCTTTCGCCCCCGTCACCGCGGAGCCGGAGTGGTCCGCCGGGCTGCAGTTCGCCCGCAACATGGCCCCCGACTACGATAGCCACGTTTACGCGGGATTTAGTAGAATATCCCTCAAGTCGGACCGCCAGGCGTCTTCCGGCATTTTCGGCATCAGGCTGAAGCTCTGGGAGACCTGCTCGCTCGATCTGGGGTACAACCTTTACAAGGCGGACGGTTCCGGCTCGAAAGACCGCTACAAAATGCTATACCAGGTGTTCTTCTGATGATAGTGCAGACCCAGGAAAGTCTCGAGATGCTCGTGATGGTGTCGCGGCTTCTGTCGTCGAAGCTGGACATCTCCGAACTGCTGACCACCATCATGCGCCTGGCCTCGCGCGTGGTGGGGGCGGAGCGGGCCTCGCTTTACCTGCTGGACGAGAAGACGCAGGAACTCTATTTCGACGTGGCGCTGGGCCTGCCCGCGGAAGTGGCCAAGATGCGCCTGAAGCTCGGCGAGGGCGTCGCCGGCGTCTGCGCCAAAGAAGGCCGCTCCATAATCTCCAACGACGTGGCGGGCGACAACAGGCACGCCGGCAAGGTGGACGCCAGGTCCGGGTTCGTGACGCGCTCGCTGCTGACCTGCCCGATGGTCATCAAGGGCAAGGCCATAGGCGTGGTGCAGGCCATCAACAAGACCGACGGCGACTTCACCGAGACCGACAGGAACAATTTCGAGGCCTTCGCCTCCCAGGCCGCCATCGCGATAGAGAACTCCCGCCTCTTCTCCTCCGTAAAAGAGGAGAAACGCAAGCTGGAGACGGTCTTCAGGAAAGTGCGGGAAGGGGCCGTGCTCACCGGGCCGGACGGGGAGATCCTGATGGCCAACAACGCGGCCAGGCTCTTCCTCGAGTTCGAGAAGTTCCGGTTCGCCGACATGCGCGAGGTCTTCCGCACTTTCTGCACCGAAGAAGCCTACGACGAACTCGTCGCTTCGTGCGAGACGACGGGCAAGTTCGATTTTCTCAGGGAAAAACCCAAGCGGCTCTACCTGGAAGGGACCGCCATACGCCTCTTCAAACCGCAGAAGGAAGGCGAGGAGCCGGAGACGGAGGGCAGGCTCTGGATACTTTCGGACGTCACGGCCCAGCGGACCGAGGAGCGGATGGCCCGCAACTTCCTCTCGCTCATCTCGCACAAGTTCAAGACCCCCCTGGCCGCGATCAGCGGCTACGCGCAGATACTCTCCGACGAGTCCCATTCGGGCGAGCTGCCCGACATCGTGCGCAAGTCGGCCGGCACGATCTTCTCCCAGAGCGCCAAACTGACCGGCCTCGTGGAAAGCCTGCTCGATTTCGTGACCGTGGACGGCCTGGAACCGGGGACGCTGGACCGGACCTCCTTCGACGCGGCCGAGCTGGCCAGGGAAGTCGTGGAGCTCACCAGGCGCCGCCTGAACCTGGAGAACGTCTCCCTGCGGCTGGCCTTCCCCGAGCCGGTGACCGTGCGCGGGGACAGGGGCCTGCTGAAGAGCGCCCTCAAGAACCTGGTGGAGAACGCCGTCAAGTTCAACCCGGCCAAAGAGAAGCTCGTGGTCATCTCCGCGGCGGTCAGGGACGGCAAGGTCCTCCTCTCCGTCGGCGACAACGGCCCCGGCATACCCGGGGAGGAGCACGCCAACATCTTCAACAAGTTCTACCAGGTGGAGGCTTCTTTCACCGGCCAGGTGGAGGGCTGGGGCATAGGCCTGGCGCTGGTCCGCAAGGTGGCGGAAGTGCACGGCGGCCGCGCGCTGGTCAAGTCGCAGCTGCAGAAAGGTTCCGCTTTCACGATAGTCCTGCCGCAATAATACCGGGACGGCGGGCCCCTCCCTTTCGCGAAGGGAGAAGGCCGCCGTCCCGATATTTTTTTATCGCCGGACTGTACCCCGAATTCTGTCCGCCGCCCGGAGGCGGCTGGAGGACCATTTGTCTGAGCGGCCCACTTGGCGTCTCCGCCCGAAGGCGGATGGACGGGCATCCGGGACGCCGCTTTGGCCTTGCTTCAGGTGGGGCTTGCCCTGCCCCGCCGGTCGCCCGGCGGGCGGTGCGCTCTTACCGCACCTTTTCACCCTTGCCCTCGCGGGCGGTATGTTCTCTGTGGCGCTTTCCGTCGGCCGGGGATCTGGCCCCGGCCTCCCGGCCTATGGCCGGCCGCGTAAGCGGCCGGCTTTGAACCGGCACCCTGCCCTGTGAAGTTCGGAAGTTCCTCCCCGGCGCCCTCGCGGACCCCGGAGCGGCCCTCCGTCCGGCGATAAAATCCTTATGTCCCCCGGGCCTGCGCTTCCGGAGCGCCGAATACGGTGGCCCTGAGATACATGAGCCGCTGGCACTCGCCGCAGACGGCTAAGCCGTCGGGCTTGAGCAGGTCCACCGCTTCCTGCGGGCGCAGCCGCATATGGCAGCCGCCGCAGGAAAGCTTGTCCCCGGGCTGGCCCGAGACCTCGGCCACGGCCTGGCCCTTGAGCCGGCCCCTTAAAAATTCGTACCTCTCCAGGAGATCGGGCTGGATGGAGCCCGTGAGCTCCGCGCGCCGTTCCCTGAGCCCGTCGCCGGCCGACGCGAGCGCGGCCGCGCCCGCGTCCAGCGCCGCCAGTTTCTCCCCGAGCGAGACTTCGAGCGACCTGACGACGGCCTGCTCGGCTTTCTCCGCGGCGGCGGCGGCGTCTATCCTCTCCAGCAGCTCCAGCACGGCGGTCTCGGCCTCGTCCTTCTCCCGCGCGGCGAAGGCTATCTCGTTCTCCAGCGCTTTATAGGCGTCGTTGCTCTTGATCTGGTTCAGGTCCCGCTGGTGCTTGCGGATCTCCTCTTCCTTGCCCGCGGCCTTGAGCTCCATGTTCTTTTTTTCCACCTGGAGCCTGGTCAGTTCCGCCTTTGCGGCGGCCAGCGCGCCTTTCCTGGCCTCGAAAGCGGCCTCCTCGGCCGCCTTGCGGGAGGGGACGGCGGCCAGGTCCCTGGCGTTCTCGTCCAGGGCGAGGTCCAGCGCCTGCAGCGCTATCAGCGCTTTCACGCTTTCTTTAGTCGCTTTGAATACGGCCATGCGGGAATTATACCAATCTGCGGACCCGGGGAGGGCCGACACGCCTGAAAACCTCGCGCGTCGCCTTCGACCTGTTGAAAGTGTAGAAGTGCAGCCCCGGCACCCCGGCGGCCAGCAGCTCCTCCGCCTGCGCGGAGGCGTAGTCCAGTCCGAAAGAGAAGAGCGCCTCCTTGTCGCCGGCGTGCTTTTCCAGGCCGGCCGAAAGGGCGGGCGGCACGGCGATGCCCTGGCCGGAGACGAAATTGTCCCGCTGGCGCGGGCTGGTGAGCGGCATCAGGCCCGGGATTATCGGGGCCCCGATCCCGGCCGCCGCCGCGGCGTCCCGGAAACGGAAAAAAGCGGAATTGTCGAAAAAGACCTGCGTTATGGCGAACTCTCCGCCGGCGTCGAGCTTCTGCTTGAGCCTTCGCACGTCCTCCGCCAGGCTCGGAGCCTCGGGATGCTTCTCGGGATAGGCCGCGACGCCGACGCAGAAATCGCCGCCGGCCTTCACGGCCGGCACCAGGTCGGAGGCGTAGGCGAACGCGCGCTCCCCGCCGCGCTCCGGGTCCAGGTCGCCCCTCAGGGCCAGCACGTTCTCGAGCCCCAGGATCTTCACGAGCTTGAGGGTCTCCGCCAGCGTGCGGCGGTCCCGTATTATGGACGTGGTCAGGTGGGCCATGACCTCGAGAGAGAACTCGTGCCTGAGCACGCCGCTGAGCGCCAGCGTATTGGAGATGCTGGCGAAGTTCCAGTCGGGCAGGTATTTCTGCGAAAGGGTGATGGAGACGAAGTCGGGGCCGAGGTCCTTCAGCTCGGAGATGGCGGACTTCAGCGCCGGGATATCCTCCTCCTTCTTGGGCGGGTAGAACTCGAAGGAGAAGGTCCGCCTTCCCGAGGCCAGCAGCGAGCCGATCTTCATTCCGGCGCCGAGATCCTGGAGGGCGGCCAGTATGTGAACCAGGCCCGTCCTTTCACGAGGGAGGCCGGCACGGGCCCCCAGTAGCGCGAATCGCACGAACGGTCGCGGTTGTCGCCCAGGACCAGGTAGTGCCCGTCCGGAACGGTCACGGGCCCGAAATTGTCGCGCACCCGCTCCGCGTACATCTTGCCCAGGCTGCGCGTCTCCCAGAAGTTCTGGTAGGCCGCGGCCGGCAGGCCCGGGATGCCCGGATAACGGAAGTTGTCCGTATACCGCGCGTAGGGTTCCTCGCCCAGCGGTTCGCCGTTCACCAGGACCCGCCCGTCGCGCAGTTCCACTTTGTCGCCGGGCAGGCCGACGACGCGCTTGATGAAATCCTTGCCGTACTGGGAACCGCCGCACTGGACCTCCGACGGGTCCTCCGAGGGGAAGCGGAAAACGACTATGTCCAGCCGCTTCGGCTCCCGGAAGGAGAGGAACTTCTTCCCGGTATAGGGAACGCGGAAGCCGTAGACGAACTTGTTCACGAAAAGGTGGTCGCCCTCCATGAAGGTCGTGCGCATGGAGCCGGAAGGGATCTTGAAGGCCTGCACGAACAGGTACATCACGACCGAGGCCAGCAGCACCGCCGAGAAGACCGTCTCGGACCAGTCGAGGTCCCCCTTTATGAGGGCCTCGCCTTTACCGGCCGCGGGGCGGCGGAACCAGGACCAGGCGAAGCCCGCGGCGGCGGCCGCCGCGCCGAAGAGGAGCTGGCGGCCGCTGAACAGGGCGGCGGTAAAAGCCTCGCCTCCCCGGTTGTCCAGCGTCACGACCAGCAGCAGGGCCGCGATGCAGGACATCAGCGCCACGAAGAAGGCGTGCCAGGCCCGCAGGAAGCGGGGCGAGGCGAACTTCTTCTTCTCTTCGAACACGCGCGTCAGGTAATAATGCAGGCCCACCAGCAGCCCGATCCAGAAAAGTTTTTCTTCCATTTTTTAAGTCTCCGTTTATGACCCGGGAACGGGGGCGCTACTGCTCCTGGCTGATCTTGAGCAGCGACATGAAGGCCTGCTGCGGGATCTCCACCGAGCCCAGCAGCTTCATCTTGCGCTTGCCTTCCTTCTGCTTCTCGAGCAGCTTGCGCTTGCGCGTGATGTCGCCGCCGTAGCACTTGGCCAGCACGTCCTTGCGCATCGCGCCTATCGTCTCGCGGGCGATGATCCTGCCGCAGACCTGCGCCTGCACCGCTATCTCGAACATGTGCCTCGGGATGAGCTCCTTGAGCTTCTCGCAGAGCTGGCGCGAGGCGTAAAGGGATTTGGAGCGGTGGACGATGAAGGACAGGGCGTCCACCACTTCGCCGTGGAGCAGGATCTCGATCTTGACCATGTCCGAGACCCTGTAGTCCTCGGGCTCGTAGTCGAACGAGGCGTAGCCCTTGGACACGGACTTGAGCTTGTCGTAGAAGTCGATGATGATCTCGCTCAGCGGGAGGAAGTACTCTATGATGACCCTGGTCGTCGAGATGTATTCGATCTTGCCGTGCTCGCCGCGCTTCTCCTTGAGGAGGTTCATGACCCCCTCCATGTACTCCATCGGGGCTATCAGGTTGGCGCGGACATAGGGCTCCATCACCTCTATGACGTCGCCGTAATGCGGGAAGTCCGAGGGGTTGTTCACCTCGGTATGCTTCGTTTCCTTCGAGGCGGAATGCACCTTGCTCTTGACCTTGTAGACGACGTTGGGGTTGGTGGCGATGAGCGGGATGTCGAACTCGCGCTCGATGCGCTCGCGTATGATGTCCAGGTGCAGCAGGCCCATGAAGCCGATGCGGAAGCCGAAGCCCAGCGCCTTGGAGGTCTCGCCCTGGCAGCTGAAGGAGGAATCGGTGAGGCTGAGCTTCTCGAGCGCCGCCTTGAGGGCGGTGTAGTCGGTGGTATTGACCGGGTAGAAGCCGGCGAACACGACGGGATTGACGTCCTTATAGCCGGGCAGCGGCGCGTCTATCGGGCGGGACTTTTCGAAGATGGTGTCGCCCATCTTGATCTCGTGTATGTCCTTGATGCCCGTGACGATATAGCCTACCTCCCCGGTCCCGATCGAACCGGATTTCTCCAGCTTGGGGTTGAGGTAGCCCACTTCCTCCACCTTGTAGGTCGAGCCGGTGGAGTGGAATGAGACGTGCATGCCCGGCCTCAGCGCGCCGTCCACGACGCGGGTGTAGATGATGACGCCCTTGTAGACGTCGTAGTAGGAGTCGAAGACCAGCGCCTTGAGCGGCCGCTCCGGCGAACCGGCCGGCGGCGGGATCTCCTTTATCACGCGTTCGAGGACTTCGCGCGCGCCGCGGCCGTCCTTGGCGCTTATGCGCGAGGACTCGGAGGGGTCCTTGAGGACCTCCCAGATCTGCTCCTCCACCGCGTCGGGGTCGGCGTGCTCCAGGTCTATCTTGTTGATGACGGGGATTATCCTGAGCCCCAGCGACTGCGCCAGGTGGGCGTGGGCCAGGGTCTGCGCCTCCACCCCCTGCGAGCCGTCGACCAGCAGTATCGCGCCCTCGCAGGCGGCCATCGCGCGCGAGACCTCGTAGGAGAAGTCGACGTGGCCGGGCGTGTCGATCAGGTTGAGGACGTACTCCTCTCCGTCGGCCTCGCTGACGTAGCGCATCCGCACGGCCTTGGCCTTGATGGTGATGCCGCGCTCGCGCTCGAGTTCCATGCCGTCGAGGAACTGCTCCTTCATCTGGCGGTCGGGGACCGTCCGGGTGAGCTGGATGAAGCGGTCGGCCAGCGTGGATTTGCCGTGGTCGATGTGGGCGATGATGGAGAAGTTCCTGATGCGCATAAAAAAGACGAAGCCGGATGACTGACGCCCGGGCGCCCGCCCGGGGGAAGGTCAGGAATGCTTCTTGAGTTCCTCCTCGATGACCCTGCGGATCTCTTCGGAACTGGCGAGGCTCAGCAGGTGCTGGGAGACCTGGGAGAAGCGCTCGAAGTTCATCGAGCGGACCGAATGCTTGACCCGGAGGTAGAGCTTGGGCGGCACCGAAAGCACGTCCACGCCGAGGCCGGCCAGCACGGGGATGGCCCAGGCGTCCGAGGCCATCTCGCCGCAGACGCTGACGGGCTTGCCCTTCTTGTGGGCGGTCTGCACGACCAGGTTGATGAGGCGCAGGACGGCCGGGTGATAGGGGTCGTAGAGTTCCGAGACGTACTGGTTGATGCGGTCCACGGCCAGCGTGTACTGGACCAGGTCGTTGGTGCCGATGGAGACGAAGTCGATCTCGCCGAGCAGCGAGTCCAGTATGATCGCGGCGGCCGGGATCTCTATCATCACGCCCATCTCGGCGTCCTTCCTGAACTGGTGCCCCTCCTCCTGCAGCTCGGCAACAGCCTCGGCGGCCAGGCGTTTCACCGACTGCAGCTCCTCCAGCGACGAGAGCATCGGGATCATGATCTTGATGTTCCCGTCGGTGTTGGCGCGGTAGATGGCGCGCAGCTGGGTCTTGAGCAGGTCGGGGTACTTGAGGAAGAGCCGGATGCCGCGGAAACCCATGAAAGGGTTGGTCTCGTCCTTGAGCCCCTTGATGCCCAGCTGCGTGGCGCGGTCGCCGCCGATGTCGGCGGTGCGTATCGTGACCGGGGCGCCGGCCGCGGCTTTGGCCACGGCGGAATAGGCCGCGGCCTGCTCGTCCTCGGTGGGGATGCTGTCGCGGTTCATGTAGAGGAACTCGGTCCTGAAAAGCCCCACCCCCTCGGCCTTGGCCGCCGTCATCTCGGCGGCGTCGTCCGGGGAATCCAGATTGACCTGCAGGCCCAGCTTATGGCCGTCGCGCGTGGTGGCGGGCAGACCGCGCAGGCGGTGGAAGAAATGCTCCTGCTTCTGCAGTTCGTCCTTGCGCTTGCGGTAGCTGTCGATGAGGTCCTGGGTGGGCGAGATGATGACCAGGCCCTTCTCGCCGTCGACGATTATCATGTCGCCGCTCTGCACCTGGCGGCTGATGTCGGACAGCCCGACCACCGCGGGCATGCCCATGCTCTGCGCGAAGATGGCGGTATGGCTGGACTTCGAGCCCAGGTCCATGCAGAAGCCGAGCACCTTACTGGTCTCGCGGATGTGCAGGGTGTCCGAAGGGTAGAGGCTGTGCGCGACCAGGACGACGTGCTCCTTAAGGTCCTTGAGCGAGACCTTCTCGCGGTTGACCAGGTTCGAAAGTATCTTCTTGCCGACGTCGAAGATGTCGTGCTTGCGCTCGTGGAAGAACTCGTCGTCTATCTTCTCGAACTGCTGCTCGGCCTGGTCCAGCACGTAGGAGAGGGCGAACTCGGCGTTGTAGAACTTGGACGAGATGAGCTTGGGGACCTCCTTGGTTATCAGGGGGTCCTGCAGGATCAGGTGATGGGAGTCTATCAGCTTGGCGTGCTGTTTGCCCAGGACGTGGAGGATCTTGGACCGCAGGCCGTCCAGGTCGGCTTTGGTCTTGTCGAGCGCGTCCTTGAAGCGCTTGACCTCCTGCTTGACCTTGTCCCTGGGCACCTCCTTCTGCTCGACGAGGATATTATCCTCGGCCATCAGGTAGGCTTTGCCTATCGCGATGCCGAGACTGGCGGCGACCCCTTTTTTTATAAGCATAGTTCCCCGGCGCTCACTCTTCCTCGAATTTCCTGCCGAAAAGGTCCTCGAGCGCGGCCGCGGCCTCCTTCTCGTCGGGACCGCTGACCACGATGGTTATGACGGTGTTCCTGCCCGCCGCGAGCGTCATTATGCCCATGATGCTCTTGGCGTTGACCTCCATGCCGTCCTTGATCAGTTTCACGTCGCTCTGGAACCGCCCGGCCGTGTTGGCTATCATCCCGGCCGGCCTGGCGTGTATGCCCAATGTGTTGACTACCTTGATGTCTTTCCTGGTCATTATGCCCCGCGTATCCAGTTCAATATGCCTAGCGCGGTCCAGCCCGCGACCGACAGGGCCAGGACCGCCGAAACGGTGAAAAGCATCGACCTGCCGGCGCGCCGCGCCGCGCGCTGGGCGGCGAAAGCCAGCACCGGGACCGCCAGCTTCGCCCAGAAGGCGCCGGAAGCGGGGCTTCCGGGACGCAGCAGAGTCGCCGCGGCGGCCGCGATGCAGGCGGCGCAGAGCACCAGTCCCGCCAGGCTGAGCCTCTTTATGACCCCGGACCAGTCGAAAGCGTCCAGTCCGCAGGAACTGGAACCGCCGCAGGCGTAGCCCACCGAGATGCCCTTCCAGCGTATGTGGAACGCGAAACCGGAATAGAAGAGCACGGCGGCGGCCGGGCCGGAGAGCAGCGCCCAGAGAGGGGTCCCGGCGCAATCGCCCGGGATTATCCAGCAGGTCATGCCGGCGGCCAGCCAGACCAGCATGCAGACCTCGGCGGTAAGCGGCCGCAGGCGGCCCCAGAAGATCCTGTCCCCGATGGAAGCCAGCGAGGAGGCCAGGGCCTGGCGCACTCCCATTATCCTGGCCTCGGCCGCGGACCCGCCGCCGGAGGCCGCGGCGGCCTCCTCCATGCGGGCGACGTTGCCGAGTATGAAGCCGGCCATGTAGGGCTGCGTGTTGAAAGTGGCGGCGTGGCGGGCGGCCGCCGCGGCGAACTTCCCCGGCTCCGGCCAGGCCCGCCGCAGGGCGGGCGACAGGGCGTAGACGAAACCGAGGTTCTGCATGCGCTGATAGTTCCAGCCGGCCTGTATCAGCAGCGAGCGCAGGAACAGGGAAAGGTGCAGGCCGAAAGGCATGGCGCCGCCGGCGGCTTTCGCCGCTCCTCCGCCGCCCGCCGCGGCCCTGTCGTTCTCCGGTCCCGTCATTTAAGCGTCTGGGTCCTGAACCTGAAATAGAGCGCGCTCAAGCCCAGCCAGGGCATGAAGGCGTAGGCGAGGTCCGCCGGCGGCGCCAGGAACAGCAGGTCGGCGCCGGCCGCGCCGGCCGCCGCTATCGCGCCGGCGAGAACGGCGACATAGACGAAGACCGCCGCGCTCTCCATGGCCAGCGAGGCGCAGAGCCGGCGTCCGAGGGCCGGCCGGCCGGC
>CAYPYG010000009.1:0-82705 GCA_964415175.1 uncultured Elusimicrobiaceae bacterium
GGCTTGAACCCGTGAAAATCCGCCTGTCAGACATTACAGTTGCTCCTCATGTTCCCCGCCGCGTGTCCCCGGGAGGAACCACCTGTCGGTCGGACGAGTACGGAGCGAAAAAACGTAACATTTCGTAAACAATAATGAAAAAGAGCGTTTCTTATAATATTCGCATGAAAGCGCGGTTGCTCGCGGCGTTCTGCCTCTTTTTCACGCCTTCTTTAGGGGCGGAGGACGGAAAAGCCCTTGGCCGTAAGGCCCTGGGCGTCGTCGTCACCCACCTTGCCGACGCCGACTCGGAGGTCCGGGAAAAGGCCCTCCGCGTGATGGGCGCGACCGGCAACAGAGGCGCCCTCTCCACGCTGCGCAAGTCGCTTTCGGACCCCGACAAACATGTCCGCATAGCCGCGGCGGAAGCCCTCTGGCGGCTCGGCGACTCTTCCGGGCTCAGGACCGTCAACGCTATCATAAACGATAAGCCGGCCCAGGGCACCATAGTCAACTCGCCCCTGGTAGAACTGAAAATGATCTCCCAGAACAATATCCGGGCGCGCGCCGTGCAGGCGCTCGCGGCCATGAGGGGGAAGAAGTCCGAGGAGGCGCTTTTCGCCCTCCTCAACGACAATTTCGGGAAGATACGCGATACCGCGGCGCTGGAACTGGCGCGCCTGGGCCACGCCGACCAGCTCGGGCAGTTCACCCGCGCCCTCGCCAGCGAGGACGAAGGGCTCAGGTTCGCGGGAGCGTCGGCCCTTTCGGCCATATGCTCGGGCGGCGCGGTCTCCGGCCTGCGCGACCTGCTCTCGGCGGAAACCTCGGTGCGGGTGAAGATGGCCGCGCTCGACGCCCTGGCCTGCTCGGAGGGGAAAGAAGAGGCGCTGGCCGAACTGCTCTCCCTTGCCCAGGACAAGAATCCCAGCGTCAGTATAAAGGCCCTTTCCGCCCTGGGAGGGATCAGGAGCGCCCGGGCTTTCGAGCGCCTGACCGCCGTGATCGACGACGCGGAAAGCGATCTCGGCCTCAAACTGGCCGCCGCGGGCAGCCTGGCCATGTCCGGCCGGAAACCGCCCGCTCCGCTCCTCAGGCGCGCCGCGGATTCCAATAGCCCCGAAGCCCGCATGGCGGGGCTTCGTCTCCTTCCCCAGCTGGCCGACGAGGAAGCTTCGCCGTACCTGGAGGCCTTTCTGGCCGACGGCGATCTGGCCGTCAGGCTGGAGGCCGCCCTGCAGACTCTCAAGCGCTTTTCGGCCCCGGAGAGGAAAAGGTGAAGAACTCTTTCCTTATATCTCTTATGCTCCTGCCTCTCGCCGCGGGAGCGCTGTACGCGGGCCCGAAACAGCGGCCCGCCGCCGCGCGTCTCACGCCGCTGTCGGACTCCTTCCGCCCCGCGAAAGCGGAGCCTTCCGCCGCCAGGATAAACAGTTTTCGCGATTTCAGCGGCAAGAGCCCCAGGCCCTGGCGCGTCCGCTTCAGTCCGCGTACCGCTCTGCCCGAAGCACTGGTCAGGGGCGAGACCAGGGCCTACGGTCCCGTTCCCGAAGCCGCGGCGCTGGCCTTCCTCGAAGAGAACCGCGCCCTTCTCTCCGTCGATCCTTCCGGCCTGCGCCTGGTCAATTCCAGGACCTTCGCCGGCGTCACCCATCTCCAGTACGCGCAGGTCCACAAGGGCGTTCCGGTCGAATTCGCCTATGTCCGCGTCCATCTGACCGCCGACGGCCGCGTGACGGGGTACCAGGCGAAATACGAGCCGGAGATAGACATTCCCCTTACTCCTTCGGTAGGCGCCGAGCAGGCGAAGGCCGCCGTGCTGGCGCATCTCGGCTATCCCGCCCGCTCCGAGGCCGAACTGGTGATCTTCCCCGATGAATTCAACGGCGGGCCCAAACTGGCCTGGAAGATCAAGGCGCGGGGCGAGGACCTGGCTTCCGGCAGATGGATCTATTACATAAACGCCCTCGACGGTTCCGTCCTCTTCAGGTACGACAGCCTCAATTACGCCTGCGACGGGAGCCATGTGACCACCGGCACGGTAAGGGGTATGGTCTACGAGATCTCTCCGGAGTACGGCGTAGCCGTCTCCACACCCATAAGCGGCCAGTACGTCTGGGTGAACGACTACTCTTCGGCCGCCGTTACCATGAACGGCGTCTATTGCGCCGCCAGGCCCGGCAAGGTGTTCGCGGGCCTCAAGGGTCCCTATTTCTCGGTGGCCAATTTCCGCGGGCCGGGCGGACATTTCGACAACGGGAACGGGCAATGGCTGCAGAAGGCGCTTTCCGTGGTCTCGCCGCCCGGCTACGCCCCCGAAGCGGAGTACGATTACCCGGTGACCATAGGCCCCACCGACTGGCAGGGCACGTACCCGGCCGGCGCTTTCGCCAAGGCGCTGCCCCGCTTCGCGACGTTCGATGTCGGTTCCATGGATAAAGGCGGGACCGTCGGGGACGCGGACAACGTGGTCCTGCTCAACGGCGCTTCGCACGTGCTGCCGGGCGCCAGGACCGCCTCTTACCGCGGCACCCGGACCAGCGCCTTCTACGGCGCGGCCGTGGAGAGCCCGGCGTACACGATACGCCTGGTCTCGGACGAGGCGGGCAATTCCGGCTCTTTCACCGTCGCCCAGTCGAGTTACCTGGTCCTTACCGCCGCTCCGGGCACTCAGAACAACGCCACGGGCTCGTTCACCTGGGACGCCTCCCGTTTCATCGACGGCAGGCTCGACGAGGTGAACGCGTTCTACCATCTCAACAAGATACGCGACTACTTCACGCCGCTCAACAAGGACCCCAGCAGCACCGCTCTTCCCGCGGACCTCGGACGCCCGATCGAGGTCATGGTGAGGGCGCACGGAGAACCGGACCAGCTGGACGCCATAGGCGGCATGTGGAACGCCTTCTACGACCTCGAGTACGACCATATCTATTTCGGCGACGGCCCTTCTCCCTCGGTCGGGGTCTACAATTCCTTCGCCCTCGACGGCACGGTGGTCCGCCACGAATACATACACCTGGTCATCAACAGGATATATCCCATCATAAACTTCGGCGAGTTCGGCGCCCTCTCAGAGGCCATAGCGGACTATTTCGCCCTCTCTTCCTTCCTGCCGGACTACCCCGCCCTGGACACCATGGGCAACTATATAGACGCCGGCGAGGCCACCTCGCGCAACCTGGCCGGCGGCGCCCCGTCCGGCGTCAGGAGCATGCCCGACGACTGGTGGGGCGAGATACACGAGGACAGCCTGATCCTTTCGCAGGCGCTGTATAAACTGCGCGATACGGGCAGCGCCCACTATCTGGGAACTTTCGGTCCGGGGGCCTTCTCGGGCCGGCACAAGTCGGACGTTTTCGCCTATGCCGCGCTGTTCTACTTCCCGGACAATTTCGCGAATTTCTACGAGGCGTTCAGCGAATCCTGCCGCCGGCTGGACCCCGCGGGCTGTCCGGCCCTGCAGGGGAAAATAGACTCCGTTTTCACCGAGCACGGCATCCCTCCGACCTATTTCGCGACCGGTGACTCCTATGAGACGGCCGGCGGGGGGGGCGATCTCTGCCACAACAACAACGGCCCTTCCTGCGCGGTGGACATCAGCACCATTACGAGCCTTAACGCCTCCGTCTATCCGCCCGCCGACGTCGATTATTACAGCTTCACCGCCCCCGCCGGGACCATCCGCGCCACGCTCGCCCTCCCGGCCGGCGGCGTGGCCGGGACCTATAACGCCTATTCGCTCTATCTCTTCGACGCCGACAGGAACTACCTGACGGCCGCCGACCCGGTGATCTACATCGGGGACGCTTACGGTTTCTGCTCCCCCGCCGCCGGCGCCCAGTGCCTGACGCTCTCCGGAAGCGTCACGCTGGAATACTCGGCGCCGTCCGCGGGCCGTTACTACCTGGCCGTCTCCGCCGCTCCCACCGAATTTTACGGCAACGGCGGGGTCAGTTCGGTCTCCCCCTACAGGCTGGCGCTGGACTTCTCGCGCAAAGGCTCCGCCGAAGCCTCGGTCGTTTCGCGCCTGTTCGACCGCGATGAGGTCTCGTTCTCGATGCCCTACACCGTTTTCGAGATGCAGGTGCACCCGTCCTCCCCCTCGCTGCCCTCGCAGCCTTCCACCCCGGGCAGCGAGCTGTTCTACGAATACGCCTCGCTCCGGGACCATAACTTCGCGCCCATACCCCTGGCGCGCACCGACCTCCCTTCCGGGTACCTGGAAACGGTCACGGACAGCATACAGCAGTCCACCGACGGTCTGGGCAGGGACGTCCTGAACGGCCGGGTGAGGCTCAAGCCCGGTTTCGCGGCGCGTTACCCCGCCCTGGGGACGGTCTATCTGGAGGTGTTCGGACGCAATCACATGGGACGGGTGCTTTCGATGGGCGTCTCCAACGCCATCCCCCTTACGGCCGACAAGTCGGCCCTTACCGCCTACGAGAACATCATCAATTCGGCCAATAGTACGGCCATAATACGCTACGAATTGCTTTCCGCCGGCACGCTGACGATACGGGTCTATACCGTGACCGGGGCGCTCGTCAAAACCCTTTTCAGCGGACCGGTCCCGGCCGGGAAAGGCACCATAGAATGGGACGGCAGGAATTCCTCCGGCGGCAGGACGGCCAGCGGCATCTATTACGTCAAGGCCGAAGGCCCCGGACTGGACGCGGTGGAGAAGATAGCCGTGGTCAGGTGAGACCGGCGGCGCGACGCATATGAGAATAAAGGCCCGGATGATAGGATTCGCCGCCGCGGCGCTCGGAGCGCTCGCGGGGCCCTATTGCCCGGCGGCCCTGGGCGGCGGACCCGGTTCCGCGGCCCTGCAGATGCTGAAGCTCGACACCAGTCCGCGCGCGCTCGGTATGGCCGGGGCCTTCACGGCGGTGGCCGACGACGTCCACGCCGCCGGGTATAATCCCGCCGGCCTGGGCCAGCTCTACTTCCCCGAGGCCTCGGCGATGTATTTCTCGGGTTTCGAAGGCAGCCGGATACAGCACCTCTCTTTCGGCGTTCCGCTGACGGTGACCGGCCTGGCCGGCGTCGACAAACCCGCCATAGCCTTCTCCCTGCTCATGAGCCAGGCCGGGGACTTCACTTACAGACATATCAACGCCGACGGCAGCGTGGCCTCCCGCTCCTACGACGCCCAGAGCGATACGGTGCTCTCCTTCGGCTACGGGGAAAAGGTCCACACGGGAACGGCCAGGCTCGAAGGGAAGGAATTCCGCTTCGACCAGTATCTGGGCGGCGCGGCTAAGATAATACGCTCCGAACTGCTCGACACCTATTCGGCCACCGCTTTCGCCCTGGACGCCGGCTGGCTGGTGCTGGAGCCCACCCTCGGCCTTACCGCCGGCGTCTCGCTCGCCAACTTCGGTTCGGGCATAAAGTACCATCAGGAGGCCGATCCTTTGCCCTCGATAGTCCGCCTGGGCCTTTCCTGGCAGAAACCTACCGTCCTGGACCAGTCCCTGCTGCTGTCCGCGCAGCTGGATTCCTATATCAATGAAAGCCTGAGAACGGCGAGGTTCGGCCTGGAATACCGTTTCCAGAGGATCTTCAATCTGCGGCTCGGCTACAAGGCGCTCGACGAGAATACCGGCCTGACCGTGGGGCTCGGGATACATCATGAGACCCTGGCGCTGGACCTGGCGATGGCCCCGGGAGAGGTTTACAGTTCCTCCCAGGTCGGCCTGAGCTATAAGTTCACCGGCTGGTCCCCGCGCGAATACAAGAAGACCGTGACTTACAAGGACCCCGAGGACCGCCCCGCGCCCAAGGCGGTGAAGGAAAAGCGGCCGCCCGCCCGGCCCGAACCCATAAAGCAGCGCGCGCCGCAGCAGAACAAGGGTCCCGACTTCTACTGGCTCTACTGAGTCCGGGGCCGGACCCGGCCCCGCATTGACACCCCTCCCGCTTGTTTATAGAATCTGTCAATGGGGCGGATGGCGCCCCTTGCGGTATTCCAGGAGGGTCAATAAATTATGAAAAAAGTCCTGATGCTGTCCGTAGCGGCGCTTTTCGTCGCCGCCTGCTCCTCTTCTCCCGATAAAGGCACCGTGGCCAACACCGGCGAGATAGAGCGGGAATGGGTGGAGGAGGGCGTAACCAAGAACTACGTCTTCGCCCGCGGCATAGGCGCGGCCGACCAGACGCTGGAGAACAAGACCCAGCGCATGGCCACCTCCCGCAACGCCTCGATAGTCAACGCCCAGTACAACATGCTTTCCTTCCTCAAGGGCGTCCAGCTGGAAGGCGGCATCACCGTGGAGAAGGCGATAGAGACGGACTCGGTGCTCGCGACCAAGATAGACCAGGTCATCAAGGGCGCCCAGGTGGTCCGCACCGAATGGACCTCTGACGACGGCTGCGTGGTGGTCCTGCGCCTTTCCAAGAAGTCGCTCAGGGAAGCGGGCGTAAAGATAGCGGAGTAACGCCGCTCCATGAACGCCAAGGTCCTTCGCCTGCTGGCGCTGCCGGCGGCGCTGTGCATGTGCGCCTGCGGCGGCGCGCGCAAGTCCTCCCTTAACCCCGCCTACGAAGTCGAGAAGGTGGAGGCGGAAGGTTCGGCCCCGGTAGTCGACGGGGCCGACGCCGCCCGCAAGGCCGCGCTCGGCGACGCCCTGCGCAACGCGCTGGCCCTGGTGGTGGGCGTTTACGTCTCGCAGGAGTCCATGGTCTCGCAGGCCGTGCTCATCGACGAGACCATCACCTCCCAGACCGAGGGGTACATCGAAAAATACGAAACCCTCAAGGAATGGCGCGACGGCGACTTCTACAAGGCGCGCGTGCGGGCCCATGTCCGCAAAGAGGACCTGACCCTCAAGCTGCGCGACCTGGAGCCGGAACCCGTCAAGCTCGGCAATCCCGTGATCTGCTTCGCCGTCGAAGAGACCCACGACGGCGCCCTCCAGAAGACGTCCGCGGCCTCCACCGAGCTCAAGGCGGTCTTCGCGGGAGCGGGCTTCCTTACCGGCGAAGCCGGGAACTGCGACATCACGCTGACGGGCTCGGTCGATTCGGCCTTCAACACGCGGGAGGGCCTGGGCGGCTTCGTCTCCTACCGCGCGACGCTGTCGCTTTCGGCCGAAAAGCAGGGAGGCGGGACGCTGGCCGCCGTGCAGGACGCCGCGGGGGGCATCGACCTCAACGACGCCGCCGCGGCGCGCGCCGCGGCCGCGAACGCGGCGAAAAAGGCCGGCCTGGACCTTAAGGAGAAGCTCCTGAAAGCGCTGCGCGAGACGACCGTGGTCAGTCTCTCCCTCTCCGGCGTGCACGGGATGAACCAACTCAGCGACTACATGAAGAGCCTCAAGAACATCCCGGCCATCCGCGCCAGCTGGCTGCGCTCTTATTCGGGCGACTCGGCCCGCATAGACGTGGGCATGCGCAAAGGCGGGGCCAGGGAACTCTCCGAACTGCTGCAGAAGAACAAGAGTTTCCCGCTGAAGATAGTCCGCTCGGGCAGCTACGACATCGAGGGGCAACTGCCTTAAGCCGCCGCGACGGCGCATAAAAAAGCCCCGCCGTACGGCGGGGCTTTTTCGTTCTCCGGGCGCGGCCTATTTTCCGCGCCTCAGCTTCTCCTCGCGCCGGTCGTCGAAACCCTTCAGCCGGCCCGCGCGCTTCCCGATGTGCTCCTGCAGGAAATCCTCCCTGGCGGCCAGCCTGGCCCTGGTCTTGCGGACATAGGAGCGCAGTTTCTCGTAGCGGCGTTTTTCCGCCTGCATGACCCGGTCCAGGCGGGGGGAGACCAGTACCGCCCCTTCCGCGGCCGAAGCCTGCTGGCCGGGTTCCAGGATCTCCGGCTCCCCGGAACCCGTCACCTCCAGCGAACCCTCGAAAAGGCCGACTTCGGAGGAGAAAGAGGAGACCAGGACCGCGAAGTCGGTGCCTCTTACGGCGCAGACGGCCGAGGGCGTGCGTACCGAGAAGCGGGAGGAACGGCGGCTTATCCTGGCGGCCATGAAAAGGAACTTCCCGGCCAGGGCTTTGACCGAGAAGGCCCGCTCCTCCCCGGAAAGGCGCAGGTCCTCTATCTCCAGCGACGAATTCTCGGCCACGCGGACGATGGTGCCGTCCGCGTAGAGGATGTCCGCATAGGACCCGGAACGGGTCCTGACGGCGCTGCCGCGGACCAGTTCCGCGGCCTTGGGCGCCGGCGCCCAGGCCCCTTCCGGCCCCCTCAAGTCGGCCTCTCCCCTGACCTCGTACAACGCGGCCACCGGCGCGGCCGCCGCCGCCCCCGGGAGCGCCGCGAAAAGCGGCGCGGCGATGATCAGCGCTCTCATATAACGTCCCTCCATCCTCCGCCGGCCCGCGCCGGCGCCATCCGAACCCAGATTAAATTTTATAGAATTGAAAGTCAAGATGCATCTCCCCGATCTGCGCGCGCTCAATATCTTTCTTTTCCTGTGCCTGGGGGCGGCCCTGGGTTATCTCCTCGGCCGGGAAAGCCCTCCTCCCGCCGCGCCGTGCATCCCCTCGGCGCGCGCCCGCTTTCAGCCCGCCGACGAGATATTTTCCCCGGAATACCTCCCGGAGACCCCGCGGGACGAGGACCCGGAGTACGAGCTGGAGCTGCACCCGGAGGAGAACGGGACCGGCTTTCTCCCGCCCGCCGGGGACGAACTTCCGGCGGCCGCCGGGGCGGGGCGGGCGGACTAGTTTATGCCATACGCTTTCATAATCAATCCCAGGGCCGGTACGCGCGGCGCCGCGGCGGCGGAGATGATAACCGCCGAGATGTCCGGCCGCCGCCTGGAGCACCGCATCTTCCTCACCGAGCGCCCCGGCCACGGCCGCGAACTGGCCCGCGAAGCCGTGGTCGCCGGGTTCGACACCCTCGTGGCCGTCGGGGGGGACGGCACCATCCGGGAGACCGCCGAACCGCTGATAGGCAGGGAGAGAACGCTGGGGATAATCCCCTGCGGCTCGGGCAACGGCCTGGCCCGCAATCTGCACATCCCGCTGGACCCGGCCGCGGCCCTTAAAGGACTGCTCTCCTGGAAACCGCGCCGTATAGATACCGGCCTGGCCGACGGCAGGCCTTTCTTCTGCGCCGCCGGGGTGGGCCTGGACGCGCGCGTGGCCAGGCGCTTCAATTCGCCGGGCGGGGCCAGGGGGATATTCCCGTACGTCGCCCACGCTCTCTCCGAATTCCTGAGTTACAAGCCCGAGCCGCTGGTAATAACGACGGCCGAAAAGCGCGTGGCGACGGCCCCGCTCGTCGCGGCGGCCATGAACGGGCGCCAGTACGGGGGCGGCGCGCTGCTGGCCCCGGGCGCTTACATAGACGACGGGCTGCTCGACCTCGTCACGGTCAAAAAGACCGGTTTCTTCACGACCATGTCCGCGCTGCCGTCCTTCTTCGCCGGGAAGATAGATTCCAGGCCGGACCTGGTGCAGAGTTTCACCACACGGGCCCTGGAGATACACTGCGCGCCGGGGACGCCGTATCATCTGGACGGCGAGGATTTCGAATCCGCGGGGCTCATCCGCATCTCGCTGCTGCCCGCTTCGCTTTCGGTCCTGGCGCCCTGAGCCCTGCGCCGGGGAGGGGGACTGATGTCCGACATAAAGCTCGACTCCGAGGCCAGGCTTTACAGACCGATAGCCGGGGGGGACGTCCTCTGCCTGGCCTGCGCCCACCGCTGCCGCATCGCCGACGGGAAACGCGGCGTCTGCGGGGCCCGCGTCAACGCCGGCGGCCGGCTGCTGTGCCCGTACGGCTGGACCGCGGCCCTTTCGGCCGATCCCGTCGAGAAGAAACCTTTCTACCACGCCCTGCCAGGCGCGCTGACCCTGTCCTTCGGGATGTACGGCTGCAATTTCCGCTGCACGTTCTGCCAGAACCACGAACTGGCCGAACCGGCCTCGGCCGCCCGCCCGCCCTTCGCCGAACCGGCGTCACCGGAGGGCATAACGGCGGCGGCCCGCCGCCTGGGGGCGGCCATGCTGGTCTCCACCTACAATGAACCGCTGATAACCGCGGAATGGGGCGCGGCGGTGCTCGCGGCGGGCAAAAAGGCCGGGCTGGCTGGCGCCTTCGTCTCCAACGGCTACGCCACGCCGGAGGCGCTGGATTTCCTGCGCCCGTCGGTGGACTGTTTCAAGGTGGACCTCAAGTTCTTCCGCGACGAGACCTACCGCAAAGTGGCTGGCGCCCGCCTGGAGCCGGTAAAGACCGCCATACGCCTGATGCTGGAAAAGGGGTTCTGGGTGGAGGTCGTGACCCTGCTCATCCCCGGCCTCAACGATTCAAAGGAAGAGGTGTCGGAGCTGGCGGCGTTCCTGGCTTCCTTATCCAGGGATATCCCCTGGCATCTGACCGCCTTCCACCCGTCCCACCTGATGAAGGACCGGCCGCGGACCTCCCCGGCGGCGCTGGAGAAGGCCTGCGAGGCGGGCCTGGCGGCCGGGCTGAAATACGTTTACACCGGGAACATCGAGGGCGGGAGACAGGATACGCTCTGTCCCTCGTGCGGAAAGGAACTCGTCGAGCGCGAAGGCTACGAAGTGACGGCGGACCGGGTTTCCGGGACCGGGAAATGCGCGGAGTGCGGGGCGGTAATAGCGGGGTTCTGGGGACCTAGAACCTGAAAATATCCGTCCCCGAGTCTTTCCAGGGATTGTCCGCTTCCCTCTGGAACACGGCAGGCAGCGCTCCCAGCAGGAAAGCGGCGGCCAGCGGGAGCCAGGCCAGCCAGTAGGCCTCGAACCTGCTCCTCGCCGCCAGCGGGGCGAACACGAACATTGTGACGAAAAGCGCCGCCAGGACGGTGGAGATGGTGAGCGCCCGGTTCCGCTGGGAGCGCTGAAAAAGAGAGGCGAGATAGTACTGCGACAGGGCGGTCGCTACGGTCATGAAGGCGAAGGCGGCCGAATCCAGCGCCAGCGGCCCGGGACAGGTCCCTTCGGAACAGAACGGGCGCGCGGCGAGGTTCACGGCCAGTATCAGCAGCCCCGCGAGCACCACCTGCACGAGCAACAGCAGCCCGGACAGCGCCATGTAGGCGAGGGCCGCCGCGAAAGCGCGCTCAGCCGCCCGCATTCTCCCTCCTGGCCTTGAGGAAGACCGGGTCGTTCTCCCAGCCTTTGGTGACTTTCACCGTCAGTTCGAGGTCCGCGGGCCGGCCCAGCAGTTTCTCCAGCTTGGCCCGCGAGTTCTCGCGCAGTTTCCGGATGGCCCGCCCGCCGGCCCCCAGCAGTATGGGCTTGAGCGACGGGCGGCTGACATGCACCACGGCGTGCACGAAATCCGGCCGCCCCGCCTCCTCCCTGAAATGGTCCACCTCCACCGCGCAGCAGTAAGGCACCTCGTCCGAAAAGAGGCGGAAAAGCTCCTCGCGGACTATCTCGCCGGCGTAGAAGCGCTCCCACCTGTCGGTGGACTGGTCCGTCGGGTAGTACGGGGGATGTTCCGGCAGCCCGGCCAGCAGCGTCCGGCGGACCTCGCGCAGACCGTCCCCGTTAAGGGCGGAGACTGGAAAAACCCCGGCGATGTCCGGCAGCAGGCCCTTATGGAACTCCACGGCCGCGGCGACGGCGGCCTGGTCCTTGACCTGGTCGATCTTGTTGACCAGCAGGTAAAGCGGGATCTTCAGTCCCGCCAGGCGCTTTATGTGCTCGTGCTTCTCCGGCGGCGGGACGCGCGGCTCGGTGATGAGGAGGGCGAGGTCCGCGTCCTCGTTGAGGGCGCGCGAGATGTCGCCGGCCATGCCCTTCTCGAATAGATTGCGCGGGGACAGCATGCCCGGGGTATCGATGAAGACGGCCTGGAAGCCCTTGCCGTTGAGTATGCCCAGGACGCTGTCGCGGGTGGTCTGGGGGCGGGGGGAGACGATGGAAAGACGGAAGCCGCAGAGGGTGTTGAGCAGCGTGGACTTGCCCGCGTTGGGCAGGCCGGCTATCGCCACGAAGCCGGCCTTGAACCCCGCGGGACCGCTGCCCTTTTCCACCGGTCCTACTTGATGCAGATGGGATTGGCCCAGAGAGGCAGCTGGGTGGCCTTCTCGGTCTTGCGGACCTTGGGTTCGCCGCTGAGCTCCTGGATGGACACTTCGCAGCTGAAGACGCGGGTGCCGGCCATCAGGTGGCCGCCCCAGGCCTTACCCTCGCTGTCGGAGAACATGATGTGGACGTGGACCATCGGTTTGTCGTCGAAGATGCTGACATTGCCGTTGAGCGAGAGTATCTCGAGGTCCTTCTCCAGGTTAATCTTGTTGTACTTCTTGGCCTTCTGGTCGTAGACGCCGAAGGTGGCCTTCTCCACCGCGCCGATGGCGCTTATGGTGCCGCACCTTATCTGGTGATGCTGGCAGAAATGCTGTACGGCCAGCAGGAGGTCCTCCCCTTTGTGGATGCTGAATAAGAAAGTCCGTCCGGTGAGATAGGGTTTGTCCTGTGGCAGCATGCGAAGTCCTCCCTAATAGCGTTCGTCCCAATGATATTTTACAAAATTTCGGGACCGCTGACGAGGAAATGTTGACTTCTCCGGGAGGCAAGCAATATAATGAAAGCGGCGCGCCGCATTTATCGGCGCCCCCTAGCCGGAGGAAAAATGCCCGTATCCTATAAAGAGCTCGGTTTCGTCAATACCCGCGAGATGTTCAAGGACGCGATGAAGGGCGGCTACGCCGTTCCCGCCTACAATTTCAACAACATGGAGCAGCTCCAGGCCATACTGACCGCCTGCTGCCGCTCCCGCTCCCCGGTGATACTGCAGATCTCTAAGGGCGCCCGCGATTACGCCAACTCCACGCTGCTGCGCTGGATGGGCCGCGGCGCCATGGAGATGATCAAGGAGATGAAGGAAGGCCCCGTCCCGGTGGCGCTGCACCTCGACCACGGCGACACCTTCGAGCTCTGCAAGAGCTGCATCGACTCGGGTTTCTCCTCGGTGATGATAGACGCCTCCCATCACCCTTACGAGAAGAACGCGGAGATCACGAAGCAGGTCGTGGAATACGCCCATCATCACGACGTGACCGTCGAGGGCGAGCTGGGCGTGCTGGCGGGCATAGAGGACGAGGTTCAGGCGGAGAAATCCCACTACACCGACCCGGCGCAGGTCGAGGACTTCGTAAAGAAGACCGGCGTGGATTCGCTGGCCATCTCGATCGGCACCAGCCACGGCGCCTACAAGTTCAAGCTCAAGCCCGGCGAGAGCGTACCGCCGCTGCGCTTCGATATCCTCGAGCAGTGCGAGAAGCGCATCCCCGGCTTCCCGATAGTGCTGCACGGCGCCAGCTCCGTGCTGACGGACTACATCGCCATGATCAATAAGTACGGCGGCAAGATGGAGAACGCCGTCGGCGTGCCGGCCGAGCAGCTGCGCAAGGCCGCCAAGAGCGCCGTCTGCAAGATCAACATCGATTCCGACGGCCGCCTGGTCATGACCGCGGTCATCCGCAAGGTCTTCGCCGAGAAGCCCGCCGAGTTCGACCCGCGCAAGTACCTGGGCCCGGCCCGCGAAGAACTGATCAAGATGTACATCGACAAGAACACCAACGTGCTCGGCTCGGCCGGGCGCGTTTAAGCCGGGAGAGAGGACGGGAAGCCCGGCCGCGCGCCGGGCTTTCCATTTATATGGATACAGACGCCGACATCGCAGTGGTAGGGGGCGGGGCCTCCGGGCTGGCCGCGGCCGTTGAGGCGGCGCGCGCGGGGGCCTCGGTCGTCGTCCTGGAGAAGAACCATGTCCCCGGACGAAAGGTGCTCTCCACCGGTTCAGGCAAATGCAATTTCTCCAACCTCCGGGTCGGACCGTCGGATTACAACGCCGCCGCCCGGCCTTTCCTGAAAAAGACCTTCGCCGCCCTCGCTCCCGCCAGGACCCGCGCTTTCTTCGAAGAACTGGGCCTTCTTTCCGTCGAAGGGGAAAGCGGGCGCCTCTTTCCCCGCTCCATGCGCGCGCAGGACGTGGTAGCGCTGCTCTGCAACGAGCTGGCTTTCCGCGGCGGCAGGATCGCGACGCTCACGGAGGTCTCGGCCATAAAGCCCGCCGCCGGGGCCTTCGAAATTACGGCGCGGCGGGTGGCTCCGAAATGGGACAAAAAAGCCGCGGGCGGGGACCCCGCGGTTTTCCGCGCGCGCCGCGTGATACTGGCCGCGGGCGGCGCCGCCTACCCGCAGATCGGCGGGGGGGAAGGCGGCTGCGCGCTGCTGAAGTCCCTGGGGCACAAGGTGTCGGCTCTTTCGCCCTCTATCGTTCCCCTGCGCACGCTCAAGCCGCCGCCGAAGGAGCTCGACGGAGTGCGCCTGTCGGCCGCGCTCAAGCTGGTCTCCGGCGACCGCGTCCTGGCGGAGTCGTCGGGCGAACTGCTTTTCACCGCCTACGGCCTCTCCGGCCCCGCCGTTCTCGACCTGAGCCGGGCCGCCGTCGCGGCCCTCGGCGCCGCCCCTGTTTCCATCGAAGCGGATTTCTTCCCCGAAATGACGGCGCCGGCGCTTGAAAAGGCGCTTACGGAGCGCGCCGCCGCCTTCGCCGGCCGGCCTTTCTCCCATTTCGCCGCGGGATTGCTGAACGATAAAGTCCTTAAGGCCGCCGCGGCTCGGGCCGGGATCCCGTGGGACGCCCCGGTGGGGCCGGTACAGGCCTTCGCCCGCGAGCTGAAGAGCTTCGCCGCCGCCGTGGCCGGTCCGCTGGGCTTCGAGGACGCCATGGTCACGGCCGGAGGCTGCTCCCTGGACGGGATAGATCCGGCCTCTTTCGCCTCTAAAAAGGTTCCCGGCCTTTTCGTGACCGGGGAACTGCTGGACGTGGACGGCCGCTCAGGCGGCTTCAACCTCCATTTCGCCTGGACCTCCGGCATCCTGGCCGGCCGCGCCGCCGGCCGTTTTTGACCCCCGTCAAAGACAAGTCCTCCCTCAACTGTTACCATATGGCCGACGGTTCACAGGGGAGGCAGAGTGAAACTCATTCTCGTTACTGTTCTTATGGCGGCGGCCATGCCGCTAAGCGCCGGGGAGACGGCCATCGAATCTCTCCGCGCGGTATCTTTCGATATGCCCGCCGCGGCGGTTCCCGAAGCGCCCGCTCCGGCCGAGCCTAAAGAGGTCAAGCCGGACGGTCTCTACCGGGCTTACTGCTGGGGCCGCGCCCCGCACGCGAAGGCGGACGCCGAAGGGATGCCGGCCTCTTTCTGCGTCTCCTCTTTCCAGGTGCAGCTCAGGCCCGATTCCTCCGCTTTCCTGGTCCTCGCCGGCGAATTATCCGGCGAGTTCCCGATGCAGGTGAAGTTCATCGGCGACGGGCTCTACGCCGGGACGGCCGCGGTCTTCCGCCGCTACCAGGGCGCGGCCTGCACGGAGGGGACCGACGCGGTGATAGAGATAACCGTAAAGATGGACGCCAGGGGCGCCATAATCGAGGAGCCCTCCCTTAAAGCCTTCTACGGCAGTACGTCCGACGTCTGCCATTCGGGCTGGGACTACGCGGAGATATTCTACCTCCGCCGCTGAGCCCGCCCCTCTTTAAAAGAGAAGGCCGCCCGTAAGGGCGGCCTTTCTGTTTTAAGCGGGGGAAGGCTCAATGTTTCAGTACAAGGACGGCCAGTTCATAGCAGGCGGCGCCTATGACGGCAGATCCGGGTATCGTCAGGACCCAGGCCCAGACTATCTGCCCGGCGACGCCCCATTTTACGGCGCTGAAGCGCTTGATTGTGCCGACCCCCATTATGGCGCCGGTTATGGTATGCGTGGTGCTGACCGGCACGCCCAGCGCGGAAGCCGTGTAGAGGCTCAGGGCGCCGGCGGCTTCGGCGGAGAAGCCGTCTATGGGCTTAAGCTTGGAGATCTTGGTCCCCATCGTCCTGACTATGCGCCAGCCGCCGAAAAGAGTGCCTATCCCCATGGCCGCGTAGCAGGCCATGGCCACCCAGGCGGGGACCCTGAACTCGCCCTGCATATAGCCGGCGCTGAAAAGCAGCCCGGTTATCAGGCCCATGGTCTTCTGCGCGTCGTTGCCGCCGTGCCCCACGCAGTAGGCGGCGGAGGAGATCAGCTGGAACTGCTTGAACGACCTGTTGACCTGGCTCGGGGTGTAGGAGGAGGCGAGGCGGTAGAATACGGTGGCCAGGATTATGCCGAGCAGCAGGCCCAGCAGAGGGGATATCACGATGAAGGCCACTATCATGAGTATGCCTTTCATGATCAGGGCCCCGGGACCCGCCTTGACCAGGGCGGCGCCGGCCAGGCCGCCCATCAGGGCGTGCGAGGAGCTGGAAGGCATGCCGAAATACCAGGTGATGATGTTCCAGGCGCAGGCCCCGGCGAGGGCCCCGAAGACCACGAAGTTGTCCACCACGCCGATATCGACGATCCCTTTGCCGACGGTCTTGGCGACCTCGTGGTTGAAGATGAAAAAGGCGACCACGTTGAAGAAGGCCGCCCAGACCACCGCCTGGCGGGGGGAGAAGAGGCGGGTGGAGACGGCCGTGGCTATGGAGTTGGCGGCGTCGTGAAAACCGTTGAGGAAGTCGAAGACCAGGGCCAGGGCCACCAGGAAAACGACGCCCAGGAGGATGCTATCCATGCTTTACCAGTATCCCCTCGATGGTCTTGGCGACGTGCTCGCAGACGTCGAGCGTGCCCTCGGCCACCTCGTAGACCTCTTTCCATTTCATTATCTGCAGCGGGTCCTTTTCCTTCTCGAAGAGCTCGCTGATGGCCTTCTCGCGCAGCTGGTCGCCCATGTTCTCCAGGCGGTTAATCTCTATGCAGTAGTCGGTGACGCGGCGGGCCCGCTTGGTGTCGTGCAGATGCTTCACCGCGTTGGAGAGGGCGCGCGCGGACTGCTCGATATAGTCCATGAACAGGGTCAGGTTCTCGTCGCGGGGGTCGAGCTTGTAAAGCTTCATGCGCGAGGTGATGGCGTTTATCAGGTCCATCACGTCGTCGAGCGTATTGGCCAGCGCGTAGATGTCCTCCCGGTCCAGGGGGGTGATGAAGGTGCGGTTGAGCATGTCGGTGATCTCGTGGGAGAGAGTGTCGCCCTCGTGCTCGAAATCCTTTATCTTCTTCACGGTCTCCTCGCAGACCGAATCCTTCTTGATGGCGTGCCGCAGATACTCGGAGGCCTTGACGATGTTCTCGGCCTGCAGCGCGAGGTAATCGAAGAATTTGACTTCTTTGGGGACCAGGTTGAAACCCATCTTAATCTCCTTGCCGGGCGGGATAGTTAAATTATATCCTTTTTCCCCCGAGCCCCGTCAAAGCCCAAGGAGAGCGCCATGGACTTCAAAAAAGAACTTTACGCCAGGCTGGAGAGGTACTGCAAGGTGGACACGCGGTCGGACCCGGACTCCAAAACCTTCCCTTCCACCAGAAAACAACTCGTCCTGCTGAAGATGCTGGCGGCCGAACTGAAGAGGATCGGGGCGAAAAAAGTGAAGATGGACCGCCGGGGCTACGTGACGGCGGAACTGCCCCCGACCGTCAAGGGGAAGAAGCCGGCCATCGGTTTCCTGGCGCACGCCGACACCTCGCCCGACGCCTCCGGCGCCGGCGTCAGGCCGCAGGTGCACAGGGCCTGGAAAGGCGGCGATATCGTCATCAGCCGCCGGCACGGGGTCATACTCAATAAAAAGAACTGTCCCGAATTGGCCGGCAGGGAGGGGGAGGATATTGTCACCGCCTCGGGCGACACGCTGCTCGGCGCCGACAATAAGGCCGGCATCGCGATCATAATGACCGTCGCCGAGTACCTGCTCAAGAACCCCGGAATACCGCACGGCACCCTGAAAATAGGCTTCACGCCCGACGAGGAAGTGGGCCAGGGCGTCAAACATTTCGATGTTAAGGCCTTCGGCGCGGACTACGCGTATACCGTGGACGGCGACGTGGCCGGCACCATAGAGGAGGAGACCTTCAACGCCGACGGCGTTAAGATAGAGATAACGGGCAAGAGCGTCCATCCCGGCACGGCCAAGAACGCGCTGGCCAACGCGGTGCGCATAGCCGCCGATATCGCCGCCTCCTGGCCCGAGAACATGCTCCCCGAGACCACCGAGAAGCGCGAAGGCTTCATCATGTTCACCGACCTCTCGGCCGGCATCGAGAAGGCGGAACTTACGGGGATAGTCCGGGAACACGACCTGAAAAAGCTCAAATCCATGGAGAGACAGCTGGAAGCGATAGTCGCGGCCAAACGTCTCAAGTATCCGCTCGCGGACATAAAGCTCTCTTTCCGCGAGCAGTACCGCAATATGGGGACAGTAATGGCGAAGCACCCCGTGGTCATGGAAAAGCTCAAAAGCGCCGTCCGCGCCGCGGGCCTGGAACCGAAGATAAAGCCCGTGCGCGGCGGTACCGACGGGGCCCGCCTCTCCTACATGGGTCTGCCTACGCCGAACGTCTTCACCGGCGGCTACAATTACCACGGCCGCTACGAATGGGTCTCGCTCGACGGCATGAACAAGTCGGCCGAAGTCCTTATAAACCTGGTCCGCGAATGGGCGAAGTGAGGCCGATGAAAGCGTTCCTGGCCGCATTCTTCCTCTCCGCCGCCCTGACCGCCGCCGCGCAGCCGCCCGAGCCGCGGGACCTCGCGCTGGACGAAGCGTATAAGCTGGCCCTGGCCCGCAGCGAGGAACTGGCAGCCTCGGCCGAAGGCGTGAAGCAGCTCGAATACGCCGAACGCCAGATCCGCGCGGCCTTCCGGCCTTCCCTTTACGGCTTCGCCTCCGAGACCGTCGGCGGGGGGATGAGCGGCCGGGCCCAGGCCGGCGTCGCCCTCGATTACAACCTTTTCTCCGGCATGCGCGATTACCTGGCCGCGAAGTCCGCCGGTCTGCGTTCGGAAGCCGCCGCGCTGGCCCTGGCCCGCGCCAGGGAGGCCCTCTACCGCGACACGGCCCGGGCTTATGTGAACCTCTACGAGCTGGGCGCCGAGATCCGCATAAGGCGCGAGCAGCTCAAAGTCGCCGAAGGACGGCTCAAGGAACTGGAATCCCGCGCGGCCATAGGCCGCAGCCGGCGCAGCGAAGTGGTGGAAGCCCGCGCCCGGCTGGCCCAGGACGAGGCCTCGCTGCAGGCGGCCCTCTCCGACGAGGAAGGGGCGCGCTTCACTTTCGCCTTCATCACCGGCCTGGGAACGGGGCCGCGCCTGGCCGAACTGCCGGTCCCGCAGCCCGGGCCCGTCGGGAACTATCTCGCCCGGGCCGCCGGCCGCCGCGACGTGGCCGCCGCGCGCAAGGCCCTGGAGGCGGCCGAGAGCGAAGCGAAGGCGGGAGACCGCCTTGTATGGCCTTCCCTGGACCTGTCCGCCGACTACTATCTCAAGCGCCCCTCTCCAAACGAGAAGAAGGACTGGGAAGCGGCGCTCTCGCTGAAGTTCCCTTTCTATACGGGCGGCTACGCCTCAGCCGCGGCGGAGCAGTACCGCTCCCGGGCCGAGGCCGCGCGCCTGGACCTGCGCCTGGCCGAAAGGCGGGCCGCCGACGAGGTCGGCCGGGCCCACTCCGCGCTGGCCCGCGCCATAGCCGTGGCCGATTCTCTCGATAAAGCCCTGGCTCTGGCCCTGGAGAACTCGGAACTCCAGGCCGCCGATTATAAGAACGGCCTGGTCACCAATATCGACGTGCTCAACGCCCAGAATTCGGTGCTGCAGACCGCTCTTTCGCTGGAGCAGGCCAGGGCCCGCGCGGCCTACGCCGCGGTGGAGCTGGAGATAGCCGCCGGCACGGAGAAGCAATGACCCTTTCCGACCTTTCTATAAAGCGCCCCGTCTTCGCCTGGATGATCATGGCCGGGCTGATAACCTTCGGCGCCATCGCCTTCTTCCGCATGGGCATCAGCCAGCTGCCCGACGTGGACTATCCCGTGGTCAGCGTCAGCGTGGACCTCGAGGGCGCGGCCCCCGAGGTCATGGAGACGCAGGTCACCGACGTGCTCGAAGGCGCCGTGATGACCATCGCCGGCATACGCGACATTTCCTCGGTCTCGCGCCGCGGCTCGGCCCGCATCACGCTGGAGTTCGAGCTCGAGCACGACATAGACGACGCCATGCAGGAGGTTCAGGCCAAGGTGTCGCAGGCCCAGCGCCGCCTGCCGCGCGACATAGACCCGCCGATAGTCACCAAGACCAACCCCGAGGACCAGCCGATAATCTGGATCGCGCTTTCCGGCGACAGGCCGCTCACCGACCTGATGAACTACACCAACGACGTGCTGCGCGACCAGCTCAGCATCATCGAGGGCGTGGGAGACGTGACGATGGGCGGCTACACCGACCCGGCCCTGCGCGTCTGGCTGGACGCCGACAAGCTGGACGCGGCCCAACTGACCGTGACCGACATCATGAACGCCATCACGGCCCAGCACGCCGAGCAGCCCGCGGGCTACATAGACACGGGCAAGAAAGAGTTCAATGTCCGCGTCCTGGGCGAAGCGCCGACTCCCGAGGCCTTCTCCCGTATGGTCATACAGGCCCGCGGCGGCGCTGCCATCTGGCGCACCTACCGCATAGGCGACGTCGCGACGGTGGAGGACGGCCTGGACGACGTCCGCAGGATCGCGCGCAGCCAGGGCCAGAGGGCGGTGGGGCTGGGCGTCCGCAAGCAGCGCGGCGCCAACGCGGTCGCCACGGGGCGGATGGTCAAGGAGAAACTGGAACTCATCAAGAAGGACCTGCCCGAGGGTATGAGGCTGGAGATAGTCAACGACGCCACCCGCTTCATCGAGGAATCCACCCACGAGCTCAACTTCACCCTGGTGCTCTCGGCCCTGCTCACCGCGGCCGCCTGCTGGCTGTTCCTCGGCTCCTGGTCCTCCACTCTCAATGTCCTGCTCGCCATACCCACTTCCATCGTCGGCGCCTTCATCGTGCTCTATTTCATGGGCTTCACGCTCAACACCTTCACGCTGCTGGGCCTGACGCTGGCCATCGGCATAGTGGTGGACGACGCGATAATGATGCTCGAGAACATCGTGCGCCACAACGAGAAGGGGGAGGGCCGCGTGCGGGCGGCCATAGTCGGCGCGCGCGAGATGACCTTCCCGGCCATGGCCGCCTCGGTGGCCATCCTGGCCATCTTCATCCCGGTCATCTTCATGGAAGGCATCATCGGCAAGTTCTTCTTCCAGTTCGGCGTGACGATGACGGCCGCCGTCATGCTCTCGCTGCTGGAAGCCCTCACGCTGACCCCGATGCGCTGTTCGCAGTTCGTCACGGCCGAACGCACGCTCTGGATAGGCCGGGCGATAGACGCGCTGATGGAGAAGGCCCGCCGCGGTTACGCGGCGCTGCTGCGGCGCCTGCTCGAGCGCCGCTGGACCGTCCTCGCCGCCGCCACGCTGGTCTTCGCCGCCTCGCTGTCGCTCATAAAGTTCATACCCAGTGAATTCTCTCCCGCCCAGGACCAGAGCCGTTTCCTGGTGCGCGTGCAGATGCCCGTCGGCACGGCCATGGACGTGACCGCCAGGGCCATGGAAGAGGCCGAGAAATGGGCGCTGGCCCAGCCCAATATCCGCACCTTCATGGCCAATACCGGCGGCTTCGGCGGCGGTCAGGTCAACCAGGGCATGATTATGGTGGCGATGAAACCCCCGGCCGAGCGCGTGCCGCTGCCGGGGGAGACGAGGCCGCCGACGCAGCAGGAGTTCATGCGCTACGCCCGCAAGCCGCTCAATTCCATACCCGGCGTGCGCCGCGTGGCCATACAGGACCCTTCGCTGGGCGGCTTCACGGCCCAGCGCGGCTTCCCGATAGAGTTCAGCCTGCGCGGCAAGGACTGGGAGCGGCTGGCCGAATACAGCGAACGGATGATGGAAGGGATGCGCGTCTCGGGCAAAATGAGCGACGTCGACACCGACTACCAGGAAGGCATGCCCGAGGTGCGCGTGGTGCCCGACCGCGAGAAAGCGGCCGCGCGCGGCGTCAGCGTGGCCTCCATCGGCGACGCGGTCAACGCGATGATAGGCGGCGTGCGCAGCGGCAAGTTCACGCGCGGCGGCAGGCGCTACGACGTGCGGGTGCAACTGCTCGACAAGGACCGCCGCGACGCGCGCGACATCAAGAAGATCTGGGTGCGCAACAACCGCGGCGAGGTGATAAGGCTTTCGGAAGTGGTCAGTATAGTCGAGAAACCCACGCTGCTCTCCATCTCGCGCAAGAACCGCGAGCGCGCCATCGGCGTCTTCGCCAACGTGGCCGACGGCGCTTCGCAGGAGGAGGCGATAAAGGAAGTGCAGCGCCTCGCGAAGGAAATACTGCCGGAAGGGTACAAGGTCGTCTTCTCGGGCACTTCGAAAACCTTCCAGGATTCATTTAAGAGCCTCAACTTCGCGCTGGTGCTGGGCGTTTTCGTCGCCTACATGATACTCGCTTCGCAGTTCAACAGCTTCGTCCATCCCGTGACGGTGCTGCTGGCTCTTCCGTTCAGCGTGACCGGCGCCTTCATAGCGCTCAAACTCGGCGGCTATTCCCTGTCCATCTACAGCATGATAGGCATCATCCTGCTGATGGGCATCGTGAAGAAGAATTCCATACTGCTGGTGGATTTCACCAATCACCGCCGCCGCGACGGCGGGCTGGGCGTCAACGAGGCCCTGCTGGAGGCCTGCCCGATAAGGCTGCGGCCGATACTCATGACCTCTTTCGCCACCATAGCCGCAGCGATACCGCCGGCGTTGGGCTACGGCCCCGGCGCCGAGACGCGCATACCGATGGCGCTGGTGGTAATAGGCGGCGTGTTCTTCTCGACGCTGCTGACGCTGCTGGTGGTGCCCTGCGCCTACAGCCTGATGTCGAATCTCGAGAGCCGCCGGCACGAGGCCGCGCTCAAGACGGCGCTCAAGGAGCTCGACGAGGCGGGGGAAGAGGGGAAAGTTTAAAGGCCGGAGAGGAAGTCCAGCAGCCGCGGCCGGAATTCCGAACCGTGGACGCCGAAGGCGTCTATATGGTCCGATGGGGTGTTCCAGAAAACTTTCGGCTCCGGCGCGGCTTCGAAAAGTTTCCTGCCCTGGGAATAAGGGACCGTGGGGTCCTTCTCCGAGTGGATGAAGACCTTGGGGCAGTTTATCCGGCCGATGCTTTCCGACGGGGGATGGGCCCCGCTGACGGCCACGGCCGGCAGCCAGGCGAACGGCCAGGCGTACCAGCGGTCCAGCAGCACCTGCCTCCCGACTCCCCTGTACGAATGGAAAGTTCCCTCCAGCACCATCGCCAGCGGCTTGAAGCCGGATTCGCCGACGGCGGCCACGGCCACCGCGCCGCCCAGGCTCTGGCCTAAAATTATCATTCTGTCCGGCGAAGCGCCGGGCAACTTGAGAGCGTGCGCCAGCGCGGCCTTGCCGTCCATTACCACGCCTTCGAGGGTAGGCCGGCCGCCGGAAGCGCCGTAACCCCTGTAATCGAATATGAAGACGCTATAGCCCTCGCCGGACAGCCAGGCCGAATAAGGGTAATGAGTGGTCATGTTCCGCGCGTTGCCGTGGAAGTGCACGACGGTGCCCTTGGGCGCGCCGGCGGGGGGGAAGTAAAGGCCGGTCAGCGGGGTGCCGTCGAGCGACTCGAACTTTATCGTTTCGTACTTGTAGCCGAGGTGCGCCGGATCGGAATGGGCGGCGCGCGTCGGCTGGAAGAACAGGTGTGTGCACCCGCCCAGCATCCCCGCCGCCAGCAACACCGCCGCTCTGACCTTTCGCATATCTACATTATACTTTCTCGCAGTCCCGCTTTCATCGGGAGACAATGGGGGTGGCGGCGGATTCGCGGAGAAAAACCGTCCGGAGCCGCGAGCTTGCGTAAGCGCGAGCGGCGAGGGTCGGAAGCGCGCGCACGGTGTGCGCGACGCTGTTTTTTCGGAGCGAACCGCCGACAGGACCCCGATAGTTATTCAAGAAAGCGGGGAAAAATGGTCAGGGCGGGAAGACGAAGTGGTGGAAGTAGAGGCCGAGCTCGCGGTAGTCGTCGCCGCGCCAGGCGAATTCGGCGCGCAGGGAGTCGCCGCGGGAAAGCTTTAAAGAGGCGGCGGCCGTGCCGGCCCATAGCGGCCGGGAGTCGCCGAAAGCGTAGCCGAGATAGCGGGCTTCGAGCAGCCCGCGGAAAGCGCCGCGCGAGGCCAGCAGGCCGGCCTTGAGCCCGCCGCCCAGCCGCCAGTTCTCCCGCAGTACGCCGCCGAAAGCCGTATCCGCCTCGGCCATCGCGTACCAGAGCTGCCGCACCGGCCCGTCCCATTCGGCCGCCAGCCCCGCCCCTGCGTTCATCGCCCAGACCGTCGAGCGGCCGGCCTCGCGGCCGGTCTCAGGCGCCTGCTCGATACCCGCGGCTATGCCCCAGGACTGCCGCCGCACCCAGTCGTCCCAGGGATTGAGGCTCATGACCTGCGCCAGCCGGGCCTGCTGGACGAAAAGGCGGCTCTCGTTCTTGTCGTAGCGCAGTTTAAGGGAACCCATCTCCAGCGCCGCGTCGGGCAGGTAGCCCTCGGGATCGTCGAGCAGGTCCTGCAGGGCGAAGCGGGCCTGGAGTTCATAGGCCGGGCCCTTCTCGTGCGATACCAGGCCGACGCCCAGCCGCGTGCTCTCGTGCGAGGCCATTATCGAAGCCGGGCGGGCCGGGACACCGGGGAAGGTGTTCTGCGGGCCCAGGGCGGCCCTGGCGGCCAGCAGCGGATCCGTGCGGCCGTCGAGTTCCTTCTGGTCTATCTTCCGGGCGTGGTAGCGCCAGTTGAGGTAGTCGGCGGCCAGTTCGAGCACCGGGGCCTTGAGCGCGGGGTGCACCGGGGCCAGGCGGGCCAGTTCCGCCTCCTGGTCGCCGCGCGCCAGCTCCAGCACCGAGTCGCGCTGGGCGGGGGACAGCTGCGCGCGTTTCCACTCCACCGTTTTCCAGAGCGAAGGCCGCCAGACCGGCTCGGCGGCGGGAGAGGCCGCGATCACGGCCCGGGCCGTATCCGAAGGTATCACCCAGAAATGGAACCGGCGCGCCAGGTCCAGCTCCGGCTTGGCGATATCGAGCAGCGGCAGCAGCTGCCAGGAGCAGTTGCGCGTGAAGAAAAGATAGGGGAAGGAGGCCTTGCCCAGCTCCCAGGCGTGGCGCAGCAGGCGGTCTATCTCCTCGTCGGTGAAGTTAAGAGGGAACTCCCAGAGGTCGCGGTTCTCGATATTGCGGTATTCCTGTATCTTGAGGTAATAGGGGATGGTGGAGAACTGGCCGGGATAGGCGCCGACGAGGCCTTTGAGCGCGTAAAGGAGGCCGCCCCTGTCGTCCGTGGTGGCAGCGTAATTTATTGTGTAGTCCAGCAGGTCCGCGCCGGCCCCGCCCCGGGTGTGCAGCCGCAGGAAGGTGTGGCCGTAAAGCGTGGAGGGATTGTTGAGATAGCCCGCCGCGAAGAGCAGGCTGACCTTGTCGATGTCTAGCCGGGACCGCCAGCTTTCGTATTTCGGACAGACCGGCGCGGGGAATTCCTCCGCCGGAAGGCGCAGCGCGGCCCGCAGCCAGCGGTAGCGTTCGGGGAAAGCGCAGGCGGGAGCCTCATCGGCCACGCCCTCGTAAAAGAGCCCGTCGATCGCCGCCTCCAGCTCCAGGCGGGGATTTATGCGCCCCCACCTGGACAGGAAGAACTTCGGATTATTGCAGGGGCTCTGGGTCCCGCCGAAGAGACCGTCCTCGTAGTAAAGGAGCCTGCGCCAGCCCGTGGCCTCCCAGAGCTCCGCCTCGAGCGCGGCCTCCCGCAGGGCCAGGCGGCGCAGTTCCCGTTGCGGGGTCAGGGCGGAGGCGCAGAGGGGGAAGAGGAAGGGGAGGAGGAGAAAAAGAGAACGGACCGGGCTCGTGCTGGCCCCGGTCCGTTCTGCTGCCTTCATCAAGCTACGCCGTTATCAGATAACGGGAACGAGCTTGTTGATGGCGCTGACGGCGGTCTTCGCGTCGTTGGCGGCGAAGATCGTCGTATAGTTCTTCTGCAGCAGCTGCGAGAACTGCCAGGCGTTCTCTGCGGGGTGTACCCGTAGAGAACGGCCAGGCTGTTGACGTACTCGCCCTTGCCCGCCGCGGCGTCGCGGGACAGGTCCTTGTAGTTGGCCTCGATGAACGACTCGCGGGCCATGCTCAGTTTGACCATGCCCTCGGCGTTGCAGTTCGAGGTGCCGAACGTGATGCCGAAGGTCTGGCTGCCGAAGGTCCCGTTGGTGGTGGCCGCGAGGATCTGGGTCATGTCGTTCTTCTGGAACGCCAGGCTGCCCAGGCCGCAGCCGGCGCTGCCGTAATCGGCGGCGAAGGCGGCGGAACTGAAGGACAGTGCTATTACCGTCGCTAGTATTTTTTTCATTAATTCCCTCCCTCTATCTCTGCTGACTGAACTACCCGTCTGAATTCTGCCACTAATACGCCCGGCGTGTCAAACTTCCTCAATGAAGGCCGATGCGGCAGTTGTGCTCCCTGGAATACTTCTCCAGGGCGCCGCGCTCCATTTCGCGGTAGGCGGCGGTGCGCTTCATCAGCTGGTCGAAGTTCACCTGGTGGGCGTCGAACATCGGTCCGTCGACGCAGGCGAACCTGGGCTTGCCGCCCACTTCGACGCGGCAGCCGCCGCACATCCCCGTGCCGTCGAGCATGATCGGGTTGAGGCTGGCGAAGGTCGGCGTACCGTGCGGGCGGGAGGTCTCGCCGACGAATTTCATCATGATTATGGGGCCTATCGTGAAGATGGCGTCCGGGCCTTTCCCGGCGGCGTAGAGTTCCTTCATCGCGTCGGTGACCAGGCCTTTCTTCCCGGCCGAGCCGTCGTCGGTGGTGACCATGACCTCGCCGAGCCCGGCCATCTCCTTCTCCAGTATCAGCAGGTCCTTCGAGCGGGCGCCGAGTATGGAGACGACCTTGTTCCCGGCATCCTTATAAGCTTTCGCTATGGGATAGAGCTCGGCTATGCCCACCCCGCCGCCCACGCCCAGCACGGTGCCCCATCTCTTCATCTCGACCGGGGTGCCCAGCGGGCCGGCCACGTCTGCGAAGGAGTCGCCGGCCTTCATCGCGTTCATCTGCGCGGTGCTCTTGCCTATGGCCTGTATAATGACGGTCACGGTGCCGTTCTCCGGGCTCCAGTCCACCAGCGTGACGGGTATGCGCTCGCCGCCCTCGCCCGCACGGAGGATGACGAAGTGTCCGGCTTTCGCCTTGGCGGCGATCAGCGGCGCGTAGATCACGTGCCTGGAGATGGAAGGGGAGAGTTCGGTCTTCCCGATGATCCTGTAAAGTCCTTCGGTGGAATAGATATCGCGGTTCATTTCGCGCCCCCGGCGGCGAGTTTTTCGTGTATGGCTTTCGCCGCCGCTTTGCCGTCCTTCATCGCCAGCAGCACCGTCGCGCCGCCGCGCACCACGTCGCCGCCGGCGTAAACGCCGTCGAGCGAGGTGGCGGCGGTGGCCTCGTCTATGACTATGCCGCCCCATTTGTTCGCGGCCAGGCCGGGCGTGGTCTGCTGTATGACGGGATTGGGGCTCTGTCCTATGGCGACCACTACGCTGTCGGCTTCCAGCCAGAATTCCGAGCCTTTCCGCGGGACCGGCCGCCTGCGGCCGCTGGCGTCGGGTTCGCCCAGTTCCATTCGGATGCACTTCATGCGCTTCAGGCGGCCCTTGTCGTCTCCCTCCAGCTCGACGGGGGCGGTCAGGAACTCGAACTTCACGCCCTCCTCCATCGCGTTCTCCACTTCCTCGCCGCGGGCGGGCATCTCGGCGCGCGTGCGGCGGTAGAGCAGCGTCACGCTCTCAGGCCCCAGGCGCATGGCGCAGCGGGCCGAGTCCATCGCGGTATTGCCGCCGCCTATCACCACGACCTTCTTCCCGATATAGAAGGGGGTGTCGGTCTCGGGGAACTTATAGGCCTGCATCAGGTTGATGCGGGTAAGGAACTCGTTGGAGCTGTAGACGCCCACCAGGTCCTCCCCGGGCGCGTTCATGGGCGTGGGCAGGCCGGCGCCGGAGCCGATATAGACGATATCGAAATCCTTTTTCAGTTCCTCTACGGTGACGGACTTGCCGACCAGGACGTTCTTGAGGAATTTGACGCCCATCTTCCGCAGCATGTCCACTTCGAAGCGGACCACCTCGCGCGGCAGCCGGAAGGTCGGGATGCCGTAGCTGAGCACCCCGCCGAATTCGTGCAGGGCCTCGAAGACCGTGACGGCGTGGCCCAGTTTGCGCAGTTCCGCGGCCACGGCCAGGGAGGTGGGGCCGGAACCCACGCAGGCGACCTTCTTTCCGGTGTCGGGAGCGCAGGCCGGGGGGGTGATAAGGCCGTTCTTGCGGGCATGGTCCGCGGTAAAACGCTCCAGCCGGCCTATTGAGACCGGGCCGAACTTGTCCTTCAGGACGCAGGCCTTCTCGCAATAGTTCTCCTGCGGGCAGACGCGGCCGCAGATGGCCGGGAAAAGGGAGGTCTCGAAGATCTTGGAGGCCGCGGCGCCCAGGTCCTGCTTGTACACCAGGTCCACGAACTCGGGTATTTTCACATTGACCGGGCAGGCCAGTTCGCAGGGTTTATTGCGGCAGTTGAGACAGCGGGCGGCCTCGGTGACGGCTTCGTCCAGGCCGAAACCGAGGGCGACCTCGTCGAAATTAGAACGGCGTGCCACCGGGTCCTGGTGGCGGCCCAGGTTCTGTTTTATCGATGGTGTAGGTTTTTTGGGCTTGCTTTCCACGTCTCGCCTCCGTTGCGCGGCGGGTGCCGCAACCGGAATTATACTAAAATGACGGTAATGCGCGGGAAAGCCGGTGAGCTCTGGGACTGGTTCACGAAGGAGTACCTGCGGCCGCTGGGCGCGGATATTTTTCCGGACCGGGCCAGCGACCCGGCCGGGCTTATCGTTATGGGGCTGGGCCTGGCATTGCTGGCCTGGTGGGGACTGCGGCTGTGGCTCGCCTCCCCTTCCTCTTCCGGAAAGCGGAAGGCCTGGGTACCTACCCTGCGGATAATCATGGCCGACCCGGAGATACTGTTCTTCGGGCTCGTATCCACCGCCTTCTCCTGCCTGCCTTTCCTGCTGCTGTATTTCGCGGGAGCGAACGCGAGGACCAACGCCGTCCTGGCCTGGGCGGCCGCCCTGTCCGGTTCCGGTACCGCGACAGCCCTTCTGCCGCCTCTCACCATGGAGACCATCCTGACCGCCCTCCTGCTGTTCCCGGGCTTCTTCCTGGCGTTCGCGCTATCGGCCGCGGCGGCCCGCCTTATGCATTTCGCGGTCGTTCATACGGTCTGGCGGCGCCTTTCGGGCGATTCGCCCGGATTTTACGGCGCCCTGAGCACCCTCCTCCGCCGGACCCCGGAGATAGCGGCCGCCATGGCCGACATACGAGGCGCGGCCGGCGCGGCTGGGGCTTTTCTGCCGCAGTATATGATGATAAGGGGGGAGCCGCGGGCGGAAGCGGCGCGTCATTCCGCCATGCGGGCCTCGCTGCTGGGCGGCGCGGGGGGCTCTTCCGCCGTGCTCTCGGGGATAGATCTCCGTCCCGTCAGGCCGTCCAAAGAACTGAAAACGCCTTTCTTCATCGGAGCCCTCGCGGCCTGGCTGTTCTCTTTCATAGCGGCCTTCGGCTTCGGTCCGGCGGACAATCTCCCCTGGATCATTTTCGGTCTCTTCGGCACCATTATCGGCTACTGCCTGGCGGCCCTGAACCTGATGGCGCTTCTCAATTCGGTATACCTTACCGCGGTCTTTCTGGCGCGGGACGGGACCGCGTCCGCCTCGCCCCTGCTGTCGGCCTATGATCCCCTGCACCTGCGCCGGCCTTTTCCCTGACCCCCGCCGGGGCAAAAATGCTATACTAAAGCCGTCGGTTTCCCGCTTTCCGCAGAACCTATCAAGGAGATACCAATAATGTCTAAGAACAGAGTAGCGATGGACGGCAACACGGCCGCGGCTTACGTGGCCCATAAGACCAACGAGGTCATAGCGATCTACCCGATCACCCCTTCCTCCGTGATGGGCGAGCTTTCCGACGCCTGGTCCGCCAAGGGCGACAAGAACATCTGGGGCACCGTCCCCTCCGTGGTGGAGATGCAGAGCGAGGGCGGCGCCTCCGGCGCGGTCCACGGCTCGCTGACCGCCGGCGCGCTGACCACCACCTTCACCTGCTCCCAGGGCCTGCTGCTGATGATCCCGAACATGTACAAGATCGCCGGCGAGCTGACCAGCACCACCTTCCACGTGAGCGCCCGCGAAGTCGCGGCCCACGCCCTCTCCATCTTCGGCGGCCACGGCGACGTGATGGCCTGCCGCCAGACCGGCTGGGCCATGCTCTCCTCCGCCAACCCCCAGGAGGCCATGGACTTCGCGCTGATAGCCCAGGCCGCCACGCTCAAGACCCGCGTGCCCTTCCTGCACTTTTTCGACGGCTTCCGCACCAGCCACGAACTGAACATGGTGGAGCCCATCCCCACCGAGGTCATGCGCGGCATGCTCAGCGAGAAGCTCATAGCCGAGCACAAGGCCCGCGGCCTCAACCCCGAGAAGCCCGTGATGCGCGGCACCGCCCAGAACCCGGACGTCTTCTTCCAGGGCCGCGAAGCCGCCAATAAGTTCTACGCCGCCGTCCCCACCATGGTCAAGGAAGCCATGGGCCAGTTCGAGAAACTGACCGGCCGCAAGTACAACCTGTTCGACTATGTCGGCGCCCCCGACGCCACCAAGGTCGTGGTCGTAATGGCCTCCGGCGCGGACGTGCTGGAAGACACCGTGAACTACCTGGTCTCCAAGGGCGAGAAGGTGGGCGTGCTCAAAGTGCGCCTGTACCGCCCCTACTCCGAGGCCGACTTCATAAAGGCCCTCCCGAAGACCGTCAAGCAGATAGCCGTGCTCGACCGCACCAAGGAAGCCGGTTCGCTGGGCGAGCCGCTCTACCAGGACGTGGTCACCGTCTGCGCCAGCGCCTATAAGGCCGGCGCGCTCAAGGAGCTCCCCACGATAGTCGGCGGCCGCTACGGCCTCGGGTCCAAGGAGTTCACCCCGTCCATGGCCAGGGCCGTGTTCGAGAACCTGTCCGCCGCCAAGCCCCTCAACGGCTTCACCGTGGGCATCAACGACGACGTGACCAACCTCTCGCTCAAGTACGACGAAGCCTTCACCACCGAACCCGCGGACACCTTCCGCGCGCTGTTCTTCGGCCTGGGCTCGGACGGCACCGTCGGCGCCAACAAGAACACCATCAAGATCATCAGCGAGGAGACCGGCCAGTACGCGCAGGGCTACTTCGTCTACGACTCCAAGAAGGCCGGCTCGATGACCGTCAGCCACGTGCGCTTCGGCAAGAACTATATCCGCGCGCCGTACCTGGTCTCGAAGGCCCGCTTCATCGGCTGCCACCAGTTCAGTTTCCTCGAGAAGTACGAGATGCTCAACCGCGCCGAGGACGGCGGCATCTTCCTGCTCAACAGCCCCTTCCCGGCCGACCAGGTCTGGGACAAACTGCCCGTGGAAGTGCAGTACGACATCGTCAAGAAGGGCCTGAAGATGTACGTGATCAACGCGTCCAAGATCGCCGAAGAGACCGGCATGGGCGCCCGCATCAACGTCATCATGCAGACCGCCTTCTTCGGCATCTCCGGCGTCCTCCCCAAGGACGAGGCGATAGCCGCCATCAAGGCCTCCATCAAGAAGACCTACGCCAGGAAGGGCGACGAGGTGGTCAACAAGAACTACGCCGCCGTCGACAAGACCCTGGCCGCGATCCAGGAAGTGAAGGTCGGCAAGGCCGACAGCAAGATCAAGCGCACCTGCAACGTGGAGGGGTTCCCCAAGTTCGTGCGCGAGACCCTCTGCGAGATGATCGCCTTCCGCGGCGACCAGCTGCCGGTGAGCGCGATGCCCGTGGACGGCACCTTCCCCACGGCGACCAGCCAGTACGAGAAGCGCAATATCGCCCTCGAAACCCCGGTCTGGGAGCCCCATCTCTGCATACAGTGCGGCTTCTGCTCGCTCGTCTGCCCGCACGCCGCCATACGCCTCAAGGCCTATGACGGCAAGGGCCTGGGAAGCGCGCCCAAGACCTTCAAGTCGGCCGACGCCAAAGCCCCGGCCCTCAAGGGCCTCAAACTGACCGTGCAGGTGGCGGTGGAGGACTGCACCGGCTGCGGCGCCTGCGTCTACAACTGCCCCGCCAAGGAGAAGAAGGACGGCAAGGAGACCGGCCGCAAGGCCATCAACCTGGCCGACCAGTTCCCGCTGCGCGAGACCGAGCGCGAGAACCTGAAGTTCTTCATGAACCTCAAGGACGAGGGCTCGTCCAAGGTCAACCGCGCCACCGTGCAGGGCAGCCAGCTGGTCCGCCCGCTGTTCGAGTTCTCCGGCGCCTGCGCCGGCTGCGGCGAGACCCCCTATGTCAAGCTGATGACCCAGCTCTTCGGCGACCACCTGACCGTGGCCAACGCCACCGGCTGCTCGTCCATCTACGGCGGCAACCTGCCCACCACCCCCTACTGCGTCCGCGAGGACGGCAGGGGCCCGGCCTGGAGCAACTCTCTGTTCGAGGATAACGCCGAGTTCGGCATGGGCATGCGCGTGGCCTATGACAAGATGGGCGGCGAGGCCCGCGAACTGCTGACCGCCATGAAGGAAGGCCCCCTCAAGGCCCAGGCCAAGCTCTGCGAGGATATCCTGAACGCCAACCAGGAGGACTGGGCCGGGATAGAGCAGCAGCGCGGCCGGATAGCCGATCTCAGGAGGGCCCTGGCCTCCGCCGGCGGCGAACAGGCCGCCCGCATGGGCACCCTCGCCGATTACCTGATAAAGAAATCGGTCTGGATCCTGGGCGGCGACGGCTGGGCCTACGACATCGGCTACGGCGGTCTCGACCATGTGCTGGCCAGCGGCAAGAAGGTCCGCGTCCTGGTGCTGGATACCGAGGTGTACTCCAATACCGGCGGCCAGATGTCCAAGTCCACGCCGATGGGCGCCGTGGCGCTCTTCGCGGCCGGCGGCAAGCCGCTGCCCAAGAAGGACCTGGGCATGATCTCGATGACCTACGGCAATATCTACGTGGCCCAGGTCGCGCTGGGCGCCGACTACAACCAGGCGGTCAAGGCTTTCGCCGAGGCCGAGGCTTACGACGGCCCGTCGATCATCGTCGCCTACAGCCACTGCATAGCCCACGGCATCGAGATGGGCAAGGGCATGAACGAGCAGAAGAAGGCGGTGCAGTCCGGCCGCTGGCCGCTGTTCCGCTACAACCCGGCGCTCAAGGCCCAGGGCAAGAACCCGCTGACCATCGACAGCAAGCCCCCGACCATACCCGTGTCCGACTTCATGAACGGCGAGAACCGCTTCCGCGCGCTTCAGAAGACGAACCCGGAGATGGCCGAGCGCCTGGCCAAACTGGCCGAGGCGGAGTACGCGTGGAGGCTCAGCGTCTATCAGCAGATAGCGCAGATGAACTGCGACACCGGCAGGAAAGAGGAGAAGGTCGGCGCCGCCGCCTGAACCCTTCCGGCCCTGACGGAAGACCCGGACCCCGCGGTCCGGGTCTTCTTTTTGCCGGGCCGGCTCATTGACGCAGGTCAACCCTCCCTAGGACCTTTGGCCTATAAATGACCTGGGCCATCAGCCCGCGGCCTCTGGGTCCTGGGACACTTATGGTTTTCCCGGATGAGGACTATAATTTATACGCAGGAAGACAGAAGGACGAGGAAAAAAATGACCATGAAAAAAATCGCTTCGACGCTGATGACCGCCGCCGCCTTCTTTTCATTTTCCGCCGCCGCTCATTCGCTTGAGCAGGCCGACTCCAGGGATTTTACCGACTACGAGACCAAGGCCGCGCAGCGGAACCCGGACTACTACACCATCAACCCCGCCTCCATCCGCCTGGTCCGCATAAGCGAAGGCGAGGACCCCAAGCTCCTGGAGGCGCAGCGGAAGGCCGCGCAGAACAATACCGGAGAGGGCCTGGTCCTTATAGAGAAGATAATTAATATCGCGGAGAAGATCTGGGCCATAATCGAGAAGAACGCTCCCGTGGTCAACATCAACACCCAGTACGCCACGGCCGTTCCGGACGGCATCACCGCCTGGACGCAGCTGCAGAGCTGGAGCCGCCCCCGCACCTACACCTACGGCTTTTACGCGGAGAACCTCTACGGCGTCACCGTCCTGGACGTGCAGTACAAGGTGGCCTACACCTACGGCGGCAACTATAACGGCAAGGGCAAGTACCTTACCGGCGTGACCGTGATCCCCGAGAAGGTCGACCTGGCCTGGGGCTACAAGTTCAGCATGAACGCGCAGGTGCCCGACAGCACCGTGGTCAATGTCGGCACGCACACCGATCCCAAGGCCGCGATGCAGCTCAAGCTCAACTGGCGCATCTCGACCGCCATCAAATCCTCGGACGGCACCAGCGTGTATTACATAGAAGGGGACGGGGCTTTCGCGGAAATAGCCAGCCCCTGGAAGGCGTCCGACGCCAGGTTCGACGATATGGACCTCGGTCCCTACCGGGCCGCGGCCCCGCTGGCCTCGGATGGAAGGATCTTCGAGTAAGGCAGTAAAAAAAGGAAGGAGGAAAGATGAACAACGTGACAAAGACGGTATTCGCCCTTATAGCGGGCGCGCTGTTCGCCGGGAACGCCTCGGCCAACGGCTTCGACGCGAAGTACTTCGAGGTGGACGAGGGCTCCATCATGATCGAGGAGATCGCGATGGACAAGGGCGGGACCATACAGATCCCGCTGAGCACCGGTCCCGCGACCGCCCCGGCCAAGCCCGGCCTGCCGAAGCCCCCTACGGGCCCGGTCATCAACCCGCCCGGCCCCGGAACCACCGGCGCTCCGACGAACCCGCTCGGCGAGGCCAGCCAGACGGTGGATCTCCTGGACAAGATAGTCAACCTCGCCCAGAAGATCTTCAACATAATCGAGAAGAACCAGCCGGTCGTCAACGTGACCACCAACTACGCCAACGCGGTGCCCTACGGCACCAGCCACTGGACGCAGCTGCAGGGCTGGAGCAGGCCCGCCACCAAGCGCTACGCCTTCTCCATGAAGAACGGCTACGGTTCCGAGGTGGTCAAGGTCACCTACCAGGTGCACTATACCCACAACGGCAACTTCCAGGGCAAGGGCAAGTTCCTTACCGGCGTGACCGTCGAGCCCCTCAACATCGAGACCGCCTGGGGCTACAAGGTCAGCCTGGTCAGCGAGGTCCCGGACTCCACGATAGCCAACGTCGGCACCAGCGAGGACCCGATAGCGTCGATGCAGGTCCAGCTCAAGTGGAACGTGCACACCGTCATCAAGGACATCACCTCCAAGGCGGTGTACTATGTCCAGGGCGACGGCCTCCTGCAGGAGATAGGCACTCCCTTCAATAACGCGAAGGACGCCAAAGCGGCCGCCGCGACCGAGAAGGCCGCGCTGCAGATAGAGAACGCCCGCTTCTAAAAGCGATAAAAGAAACCTCCTTTCTCCCCTGTCCGAAGCCGAAAGGCGTCGGGCAGGGGTTTTTTCTTTGCAAGGTAATAAAAAAGCCGGGCGCGCGGCCCGGCCGAAGAGGAGCGGGAAGGCCTAAGCGCTTTCCTTGAGCTTGCGGAAGAGTTCGAGCTGGGCCGGGGAAAGCTTTTCGGGGAGGGTTATCTCGAGCACGGCGTAGAGATCGCCGCGGCCGCCCTTATGCGGCAGGCCCTTGCCCGGCAGGCGCATGCGCCTGCCGGCGCGGGAGCCCGGGGGGATCTTTATCTTCAGCGAACCGCCGGGATAGAACACCTGGGCCTCGCCGCCCAGCGCGGCGTCCCAGGGATATACCTGCACCCTGGTCTCCAGGTCGCGGCCGTTGACGGTGAAGCGCGGATCGGGCTCCACCGAGACCTTCAGGTAGAGATCGCCGGCGCGGCCCTGCGCCGAGGCGCCCTGGCCTTTGAGCCTTATGACGGCCCCGTCGGTTATGTTCTTGGGAAGATTCACCGATAGATCGCGGGTCTCCGTCCGGCCTCCCGCCCTGTAGGAAAAAGAAAGGTCCTTGCGTCCGCCGGAGACGAGCTCGTCCAGGGTCAGCCTCAGTTCGGCTTCCATGTCCAGGCCGGAACGGCGCCCGCGCGGGGGGGCGAACCCGCCCCGCTCCTCCTGAAAATCACCGCCGAAGCCCCCGCCGGAGAAGCCGCCGAGATTGCCGAACACCGACTTGAAGAACTCGCTGAAATCGCCGAACTGCTCGAAGCCCTGGCCCCCCTGGTACTGGAAGCCGCCCGGGCCGCCGGAGAAGCCGCCGCCGGGCGGCGGGCGGAATTCCTGCCCCTCGCGGTAGTTCCGGCCCAGCTGGTCGTAGAGACCGCGCTTCTTGGGGTCGGAGAGGACCTCGTAGGCCTCGTTTATTTCCTTGAACTTGTTCTCGGCTTCCTTGCTGCCGGGGTTCTTGTCGGGATGGTACTTCATCGCCAGCTTGCGGTAAGCCGACTTTATCTCGTTCTCGCCGGCGCCGCGGGCGACGCCGAGCAATGAGTAATAGTCCTTATACTTCAGGGACATCCGGGCTCTTCTTTTTGCGGGTCAGGAAGAGTATCAGAACGCAGAACAGGCCGAGGGGCAGCATAAGCCAGCGTTCCAGCCGGGCTTCGCTGACCGCGGTGAAAGATTCGACGGCCCAGGCGCCGAAGAGGAGAGCGGCGAGGAACCCCCAGAAGAGCAGGACGAGACCCGAAGGGACCGGTTTTTCCGGGGCGGCGGGTTCGGGCGCGGGGGCGGGGGCGGCCGGCGTCTCCGGCTCGGGGACCGGCTGCTGCCTGTTCTTCCTGTCTTTTTTCGCCATATTATTTCTTCCCCGACGCGACGAAGGAGATATCCTGGAAGATGACCGTCACGCCCAGTTCCCTGCCGTCGTGGTTCCTGACCCGCATGGTGCTGTAGCCGATGACGAGCGGGACATTGGCGTGCATGACCGAGATCTCGGCGCGGCGCACGGACTTGCCGGTCTCCAGCGCCCCCCCGACCACGTCCAGCAGGGCCGGGAAACCGGCGTAGGCCTTTTTATAATCGCAACCGAGGCATTTGTGGGCCTCGTCCATGTGCAGGATCTTGCCGGCCATCGGGTTCATGTAGACGACCTTGCCCGACAGGTCCACGCTTATCAGGCCGCCGGTCAGGTTGTCGAGTATGCACTGGTAATATTCTTTTATGTCGCTCGCCATGGGAGTATTCTACAAAAAAGGGCGGCACGGATTATCGTTAAATTGGAAATTTTGTATAATTATTCCGCAGTAAAATTCCCCGGTAGCTCAATGGTGGAGCATTCGGCTGTAAAAAGCATGAAGCCCCCTAGGGACAAAAGGCGATACGCAGACCGCCGGGAGTACATGATAGAAGCGGTGCGCAGGAGAAGAAAGAAACTGCGCGCGACGGCTATCGAGTACAAAGGCGGCAAATGCGAGGCCTGCGGGTATCGGAGATGCCCGGAAGCGATGGAATTTCATCATCGCGTTCCTGACGGCAAGGACTTCGGGATATCCCAGCGAGGATATACCAGAAGTTGGGCCAGGGTCAGGAAAGAGTTGGACAAATGCGTAATGCTGTGCGCCAACTGTCATAGGGAAGTTCACGCAGGGTTGCAGCTTCCGCCGGAAACGGCGGTTGAAAAATCAGGTGAATTCAGGGAAATCCGCGAAAAGCGGACAATCCTGAGCCAAGCCCGGAGCGACAGGCCCCGGGAAGGTGCAGAGACTATCCCGCGAGGGAGTACTTTCCGCCTAAAGCGGATGGGAAGCGCCTGAGTCCGTAATTCGAAAGGATCGGACATGATATAGTCCAAGCCTTGAAGCAATTCGAGGGCACTTGTAACCGAAGGGTTGTTGGTTCGAGTCCAACCCGGGGAGCCAAATTTAGAAGGCCGCGCTTTGCCGCGGCCTTCTAAATTTGGGTCCCCTGTTGACCGGACCGCGAAGGCGCAGCCTTCGATGGTTCGGCTCGACTTGGCATCCTGCGTAACTTCGGAGAGGGCGCCGCAGGCGCCTGTCCAACACCCTTCATATTATCCCCGGCCGCGCTTTGTCGCGGCCTTTTAAATTTGCTCCCTCCCTTTTCAAGCCCCTGCGACACCACGTTGTCGCACCCGTGTTTTACGCTATAGGTGCGGAAACACAAGGGGGTGTTATGAGCAACCTGAATAAAGTGATGCTGATAGGACGGCTGACGCGGGACCCGGAGATCACGGAATTCTCCAACGGCGGCAAGGTGGCCAATCTCGGCTTCGCCGTCAATAACCGGCGGCGCAACGGAGAGACCGGCGAGTGGGAGGAGGTCCCGGTCTGGCTGAACCTGAAGGCCTTCAACCGCGAAAGCGGGCGGAAGCTGGCCGACCGGGCCGCCGTGCTCACCAAGGGCCGGCAGGTCTACGTGGAGGGGCACCTGGCGCTGGAGGAATGGACCGGCAAGGAGGACGGCAAGCCCCATTCCCGCACGCTGGTCTACGTGGACAACATGGAGTTCCTCGGCGGCGCCAAACCCCGGCCGGAGGCGGCGGCCGAAGAGAAGCCGGCGCGGCCCGGTCGGCCCCGGAAACGGACGGAGGCCCTGGTTCCCGCCGCGGAGGACGCCTAGAACGGGGCGCGGCGGTAAGGCGGGGACGGGGCTGCGGGGAACGGCGGAATTATATATAATTGGTTCCGACGGATATTATTGACCTATGTCAAAAACGCTCCTCTCCCTGTCCCTCCTTGCCCTGCTCCTTCCGCCGCTGTCCGCGGCCGGCGGCGGGGACGCCTACCTGCTTACGGAGCGCGACCCTTTTTTCCTGGCCAGGAACGGGATATACCTTTCCGTCGCCTACGACAAAGGGAGGACAAGGCTGGTCCGTCCGTTGCTCCCGTACGACTCGCTGCCGGCCGAACTCAGGGCGGCGCTGCGCCCCGTCGGCCCGGGAGAGGTCCGCAATGAACCGGCCGGCTCTTTCGTTAAAGTTGAAGCCGACCCCGCGGTCCGCGACCTTTTGTCCCGCGTGGACCCGAGGAACATCTCGGCCTGGGCCGAACGCCTGACCATGACCGGAAAACGCAGCGCCGGCGCCCTGGACCTGAGCCCGGCTTCCGGCAACCGCCTGGCCGCCGACATGATAGCGGACGAACTTGGGCGGCTCGGCTACGCCGTGGAGCGGCACTGCTACCGCGCCCGCAAGAAGGACGATGAATGTAATGTGGCCGGGCGGCGCGAGGGGGAGAGCTACATTCTGGTCGCCGCCCATTTCGACACGGTGGGACATGAGAACGCCGGCGCCGACGATAACGCTTCCGGGGCCGCGGCCCTGCTGGAGATGGCGCGGGTCCTGGCCGCTTACCGGTCGGACCTGGGCCTCATCTTCCTGGCCGCCAACGGCGAGGAGACAGGCATAGCCGGGTCTTACGCTTACGCGAAGAAGCTCCGCGCCTCCGGCGAGCTCTCCAAAGTGGCCTGGGCCATTAACATGGACATGGTGGCCTATAATAAGGACGGGGTGATAGAGCTGGAGACGAACGGGGAATTCGCGGCTCACGCCGAATGGGTGGCCGCGCTGGCCCGGGTCTATACCGGGATGACGCCGCATATAGCCATGCCGGCCTGGGGCAGCGACCATGTCCCTTTCCTGGAGGCCGGCATACCGACATATTTATCCATCGAACACTGGGAGAACCACAACCCCTGTTACCACAGGCCCTGCGATACCATGCAGGGGCTGGACTGGGACTTCGCGGCCGACATCGCCCGCCTGAACCTGGCCGTCATAGCCGGCAAAGCCCGCCTTACGCCAAATTAAGCGAACCGCGCCCAGGCGGGCCGCTCGACACATAAAAAAAGCCCCTTTTGCGGGGCTTTTTTAATTCGCGGGCGGTGGTTCGATCAGTAGGAGGCCAGCACCTGCGCGCCTATGCGCTCGGCCAGGGAAGGGTCGTCGATATAGGGATTGCGGTTGCCCTGGAAGGCCGCGATCAGGTCGTTGCGGCGGCGCTCGGCGGCGTCGGGCGGGTCCTGCCGGTTCCACTCCAGGAACATCGGAACGCGGCTGGTCCAGAAATTATTGTAGTTCATGCCCTGGCGGATGTTCTTGTCGTGATACATCGTGACGAAGTAGAGCATGGCGCGGGCGACATTACCCTTGACCGCGTCGGCCGGCTCGAAGCCCTCCCGGCCCAGGAGGGAGCCGGCGGAGGTGCCGTAAGAGGGATTGGAGACTTCGGCGAACGGCAGGTTGCCGCGGCGGGAGTTGGGGGTCATGAAAGTGGGGGAAAGGTGATGCAGGTCCGACTTCATCGGGTAGGCTTCCTTGAAATAGCCCTGCGGCCAGATATGCTCGGCGTTTATGAAACTGTCCACCACGCCGTCGCCGTTCAGGTCGCCGCGCTCGGGATAGGAATTGCCGTTGCCGCTGCTGCCGTTGACGCAGACCTGGGAGTAGAAAGTGACTATGCCGGGCCCGCCGCCGCAGCCGACATTGTCCGCGGTCGAGTACATGTAGGACTTGGCCTCGGTGTAGCCGATCACCGCTTTCTGCCACTGGGAAGGCCCGGCGGCCTGGTGGAGGTAATTGAAAAGAGCCTCGCCGCGCAGATCCAGGGGGACGGCCGCCGCGCCGGGTTCGCCGGCCGCGGGGATCTCGATATCGTAGAGGGAAAGCGAAGCCGCGCCCTGCAGGGAGTCGAGGGCGGGAGAGAGCTGGGCCTTGAGCGGCGAAACGAGGAGGACGGCGGCGAGCGCCGGGTTTAAAAGCCTGATGACGATGTTCAAACTGCCTCCGTTAACCTGTTGACTGATGTCAATTTGACTGCCGTCAACTAAAGTTTATGCCATCGTACCTATTTCGCAAGGGCCAAAGGGCCCACTCGCAAAATAGGCCTTTCGGGTAAGTTTCGGCGAAAACGGCGGAAGTTGACGCAAAAAAACCCGCCGCGGCGGGTTACGGGGCAGGAGGAGCCCGGGTCTAGTGGCGGGAGAAGACGGCCTCGCCTACGCGCTCCGCCAGCGAAGGGTCGTCGATATAGGGATTGCGGTTGCCCTGGAAGGTCTCGATGAGGTCGTTGCGGCGGCGCTCGGCGGCGTCGGGCGGGTCCCGGCGGCTCCATTCCAGGAACATCGCTACGCGGTCGGTCCAGAATTCCCGGTAGTCCATGCCGTCGTCTATGTTCCGGTCATGGTAGCGGGTGACGAAGTAGAGCATGGCGCGGGCGACATTGCCTTTGACGGCGTCGGCCGGCTCGAACTCGCCGGTGCTGGAGAGAATGGAGCCCGCGGAAGTGGAATACACGGCGTCGCCGGCCGGGCCGAAAGGATAGCTGCCGCGCATGCCGTTGGGCGTCAGGAAGGTCGGAGCGAGATGATGCAGGTCGGCCTTCATCGGGTAGGCCGAGTTGAAATAGCCCTGGGGCCAGATATGCTCGGCGTTCATGCTGTTGTCGGCGTAACCGTCGCCGTTGGCGTCGCCCGTCTCGCCGTAGTCGCCGCCGTACTCGCTGTCGCCCCGCACGCAGACCTGCGAATAGAAGGCGATCACGCCCGGGCGGCCGCCGCAGCCGGTATTGTCGGCGCTGGAGAACATGAACTTCTTGGCCTTGAGATAATCGTGGCCGCCCATGTCCCTGGGTATCTCCGTGGCGTCGTGAAGGGCGTCGAACAGGCGGGCGCCGGAAAGCCCGGAATAAGAAGGGTAATAGCGGGCCTCGGGGAGACCGACTTCCGCGGACCCGGAGAAAAGCTGTTCGGAAGGGGAGGGGGACGCGGCCCCGGCCGGGAGAGCCGGTATCAGGAGGAGTATCGTGGCGACCGCGGAAAACCTAGTCAGGCTGCCTCCACCGCTGTATCTTTCGACGCCGCTGTTATTATACAACAATCGAGCCCGTCATTGACCGGCGACAAGCCCCTTTATCCCTTCCCAGATTATCTGCACCCCTATCGCCAGAAGGATGAAGGCCGAGATCTTGGAGATGACCTGCGCGCCGGCCCTGCCCAGCCTGGGCAGTATGCTGTCGCAGTAGCGGTAGAAGACGAAGACCGCCAGCGCGGCCAGCGCTATGCCGGCCGCGTCGCCGGCGAACTTGAGCCAGGTGGACCCGGCCAGCAGCGAACCCGTAGGCACCAGCGTCAGCGTCACGGCGATGGAACCGGGCCCGGCGGTGACGGGCATGGTCATGGGGAAGAAAGCGCGCGAGGTCATGCGGGACTGCAGTTCCTCCTGCTCCTCCCGGGAGAACTTGGGCTCGCTGTTGAGCATTTTCCAGGCGGTATTGAACAGGAGGAGGCCGCCGGCGACGCGTATGACCGGGATGGAGATGCCGAAGATCTTGAGCATCCAGCCGCCGGCGATGAGGATGGTGAAAAGGAAAAGGAAGGTGTAGCGCCCGACCAGGCCGGCGAGCCGGTGGCGGTCCGCGGAAGTGAGGGAAGAGGTCATCTCCATGAAGATGGGCGCCATGGCCGGCGGGTTGAGTATGGGAAAAAGCGCCAGGAAGGCCAGCGCGGCGGAGTCGAAGAAGAAGTGTTGCATGGGGATATTATTCCAAAAAGACGCCGTCCCCATCCACTCCCGCGGTTTTTCCGTGGCTATTGCCGTCCATATATGGGATAATTGAGTATGACAGAAACGAAACCTCTCCCCGCTTCGGGCTTCTACGGCCTTAATATCGCCCCCGGTCTCCTGGCCGAACTCGATCGCCTCAAGTTCACCGTCCCTACGCCCATACAGCAGAAGGCCATACCCCCGGCCTGCGAGGGCAAGGACCTGGTCGGCATAGCCCAGACCGGCACGGGCAAGACCATCGCCTTCGCCATCCCCATGCTCCAGCGCCTGGCGGCCCTCCCCGGCCGCGGCCTCATACTCCTGCCCACGCGCGAGCTGGCCCTGCAGGTCAACGAGGTCTTCAAGAAGTTCGCCCGCGCCGCCGGCATACAGACCTCGGTGCTCATCGGCGGAGAATCGATAGGCCGCCAGCAGCAGGACCTGCGCAAGCAGCCGCGCGTCCTGATAGCCACGCCGGGGCGCCTCATCGACCACATGGGCCAGCGCACCGTGAAACTTTCCGACATCGGCGTGCTCGTCCTCGACGAGGCCGACCGGATGTTCGACATGGGCTTCGCTCCGCAGATAGAGAAGATCCTGGCCGGGGTCCCCAGGGACAGGCAGACCATGCTTTTCTCGGCCACCATGCCGGACGACATAATGGCGCTGGCCTCGCGCCACATGAAACTGCCGCTGCGCCTGGAGGTCGCCCGCTCCGGGACCACCGCCGAGGGCGTGGACCAGGAACTCTACGTCGTCGCCAGCCGCACGGAGAAGAACGCGCTGCTTGGCAAGCTGCTGGACAAGCACTGGGGACCGGTGCTGCTCTTCATGCGCACCAAGCATCACGCCAAGCGCGTGGCGCGCGACCTGCGCAATATGGGGCACAGCGCGGCCGAGATACATTCCAACCGTTCGCTCAACCAGCGCAAGGAAGCCCTCGAGGGCTTCAAGAGCGGCAAGTACCGGGTCCTGGTGGCCACCGACATAGCCGCGCGCGGCATAGACGTCACGGGGATAGAGCTGGTGATAAATTACGACCTGCCCGACGAGGACGAGAATTACGTGCACCGCATCGGCCGCACTGGCCGCGCGGGCAAGACCGGCCACGCGATAAGCTTCGCGACGCCGGACCAGGCCCAGATGGTCCGCTCCATAGAGCGCCTCATCCGCAAACCCCTGCGCGTTTCGGCCCACCCGGATATAAAGCCTTCCGCCCTGCACGGTTCGGGCGCGCCGGCGCAGCAGCAGCAGCGGCGGCGGCCCGCCGCCGGGGGGCAGCGGCAGCAGCCGCGGCCGAACCGGCAGGAACAGAGGCCGCAGCGGCGCCCCGGGCCCGGGGCCGCCGGGAACGGCGGACAGTCCCGGCAACAGCAGCCCCGCCAGGCTCGGGGCGGGAACCGCGACGAGCGCACCCCAGGCCGGCGCGAAGACCGCCGGGATTTCCGCCGCCAGGGCGGCGAGCGCGACAGGAACGCGGGACGGCCGCGCTCCGGCGCCAGGGTCGAGGACTCGCCTTATTTCCCGGAGGACGGAAGGGGGATGTGGCGCGGCCAGGGCGGGCGCGACCGCAACAGGGGCCGCGACGAGAGGCCCCAGCGCCCCTCGACCGGACCCGCGCGCCAGGAAGAATCCCGGCGCAAGCCGCGCTGGTTCGATTTTTTCCGGAAGGAAAAGCGCTGACCGGGTCCCGCGGCTTTAAATAGGCCGGCGGAATTTGATATTTTTATAGTATACCAACACACAACGGAGACTCTCCCTAACGATGAAATCGCTGATAAAGAAAATAGGGCTCAAGACCCTCAAAAAACTGGGGTTCGCCCGCAAAAAAACTTCCGGCTTCTACGGCCTGGGGATAGCCCCCGGGCTCCTGGAGGAACTGGACAGGAAGAAATTCGTTACGCCCACCCCCATACAGCAGCAGTCCATCCCGGTGGCTTCCGAGGGCAAGGACATGGTGGGAGTGGCGCAGACCGGCACCGGCAAGACAATCGCCTTCGCCATACCCATGATACAGCGGCTCGCCGCCACCAAGGGCAAGAAAGGCCTGGTGCTGCTGCCGACGCGAGAGCTGGCCATGCAGGTCAGCGAAGTGATGAAGCAGTTCGCGCCGGTCATGGGCATGGGCGCCGTCTGCCTCATCGGCGGCGAGGAGATGAACAAGCAGATGCGCGAACTGAAAAAACGCCCGCGCATACTTATAGCCACGCCGGGGCGGCTGCTCGACCACATGGAGCGCCGCACGGTCCACGTCGACGACGTGGAGGTGCTCGTTCTCGACGAGGCCGACCGCATGTTCGACATGGGCTTCGCCCCGCAGATCAACCGCATCATGCGGGCGCTGCCGCGCGACCGCCAGACCATGCTTTTCTCGGCCACCATGCCCGACGAGGTGATGAAGCTGGCGTCCGACCATATGCACCTGCCGCTGCGCATAGAGGTGGCCCGCTCCGGCACCGCGGCCGAGCTGGTGCGCCAGGAGCTTTACATCGTGGGACACGGGGCCAAGTACGCGCTCCTGGGCAAGATACTCCAGAAATATGCCGGCAGCGTGCTCGTCTTCGTCCGCACCCGCGAGGACGCCATGAAGGTAACGCAGGTCATCGCCCACATGAAGCACCGCGTGGCCGAGCTGCACTCGGACCGTTCCATGGGCCAGCGCAAAGAGGCCCTGGAAGGCTTCAAGAGCGGCAAGTACCGCATACTGGTGGCCACCGACATAGCCGCCCGCGGCATCGACGTGACGGGGATAGAGGTGGTAATCAACTACACCCTCCCCGACGAGGACGACGCCTACGTGCACCGCATCGGCCGCACCGGCCGCGCCGGCCAGCCGGGCCTGGCCATAACTTTCGCCACCCCGGACCAGGGGCCGGACGTGCGCAGCATAGAGGCGCTCATCAAGTCCAAGCTCAACGTGGTCACCCATCCCGAGATACAGCCGGCGGAATTCTGGGACGTGCGCAACACCGTGGCCACGGGCCGCGGCTGGAACCAGGGAGCGGGCCGCCGCCGCGGCTTCGGCGGCCGGCGGAGATAGCCGATGGCCGGCCCGGCGTTGCCCTCGCGGCTGACTTTCCACGGCGCGGCCGGCGAGGTGACCGGCTCCCGCCACCTGCTCGAGGCCGGGGAGGGCCGGGTCCTCCTCGACTGCGGCCTCTTCCAGGGCCGCCGCGCCGAGGCCGCCGCCAAGAACCGCAATTCGCCTTTCGACCCCGCTTCTCTCTCGGCCGTTTTCCTTTCCCACGCCCACATAGACCATTGCGGCCTGCTGCCCCGCCTGGCCGGCGACGGCTTCAAAGGCCCGGTTTACGCCACCCGCGAGACGGCCGACCTGGTCGCCATAATGCTGGCCGACTCCGCCCGCCTGCAGGAGACGGACGCCAAGTTCTTCAACAAGATCCACGCGGCCGACGGCGAGAGGATAGAGCCCCTTTACGGCGAGAAGGAGGCCGACCTGGCGATCTCCCTGCTGCGCCCCTGCGCCCCGGGCGACGTGATCAGCCCCGCCCCCGGCCTGAGCGCGCGCTTCCTCAACGCCGGCCATGTCCTGGGCTCGGCGATGATACAGGCCGACATGGAAACGCCCGCCGGGCCCCGACGGCTGCTTTACACCGGGGACCTGGGACGACGCGAGGTGCCGCTCATGAAGGCGCCGGAACCGCCGGAAGGCGTGGATTACCTGGTCATTGAATCCACTTACGGCGGGCGCACCCACGAACCGGCCTCGGAGATCGACGCCGAGCTGGGCCGCCTGCTGCGCAAGGCGGCCGCCGAAAAAGGAAAGATCATAATCCCCGCTTTCGCGCTGGAGCGCTCGCAGGAGATAATAGTGGCGCTGGACAGGCTGCGCAACGACCCCTCCATGCCGGAGATCCCGGTCTATGTCGACAGCCCTATGGCGATCGATATAACCGGGATCTTCAACAGGCACCTCGAGGGCTTCAGCTTCGACCGGGAGTTCAAAGCCTACGCCCGCCGGGACGGGGACCCTTTCGGTTTCGACTTCATAAAGTACGCCAGGTCCAAGGAGGAGTCGCAGGCTCTCAACGGCCGCCCGGGGCCCATGATAATCATCTCCGCCTCCGGCATGTGCGAGGGCGGCCGCGTGCTCCATCACCTGCGCAATAATATCGCCGATCCCTCGGCGACCGTGCTTATCGTCGGCTACCAGGCCGCGGGCACGCTGGGCCGCCGGCTCCAGGACGGCCAGAAGAAAGTGCGCATCTTCGGGCTGCAGCACGAGGTGGCGGCGGAGATACGGACGATGCCGCACTTTTCGTCGCACGCCGACAGGGACGACGCTCTCGCTTTCGTCAGGGGCCTGAACAGGAAGCCCCGGAAGATCTTCCTCGTTCACGGCGAGGATTCGCAGCGGGACGCGCTGGCGGAGGCGCTGGCGGCCGAAGGGTACGGCGCGCCGGAGAAGCCGGGGCATGGAGAATCTTTCGTTCTCGACTGACGATGGAGGGGGACTGAATGTCTAAGAAAATAGCGGTCGTCGGCGCGGGCCCGGGAGGCCTGACCGCGGCCATGATACTGGCGGCGCGGGGGTTCGATGTCACGGTCTTCGAGGCCAAGGACAGGGTCGGGGGCCGGAACGCGGAGCTGAGGCTTGGAGAGTTCCGTTTCGACACGGGCCCCACCTTCCTGATGCTCAATTTCATCCTGCGCGAAATGTTCGAAGAGGCCGGACATAAAATAGACGAGTACCTCTCCTTCACCCGCCTCGACCCCATGTACCGGCTGGTCTTCGACGACCGCGATTTCCGCCCCGTCTCGGACCCGGCTAAGATGAGGGCCGAAATAGCCCGCGCCTTCCCGGGGCAGGAGAAAGGGCTGGACAGGTTCCTGGCGGCGGAGAAGGCCCGCTTCGAAAAGTTGTTCCCCTGCATACAGAAGGACTATTCCTCCTTCGGGTCCCTCTTCAGCGTCCCGCTGCTTAAAGCCGTACCCTACCTCGACGCCGGACGCTCGGTCTTCGACGTCCTCGGGAAGTATTTCGACGACGACAAGCTTAAGCTCGCCTTCACTTTCCAGGCGAAATATCTCGGCATGTCGCCCTGGGACTGCCCCGGCTTTTTCACGATGCTCTCCTATATAGAGCACGCCTACGGCGTCTATCACGTGCGGGGCGGGCTTAACGCCATCTCTTCCGCGATGGCGAAAGCGGCCTCCGTGAACGGGGCGAAGATACGCCTCTCCTCCCCCGTGAAGCGGGTGATAACGGAAGGCGGCGCGGCCCGGGGCGTGGAGCTGAAGGGGGGGGAGGTCTTCCGCTGCGACGAGGTGGTGATAAACGCCGACTTCGGCCACGCCGCCACGACCCTCTTCGACAGGGGAGTGCTCTCCAAGTATTCCCCGGAGAAGATGCAGGCCCGCGAATTCTCCTGCTCCACTTTCATGCTCTACCTGGGGATCGACAAGGCCTACCCGGAGCTGCTCCACCACACCATCGCCTTCGCTTCCGACTACCGGCGCAACGTGGAGGATATCTTTCACCGCAAGGCCCCTCCGGCGACGTCTCCATCTACGTGCAGAACGCCTCGCCCACGGACCCGACGCTCGCCCCGCCCGGCAAGTCGACCATCTACATCCTGGTGCCCGTGCCCAACCTGGACGGCGGGGCCGACTGGGCGGCCGAAAGGCCGCGCCTGCGCGAGCTTGCCCTGAGGCTGGCCGAGGAACGGGCCGGCTTCAGGGACCTGCGCCGGCACATACAGGCGGAACGGCTCATAACGCCGGCGGACTGGCGGGACGAATACGGCGTATACAAGGGCGCCACCTTCAACCTCTCCCACAAGCTGGGCCAGATGCTCTACCTCCGGCCCCGCAACAAATTCGAAGAGGTGGGGAACTGCTGGCTGGTGGGAGGGGGCACTCATCCCGGCAGCGGGCTGCCGACCATATATGAGTCGGCGCGGATAACCTCCAACCTGCTCTGCCGGGAACACGGAGTCCCTTTCAGAGAACCGACCTTCCTGGGGGCCAAGAAGGAGGTCGCTGCTTGAACGCAGGGGGGGAGGCGGTCGCAAGGGCCCGGGCGGCTTCGGCGCGCCTGCGGGCGGCCGGCTGGCCGGAACGCCGCGCCCGCCTCGCGCGTCTGCGCCTTGCCATAGCCGCGGACCTGGACGGCCTGTCGGCGGGCATCTCTTCGGTCACGGGCAAACCGCGGGCCGAAGCCCTGATGAGCGAGATCTATCCCTGCCTGGAGATCCTTCGCTATTATGAACGCTCCGCGGAAAAGATACTCGCGCCGCGCGGAAGGCCCACCCCTTTCTTCTTTACCGGCTCCAGCTCGAGAGTGGAGTACCGGCCTTACGGCGCCGTGCTCGTCATAGGGCCCTATAATTTCCCTTTCCAGCTCTCCTTTATCCCCGCGGTTACGGCCCTGGCGGCCGGCAACGCCGCGGTCATAAAGCCCTCCGAACTGGCGCCGGGCACGGGAGCCCTGCTCTCCCGGGTCTTCGCGGCGGCGGGCGGGGACCCCGATCTCCTGATCGTGGAGGAGGGTGGGAAGGAAAAGGTCCGCGAACTCACGGAGGCCGGCCCGGACAAGGTCTTCTTCACCGGCGGCCCGGCGGGCGGACGGGCGGTCATGGCCCTCTGCGCCGAAAAGGCGATACCTCTCTGCCTGGAGCTCGGCGGAAAGGCCCCGATGCTGGTTTTCGACGACGCGGACCTGGAGCGCGCCGCGCAGGGAGCGGCCTACGGCGCATTCTGCAATTCCGGCCAGGTCTGCGTCTCCACGGAGCGCATCTACGTGCAGCGCGCGGTCTACGCCGCTTTCATGGAAAAGTTCCTGGCGGCCTCGGCCGCCGTCTCGCCGGGAGGCGAATCGGGCGATTACGGCCCGATGATCTCGCGGGAGAAAGCGGAATCCGTCATCGCCATGGCGAGGGAAGCCGTGGCGGGGGGAGCCAGGGTCCTGACCCCTTTGCGCTACGAGAACGGCGTGCTCTACCCGATAATAGTGGCGGAACCGCCGCCGGACTGCCGCCTCATGACGGACGAGATCTTCGGGCCGGCCGTTGCCGTCGTCCCTTTCGGCGCCGAGGAAGAGGCTCTCCGCCTGGCCGCCTCCCGTCACGGCGGCCTGGCCGCCTCCGTCTGGACCCGCGACAGGGAGCGCGCCGCGCGCGCCGCCGCCGCGCTGGACGCCGGGTCCATCAGCGTGAACGACGCCATAAGGGCCGTAGCAGCCCCTACCTGCCGTTCGGGGGCATGGGAACGAGCGGTTTCGGAAGATATCACGGCCCGGAAGGCCTCTATGAATTCTCCCGGCAGGCGGCGGTAATGGAGAATTTTTCCTCTGTCCCGTCGGAACCCAACTGGTTCCCTTACGGCCCGGGGCTTTACGGCCCGATGAAGGACTCGCTGCTGGCCATGTTCGGGCCTTTTTCGCCCGCGGCCTGGCGCAGGGCCTTCACGGCTTCAAGACTGATAAAAAAGCGAAGGAACAGGGGGATAGGCAATGGCGAAAGATAAGAAGGCGGTGGTCATCGGGGCCGGGATAGGCGGTCTTTCCGCCGCCGTATCCCTGGCCTGCGCCGGCTACGAGGTCGCTCTTTTCGAGAAGAACAAAGGCCCGGGCGGCAAGCTCAACCAGCTGGAGAAGGACGGCTTCAGGTTCGACCTCGGGCCCTCGATCCTGACGATGCCGCAGATCTTCCGCGACCTGTTCGCCAGGGCGGGGAAGGAAATGAAGGATTATGTGGCGATAGAGGAGCTGAGGCCCCACTGGCGAAATTTCTTCGAGGGCGGCTTCACATTCGACTTCACCCCGGACTCCCGGCTCATGGAGGCGGAACTCAAAAAAATCCCCGACGGAGGCCGCGGCTTCAGCGCCTTCCTGGAATACTCCCGCCGGCAGAGCCTCCTGACGGAAGAGGGTTATTTCAAATACGGCTACGACACGCTGGCCGAGATGCGGGCCGGCTACGGCAATCTCCGGGCGCTGCTCGGTTTCGACTGGATGCGCTCGATGGACGCCGGGGTGCGCTCTTACGTGAAGGACCCCCGCCTGGTGGACGCGCTGAACTACTTCATAAAGTATGTCGGGTCCTCTCCCTACGACGCCCCGGGCACGATGAACCTGCTTCCGCACGTGCAGTTCGGCTACGGCCTCTGGTACGTATCCGGCGGGATGTATAAGATGGCCCTGGCCCTGGAAAAGCTCGCCCGCGACTGCGGGGTGGACATAAAATACGGGCACGAGGCCGCTTCCATAGAGAGGGCCGGAGGCCGGGTCACCGCCGTCACCGCGAAGAACGGCGCGAGGGCCGAGGCGGACGCCGTGGTCTCCAACATGGAGGTCATCCCCGCCTGCCGCGAACTGCTCGGCGAGGACGAAGCTTTCCTGCGCTCGCTGGAGAAGTTCGAGCCGGCCTGCTCGGGACTTGTCATCGACCTGGGGATAAAAGGCTCTTACCCGGCGCTGGCCCATCACAACTTCTTCTATTCCGGCTCTCCGAAAGAACATTTCGACGCCGTTTTCAGGAAAAAGGAGCTTTCCTCCGACCCGACGATCTACCTGGTGGCGCCCTGCGTCACCGACCCCTCGGCCGCCCCCGCGGGCTGCTCCGTCCTGAAGATACTGCCGCATATCCCCCACATAAGGGACGAGAAGCCCTACACAAAGGCGGATTACACGGCCTTCCGCGACGTGGTCCTGGCGAAACTGGAGCGCATGGGCCTCGACGGCCTCCGCTCCCGCATAGTCACCGAGGACGTCCTGACGCCCGACGACATAAAGGCGATGTATTACTCCAACAAGGGCTCGATCTACGGAGTAGTGTCGGACAGGAAGCTCAACGGGGCCTTCCGCGCGCCGAAGCGCAGCTCAAGGTATTCCAACCTCTTCTTCGTAGGCGGCAGCGTGAACCCGGGGGCGGGTATGCCCATGGTCGCGCTCTCCGGCATGCTGGCCTGCGATATGCTTACGGGTGCCATCGGAGGTCGGAAATGAAGCTGTCGCGCCTTTTCGCTAAAGGGGACTTCTCCGGTTTCTGGGCGCTGCTGGCCGACAACCTGGCCAACATAGTGATAATCGCCGGGGTCTGCAAGGGCGTCTTCAGGATGCCCGACGAGGTGGTCTTCGGCAGGATAGTGCCCGGCATAGGGGTCGCGCTGCTGGCCGGCACCGCGGCCTACGCCTGGATGGCGCTGAAGCTGGCCGAAAAGGAGAAGCGGGACGACGTGACCGCCCTGCCCTACGGCATCTCGACGCCCGTAATGTTCGTCTACCTCTTCGGGGTGATAGGGCCGGTGTATTTCAAGACAGGCGACCCGGTGGCCGCCTGGCAATGCGGGATAGCCGCGGCCTTCATCGGCGGACTGGTGGAGCTGGCCGGCGGCCTCGCAGGCCCCTGGATAAAACGGCACACGCCGCGGGCCGGGATGCTGGGAACGCTGGCCGGCATAGCGATAGTCTGGATAGCGACGATCCCCTTCGCCGAGATAATGGAGCAGCCGCTGGTGGGCTTCATCTCTTTCTCCATAATCCTGCTGGGCCTCGTCGCGGGGGTGCGGCTGCCTTTCGGCCTCCCGGCCGGGCTTGCCGCGATAGTCGCCGGCACGGCCGTGGCGATGGCCACCGGGCTCTCGAGGATATCCGCGGAAGGGATAGGGCTCCACCCGCCGCTGCTTATGCCGGCGGACCTGCTGGCGGGCCTGAAACTGGTACTGGGCAATCCCGCGATAATCGCCGTCATACTGCCGATAGAGATCTACAATTTCATCGAGACGATGAACAACGTGGAGTCCGCGGAGGCCGCCGGCGACCGCTACCCGGTGCGCCGGACGCAGGTCATCGACGGGCTGGGCACGATAGTCGGCGGGCTTTTCGGTTCGCCTTTTCCGACGACGGTGTATATCGGCCATCCCGCCTACAAAAGGCTGGGCTCGCGCAGCGGCTACGCTCTCGCGGTAGGCGCCGTACTTTTCCTGGCCGCGGTCGCCGGTCTGGTGAATTTCCTCTACGGTCTCATACCCGTGGCCGCCGTGGCGCCGATACTGGTCTTCGTGGCGATGATAATAGGCGCGCAGGCCTATATCTGCGTGAAGCCCTCTCATACCCTGGCCGTCTCCATAGCCCTGGTCCCGCATGTCGCGGACCTGGTCTACAAGCAGGTCAGCGGGGCTATAAGCGGAGTCGGCGGCTACGCGGCTTCCCTCGCGGGCGCGGGGGAGGCGGGGGGGTTCCTGGCGGGACTGGCCTCCGGTCCCGTGCCGCGGGCGCTCAAAGACCATCTGCTCGCCGCCGGAGGACTGCACCTGGAGGGCCTCGCGGCGTTGAGCCAGGGCGCGATAATCTCCGGGCTTCTCTGGGGCGCCATCTGCGCCTCGCTGATCGACTGCCGCTACAAGGCCGCGGCCTGGTTCTCGGCCGCCGCCGCGGCGCTCGCGGGGGCAGGGTTCATCCACGCCGCCGCCGCGGGGCCCCGTCTGGACTCCCCCTTCTTCCGGTCCTACCTTTTCATGGCGGTCTTCTTCGCGGTCTGCGCCAGGCTGGGACTCAAGTGCCACCTGGACGACTTTTCGGAGATGATGCTGGGCAAAGGGGAGTCCTGCTGAAAGAACGGGGAGGGGGAATATAAAGGTTCAGTAGAACGGTTCCTGCTTCAGAAGCCGGGCGGTCAGGCCCCTGGCCTTGAGCAGCCGCAGATAGGCCTTGTCCTTGCCGCCCAGCACCGTCAGCATTATCTCCATCGATTCGCTGCCGACGAGCGGTTCGTCCCAGGAGAAAGGCCTGTCGTAGAGCACGGCGCCCTTCTGGTCGCTCAGGACGAGGCGGCCCCTGAAAGAGCGCAGCGTTCGCGTGGAGAGGTTCTGGAAATAAAGGAACAACTGAAGGCCGAACCTGTCGTCCTCTACCACGTTCTTCTTGCGCAGGAACTGCACGGCCACGGGTGCGGACGGGTCCTTGAGCATCGCGGGGGCCGCGGCCCCCGCGGCCGGGCGGACCTTTTCCAGCGCGGAGACGCGGGTCTCCAGCCGTTCGACCCGCACCTCCACCTCCTCCACCCTGCGTTCGGTGACGGCGGCGAAGAGCATCGATGACGCCGCGCACAGCAGCGCGGCGGATAGCAGCGGCCTCATAACTGAATTATAGCAGGAATGGCGGAAATGTCCAGCGGGCGCCCCGGGCTCAGGGCGCTTTGACCGCGTCGAAGAGCCTGTCGAATTCGGCGCCGTAGACGCCGACATAGTACGGCTCCATGGTGAAGATCGTGTTCTCCGCGTTCTTGTCCTCGGCGGTGGCCGTCCAGTTGAAGGCGCCGTTTATCAGCAGCGTCCCGTCGAGTACGGCGAACTTGTTGTGCATCTGGCCGCGCTCGGTGCGGCCGGGGGAGAAGCGCAGGTCGAAACGGCTCTTCAGCGCGTCCTGGAAGAAGGGGAAGCTGGAGCCGGCGTTGTGCATCAGCCTGACGCTCACGCCGCGGTCCGCGGCGCGCACGAGGGCGGACATTATCGGCCCGGAGGTCAGCGTGAACATGGCCACCTTTATCTCGGACCCGGCGGCGTCTATGGCCTTTATTATGGCGGCTTCGGTGCCGCCGCGGGGGGAGAAGGTGTAGCGCGGAAGGTGAACCCCGTTGAAATCGAGCGAGGGGGAGGGGTCCGACGGCACGGGGCCGGGCGGCGGGGCCTGGGCGTCGGGACTGGAGACAAGCCGGGACTGGTTCCACATCCATTCGAAATTGGCCTGGTAGCCGGCTATGACGTACGGATCGTAGATGAAGAGCATGTTCTCGTAGCTGGCCGTCCCGGCGAAGGAGGTCCAGTTGGCCGAGCCGGTCTGGAGTCCGGCCCCGTCGAAGATGGCGTACTTGTTGTGCATCGCGCCGCTGCGGCCGCGGCCGCGCATGACGCGGACGTCCATGCCGGAATCCAGCAGGCGCTGTATGTCGGCGTTGCGCTTGGGAAAGACGTGCTTATCGTCCAGGACCACGCGGACCCTGACGCCGCGGTCGCGGGCGGCTATCATCGCGTCCACCGCTTCCGGCATCTGGAGATTGTAGAGCGCCACGTCCAGCGTGCCGCTCACGGCGTTCATGGCGCGCACCAGTACGGGGGCGATGGCGGTCTCCTCGGAGAAAAGGTGGAAAGGCAGGCCGGCGTGGTCGAAGCGGGCCTTCGGGAGGGCGGCGGGCGGCTCGCGCAGCGGGGAGAGGAGCGGGACGTCCGGCGCCGTCAGGGCGTCCAGCGCGAAACCGGCCGAGCGGGCCGGCAGGGATAAGAGGGAAAGATGGACGAGGAGTATTAAGAACGAAAGGGCGGATCTGAGCATATATACATTGTATCCGCGCCCGGGCGCGTCCGTATCGGGCATAGGACCCGGGGCCCCGGCCTATTTCGGCCTATGTCCCGGTGGGTCCATGGGCATATGACAGACGGCGCGCGCTTTACTATAATCAGAACGATGGCGACGGCGAAGGACGGAATAGAGGTAGGGAAAGTGCGCAGGGAGGACGCCTCGTGGAAGAGAGCCTTCCGGGCGTTCTATGCCGACTGCCCGAGGCCGGACCGGACGGAATTGGATCACGCTTATTTCGCGGCCCGGGCCGGGAAGAAACTGGCCGGCCACAGCGAGATATACTTCGACCACGGACGCTGGGTGCTGGACGGGCTGCGGGTCGCGCCCGAGTTCAGGGAGAGGGGGGTGGCCAAACGCCTCACCGCCGCCCGCATCCTCTACGCCGCGGGCCGCGGCGCCAAAGAGGTCTGGTACGCCTGCGACGACGGGAACCTCGTCACCATCTGCTGCCACCTGCGCTTCGGCTTTAAGAAGGTCTGTCCCGCAGGCCACTCCTGCAACGCGGCCACGGCCCACTGGTACCGGCTTAAAGTGACGAAGAAACTGTTAAAGGGCCTGGATTCCCTGGTCCCCGCCTGAAGAAAGTTCCGCCGCCGGGTCACGGACGGTGGAATTGAGCAGCGCCAGCAGCATGGCCGCCACTATCGGTCCGAAGATCACTCCCAGTATCCCGAACATCCTTATCCCGGCGAAGATGGAGACCAGCGCCAGCAGCGGGTGCATGTCGCCGCGGCCTTTCATGACTATGGGCCTCACGATATTGTCCATCAGGCCGGCTATCACGGCCGCCACGGCCATGCCGGCCAGCGACAGCATGGAGCCCGCGAAATACAGGTAGACGGCCCCCGCCAGGCAGACCGGCATGCTGCCGAGTATCGGGATCCAGGAGAAGATGAAAGTGGCGCCGCCGGCCAGGAAGATGCCGGGAATATCCAGCAGCCAGAAGGCGGCCATCACCACCAGGGACTGGGCGGCGGCCGCGGCCGAAGTGGCCCAGACCGTGGAGGCGGCCGTGGCCCGGAACGAGGCCATCAGGCGCAGCCGCAGCTTCGCCTCCATGGGGACCCGGGCCGCCAGCCAGTTGACAAAAACGCTGCCTTCGACCAGCAGGAAGAACCAGGTGAGCATGGCCAGGGCGATCTTCAGGGCCATCTCCGGGAGGGCCGCCGCCTGCACCAGGATGACCTTGCTGAGCGCGCCGCCGGAGCTGGCCAGGAACTGCCGCCCCTTTTCCTGCAGTTCGGCGGGGTCCTGAACGGCCCAGCGCAGGGGCTTGAAAGAGAGCGCCATGTCGACGGCGGAGGCCAGGAAGCCCGAGCCCCTCTCGCCGGAGAGGTAATTGGCCAGCGCTATCCCCTGGTTTATGGCGGCCGCGGCGAAACCCACCAGCGGCGCGATTATGGCCAGCAGTATTATCAGCATCGAGAGCGAGGCGGCGGTCCTGGGGCCCGCTCCGCGGCCGGCGAAGAACTCGAAGAGAGGACGCGTCAGTATGGCCAGGAGGACGCCCATGAGCAGCGTCACGAGGTAGGGCCAGACCATGACGGTGAAGATGGAAAGGAACGCCAGTATGAGCACCGGCAGCGTGAAGGAAGAAGCCTTAACTTCGCTCATGCACCGTCTCCCCGGCCCCGGCGGGCCGTCCGTAGAAACCGAGTATCACTCCCAGCGCCAGGGACCAGACGGCGGCGAGCCCTATCCTGAAATCCTCCGGCAGCATGAAAGTGACCGTGTGCGCCGGCACCCAGAACCAGAGCAGGGAGAGCAGGGCCCTGTCGAGGCCGGCCCAGTTGCGGCGCCCGTCTATGCCGTTGTCTATCAATCTGTGCGCGATGACCAGGAAAGGCCCGAACTGCAGGTTCATCGAAAGGGAGACCGCGAAGGCGAAAGCGAAGAGACCGAGCTGCGCGGGCAGGAGTCCCCTGGCGGAAAGCCCGGTTACGAAGGCGGTGAAGCCGGCGAAGGCGTATTTTATGCAGACCGCCAGCGCGGACCAGCCCAGCGCCTTCAGGAGCGCGACGCGCGCCGGGAAAGGGGCGAAGAAACGGCGTTCGTGGAGCCAGGCCGCCGCGGCCTCTCCCAGCGTGCCCAGCACCGCGAACTGGAGCGCCGCCGAGGCTAACGGCCAGGCCCTTACGAAAGAGACGTAGGCGTCCATATGAGCGATTGTATCAATTTGCGGGGGCCCCGGCCGCGGGGCCGAGCGGCCTCGCCGCCAGCAGGTCGACGCCGAGCCCGAGGAAGTCCTTCGCGACGGCCTGGCCGGTTTCGACGGGCGTTCCGACGACTATCCTCTTCACGGCGGCCATCGCGTCCATCAGCCGGCCCTTGGGGATGGGTCCGGAGGTGCGCACGGGCAGCATCCGGAGTTCCAGCCCGCGGGTCAGGACGCAGGTGGTGAGGGTGCGCATGGGCGACTCCACCTCCTGCCTGGCGTACTTCTCGCCGCGCGGGCACTGGTGCCCGGCGACGGCCGAAACCTTCCACTCGTTCTCGAGCGTAACTTCCAGCGCGCAGCCGCGCGGGCATTCTATGCATGTCATGGTCCTCTTCATCGCCCGCCCCCGGCCAGGTACGCGGCCGCGGCCCTGCCGGCCAGCTCGCTGTCCCGGCTGACCCAGTCGACGAGATCGTACACCTTGAAGGAGTTGCCGCAGGCGAAAACGCCCGGGATGGAAGTGCCGTTCAGTTCGGCGGAAACGGGCCCGTTCGTGCGCGGGTCGATCGCGGCGCCGGCCGCCTCCAGGAGTTCGTTCTCGGGGATAAGGCCGACCGAGACCAGCACGGTGTCGCAGGGGATGGTGAAGCCGGAGCCGGGCACCGCCGCGAACTTATCGTCCACCTTTACCACGTCCACCGCCTCCACCCTGTCGCGTCCGCGTATAGCGGCGACCTTGTGCCGCATGTAGAGGGGAATGCCGAAATCCTCCAGGCACTGCACCACGTTGCGCACCAGGCCCCTGGTCTTGTCCTGTATCTCGACGACCGCGCGCACCTTGACGCCTTCCAGCGCCATGCGCCGCGCCATGATCAGGCCTATGTCGCCCGAGCCGATCACGACCGCCTCGCGGCCAGGTATCCAGCCTTCCATGTTGACCATCTTCTGGGCCAGCCCGGCCGGGTAGACGCCGGCCGGGCGGGTGCCGGGGATAGGGATCATCTCGCGCGTGCGCTCGCGGCAGCCCGTGGCCATTATGACCGCGCGGGCCCGCACCTCCTCCAGCGCGCCCGGCTTGAGGTACGAGACCCGGCGCTCCGGGGTCAGCCCGACGACGAAGGATCGCAGGCTGACCTCTATTTCCGGCGCGGCGGCGGTCATTTTCGCGAACCTGTCGGCGTATTCCGGCCCCGTCAGCTCGGCCTTGAAGCGGTGCAGGCCGAAACCGGGGTGTATGCACTGGTTGAGTATGCCGCCCAGGTGCTGGTCGCGCTCGAGCAGGAGTATGTCGCGGACCCCGGCGTCGCGCGCGGCCAGGGCCGCGGCCATGCCGGCCGGGCCTCCGCCCACGACCACAAGGTCCCTGGTCTTCATGTCAGTTCAGGTACAGGTCGAACACGGCGCGGCCGCGCTTGACCGGCACGCCGAGCGCGGTCCGGAGGAGCCGCCTGTCCTTCTTCGCGGTGGGCCTCATGTAGATTATCTTCGGTGTTTCGGCCATATTACTTCCTTTCGTCCTTTATTATCTCCGAGCCGGGCCCGCGCTTGGTTATCTCCGCGGCGGAGAGCCCGAGCTCCTCCTGCATTATCTTCATCAGCCTGGTGGTGCAGAAGCCGCCGTGGCAGCGGCCCGCCTGCGCGCGGGTGCGGAACTTGACGCCGTCGAGCGTGCGCGCGCCGCGCTTTATCGCGTCGCGCACCTCCCTGGCCGAGACCAGTTCGCAGCGGCAGACTATGTCGCCGTAGGCCGGGTCCTCTTCGATGAGTTCGCGCGTGCGCGGGAGGGGGACCTTGAAAAGGTGCACCGTTCTTTCCCGCAGGGGCCTGAAATCCCCTTTCGGCTCCAGGCGCAGGCCCCGCTCCGCCAGCAGGCCTTTGAGCATGAGCGCTATCGCCGGGGCGGCCGTAAGGCCGGGAGACTGGATGCCGGCGGCGCTGAAGAAGCCGGGAACCATTTCCTCGTGACGGACGACGAAATCGTCGCCGGCCGCGGGCCGCAGGCCGGCAAAATAGGCGATGATGTCCGACTTGTTAACGGAGGGCATCAGCCGGCGGGCGCCTTCGAGCACCTCGTCGAGCCCCTCGTCCGTGGTGGAGAGGTCCTCCCGGTCGGCCGTATCGTGGGCGGTGGGGCCTATCATCGGGTTGCCGTCGGAGGTCTTGATCACCAGTATGCCCTTCGACTTGCCGGAGGGAAGGGGGAAGATTATGCGGTTGGCGATATGCTCACGCTTGCGGTCGAGGAGGTATTCCTCTCCCTTGCGGGGCCGTATCGGGTAAGGGGGAAGCCCGGCCAGCGCGGCCACGTCGTCGGCGTAAAGCCCGGCCGCGTTGACGACGAAACGGGCCTTATGGTTCTCCCCGCCGGCGGTCAGCGAAAATACGCGGTCCGCGCCGCGGCTTATGGAGGCGACGGGAGCGAGCGTTCGCAGGAGTACGCCGTTGCCGACGGCGTTCTCGACGAGGGCGTGCACGAAACGGTAGGGGCTGATCATGCCCGCCGTGGGACAGTGCAGGGCCGCCGTCACTTCTCGGGAAAGGTTCGGCTCATTGGCGTCGAGCCAGGCGCGGTCCACGATCGCCAGACCTTCGACCCCCATGGCCTCGCCTTCGGCCTTTATGGTCTCCAGCCGGGGCAGATCGCCGGGGCCGAAGGCGGCTATGAGCTGGCCGCAGCGGATGAAATCCAGACCCAGTTCCTCCGACAGCGGGCCGCTTATCAGGCGGTTGCCTTCCACGCAAAGCCTGGCCTTGAGCGTGCCGGGAGGGTTCTGCGTCCCGGCGTGCACGATGCCGCTGTTGGACTTGGAGACGCCGAAGGCCGGCTCCGCCTCTTTCTCTAGCAGGAGCAGCGAAAGCCTGTAGCGGGAGAGTTCGCGCGCGAGCGCGGCGCCGGTTATCCCGGCCCCTATTATGGCCACGTCATGGACTTTCATGCCGCGATATCTTATCAAACTTACGCGCCCGGGAATAATCCTTGAAAACGTTCCGTATTCATATATAGAATGGAAGTGCCGCCGACGGCGGCCTCCTCCGGGAGGTGATCGATAAATCTCAGTCCGGCCGGCCGCCCCGCGGCGCCGGAGACGGCACAAGGAGAGACGCGGTGAAAACTGGATATCTCTTCCGTTCCTTCCGGTCCTGCGCCGCGGCGCTGGTCCTGCTGGTCCCGCCTTGCGCGTCGGCCGCGGAGGCGCCGGAAGAGTTCTGGGACTTCATGAGCGAGGAAGCCTCCAGCCTGACGGTCGCTTCGCCCATCCCCGAAACGGTTTTCGACAGCGTCTCCAATGTCGCCGTCATAGACCGCTCCGCCATAGAGCGGTATAACTTCGCCTCGGTCTCCGACGCCCTCAGGACGCTGCCCGGCATAGCGGTGACCAGGACCTACCTTATGCGCTCTCTCCCGACCATACGGGGGGCACTGCAGGAGCATTACGCCAACAAGGTCCTCGTGATGATAAACAATGTCCCGATGTGGAACGCGGTGACCGGGGAAGGGGACCTCGACAGGGTGGACATCAACGCCGTCGAACGCATAGAGGTCCTGCGCGGACCGGCTTCCGTTCTTTACGGGTCGAACGCCCTTACCGGGGCGATCAACATAGTTCTGCGCGAGACCGCGGCGCCTTCGGGGGGCGGAGTCTGGGGAGGTCTCGGCACGGCGGCCGGCGGCTATGGCGGCAAACTCTCGCTCTCCAGGACCGGGGGGTTTTATTCCGGGAAGCGGGGGGACGGCTCTTTCACCGCAGCGGCCGGCTCCAGGAACGAGGAACAGCCCAGGACCTTCTTCACCGACGAGGACAGGAACGCCGCCCTGGCGCACGAGTACATACGGCCCCGCGGACTCTCGCTCGCCGCGCGGCGCGGAGGGACCTCGCTGCTCTTCAACGCCGCCTCCAGCGAGCAGAACTACCTGGGCAATTCGCTGGACCTGCCGAGCGGCGGGCTCTTCAGCGAGACGAAGGAGATGGCGGCGGCCGCCGCTTCCCACGAACTCCCCACGGACTGGGGCAGCCTGAAATTTTCCGCGGTCTACGACTGGCAGCGGCGCAATATCCCGCGCGACGCGGCGGGAGACCTGCGTTCGGAGATAGAGGGTTCGCGGCTGAACGCCTCCGCGGTGGCCGTCGCGCGGCTGGGCGGGAACGGCCACCTGGAGGCCGGCGCCGCCCGCGAGTACCGGGAGGCGATGCGCTACCTCAACTATTTCAGCAAGACCGGGACCGCGGAATCGGACAACGGCCTGGCCGGCCGCTCGGGCGCCGAAACTTCCGCCCACCTCCAGGCCGGCTATGAAAGCGGCCCCTGGCGCCTGCTGGCCGGCGGCCGCTACACGCGCGACAGCCGTTCCTGGGACAACATTTCGGCGAGGGCCTCGGCCGTCTACGGGTTCGACGGGCGCAAAAGCCTGAAACTCCTCTTCAGCCAGTCCTTCCGCGCTCCCACCCCTTTCGAGCAGTATTTCGAGCCCTCCACGGTCACGGTGCTGGGGAACCCCGCCCTGGAACCCGAACGGACGGAGACCTGGGAGCTCGCCTACCTGGTGTCCAGGGAGAGTCTGTTCGCCCACTTCACGGTCTACAGCGTGAAGTACAGGGATACGATCTTCCGCGATCTCGGCGATTTCACCCGGGACGGGGTAGCGTACTCCAACGTCAATCACTACGAGAACGCCCCGTCCTACGGCGCGGAGGGAGTGGAGATCCATCTGCGGCATACCGGCCGCCGCCTGCATTATTTCCTCTCGCTGGATATTTCCCGGGGCGACCGCGGGGACGAAAGGGCCGTGCCCGCGCCCGGGGCGTTCGGGCTCGCGGGAGGGACGTCCTGGAACTACAAGTACGTACCGCAGTACGACTTCTCCGGAGGCCTCTACGGCGAACGGGGCCGTTTCTCGGCCTCCTGCGTGCTTAATTCCTGGGGCCCGACGCGCTCGCTGCGGGAGAGGATCCCCGCGCAGTTCTGGGCCGACCTGAACCTGGGCTGGAGGTCCGGCCCCGGGCGGCACGCTCTCGCGGTCAGGAACATAGCCGGCAATGCCGTCGAGGTGCCGGAGTACGTGCGACTCAGGGTAGTGGAGAGGCTGCCGTTATACACGGGCAGGACGCTGGAGTACACTTTCAATTACCGTTTCTGAACGATGAAAACCCTTTCGCTATCGCTGCTGCAGGTCTTCTCCTGGTGCTCCGCGCCGGCCCAGGCCGCCCGCGACGAGCGGGTGATAGCCGTGCTGACCAGGGCGGAGAGCGTCTACATGGAGGCTTTTTCCGCCTTCCAGGCGGCCTACGGCTCGGAGATAAGGTATTACGATCTCTCCGAAGGGGCCCCTTCTTTGCCGAAGGAGGCGCGGACCATAGTCACTTTCGGCGGCAAAGCGGCCTCCTTCCGTTATCCGGAGGGCACGAAGGTGATCTACGCGATGGCCCCCGGTCTGCAATTATCCAGGACGCGCTATCCCGGCGCCGTAAAGATAAGCATGCTCCCTCCCGTGGACCGGGTCCTCAAAAGACTGAGATCCATACAGCCGGGCATGAGGACCCTCGCGATATTCTGGACCGCCGACCGCTACGCTCCTCTGGTCGAGGAGGCCGGGCTCCGCGGAAGAGAGTACGGCGTTTCGGTCTACGCCGTGAGGATAAAGGCCCCCGGGGACCTGCCGGCCGCCATACGCGCGGAGAACGGCAGGATGGACGCCATCTGGCTGCCGCCGGACCCGCTGCTGCTGACCCCTTCGACGCTGCGCATATTCACCTCCTTCGCCTGGGGCAACGCGGTGCCTCTTTACGGCAGCACGAGAGGCATGACGCGGGAAGGCGCGGCCGCCTCGGTCGGAGTGACCGTCAAGGCCGTCGGGACGGCCGCGGCCGAAGCGGCAAGAAGGATCGAGGCGGGGGAGACCCTGCCGGACACGATCTATCCGGAAACCGAGGACCTGACGCTCAACGCCTCCTCCGCCAGGCGCTGCGGCCTCGGCTTCTCCCGCGAGCTGGTGGAAAGAGCGGAGTATCTTTTCCCATGAAACTGCACCTGAAAGTGATGCTCTTCGCCCTGGCGCTGATAGGCGGCGCGCTGGCGGCCAGCATCTATTTTTCCCGCGCCGCGGTCTCCGAGGCGATAAGCGCGCAAATAGCCGAAGCGGGACAGATCGCGGCGACCGGGATGTTCCCCGCCCTGCGGAAGGCGCTGAACGCGCGCAGCGAGGCGGAAGGTCTCAAGGTCCTGCACGACTTCTCGCGCAGGACCGGCGCGCTCTACGCGGCCCTGGTCCTCGCCGACGGACGGGTCGTGGCCCATACCAACGTGGCGCTGACCGGCGCTTCGCTCTACGACCCGCTGCTCTCCAGGGCGGTCTGGAGCGGGGAGATCTCTTTCCTCCGCGCCTCCGCCGGCGGGGAGGGTTTCCGGGAAGAGACCGTCGAGACCGTGATCCCCGTCCCCTACGAACCCGCTCCCTCCGGAGAATCCCTCATCTTCGAGGGCATCCCGGAGAAGGACAAGTTCGCCGGCTTCCTGCGCGCCGCCCTTCCCCTGGCCCCGGCGAAGAAGGCCGAGGCCGACATCGGCTTCAAGCTGATGATCCTGGCGCTGGCCATCTCCGCCGCGGCGTTGGCCATCTCCGCTCTCTTCATCAGGCTGATACTGCGCCAGGTCGCGCTGCTGGGCGAAGGGATGATGAAAGTGCGCGCGGGCGACTACAACGTCTCCGTACCCGTGGTCTCGCGCGACGAACTGGGGGAAGCGGCCGAAAGTTTCAACAAGCTCAGCCGCGGCCTCGCGGAGACGACGGTCTCGAAAGAACACCTCGATTCCCTGATAGAGAGCATGCCGGACCCGGTGATCATAGCCGGGCAGGACGGCGGGATCATCCGGGCGAACAGGGCGGCGGTCCTCTTCTCGGGCTATGACTTCAGAGGACCGGAGCCCGTGGCCCTCCGCGCCATGCTGGAGCCCGAAGCGGCGGGAGCGCCCCATCCCTGCGATCTGCTGGAGAAAGGCGCGCACATACGCGAACTGGACCTCTTGCTGGTGGCCAGCGACGGACGCCGCAGACCCGCCATGCTCTCGGCCGCGCCGGCCGGGGACCAGCTGGTCGTGGTGCTCAAGGACACCGCCCAGCACAAGGAATCGGAAGCGCGGGTCGCAAGGTATCTCAAGGAAGTGGAACGCGTCAACAGCGAACTGGACTCCTTCGCCCATACCGTCTCTCACGACCTCAAGGAGCCGCTGCGCGGCATAGAGATGTTCTCCGGTATACTGATATCGGACTACGGCGGAAGTCTCGATCCCCAGGCCGCCGACTATCTGTCCAGGGTCGTCAAGGCGGCGGGGCGCATGCGGCGCCTGATAGACGACCTGCTCGGCTACGCCCGCGTCGCCCGGACGCGCAACCCCTACGAGAAGGCCTCTTCGGCCGGACTGGCCGCCGAGGCGGCGGCCGGACTGTCGGCGCTCGTCGTCGAAAAAGGGGCTTCGGTCGTCCTGGCCGACGACCTGCCCGAGATATTCTGCGACCCGGTGAAAATGCGGCAGGTATTCCACAACCTGCTCAGCAACGCGCTCAAATATAACGAAGCCCCGAAGCCCGAAGTCAGGGTCGAAGCCGAACTTTTCGGGCAGTACTGGAAATTCTCGGTCACCGACAACGGGATAGGCGTGCCGCCCCAGTACTCGGAAGAGATCTTCAAGATGTTCAAACGGCTCCATTCGCGCCACGAGTACGGCGGCGGGACCGGGGCCGGGCTGGCGATAGCGCATAAGATCATAGAGGAACACGGAGGCCGGATCTGGGTGGACTCGGAGGAGGGCAAGGGCTCCTCGTTCAGGTTCATAATACCCGCCGCCCCGGGAAAGGACAGGGAGGCCTGAAATGACGCCGATAAAAGGTGAGAAGCCAAGCCTGCTGCTGGTGGAGGACAACGAGGACGACGTTCTGATAGCCCGCAGGGCCTTCGGGGAATTCCGCATATTTTCCGAAGTGAGCGTGGCCCGCGACGGCCAGGAGGCCCTGGACATGCTTTCCGGGGCCGGGGACCGCAGGCCCCTGAGACCGTCCCTGATACTTCTCGACATAACGCTGCCCCTGATGGACGGCATCGCCCTGCTCAAGCGTCTGAAGGCGGACCCTGAGCTCCGCGCTATCCCGGTCATAATGCTGACCACCTCCTCCCGGCAGGAGGACGTGCAGCGCAGTTACGCCGCCGGCGCCGCCTCCTATATCACCAAACCCCCGTCCCTGGAGGAATACGCCGCACTGGCCAGGAAGTTCGAGATGTACTGGATAACGGTATCCAGGCTCCCCGCCTGAGGCGCGCATGACACCGCTCAAAAGACCGCCCATCCCCGACATCGCGCTGCTCAAGTGGCGCAATATCGCCGATCTGCTGGCCGAAGTCGCCGGAGTCCCTTCCGCCTCGATAAACATGCTGGAAGGCGACCAGCTGCGCGTAATAGGCGTCAGCAAAGGCCCGGACAACCCAGTCGGCGAAGGCTCCCTCATAAAGACCGGCGAGGACTCGCGCAGCTACTGCAGCGCGGTCATACAGGCCAGGGAAAGGCTGGTCGTGCAGGACGCGCGCAGGAGCGCCTACTGGAAGAACGGCGAGATGGTGAAGGCCGGCTTCATCTCCTACGCCGGCGTGCCCGTTTTCCATCCCGACGGGGACATCTTCGGCAGCATCTGTCTCTTCGACCGCAAGACCAACGATTTCCAGGGGCCGGTACTGCGCCTCATGGAGGAGTTCGCCGACATCATAACGGGGCACCTTTCCCTGATAGCCAAGAACGCGCAGCTGGAGGAGACGCTCAAGGAAGTGCGCACGCTGCAGGGGCTGATCCCCATCTGCGCCAACTGCAAGAAGATACGCGACGACAAGGGCTTCTGGCAGAGGGTGGAAGTATACCTGGAGCAGCGCTCGGCCGCGCGCTTCACGCACGGCCTCTGCGACGCCTGCGCCGACAAACTTTACGGCAAGGAATCCTGGTACAAGGATGTCAAGAAGCCGGGAAAGGGGGAATAGCCGGCCTTTCCGCGCGGCTCCGGGAGACACATGTCAGACAACGACGTTCCCGCCGAAGGGATATTGCGTTCCTTCAGGCACCGCGACTACCGCCTCTTCTACTCCGGCCAGATCGTCTCGCTCACCGGGAACTGGATACAGACCACGGTGCAGGGCTGGCTGGTCTACAGCCTGACCCTGTCCTCCGCCGCGCTGGGAGCGGTCGGCTTCGCCGCCATGGTCCCGACGCTGCTGCTCGGCGCTTTCGCCGGGGTATACGCCGACCGCTGGGACCGGCGCCGGGCCCTGATCGGCACGCAGGCGCTGGCCATGCTGCAGGCCTCGCTCCTGGCCGCGCTGACCTTGTCCGGCGTCGTGCAGGTCTGGCAGATAGCGCTGCTGGCCTGCTTCGCGGGCTGCGTCGGGGCTTTCGACATGCCGATACGCCAGTCCTTCGTGGTGGAACTGGTCGGCCGGCGCGACCTGTCGAACGCGCTGGCGCTCAACTCGATGATGTTCAATATGGCCCGCATCGCGGGTCCCGCCGCGGCCGGCGTCCTGATAGGCCTGATGGGGCCCGGATGGTGTTTCGCGCTCAACGCCGCCACCTACACTTTCGTGATCGCCGCGCTCTGGAGGATATCCGGCAAAAGGGAGGGAGCGCGGGACGCGGCGCCGCGCGAGCCGGTGATGAAATCGCTCAAGGCGGGCCTGCGCTACGCCTGGAGCCATCACCACATACGCAACCCGCTGATACTGCTGGCCTGCGTCAGCCTGGTCATCATGCCTTTCATGACGCTGATGCCGGTGGCCGCGGTCGAACTGCTGGAAGGGGGGGCGGGAACCCTGGGCCTGCTGTTATCCAGCGTCGGGGCCGGGGCCTTCGCCGGCGGACTGCACCTGGCCGGCCGCGCTTCGCCCAGGAGGATGGGCTCCCTGATAGGGTCCGCCTCGGTCCTCTACGGCGCCGCGGTGATCACCTTTTCCTTCTCCCGGGTGCAGGCGGCCTCGTGCCTGCTGCTGGTGGCGGCGGGAGCGGGGATGATGAGGCAGTCGGTCGGCTGCAATACGCTGATACAAAGCCTTGTGGCGGAAAATATGCGGGGGCGGGTGATGAGCCTCTACGTGCTGACCTTCGTCGGACTGGCGCCGCTGGGAAGCCTCTTCCTGGGCTGGCTGGCGGAACATATCGGCATAGCGGGGACGGTGCGGCTGACGGGGCTCTGGGTGCTCCTCTCCGCGGCCTGGTTCATCTCCAGGCTCTGGGAGATGAAGGAGAGCGTGAAACGTCTCTCGGCGGAGACGGAGGCGGCCGGCGGCGCCGCCTGGCTTAAGGAACTCATCTGACCGGCCTCAGGGCTTCTTGAAAAGCGGCAGGTATTCCCCGTATCCTTCTTTCTCGAGGTCTTCGAGCGGCACGAAGCGCAGCGCCGCCGAATTTATGCAGTAGCGCAGCCCTCCGGGGCCGGGGCCGTCGGGGAAGACATGCCCCAGGTGGGAGTCGCTGGTGGGCGAACGCACCTCGGTGCGGACCATGCCCAAGCTCTCGTCCGGCCTCTCCTCGACGGCGCCGTTTTTGAGCGGCCTGGTGAAGCTCGGCCAGCCGGAACCGGAATCGAACTTGTCCGTGGAAGCGAAGAGAGGCTCCCCGCTGATGGGGTCCACGTAAAGCCCCGGCTTTTTATTGTCCCAATATTCGTTGGCGAACGGCGTCTCCGTGCCGCACTGCTTCATCACCCTGTATTGTTCCGGCGTCAATCCGGCCGCGGAGTTCTTTCCAGGTTCCTCTTCCGCCATATCGCTCCTCCCCGCGCCGCCCGAACAGCCGAGCAGGGCGGCGGTCATCGTCAGTAATAAAGCCCGTTTCATGTCCATCTCCTGTTCAAAAGCCGATAAACCCCAGGTGCGAGAGGAGTATCTTGAGTCCGATCAGCACCAGGATGACGCCGCCGGCGGCCTCCATCCTGTGCTCGAAGAAATGTCCGCCTGCGGAACCGAGCCTGACCCCGGCCACGGACATCAGGAAGGTCACGGCCCCTATTATCAGGACGGGCGCGGCTATCGACACCTTGAGGAAAGAGAAAGTCAGACCGACGGCGAGAGCGTCGATGCTCGTCGCCACCGCCAGCACGGTCAGTGTCCAGGTATGGAAAGGGCAGGATCTTTCTCCGCCGCACTCCTCTTCTTCCTTTATCCTGAGCGACTCGTATATCATTTTACCGCCCACCGCGGTCAGCAGGCCGAAAGCCAGCCAGTGGTCGAAGGCTTCGATATAGACCTTCATGCCCCGGCCCGCCAGCCAGCCCAGCACCGGCATCAGGGCCTGGAAACCGCCGAAGAACGCGCCCATCTTGAGCGCGTGGGGGACGTTAAGCCGCGTCATCGTGGTCCCGCTGGCCACGGAGACCGCGAAAGCGTCCATCGAAAGCGCCAGGGCTATGAGCAGTATCTCCGTCAAAGGCATCACAAGATTATAGTAAACGGAGGACTTTAGTCCCAGACCGGGATAGGCCCCGCGGCCCTTACGCGGCGCCGCGGTCTTTATTAAAATATTTACCGTATGGTAAATTCCGTAGGGGGTATGATAGTGAATAGAATGATAGCCGCTCTCGTTTCCTTTATACTGGTTCCCGGCGCGTGGGCTTTCGAACTTCCCTCGATGAGTTCCGCCGACATGAACGCGGCCGAAATACCGGCCGCGCCCGAGGCCTCCGCCGTGTCCGCGGCCAAAGCCGCCGGCCAGCATCTCTGGATGAGCGTCCGCCACAACGAATACGTCAAGGAGGCCCAGGCCAACGATTACTCGGCCCGCATCGAATCCCGCGTCCGCAGGGACTTCGACGGCAGTTTCAGCGTCAATAACCGCGTGGAAAACGACTATGGCTGGGCTTCCATCCGCAAATGGCAGGAGAACTACACCTATTCCGGTTCCGGCTCCTATGTCACGATGAACTGCTATTCGACCAGTTGCAATATAAACGGCAATGTGCGGGCCGACGGCAAGACCGTATACCTGAGCGCCTTCGTCAACCGCCGTTTCGACGACTATTCCTGGAGCGTGAGCGGCTCGGGCCTGAACCTCTACACCGACAAACATTCCATTAACGGCAATTACGATCCCGACCGCGCGCCCAAGCAGGCCGTCGCGGCCGTGGTCTCGCTGCTGCTCGCCAGAGGCATCGACGCGTCCGCCGGGCCCGCGGACACCAAGGCTGTTCAGAACGGCCAGCGCATCTGGATGTCCATCCGCTCCGGCGGCCCCTGGAACGAGGTGGAGGCCGTCGACCCCTGGGCGCGCATCGAAGTGGGCCTGCGCAAGGTCTTCGACCGCGAGTACGACGCCGAACTGGAGACCGACGGCGACAGGCAATGGGGCCGCGTCAGCGGCTTCTTCACCCGCCGCTACGAGCTCCGCGCCGGCCGCACCGATCTGCGCATGGAGGAGTGGGCCGGGAATTTCCGCATAACCGGCCGGGTGGCCGTCGAAAGACCGGATACGGACGAAGTCGCCGTCAGCCTGGAGATGCGCGAGCGCTTCCCGGACGACGGCTCCTTCTATATCCGCGAGAACGGCATACGCCTCGACATCGACCGCAACGGCCTCAGCGGCGAGGTGGACCTCAAGGTCTATCCCAAGCAGGTGGTGGCGTCGATAGCCGCGCTGGTGATGACCTACCAGCAGATCAACGAGCCTCAGCCGCAGCAGCCGCGCTGACCGCGGCGGCGGTCCGCGAAGACCCTCCCCCGGAGAAGGGGAGGGCCTTTTTTTATCGTTTAATTATTTATATATTCATTACATATGAACCCCCTAAGCCTCATACGCCAGTTCATCAAAGGCCTGACGGCCGAGACCACTCCGGGCCAGATCGGCGCGGGCATAGCCCTCGGTTTCCTGATAGGCCTCATGCCCAAGGCCACGCTGACCGCGCAGCTGCTGATAGTCGTCATGATGGCCTCGAAAGTGAACCTCCCGATGGCCGTCTTCGCGGTGGCCATAGTCAGCCTGCTCAACCCTTTCATCGACAAGGTGACGGATCCCGTCGGCTACGCCCTGCTGACGGCCGAAGCCCTGCGCCCGCTCTGGACGAAGCTCTACAATACGCCCGTCTTCCCCTGGACCGGGTTCAACAACACCGTGGTCCCGGGCGGGCTCGTTTTCGGCGCGGTCATGCTGGCCCCGGTATATCTCGGCGGAAAGAAGTTCGGCGCCTATTACAATGACAAGCTGCGCGCGCGGGTCATGAACTCGAAATTCGTCAAAGGCCTCAAGGCTTCCTGGCTCTTCGACTGGTATTTCAGGGAGGGGGTGTAATATGCGCTGGTCCTATGTCGCGCCCCGCCTGACCCTCCTGGTCCTGCTCTGGGCCTTCTTCTTCTTCGCTTTCGACCCCCTCCTGAAATGGGGGATGATCAAGGGCATCGAGAAGGCCGCCAAGGCCAAGGCCGAGATCGCGGAGCTTGAGACCGGCTTCTTCCCTCCCCGCCTGAAGATGGCGGGACTGGCCGTCGGAGACTCCTCCGCCGAGTTCACCAATGTCGTGGAATTCGCCGAACTCTCCTTCGCCGCCGAGGGCAAGCCGCTGCTGGAGAAGAAGCTGGTGGTCGAAGAGGGGACCCTCAAAGGCCTCCGCTTCGGCACGCCGCGCAAAACCTCCGCGAAACTCCCCTTCGTTAAAGAAGAGGAAGAGGAGTCCAGGCTGGCGGCCGCGATGAGCGCCGAGGCGAAGAACTTCGCCCTCGACCGGGTGGGCGACGTCAAGACGGACCTCTCCGCGGACTACAAGGTGGAGCCCGGGGACCTGGAATCCGTTAAGCTGGCCAAAGAGCTGGAGGAGTCCTATACGGCGAATTACGCCGGCCTGGCGGAGAAGTTCGACGACGGGAAGTACAAGGCCGACATGGACGCGCTCAAAGCCCGCTATGAAAAGGCGAAGGGCGAGAAGAACTTCATAAAGCAGGCCAAGGAATACGCCGACATCGCCAAGGACGCCAAAAAAGTGATGGACGCCTTCAAGAAGGACAAGGCCGCCGCCGAAGCCGCCCTGGCGGAAGCCAAAGGCGCTTTCAAGAAACTGGAGGAGGCGCGCCGGCGGGACCAGGCCGCGGTCATGGCCAAAATGAAGCTTCCCTCACTCGATACCCGCTCCATAGGCAGGATGCTGGCCGGCCCGATGATAGCGGAGAAGACCGAACAGCTCATGAAGTGGATGGCGATCGCGAAAAAATACATGCCGGCCGGGACCAAGGGCGTGCTGAAGAACGAGGCGCCCCGGGGCCGGGAAGTCCACTTCCCCAAAGAGAAGACCTACCCGACCGTCCTTATAAAGAAGCTGCAACTGACGGGGGAACTGGGACTCGACCAGCCGCTGGACTACTCCGGCACCATAGAGGGCCTGACCACCCAGCCGCAGGTTTACGGCCGGCCGACCATAGCCGCTATAAAAGGTGCCAAGGGCCCGCGCCGGCTGGATTTCCGCGGTTCCCTGGACGCCACGGGCGACCTTATCCGCACCGACTCCAGGCTGTCCTATTCCGGCATGGCCATAGGCGCCATGAGCCTCGGCTCGCCGTCCTCTCTTTCCGTGGCTATAAACGGCGCGACCGGCGCGCTGGAGGCCTCGGCCGCCACGGAGGGGGACAAGGTCTCGGGCAAGGCCGCCTTCCGCCTGACCGGCGCCTCGTTCAAGCCCTCGGCGGAGAACATAAAGGCCGCCCAGCTGCGCTCGGCGGTAGAGTCCTCCTTCGCCGGACTGACCTCCGCGCTGATAGAGGCCGACATCTCCGGCACCGTAACGAAGCCCGAGCTGTCCGTCAGGACGGACCTGGCCGACAACCTCTCCAAAGCCTTCTCCTCCGCCATGGGGGCGGAGCTTAAGAAAGCGCAGGACGCGGCGAAGGCGAAGGTGGACGAGGCCCTCAAGCCCTACAAGGACCGCCTGGACTCCATGGCCTCGGAAAAGCAGGCCGAGCTCTCCAATAAACTCAAGGCCTCCGGCGACAGGCTGTCCGCGGAGGGGGAGAGCCTCCTCAAGGGTTCCTCCGGCAGATCGCCCCTGGACAAATTGAAGTTCTAATTACGCCGTTACAGGGTCTCAAAGCCTCCCTTTCCCGGGAGGCTTTGCCTTTTATAGGACCCGCCGGACAGGTAACGCGGATCACCGGGACGTTACCCGTCGTAAAAAAAACGCTTAACGAAGCCTCTTGACAAATCAGTAACGATGGTGTATAGTATTTGCGTAGTCATCGTTAATTGGTTAACGTTATAAAATAACGATGCCTGGCAATCGTTACAAATGGAACGGAGCGGGGAGGAACTTATGGCGAAGATATTATGCGTGGACGACGACAGGGACATACTCGACACTTGCGAGGTGGTCCTGCAGGGGCAGGGGCACTCGGTGGCCACCGCGGTCAACAGCAAGGAAGGCTTCGAGAAGGCGCTCAAGGAAAAACCGGCGCTGATAATCCTGGACGTCATGATGGACGATTCCACCGAAGGCTTCCACATGGCCCAGAAACTGCGCGCGACCGAGTCGCTTAAGTATATACCTATACTGATGCTGACCTCCGTGAACGAGACCTCGCCGCAGAAGTTCGGCGAGAAGGACGGGGAGTTCCTGCCCGTGGACGCCTTCATGGAAAAGCCCGTAAAGCCCAAGGAGTTCGTGGCCAAGGTGGCGGAGCTGCTGGCCCTTAAGAAGGACCAGGTCAACGTGGAAGGCAGGACCAGGTAACCGTATGCCCCGCATACCCCAGCGCACGGTGGAGAGGTTCTTCCGCTACTGCCAGTTCCTGCACTCCAAGGTGGAGGCGGGCTCGGAGTTCGTCTTCTCGCACGAACTGGCCGCGGCGGTGGGGGTCTCCCCTGAGCAGGTCCGGCGCGACTTCATGAACTTCCGGCAGGTCAAGGGGACCCCGCAGCGGGGCTACCCCGTCAAGGAGTTCATGGCGGCGCTCTACGCCCACCTGGAATCCTCCTCGCTGACCAAGATGGTCCTGGTGGGCGTGGGCAACCTGGGCAAGGCCATCCTCTCCTACTTCCTCAGGCGCCGGCCCAACCTCAGCATCGTGGCGGCCTTCGACCTGGACCCCGAGAAGGCGGACAGGATATATGCCGGCTGTCGGGTGCATCATACCGGCCAGCTGGAGAAGGTGGTAGCCCGGGAGAAGGTCGCGGTGGGCGTCATAACGGTACCCGCCTCCTCCGCCCAGGAAGCCGCCGACGCGCTGGTACGGGCGGGAGTGAAGGGGATCGTCAACTTCGCCCCGGTGCAGCTTAAGGTGCCGCGCGGGGTCTTCCTGGAGCAGCTGGACATAACCCTGTCCATAGAGAAAGTGGCCTATTTCGCCCGCAAGATCAGGACCAAGGAGCAGTGACATGAGCGCACCAAGCAAAGTGGACGAGGTACTGGAGAACTACAGCTTCGCCAAGCGCGACAAGCTGATACCCATACTGCAGGACGTGCAGGCGGCCGACGGCTATATCTCCAAGCCGGCGGCGCTGAAGGTGGCGCGTCACCTCGGCATACCCGCCAGCAAGGTGTACGGGGTGGCCACCTTCTACAACCAGTTCCGGTTCAAGCCGGTAGGCAAGCACCACATCCTGATCTGCCGCGGCACCGCCTGCCACGTCAAGGGTTCGGCCGGGGTGCTCAAGATGTGCGAGGAGGTGCTGGGGATAAAGGCGGGGGACACCACGCGCGACGGGCTCTTCAGCATAGAGGTCGTGGCCTGCATCGGGGCCTGCGGCCTGGCGCCGGTCATCAGCGTCAACGGCGAGTTCCACGCCAAGCTCACTCCCGACAAACTGCGCAGACTGGTGGACGATATAAGGAAAGCGGAGGCTTCCAATGGCTCGAAATAAGGACATCATAGGCGGGAACCTCTCCGGCATACAGCCCTCGGCCCGCAAGGCCTTCCTGACCAGGGCCTTCGGCGGCGAGGATTACGCCGCGAAAGGCGCGGAACTGCGCAGGGAAACGCTCTCCCGAGCCGTCATCTACGTCGGGGCGGGCACCTGCGGCCTCGCCGCCGGGGCCGCGAAGACGCTGGAGGCGGCCAGGAAATATATAAAGGAAAAGAAGCTGGCAGCCGATATCCTGGAAGTGGGCTGCCTCGGTTATTGCGCCGCGGAGCCGCTGCTGGACGTGCAGCTGCCCGGCCGGGCCCGGGTCTCCTTCCAGCGCGCGGCCGGCGAAGCGGTCCCGGCCATACTCGATTCCGTCTTCGCCGACGGGGCGCCGCTCAGGGACCATGTGCTGGGCCAGTTAGAGAATACCGGGGAAAAGTGGCCCAAAGTGCCGCTGGTCTCGGAGCATCCTTTCTTCGCCAAGCAGCTCCGCTTCGTGCTCAAGCACGTCGGGATCATAGACCCGCTCTCCATACAGGAGCACATAGCCCGTGGCGGCTACGGGGCTTTCCTTAAAGTTATACATACCATGACCCCCGAACAGGCCTGCGAGGCCGTCGAGGCCAGCGGCCTGCGAGGCCGGGGCGGCGGCGGTTTTCCCACGGGCAGGAAGTGGAAGATCGCCCTGGCCTCCGACGCCGACCAGAAGTACATAGTCTGCAACGCCGACGAAGGCGACCCGGGGGCCTTCATGGACCGCTCCGCCATAGAGGGCGACCCGCACCGCGTGCTCGAGGGTATAGCCATCGGCGCCTACGCGATACACGCCAGCAAGGCTTATGTCTATATCCGCGCCGAGTACCCGCTGGCGATACGGAACCTCAGGAAGGCCATCGCCGACGCCAAGGCCTACGGCCTGCTGGGCGAGAACATCTACGGCAGCGGCTTCGACCTCGACGTCATCATCAAGATGGGCGCCGGCGCCTTCGTCTGCGGCGAGGAGACCGCCCTGATGAACAGCATCGAGGGCCGGCGCGGGATGCCCAGGCCCCGCCCGCCCTACCCGGCCGTGCGCGGCCTCTTCGGCAAGCCCACCGTCATCAACAACGTCGAGACCTTCGCCAATGTCCCCGAGATCATGGCCCAGGGTCCGGCGGCCTTCGCGGCCGTCGGCACCAAGGGCTCCAAGGGCACCAAGGTCTTCGCCCTGTCCGGGAAGATAGAGCGGACCGGCCTCGTCGAGATACCGATGGGCACGACGCTGCGGGAGATCGTCTTCGATATAGGGGGCGGCATCGAGAACGGCATGGCCTTCAAGGCCGTGCAGATCGGCGGGCCCTCGGGCGGCTGCATCCCGGAGAGCCGCCTGGACATACAGGTGGACTACGAATCGATCAAGGCCGCCGGCGCCATGATGGGCTCCGGCGGGCTCGTGGTCATGGACGAGAAGACCTGCATGGTGGACGTGGCCAAGTTCTTCATGGACTTCATCAAGAAGGAGTCCTGCGGCAAATGCATACCCTGCCGCGAGGGCACGCTGCGCATGCTGGAGATCCTCAAGGCGATAACGCGCAGCCGTCGCAACGAGAAGGAGAACGACGCGCTGGCGCGCTTCTCCGGCATCATGCAGCTCGAGAACCTCTCCCAGGTCATCAAGGAGACCAGCCTCTGCGGGCTGGGCCAGACCGCGCCGAACCCGGTGCTGAGCACGCTGCGCTGGTTCCGCGACGAGTACGAGGCCCACATCTTCGAGCGCAAATGCCCCGCCGGGGCCTGCACCGAGATGCTGGAGTTTTCCATCGACGCCGATAAATGCAAGGGCTGCACCCTCTGCATGAAAGCCTGCCCCACGCAGGCCATAGTGGGCAAGCCCAAGGTACCGCACTATATCGTAGCGGAGAAATGCATCTCCTGCGGTTCGTGCAAGTCGGTATGCAAGTTCAAGGCCGTCAGCGCCGCTTAAGGGGAAACGCCATGAAACTCACCGTGAACGGAAAAGCAGTCGAGGCCCAGGCGGGGGAGACCCTGCTCACCGTCCTGCGCCGCGAAGGGATACACGTACCGACGCTCTGCCACATGGAGGGCATGCTGCCCTCGGGCGCGTGCCGCCTGTGCGTGGTGGAGGTGGAAGGGCAGGCCAACCTGGTCACCAGCTGCTCTTTCCCGGCCGCCGACGGGATGAAGGTGAGCACCAACAGCCCCCGCGTCATAAACGCGCGCAAGACGGTCATCGAGCTGCTCCTGGGCACACACCCCGACGACTGCCTCTACTGCGCCAAGCAGTCCACCTGCGAGCTCAGCAAGCTCAGCGCCGACTACGGCGTGCGGACCCGCCGCTTTCCCGCCGCCAAGAAAAAGAAACCGCTGGACATCTCCAGTCCCTCCATCTCGCGCGACCCCGACAAGTGCATCCTCTGCGGCAAATGCGTGCGCGTCTGCGAGGAGGTGCAGAGCGTGGCCTGCATCGATTTCGTCAAGCGCGGCTCGGAGTCCTTCATAGGCTGCGCCTTCGACTCCAGCCTCAATGTCAGCTCCTGCATCAACTGCGGGCAGTGCATAAACGTCTGCCCGACCGGCGCGCTGACCGAGAAGAGCGACCTCGAGCCGGTCATGGACGCGCTGGCCGACAAGGACAAGTTCGTCGTGGTCCAGCACGCGCCGTCCATCTCGGTGTCGCTGGCCGAGGAGTTCGGCCTGCCGGCCGGCACCGACGTCAACGGCGTGATGACCGCCGCCATGCGCAAGATGGGCTTCAAGGCCGTCTTCGATACCTCGTTCTCCGCGGACCTGACCATCATGGAGGAGGCCGGCGAGCTGGCCCACCGGGTAAAGAACGGCGGGGTCCTGCCGATGTTCACCTCCTGCTCGCCGGGCTGGATAAAGTTCATAGAGACCTTCTATCCCGACATGCTGCCGCACCTGAGCACCTGCAAGAGCCCCCAGCAGATGCTGGGCGCGCTGATCAAGACCCACTACGCCAAAAAAAAGGGGATAAATCCCGGGAAGATCTTCAGCGTCTCGGTGATGCCCTGCACCGCCAAGAAGTTCGAGGTCACCCGGCCGGAGATGGGCCGCGGCGGCTTCGCCGACATCGACGCGGTGGTCACCACCCGCGAGTTCGCGCAGTTGCTGCGCATCTACGGCATAGACCTGCGCACCCTGCAGCCGGAGGAGCCCGACCTCCCGTTCGGCGACCGTAGCACCGCCGGCAAACTGTTCGGCGCCAGCGGCGGCGTCATGGAGGCCGCGCTGCGCACCGCGCATTTCCTGCTGACCGGCAAGGAACTGGGCAATCTCAAGGTCGAGGCCGTGCGCGGCCAGGCCGGCGTCAAGGAAGCGAAAGTCAAGATCGGCTCCCTGGAGGTCGGCGTAGCAGCCGTCAGCGGCCTGGGCAACGCCCGCAAGCTGCTCGAGGAGATACGGGACGGGCGCAAGGACCTGCATTTCATAGAGGTGATGACCTGCCCCGGCGGCTGCATCAACGGCGGCGGCCAGCCCATAGCCCGCAACAAGGCGGCCGTGATGGAGCGCATGCGCGCCCTCTACAACATAGACGCTTCCGAGAAGATACGCACCTCGCACGCCAACAAGGCCGTGCAGCAGCTCTACGCCGACTTCCTGGGCAAGCCCCTCGGCGAGAAGAGCCACCACCTGCTGCACACCAAGTACGCGAAACGGAAGGCGGCCGACGTGGTTTGAACGCGGGCGGGGCCGCGGCGCGGTATCAGGCTACACTATGACCTTCGACGACGAACCGCTGGTAAGGACGATAAAGGAACGCTGCAAGGCGTGCTATACCTGCGTGCGCGGCTGCCCGGCCAAGGCGATACGGATCTCCGGCGGGCAGGCCGAGGTCATAAAGGAGCGCTGCATAGGCTGCGCCAACTGCGTCCTGATGTGCAGCCGCGGCGCCAAGGAGACCCGCCAGTCCCTGGAGGCGGTGAAGGCCCTGCTGCGCGGCGGCGCGCCGGTGGCGGCGGCCGTGGCCCCCAGCTTCCCGGTGGAGTTCGGCAACATGGACCCGACGCGCTTCGCCGGGATCCTGAAGGCCATGGGGTTCAAGTACGTCTGCGAGGTCGCCTTCGGAGCGGACATGGTCTCGCTCCAGTACCGCAAGCTGCTCAACGAGAACCCCGGCAAGAAGTTCATCAGCACCGCCTGCCCCGCCGTGGTCTCGTTCGTCGAAAAGTACCACCCTTCGCTGGTGCCCGCCCTCGCCCCGATAGTCTCGCCCATGGGGGCCGAGGCGCGCATAATAAAAGCGCTGTACGGTCAGGAAGTGAAAGTGGTCTTCATCGGCCCCTGCGTGGCCAAGAAGGGGGAGGCCGACCGCGCCCCGGAGGTGGAGGAGTCGATCACCTTCGTCGAACTGCGCGACCTGCGCAAGGACCTGGGGCTGGACATCAGCGCCGTGCTGGACGCGCCCTTCGACCCTCCGCACCCGGCCAAAGGAGTGCTCTATCCTATGGGAGGGGGGCTGCTCAATTCCGCCGAACTGCAGGACGACCTCCTGAGCGGCCGCTTCCTCTCCGCGGAGGGCCTGGAGAATTTCCCCGTAGTCCTCAAGAACATGGAACACGGGGACATAGACGCGGATTTCCTGGACCTGCTCTGCTGCGACGGCTGCATCATGGGTCCGGGCATCAGCGCCAAGACCTCCAAGCACGCCCGCGAGGCCGCCCTGCGCCGCTACGCGCGCAAGAGCTACTTCGGCGTCCGGATCAACGACTGGGAGGAGAGCGTGCGCCGCTTCAGGGGCCTGGACTACTCCGCCTCCTTCGCGCCCGAGGACAGGCGCATGAAACTGCCCACCTCGGAGGAACTGAGGGGGGTGCTGGCCAAGATGGGCAAGACCAGGCCGGAGGACGAGCTCAACTGCGGCGCCTGCGGCTATCCCACCTGCGCGGAGCACGCCGTGGCCATCATCCGCGGCATCGCCGAGAGCGAGATGTGCCTGCCCTACACCATCGACCGCCTCAAGGCCACCGCGGACGAACTGACGGTGAGCTACAACCAGCTCGGCAAGACCCGCCAGGCCCTGATGCAGAGCGAGAAACTGGCCAGCATGGGCCAGCTCGCCGCCGGCGTCGCGCACGAGCTCAACAACCCGCTCGGCGTGGTGCTCCTCTACGCCCACCTGCTCGCCGAGCAGTGCGACAGGAATTCCCGCACCTACGCGGACGCCCGGATGATAACCGAGCAGGCGGACCGCTGCAAAAAGATCGTGGGAGGGCTGCTCAACTTCGCCCGCAAGAACAAACCCTTCTTCCGCCAGACCGATCTTACCAGGCTGGTGGAGGACTATTTCAGGAGCGCCCAGCTGCCGCCGGGAGTGAAGCTGGAACTGCGCGCCGCCTCCGAGGAACTGCAGGCGGAGATGGACCCGGACCAGGTGATACAGGTTCTCACGAACCTGGTGACCAACGCCCTGGAGGCCATGTCCGGCTCGGGCACGCTGACCGTCCGGACCTTCCGCGATGGCGCGGGCGTCTGCTTCTCCGTCGCCGACAGCGGCTGCGGCATAAAGCCCGAGAACTTCAAGAAGGTCTTCGAGCCCTTCTTCACCACGAAACAGATAGGCAAAGGGACCGGCCTGGGCCTGGCCGTGAGCTACGGCATCATAAAGGTCCACCGGGGGAACATAACGGTGGAGAGCAATTCCGACCCGGCGAAAGGCCCGACGGGGACCGTTTTCAAGGTTAAGCTGCCCACGGTGGCCAGGGAAGCCGGCGCCGTGAAGATGAAGACCGACGCGGCTAAAAAATAAGGAAAAGGACAGGAGAAAGCCATGACCAGCAAAGCCAGGATGAAGATACTCGTCGTCGAGGACGATCCCGACATGATGGAGCAGATGCGGATCTACCTGGAGAGCGAGGGGTACGAGGTGCTGGCCGCCTCCAACCAGAAAGAGGCCGAGCCGCTCATCCGGCCCGGCGCCTTCGCCGCGGCGGTCCTCGACCTCATGATGGAGAACCCGGACTCCGGTTTCGTCCTGAGCCACAAGATAAAGAAGATGGACGCGCGCATCCCCGTAATAATCGTGACCTCCGTCACGCGGGAGACCGGCTTCTACTTCGACAAGGCCCGCGATCCCAAGGACTGGATAAAGGCCGACGCCATCATACACAAGGAACTGCGCTTCGAGCAGCTCAAGGGCGAACTCAGGCGCCTGACCGGCGCGGGGGAAGGTCATGACTGACCCGCAGCCCCTGCACCTGCTCGACGTCCTGATCGTCGACGACGAGGCCGGCATGCGCGCGGGCGCCGAGCGCTCGCTGGAGGGCTTCACCGTGGCGCTGCCGGACTTCGGAGAGACCGTCGCCTTCTCGGTGCGCTCGGCCTCCACCGGCTCGGAGGCGCTGGAGGAACTCGGGGCCCGCGCGCCCGACATCGTATTGCTCGACTACAAGCTGCCCGATATGACCGGCATAGACGTGCTGGCCGCCGCCCCGGGCGCGCCCGATTTCCTGACGATAATGATCACCGCCTTCGCCTCGCTGGAAGTGGCCGTCACGGCCACCAAGCGCGGCGCCTTCGACTTCCTGGCCAAGCCCTTCACTCCGGAGGAACTCCGGGCGACGGTGACCAAGGCCGCGCGCAGCATCTACCTGCAGCGCAAGGCGCGCAGGCTGGAGGAGGAGAAGCGCCAGGTGCGCTTCGAGTTCATCCGCGTCCTGGCGCACGAGCTGAAATCCCCTCTGGCCGCCGTCGAGGGATACATGCACCTGATGAAGGAGCGCATGAAAGGCCCCGAGCTGGAGGCCTACGACCAGATGATAGAGCGCAGCGTGCTCCGGATAGGCGGCATGCGCAAGCTGGTCATGGACCTGCTCGACCTCACCCGGCTGGAATCCGGCCGGAAGAAGCGGGCGATAGAGACGGTGGACCTCTCCCGCTCGGCCGCGCTGGCGGCCGACGCGGTGTCCGCCATGGCCGCGGCCAGGAAAGTCGAGGTCCGCGTGGACGCTCCCGCCTCCCTGCCGCTCAGGGCCGACCCGGGCGAGGTGGACATGATCTTCTCCAATCTCCTGACCAACGCCGTCAAGTACAACAAGGAGGGGGGCCGCGCCGTCCTGGAACTGAAGGCGGCGGAGCCGGGAAAGGTCTCGGTGCGCTGCTCCGACACCGGCATCGGCATGACGGAAGAGGAACTTTCGAGACTTTTCGGGGAGTTCGTGCGGATGAAGAACGAGCATACCCGCGGCATAGACGGCAGCGGTCTGGGCCTTTCGATCTTGAAGAAAGTCGTGGCGCTTTACGGGGGGGAAGTCAGGGCGAGTTCCAGGTACGGGGAGGGTACGTCCTTCGAGCTGACGCTCCGGGACGCCGAAACACCGGCGGCGGAAACCGATCCGTCGCTCAAGGGCGCCTGACGCCCTTACTGGAGGCAGCATGGGACCCGTGAAGGTCAACGCCGGCTCTTACGAGGGCTGGCTCGATAAGGCGGGGGCGGACTTCATCGACGACGCCGCGCTCAGGGCCGCGCTCTCCGCCCCGGCGCCCGCCCCCGGGCGCGTCAGGGAGATACTGGCCCGCTCGCTCGAAGTGTCGGAAGCGCTGCCGCCGGAGGACACCGCCGCGCTGCTGGCCGTCGAGGACCCGGAGCTCCTGGAAGAGATGTTCGGGGCGGCCCGCGCCGTCAAGAAGAAGGTCTACGACAACCGGGTGGTGACCTTCGCCCCGCTCTACGCCGCCAATTCCTGCGTCAACAACTGCCTCTACTGCGGCTTCCGCACCGGCAATCGCCGGGCCGCGCGCCGCATGCTTTCCGCCGAGGAGATAAAGGCCGAAGCCGGGGCGCTGGCGGGCCGCATAGGTCACAAGCGTCTCATCTTCGTCACCGGCGAACACCCTTCGACCGGCGCGGATTATATAGCGGAGGCCCTGCGGACCATATACTCCGTCAAGGTCCCGACGCGGCGCGGCTTCGGCCAGATACGCCGCGTCAACGTCAACGCCGCGCCTATGACCGTGCCGGACCTGCGCAAGCTCAAGGAGGCCGGCATCGGCACCTACCAGGTCTTCCAGGAGACCTATGACCGCGCGCTTTACTCCCGCCTGCATCCCGGCGACACGCCCAAGGCCGACTATCGCTGGCGGCTCTACGTCATGCACCGCGCCTTCGAGGCCGGCATCGACGACGTGGCCCTGGGCGCCCTGTTCGGGCTGAACCCCGACTGGAAGTTCGAGGTGATGGGGCTGGTCGCGCACGCCCGCGAACTCGAGGCCAGGTTCGGGATCGGCCCGCACACCATCTCCTTCCCGCGGCTGGAGAGCGCCGACGGCACCGCGCTGCCGGCCGAAAGCCTCCGCAATGTCCCCGACGAGGCCTTCCGCCGCCTTGTCGCCGTTCTGCGGCTCAGCGTGCCCTACGCCGGCATGATAGTCACGGCCCGCGAGCGCCCGGAGGTCATCCGGTCGGTGATACCGATGTGCACGCAGCGCGACGCCAGCACCCGCATAGGCATAGGCGCCTATTCCGACCGCTACGCCGGGCAGGAAGCCGAGCGCCAGCAGTTCCTGCTCGGCGACACGCGCTCGCTCGACGAGGTGATAGGCGAGCTGGCCGAGATGGGGCATATCACCAGTTTCTGCACCTCGGGCTATCGCTGCGGCCGCACCGGCGACCATATCATGAAGCTGCTCAAGAGCGGGCACGAGAGCCGCTTCTGCAAGCTCAACGCGGTGCTGACCTTCCGCGAATGGCTGGACGATTTCGCCTCGGACGCGACGAAGGCCAAGGGCGAGGCCCTGATAGAGAAGGAGATAGCCGAGATCAAGGCCCGCTCGGCGCATTTCCCGCCGGAGACGGTGAAGCTGCTCGACAGCTATTACGCCCGCATCGGCGGCGGGGAGCGCGACCTGTGCTTTTAAAGGAAAGTCTTCGCGCCGCGCCCCGCTATAATTCGGGAAACAATGGGGGTGGCGGCGGATTCGCGGAGAAAAACCGTCCGGAGCCGC
>CAYPYG010000010.1:0-81787 GCA_964415175.1 uncultured Elusimicrobiaceae bacterium
GCTTCGCTATCCGCGAAGGCGGCCACACCGTAGGATCGGGCGTAGTCACCGAGATAGTGGAATAAGGCCGCATACTATGTCCGAAACGACCAAAAAAGAAGAGACCAAGTCCTCCGGCGGGCAGCATAAGATCCGCATACGCCTGCTCTCCTATGATTACCGGCTGATCGACCAGTCGACCGCCAAGATCATAGAGACGGCCAAGCGCACAGGCGCGCTGATAGCGGGCCCGGTGCTGCTGCCCACCAAGATACGCAAGTATACCGTGAACCGCTCGCCCCACGTGGACAAGAAGTCGCGCGAGCAGTTCGAGATCCGCATCCACAAGCGGGTCATCGACCTGATCAGCCCCACGCCCAAGACCGTGGACGAACTGAACAAGGTCGCGCTGCCCAGCGGCGTGCACGTCGAGATCAAGCTCTGATCCCGCCGTCCCGTCCTGGAGGAAGCCCGGGCCCCCGCCCGGGCTTCCGCTTTTGCGGCCCCCTATTGCCTTTCCGGCGCCCGTTTTGCTAGAATTACCCTAAGCGCCGATGCGCTTGTTCGGTTCTCTTTGAAAAAAGTTGTTTTTATACGCCGCCGCGTTCTTCGGAATACGGGCGGCGGCCCTATAGACGGAGCGGCCTTCGATTCCCTCCGGCTGCGGGCTATATCGTAAAAACATAAAAGCAGGATACAAAGGAAACCGGGACCGGTAAGGTTCCGGAAGTGCCGTTCGCTTTTCACGCGCGCGGCCGCCCAGGAGTTTACTATGACCGACGAAAACAAGAAAGAAGCCCAGTCCCCGCAGGACGGGGATAAAGCCCCGGAAGCCGCCGCGCAGCCGAAAGCCGCGGGCGAGCTGCCGGGCTCCTTCAAGTTCATTATCGGCGAGAAGCTGGGTATGACCCAGCTTTTCGACGCCGAGGGGTCGCTGATGTCCGCCTCGGTGGTCAAGGCCGGCCCCTGCCGGGTCGTCTACACCCGCACGCCCGACCGCGACGGCTACAGCGCCGTCTGCCTGGGCTACGGCCACAAGAAAGAGAAGAACACCCCGGCCGGCATGAAGGGCGTGTTCAAGAAGATCGGCGTCAAGCCGATCCGCCACCTCAAGGAGTTCCGCGTGGTCAAGACCGACGGGGCCGAGGGCGGCCAGACCGCCGGTCTCGCCGGCCGCTTCCAGGCGGGCGACTGGGTGGACATCCAGGGCGTCAGCAAGGGCAAGGGTTTCGCCGGCGGCATGAAGCGTCATAATTTCGCGGGTCAGCCCGCTTCCCACGGCGCCTCGGACCGCGAACGCGCTCCGGGCTCGCTGGCTTCCCGCCGTTCCCTGGGCCGCGTGCTCCCGGGCCAGCGCATGGCAGGCCACCTGGGCCAGGAAAAGCTCACGATACACAAGGTGAAGGTCGTAAAGGTCGTGCCCGAGGAGAACCTTATTTTCCTCAACGGCCCGGTCCCCGGCGCCGCCGGCACCATGGTCTCCATAATGCAGACCGTCAAAAAGACCCCCAAGCCCCCGGCCCAGGCCAAGAAGTCGGCCAGGAAAGAGGCGGTAAAAGCCGCCCCCAAGAAGAAATAAGAAGAAGGAAAGGACATGGAAACTAAACTCCTCAATATAAAGGGCCAGGAAATCGGCAAGCAGGACCTGCCCGGTTCCATCTTCTCCGTGAAAGCGGACCCGCACTTCCTCCACGAGGCCGTGCGCTATTACCTCTCCAACAAGCACCGCGGCACGGCCTGCACCAAGACCCGCGGCGAGGTCTCCGGCGGCGGCCATAAGCCCTGGAAGCAGAAGGGCACCGGCCGCGCCCGCGCGGGCAGCAACCGCTCCCCGGTGTGGCGCAAGGGCGGCATCGTGTTCGGCCCCCGCCCGCACTCCTACAGGCGCGACATGCCGGCCGCCAAGCGCCGCCAGTTCCTCATCGAGGCCCTGTCCGCCCGCTGCGCCGAGGGCGCCGTGGTCGTGATGGACAACTTCGACCTGCAGGACGCAAGGACGAAGTCGCTGCGCGAGGCCTGGAAGGCCCTGCAGGCGGACAAGACCCTTTTCGTCATGGACAAGCCGGACCGCAATCTCATCGGCGCCGGCCGGAACATCGAGGGCTTCGGCTGGGCCGTCGCCTCCAATCTCAACGCCTACCAGGTGCTCAACGGCGGCAAGCTGGTCTTTTCGGCCGCCGCGCTGAAGGCCCTGGAGAAGAGCCTCGGGGAGGGCAAATGACCAGTAACGTCTCCGGGATACTGATATCCCCGATACTCAGCGAGAAGAGCGTCACGCAGAAGGACGAGGCCAACCGCTACACCTTCCGCGTCGCGGCCGCCGCCAACAAGACCGAGATCAGGAAGGCCGTGGAGTCGCTGTTCAAGGTGAAGGTGAGCGCCGTCAACACCGTCAGCGTGCGCGGCAAGTTCCATCGCGTCGGCCGCAGCGAGGGCCGCAGGTCGGACTGGAAGAAGGCGATAATCACGGTCAAGCAGGGCCAGAAGATAGACGTGACCGACCTTCCTAAATAAGCCGAGGGGAAAACTATGCCATTGAAGACATTCAGACCTTATACCCCGTCCCGCAGGACGATAACGATAAGCGATTACTCCGACATCACCAAGACCGAGCCGGAGAAGAACCTCACCGTCGGCATGCGCAAGAAGGGCGGCCGCAACAACACCGGCATGGTGATGGTGCGCCACCACGGCGGCGGTCACAAGCGCCGCTTCCGCGCCGTGGACTTCAAGCGCGAGAAGTTCGGCGTGCCCGCCCGCGTCGCGGCGATAGAGTACGACCCCAACCGCAACGCCCGCATCGCCCTGCTGTTCTATAAGGACGGCGACAAGCGCTATATCCCGGCCCCCGTCGGCCTGGGAGTGGGCGACGAGGTCGTGAGCGGGCCGCAGGCCCCGATCAAGACCGGCAACGCGCTGCCGCTGAACAATATTCCCGACGGCACGTTCATCCACGCCATAGAGATGGTGCCCGGCCGCGGCGCGCAGTTCGTGCGCTCCGCCGGCACGCAGGCCCAGCTGATGGCGAAAGAGGGCGACTACGCCCTCGTCAAGATGCCCTCCGGCGAGCTGCGCAAGGTCCTCAGGAACTGCCTGGCCACCGTCGGCCAGGTCGGCAATATCGAGCACAACACGATAACCTTCGGCAAGGCCGGCCGCAAGCGCCACCTGGGCATACGCCCGACGGTGCGCGGCGGCGCGATGAACGCCGTCGACCACCCGCTGGGCGGCGGCCGCGGCCGCTCCAAGGGCAACAACGTGCCCCGCTCGCCGTGGAACCAGCCGTCCCGCGGCTTCAAGACCAGGACCAAGTCCAAGATCTGGGGCTGGATGATAGTCCAGGACAGGCGCAAGTCCAAGACCGAGATCTAAAAGTTAAGGAGAATCCGAAAATGAGCAGATCTTCCAAAAAGGGTCCGTACGTAGACCAGAAGCTCCTGGCGAAGGTCCAGAAGATGAACCAGGCCGGCGAGAAGAAGCCGATCAAGACCTGGGCCAGGGCCTGCACCATACCCCCGGAATTCGTGGGGCACAATTTCATGGTGCACAACGGCAGGAAGTTCCTGCCCGTGTACGTGACGGAGCGCATGGTCGGCCACAAGCTGGGCGAGTTCTCTTTCACCCGGATCTTCAAGGGCCACGGTTCGGCGCACACCAAGGAAGCGACGGCCCTCACCTGAGCGGGGCAGGGCGCATAACGGAGAATAACCATGGACGCGAAATGCTATCTCAAATATCAGAGGTACGGCCGCCGCAAGGTGGGCCAGGTCCTCGACCAGATAAGGGGCAAGTCCCTTTACGAGGCCGAGCAGATACTCAATAACCTGCCGATGCGCTGCACCGAGGTGCTGCAGAAGGCGGTCCGGTCGGCCGGCGCCAACCTGTCGGTCAAGCTCGGCCGCAAGGTCGATCTCAAGGCCGTCTGGGTCAAGGAAGCCTTCGCCAACCAGGGCTCGACCAAGTTCCTGCGCCGGATGCAGCCGGGCCCGCAGGGCCGGGCGATGCCGTTCAAACGCAAGATGTGCCACATAACGATGACCGTCAGCGACAGCAAGGAGGCGAGCAGGTAAGCCCCGCGCTTAGCTGCGAGAAATTATGGGTCAAAAGATCAATCCCAAGGGTTTAAGGCTGGGTTATATCCACGACTGGCAGTCCAGGTGGTTCGCGCCCAAGAACATGCCGGAGCTCATCCGCGAGGACTTCGAGATCCGCAACCTGGTCCGCGATCGTTTCCACCTGGCCTCCGTGTCCTGGGTGGACATAGAGCGCGCGGGCTCCTACCTCAAGCTCACGATACACACCGCCCGCCCCGGCATCGTCATAGGCCGCCGCGGCACGGACATCGAGAACCTGAAGAACGACGTCGAGAAGATCACCGGCCGCAAGGTCTTCATAAACGTCGCCGAGATCAAGATCCCCGAGCTCGACCCGCGGCTCGTCGGTCAGTCGATAGCGCAGCAGCTCGAGAAGCGCGTTTCCTACAAGAAGGCCATCAAGCGCGCGATGGAGCGCACGCTGGCCTCCGGCGCCAAGGGCGTGAAGATCATGGTCGGCGGCCGCCTCGGCGGCTCCGAAATAGCGCGCCGCGAGTGGTTCCGCAAGGGCCGCGTGCCGCTGCAGACCCTCTCGGCCGACATCGACTACGGTCTCACCGAGGCCCACACCACGATGGGCAAGATCGGCATCAAGGTGTGGATCTTCAGGAAACTTTTCTTCGCCAAGACCCCCAAGGACCTGATGGAGCAGCTCAAGAAGCTGGAGGCCGACACGGTGGTCCAGCGCGACCCTCAGGAACCGGAAGAGGCCAAAGGAGCTTAATCTATGCTGATGCCCAAGCGCGTCAAGTACCGCAAACCCCATTCGGCGCCCAGGATCAAGGGCAAGACCAAGGGCGGCGCCACGCTGCACCTCGGCGACTACGGGATGAAGGCCCTGGAGCCCAAATGGATCACCGCCCGCCAGATCGAGGCGTGCCGCGTCACGATCAGCCGCTTCATGAAGAAGAAGGGCAAGCTCTGGATCCGCATCTTCCCGGACAAGGCCGTGACCAAGCACCCCGCCGAGACCCGCATGGGTAAGGGCAAGGGCGCCCCGGACCACTGGGTGGCCGTCGTGAAGCCCGGCAGGATAATGTTCGAGCTCGAGGGCCTGGACCTCGCCACGGCGAAGGAAGCCATGGAGCGCGCGGCCGCGAAGCTGCCGATACGCACCAGGTTCGTCGCCAGGGAAAACTAATTCCGGAGAACTTAACATGAAAAGCAAGGACAGGGAAAACCTCAGGAACATGGCCCCGGAAGAGCTGGCGACCCAGCTGCGGGACCTGGACAAGAAGCTGTTCCAGCTGAAGTTCAAGCGGACCACCGCGCCGCTGGAGAACCCGCTGGAGATCCGCAACCTGCGCCGCAAGGCCGCGACGATACGGACCTTCCTCGGGCAGAAAGAGGCGGCTAAGAAGCTTTCGGAGGCTGCGAAGAAATGACCGAAAATACCGATACCAGGAACATCAGGAAATCCATCCGCGGCGTGGTCGTCTCGGACAGGATGGAGAAGACCCGCGTGATAAGCGTGGAACGCGTCTTCAGGCACGCCGCCTACGGGAAGACGGTCCGCCGTTCTTCCAAGTTCTACGCCCATGACGAGGCCAACGAGTCCAGGTCGGGCGACCTCGTCGAGATAGTCAGCACCAGGCCGATGTCCCGCCTGAAGCGCTGGCGCGTGGCCCGCATCCTTCAGAAGGCCGCCAGGTAAGGCGGCACGGGAGAACGCATGATACAGTTGAGATCCATCCTTAACGTGGCCGACAATTCCGGGGCCAGGAAGCTGCAGTGCTTCAAGGTCCTCGGCGGAAGCACCCGCGATTACGCCTACCTCGGCGACGTCGTGGTCTGTTCCGTCCGGGACGCCATCCCGCACGGGGCTATCAAGAAGGGCGAGGTCGTCAAGGCCGTCGTCGTCAGGACGCGCAAGGAGTCCCGCCGCAAGGACGGCTCCTATATCCGCTTCGACGACAACGCGGTCTGCGTGATCGACGACAACGGGGAGCCCAAGGGCACCCGCGTGTTCGGTCCCGTGGCCAGGGAACTGCGCGCGAGGAACTTCCTCAAGATAGTCTCGCTGGCCCCCGAAGTGATCTGAGGAGCTCTTTAACTATGAAACTCAAAAAGAAAGACATGGTCGTGGTCCTGTCCGGCAGGGACAAGGGCAAAAAGGGCGAGGTCAAGGAGATCCACCCGGAAAAGGGCCTGGTCACGGTGACCGGGATAAACATGGTCTCCAAGCACGCCAAGCCCTCCAAGAGCAAGCCCGGCGGCATACACAAGATCGAGGCCCCGATGTCCGCCTCCAAGGTCCAGCTGGTCTGCTCCAAGTGCGGCAAATCGTCGAGGCCCAAGATCACCGTCGCCCAGAGCGGCGACAAGCTGCGCGCCTGCAGGAAATGCGGCGAAGCGATAATATAAGGGGTACCGCAGGATGAACAAGGAAAACAAGAACGAGAAGGGCGGCCAGGCCGTCCGCAAGGATTACCGGCCCAGGCTCCGGGCCGCTTACGACAGCACCGTGGCCCCGGCCCTGGTCAAACAGCTCGGCCTGCCGTCCACGATGGCCGCGCCCAGGCTGACCAAGATCGTCATCAACATGGGCGTCACCGAGGCCAAGGAGAACGCGCAGGCCATCGACCAGGCCAAGGAAGACCTGGCCCTGATAGCCGGCCAGGCTCCCCAGGTCCGCAAGGCCAAGAAGTCGATCTCGAACTTCAAGCTGCGCGAAGGCATGCCGATAGGCGTGCGCGTCACGCTGCGCGGCGCGCGCATGTACGAGTTCTTCGACCGCTTCGTCTCGCTGGCGGTCCCGCGCATCCGCGACTTCCAGGGCTTCGATCCCAGGATCTTCGACGGCCGCGGCAACCTGAACATCGGCCTGAAGGAACATCACATCTTCCCCGAGATAAGCATGGAGAAGTCGCCGAAGGCCCGCGGCATGAACATCACTTTCGTGACGACCGCCGGCGAGGATTCGCGCGGCAAGGCGCTGCTCGAGAACATGGGCATGCCTTTCAGGAAGCCCAAAGAGCAGAAGGCTTAAGGCTCAAGGAGAAAAGGACTTTATGGCTACATACGCTTGGATGGCTAAGATGCGCAAGCCGCAGAAATTCTCTACCCGGTTCCGCAACCGGTGCCAGGTCTGCGGCCGCCCGCGCGCCTACTACCGCGACTTCGGCCTCTGCCGCATCTGCCTGCGCAAGATGGCCCACGAGGGGCTCATCCCGGGCCTGAGGAAATCCAGCTGGTAAGCGGACGGAATAATTTACAAGAGGTGAAACATGGATCCCATATCCGACATGCTCAGCACTATGCGGAACGCGGTCGCCAAGAAGAAGGAGCGCGTGGACGTGCCCTTCTCCGGCGTCAAGATGAACATAGCCAAGGTCCTCAAGGACGAGGGCTTCGTCTCCGGCTACAAGATGATGAAGAACGAGTCCGCGAAAGTCCCCGATAAGAGGGGCTTCATCCGGATAACGCTGAAGTACACGCAGGACAAGCGCCCGGTCATCACCGGCCTCAAGCGCGTTTCCAGGCCCGGCCTGCGCGTCTACCGGCCCTACGACGAGATACCGCGCGTGCGCGCCGCCTTCGGGGTCACGATACTCTCGACCTCGAAGGGGCTGCTGACCGACGCCGAGGCCCGCAAGCAGAAGGTCGGCGGCGAAGTGCTGTGCCAGGTCTGGTGACCGGGCGCCCGAGAACCTGATCCAAAGGGGAAAGACATGAGCAGAATAGGCAAAAAACCGATATCGCTGCCCGACAAGGTCAAGGCGAAGGTGGAGAACCGGACGGTCTTCGTGGAAGGCCCGCTGGGCAAGCTCTCCTACTCGCTGCCCGAGGGCATCAACGCCGGGATCAAGGATTCCGTGCTCACCGTGAGCGTCGCCCAGGGCGCCGCCGACAAGTCCGCCATTTTCGGCACCGTCAGGGCCAGGCTCAACAGCATGGTCTCGGGCGTGACGACCGGCTTCACGAAGGTGCTCGAGATAAACGGCGTCGGTTTCAAGGGCGCCGTGGAAGGGAACCGCGTCTCGCTGCAGCTCGGCTTCTCCCATCCCGTGCTGGTCGACATCCCGCAGGGCGTCAAGATGAGCTTCGACCCCAAGCAGACCGTCCTGACCATCACCGGCTATGACAAGGAGAGGGTCGGCAATATCGCCTCCCAGATAAGGAGGCTCAAGCGGACCGAGCCTTACAAGGGCACGGGCATCAAGTATCAGGGCGAGCATATCATCCGCAAGGCCGGCAAGACCGCGGCCGGCGCGGGCGCCGCCGCCAAATAAGGACCGAGACTATGATAAGCAAACAGGAAAAATACCAGATACGCAGCGAACGGACCCGCCGCAAGCTCCTGGAGCGCGACGTGACCAGGCCGCGCCTGAGCGTCTTCCGCAGCACGCGCTACATCTACGCCCAGGTCATCGACGACGCGCAGGGCAGGACCGTCGCCGCCGCCTCCAGCGCGGAGAAAGAGGTCAAGACGAAGGGCAAGAACCTCGAGACGGCCAAGGCCGTCGGGGCGCTGGTCGCCAGGCGCGCCCTGGACAAGGGCGTCAAGGAAGTCTGCTTCGACAGGGGCGGCCGCATATACCACGGCCGCATCAAGGCCCTCGCCGACGCCGCCCGCGAAGCCGGGCTGAAATTCTGACCCCCTGGAGATAAAATGATCCTCAAGAACGCCAAGAAGATGAAGGAAGACAAGGAGATCACCGCCGACTCCAAGCTCAACAAGACCGAGGTCGAGAGCCTGGAGCTGGACGTCCCCAAGTTCGAGGAGCGGACGGCCGTCGTCGCGATCAACCGCGTCACCAAGGTCGTGAAGGGCGGCAAACGCTTCTCCTTCAACGCGCTCGTCGTGGTCGGCGACAACAACGGCGGCGTGGGCGCCTCCGTGGGCAAGTCCAACGAGGTGCAGGGCGCCATACAGAAGGCCACCGCCGGCGCCCGCAAGGAAATGATCCATTTCCCGATCAAGGACATGAGCGTCCCGCACGAGGTAGAGGGCCGCTTCGGCGCCGGGCACGTCTGGATGAAGCCCGCCGTCAAGGGGACCGGCCTCATCGCCGGCGGCGGCGTGCGCGCCGTGCTCGAAGTCTCCGGCATCAAGAACATACTTACCAAGAACCTGGGCTCGCGCAACGCGTTCAACACCGTGTACGCCACCCTCGACGCCCTTTCCCGGCTCAAGAGCCGGGAAGAGGTCGCCAGGCTCAGGGGGGAGAAATAACATGGCTCTGCATAATCTGAAACCCAAGCCGGGCTCGACCCACAAAAAGAAGCGTCTCGGCACCGGCCAGGGCTCCGGCCACGGCCAGACCTCCACGAAAGGCCAGAAGGGCCAGAATTCCACCGCCGGCGGTTCCAAGCCGCACGGCTTCGAGGGCGGCCAGACGCCGCTGCTGAGGCGCATCCCCAAGATGGGCTTCAACAACGTGAAGTTCCGCGTCGAGTACGCCTGGGTCAACGTCTCCTCGCTGGAAAAGTCCTTCGAGACCGGCGCCGAGGTGAACCCCGAGTCGCTCAGGAAGACCGGCCTGGTGAAGACGGCGTACCCCGTGAAGGTGCTCGGCGACGGCGAACTGAAGAAGAAGCTCAGCGTCACCGCCCACGCCTTCTCGAAGTCGGCGAAAGAGAAGATAGAGAAAGCGGGCGGCAAGGCCGTCCTCATAGAAGCCAAGGCCTGAGACCGTCCCGTCCCCGTCGTCCGGGCCCCGCGCCCGGCCGGCGGGAGGTTTTTGAGAGCGGATTCCGCCGGCGGGCCCGACCGCCCCGCGTTACGGAGATGACGAATGCAGCAGATCACCGACATATTCAAGATCGAAGACCTTAAACGCCGCATCATTTTCGTCGTCCTGGCCCTGGCCGCCTACCGGCTGGGCGCCGTCATCCCGATACCGGGCATCAACACCCAGGCCCTGCAGGCGCTCTTCGAGGCCAACAAGGGGAGCCTCCTCGGCTTCCTCGACATTTTCTCCGGCGGCGCGCTGGGACGCTTCTCCATCTTCTCGATGGGCGTCATGCCCTACATCAACGCGTCCATCATCATGAGCCTGGTGCAGGGAGCGCACGTCTTCCCGCTGCTCGACCGCCTGCAGAAGGAGGGCGAGAGCGGCCGCAAGAAGATAACGCAGATCACGCGCGTCTTCACGCTCTTCCTCGCCGCTTTCCAGTCCCTCGGCCTGACGCTGGCGCTCAACAACATACAGACGCCCGGCAATATCCCGGTCATCCCGAACCCGACCGTCGGCTTCTATTTCGTGACCGTCCTCACTCTCACCACCGGCACGGTGTTCGTGATGTGGCTCGGCGAGCAGATCACCGAGCGCGGCATAGGCAACGGCATCTCGCTGATCATCTTCGCCGGCATCGTGGAGGGTCTGCCCTCCGCCATCAAGAACATGATCTCCCTGGTCCAGGCCGAGGAAATGAGCCTGCTGACCGCGCTGCTGATCCTGGCGCTGGTCGCCGTCGTGACCGCCCTGGTCGTCTGGGTGCAGACCGCGCAGCGAAAGATCCCGATCCAGTACGCGCAGCGCCAGGTAGGCCGCAAGATGTACGGCGGCAGCACCGCGTTCCTGCCGCTCAAAGTGGACCAGAGCGGCGTCATCGCGGTCATCTTCGCCGTCTCGCTGCTCAGCGTCCCTTACACCATAGTCAGTTTCAACCCGCAGGCCCCCTGGGCCTCCAAGGTCATGTCGCTGATGAGCCACACGAGCGTCTGGTACCAGCTGGTCTACGTCGCGCTGATAGTCTTCTTCTGCTACTTCTACAATTCGGTCAGCATCAACCCCAAGGACCTGGCCGAGAACATGAAGAAGTGGGGCGGTTTCATCCCCGGCATACGCCCCGGCGAGCCGACCGCGCAGCACATCGAGTGGGTGCTCAACCGCATCACGCTGGGCGGGGCGCTGTTCGTCGCGGCCATCGCCGTGCTGCCGGACTACATGAGGGCCAAGTTCAACGTGCCGTTCTATTTCGGCGGCACCTCGCTGCTCATCGTCGTCGGCGTCGCGCTGGACACGATAGCCCAGATGGAAGCCCACCTGCTGATGCGCAACTACGAAGGCTTCTACAAGAATTCGAAGATAAAGGGCCGCTGGTTCAACGTAGGGGGTTAACGGGATGAACGTCATACTCCTCGGTTTTCCGGGTTCCGGGAAAGGCACGCAGGCGAAGGCCGTGGCCGCGAGGCTGGGTATGCTGCATTTTTCCACCGGGGACATCTTCCGGGAGGAGATAGCCAAAAAGACCCCGCTGGGCGAAAAGGTCCAGTCCTACCTGGCCTCCGGCCGGCTGGTCCCCGACGAGGTGGTCATCGAGGTCATCAAGTCGCGCGTGACCGGAGCGGGCAAAGGGATCCTTTTCGACGGTTTCCCCAGGACGGTGGAGCAGGCGCAGGCCCTGGACGAATTTTTCGACGCGAGGGGGGAGAAGATAGACGCCGTCGTCTTCCTGGCCGTCCCCGAGCAGGAAGTGGTGAGCCGGCTCACCGCCAGACGGACCTGTTCCAAGTGCGGGAAGGTCTACAATCTGAACAGCAATCCTCCCGCGGTGGAGGGCAAATGCGACGATTGCGGCTCCCCGCTGGCGGCGCGCGACGACGACAAGCCGGAAGTGGTGGCCAAGCGGCTGATGGTCTATAAGGACCTGACCGAACCGCTGATCTCCTATTACCGCGGCAACGGGGTGTTCCTGGAAGTCCCGGGCGCGCTGGAGCCCGCCGCCGTCACCGAAGGATTGTTCGCCGCCCTGTCCGGCAGGGCCGTCTGAGGCCGCGACCGGATGGTTGAGATAAAATCGGCCGCCGAACTGGAGAGGATGCGCAAGGCCTCGTCCATAGTGGCCGAAGTCCTCGTTCTTTTAAAAGGCATGGTCAGACCCGGGGTCCTCACCTCGGAACTGAACGCTTTCGCCGAAAGGGAAATACGCGCCAGGGGCGGCGAGCCCGCCTTCCTGGGCTACCGCGGCTATCCGGCCACGCTCTGCGTCTCCATAAACGAAGAGGTCGTGCACGGCATCCCTTCCCCGTCTAGGAAGATCGGGGAGGGCGACATCGTCAGCCTGGACCTGGGCTGCGTCTGGAAGGATTATTACGGGGACGCCGCTCTTACCGTGGCGGCCGGGAAGGCCTCCCGGGAGGCGGCGAGGCTGATGGCCGTGACGGAGCGGAGCCTGGCCGAAGCCCTGGCTCAGGTCAGGGACGGGGCCAGACTCGGCGACGTGTCCCACGCCGTCGAGAGCTGCGCCGCGGCCGCCGGGTTTTCGGTGGTCAGGGAGTTCACGGGCCACGGCATAGGACGCCGGCTGCACGAGGACCCCACGATCCCCAACTACGGCCGCCCCGGTTCCGGGATAACGCTCCGGGAAGGGATGACCATCGCGATAGAGCCGATGATCTGCGCCGGCCGCCCGGGCGTGGAAGTGAAAGAGGACGGCTGGACGGCCGTGACCAAGGACGGGGCGCTGTCGGCCCATTTCGAGCACACCGTCTGCGTAAAAAGAGGAGGCTGCGAGATACTCAGCGCGGGGCCCGCAGGGACGGCCTGGGCCCTTATTTAGTATAATATTAAAGATATGCCGGATAATCAGAAAATAGAACTTGAGGGCATAGTGAAGGAATCGCTTCCCAACGCCACTTTCAGGGTGGAGATAGCGCCCGGCAAAGTGATACTCGGGTTCATCTCGGGCAAGATGCGCATCCATCACATAAAGATACTGCCCGGCGACAAGGTCAAACTGGAGCTTTCGCCCTACGACCTGACCAAGGGCCGCATAGTCTACAGGGAGAAGTGAAGTTTTCAGAGAGGTACAAGATGAAAGTTAGAGCGAGCGTGAAACCGATCTGCATCAAGTGCAAGGTCATCAAACGCAGGGGCGTAGTACGCGTCATCTGCACCGATCCCCGCCACAAGCAGAGGCAGGGCTGAGAGAACGCTGAACGTGAGCGTCCGGCCGACGGCCCCGCGCTTCGCGGTTTACGGAACACTTAAGGAGAAGTTATGGCACGAATAGCTGGAATAGACCTGCCGAGGGAAAAGAGGGTCGACGTGGCCCTCGCCTATGTTTACGGGATAGGCCGCCCCATGGCGAAAAGAATACTGGAGTCCCTCAAAGGGCAGATAGACCCGGCCACCCGCGTGAAGAACCTCACCGAGGACCAGGTCGGTCTGCTGAACTCCCATATTTCCAAGGAATACAAGGTCGAGGGCGAACTGCGCCGAGAGGTCAACGCGAACATCAAGCGGTTCGTCGAGATCAACAGCTACAAGGGCTACCGCCACCGCCGCAACCTGCCCGTGCGCGGGCAGCGCACCAAGACCAACGGCAGGACCCGCCGCGGCCGCCGCAAGACCGTCGGTTCGGCGTCCAAGGCCCCGGCCGCGCCGGCCGCCAAGTGAGCAGGAGGACTTTGAACCATGAACGATAATCCGAACCGCAAAGAAGAAGCCAAGCCCGCGCCGGCCGCCGGCGCCCAGAGGCCGGCCCCGGCCGGCAAGCCCCAGGTCAGGCGCCGCTCCGGCGGTCCCGTGACCTTCGGCCGGGTCTACATAACCTGCTCCTTCAACAACACGATCATCACGATCACCGACGAGAAGGGCGGCGCCGTTTCCTGGTCCACCGCCGGCTCGAACGGTTTCCGCGGCACCAAGAAGGGCACTCCCTTCGCCGCCCAGATAACCGCGTCCAAGGCGGCGGCCAGGGCCGTCGAGTACGGAATGCGCCAGGCGATGGTCTTCGTCAGCGGCCCCGGCCCCGGACGCGAGACTGCGGTGCGCGCCATCGCGGCTTCCGGCATACACGTCGTCTCCATCAAGGACGTTACGCCGATACCGCACAACGGCTGCAGGCCCCCGAAGGCCCGCCGCGTCTAAACAGAACCAGAGAAGAACAAAGGAGAGTTTTGAAATGTCACGCTATACAGGTCCCAGCTGCAAGAGGTGCCGCAAGAAGGGCACGAAGATGTTCCTCAAGGGCGCGAAGTGCACGGCGAACTGCGTCGTGGACCGCGAGAAGGCGGCCGAGAAGGGCCGCAAGTTCGGCGGGGGCGGCAAGTTCCAGCCCAAGATGTCCGACTACGGCAAGCACCTCAAGGAGAAGCAGATAGCGCGTTACACCGCCCAGGTCAACGAGGCGCAGTTCCGCCGCTTCTTCGCCAAGGCCTCCAAGGAGAAGGGGCAGACCGGCACCGCGCTGCTGAGGCTGCTGGAGACCCGGCTGGACAATATCGTCCGCAGGCTCGGTTTCGCGGCCTCCCTCAAGGCGGCCCGGCAGCTGGTCAACCACGGGCACGTGAAACTGAACCACAGGACCGTGACGATCCCGTCCTGCCTGGTCAAGCCCGGCGACAGCGTGGCCGTTTCGCAGAAGACCGCGGAGACGCCGCTGGTCAAGATGGGCCTCGAGAGCGCCGATAAGGCCAACTCGCGTCCCAGTTTCCTCGCCTACGATCCCGCTTCGCTGACCGGCAAACTGCTGCGCTGGCCCGACAGGGCGGAGATGTCCATCAACGTGGACGACCAGCTCATCGTCGAATTCTACTCCAAGTAAGGAACCCGGAGGCTTTCACAAATGACCCATACTTTCGCCAAGACGCTGATAATACCGGAAGCCCTCAGGACCGAGGGCGAAGCCGGGAACTACGCCAAGTTCATAGCCGAGCCTTACGAGCGCGGTTACGGACATACGATAGGCAATTCGCTGCGCAGGATCCTGCTCTCCAGCCTGGAGGGCGCGGCCGTGGTGGCCGTGCGCATACGCGGCGCCCGCCACGAGTACTCCACCATCAACGGGGTGCACGAGGACGTCATCAACATCCTGCTCAACCTCAAGAAACTGCGCGTCCGCCTGAACTCCGACATGCCCGAGACCGTGCTGATCAGCGTCTCCGGCCGCCGCCAGGTCAAGGCTTCGGACATCAAGACCAGCGCCAACGTCGAGATCGTCAACAAGGACCTCGTGATCTGCAGCCTGGAGGCCGGCACCAACTTCGAGGCCGAGCTCGAGATCGCCAGGGGCTCCGGCTACCTGACCGCCGAGGAGGTCCGCGAAAAGATGAACCTGCCCGCGGACTTCATCCCGATGGACGCGCTGTTCTCGCCCGTGCAGAAGGCCCACTACAACGTGGAGAACGCCCGCGTCGGCCAGCGCACCGACTACGACAAGCTCGTGCTCGAGGTCTGGACCGACGGCACGCTGACGCCCGCCGAGGCGGTCAACAGGGCGACCGCGCTGCTGCGCCGCTCGATCACGCCGTTCCTGCCCGCCGAAGAGGCCCAGGCCGGCAAGGCCGAGGCCGGCCCGCAGGAAGCCGGGGCCGAAGGGCAGTCCGGCGACAAGCTGGACCAGGGCGTCGAGATGATAGAACTCTCGTCCCGCGCCTCCAACTGCCTTAAAGTGGCCGGGATACGCACCATACGGGAACTGGTCGAGAAGACCCCCGAGGACCTGCTGGCCGTGAAGAACTTCGGCCAGAAGTCGCTCGACGAGATACAGGAGAAGCTGCAGGGCATGGGTCTCTCGCTGGGCTCCAAAAGATCGGAGGAGTAAGACATGATCAAGAACCTGGGAGCAAGGAAACTTTCCAAGACCGGCTCGCACCGGCGCGCGATGTTCTCCAACATGATCTCCAGCCTGCTGCTGCACGAGAAGGTGACCACCACCGTGCCCAAGGCCAAGGAGCTCAAGCGCTTCGCCGAGAAGGTCATAACCGCCGCCAAGAAGGGCCAGCACGTCTCCGTGCGCAGCTCGCTGCGCGGCAACCGGCAGGCCTGCGAGAAGGCCCTGGGCGCCATAGCCGAACGCTACAAGACCCGCAACGGGGGCTACACCCGCGTGCTGAAACTCGGTCCCCGGCGCGGCGACGCGACCGAGATGGCTCTGGTGAAACTGGTGCAATAAAATGTTCGATTACATCTTCAGCCTGTTCTCCAACGACATAGGGATAGACCTCGGCACGGCCAACACGCTCGTCTACGTGAAGGGCAAGGGCATAGTGCTGCGGGAGCCGTCCGTGGTCGCGAGCGACAAGAACAGGCGGAAGGTGCTCGCCGTAGGCAGCGACGCCAAGCTCATGCTGGGGCGCACGCCGGCCAACATCGTGGCCGTGCGCCCGCTGCGCAACGGCGTCATAGCGGATTTCGAGTCCACGCAGGAGATGATCAAGTATTTCATCAGGAAGGTGCATAACCGGCGCAGCCTCCTGCATCCGCGCATCGTGATCGGCATCCCCTCGGGCATCACCGAGGTGGAAAAGCGCGCCGTCCAGGAGTCGGCCGAGCAGGCCGGCGCCAGGGAAGTGCATCTCATCGAGGAGCCCATGGCCGCGGCCATCGGCTCGGACCTGCCGGTCTCGGAGCCCCACGCCAGCATGATCTGCGACATAGGCGGCGGGACCACGGAGGTCGCCGTGATCTCGCTGGGCGGCATGGTCGTCGCCAGATCCCTGGACGTGGCCGGCGACGAGATGGACGACTGCATAGTGCAGTATTTCAGGCGCAAACACAACCTTATAATCGGCGAGACCACCGCCGAAGAGGTCAAGATTCAGATAGGATCGGTTTTTCCCTTGAAAGAAGAGAAGACTATCGAAGTAAAGGGCCGGGACCAGGCGAAAGGCCTGCCGAGGACGATACTCGTCACTTCGGAGGAGATACGCCAGGCGCTGATGGAGCCCGTTCAGCTGATAGTTGACGTCATCAAGCAGGTGCTCGAAGAGACCCCGCCGGAACTTTCCTCGGACCTCGTGGACCGGGGCATGGTGCTCGCCGGCGGAGGTTCCCTCCTGAGGGGCTTTCCCGAGCTCATACGACAGGAGACCGAGCTCCCTGCTCACAGGGCGGCCGATCCGTTAAGTTGCGTTGCTTTGGGATGCGGAAAGTATCTCGAAGAACTCGACAGGATTCAGCAGCGGCCCGAATTCCTGAAGTCGTACAGGCAGGACTGAGCCCTCCCGGGCCTGGTCCTATTTCAGGCTTCGGGCCCTCGAAGGAGGAGCCCGGATGAACAGGGAGAAAGACCTGGCCAATTACGCGTTGGCCTTCTTCGCCGCCGCCTCTTTCCTTCTGCTGGTCTTCCCGTCCACTCCCTCCCTGCATTCGGTCAGGCTGCTTTTCAGCTACTCCTTGTATCCGGTCCTCCAGGGGGCCAGGCTGGACTACCGGCTCCGCAACGTCCCGGATAACGTGCTGCGCCTGGTGCGCGCCGACCAGGAGAACCTCCGCCTGAAGGCCGAGCTGGCCGAGGCCGAGCTCGAAGCGGGCCGGGCCGCCCGGCTGGAAGCCGAGAACGAACGCCTGGCTTCGATGCTGGCCCTTTCCCGGGACCCCCGCTGGCGCGGGACCTGGGCTCGCGTGATCTCCAAATCCCCGCGCGACTGGTTCGGCACGGTCTTCATCGACAAGGGGACCGACCACGGCGTGCGCCTGCACGCCACCGTGCTCGCGCTGTCCGGCGGCCGCCCCGTCCTGGCCGGCCGCGTCTTCGAAGTCTATCCCTCCTTCTCCAAGGTGATGCTGGTCACCAGCGAACTCTCCTCCGTGATCTGCCGCCTGCGTCAGTCCGGGCACGAAGGCATGCTCGAAGGGCGCGGTTCCCGGCGCCTGCGCCTGGGCTACCTTCAGGAGAAGGCCGAGCCGCGCCCCGGCGACGAGTTGGTGACCTCGGTCGGCGGGCTGCTGTTCCCGCCCGGCATCCCGGTGGCGACGGTCTCCGGGACCGCCTCCCGGGACGCCTCGATGAACCTTTTCGCGGCCGAAGCCGAACCGGCCGTCGAGCCGGATTCGCTGCAGGAGATCTACGTGGTCAACATGGACTTCCCCGCGGAGATACGCCGCTATTCGGAGGAGAACCTGTGACGGCGCTCAAGGACCTCTTTTTCTTCCTGCTGATCTGCGCCGGGCACTGGTGGCTGCACTGGTCCTTCCCGATGGGCGGCCTGGCGCCGAACCTGCTCTTCGCCTCCGCCTTCGCCTCCGCCGTGACCGGCGGCCCGGTGCGGGGGATAGCGCTGCCTTTCTTTTTCGGCCTTTACGCGGACCTGCTGGGCGCCGGCGCGGCCGGTTCCTGGGCGCTGATCTACACGCTGATCGGCTACACGGTACAGGTGATGAAACGCCATTTCGACCTGGGCAGCCCTTTCTCCCAGGCCGCGGCCGCGCTGGTCCTGTCGCTGCTTTCCCTTTTCGCCTACCAGTCGGCTTACCTGGCGGTGAGCGGCGTATCGCCGCTTCCCCTGAAAGTCCTCCTCCTCGAGCCCCTGATAACCGCGCTGACGGTGCCGCCGGTCTTCCTGCTGGCGTGCCGTTTTTCCCGGAGGCCGCGCCGGTGAGGGCCGTTACTCCATTTCCGGAGAGGCTCGAGATACTGTGGACTCTGGCCTGGGCCGCGGGCCTCCTCTTCCTGCTGCGGCTCACCGGGATACAGGTGCTTCAGTCCTCCCATTACCGGGAACTGGCCGAAAAGAACCGCACGCAGGTCATAGCGCAGAGCGCCCCCCGCGGCCGCATCATCTCCAGCGACGGGGAGCTGATAGCCGCCAGCAAGCCTTCTTTTACTCTCGTGTATTTCCCGGGCGCGGAAGTGCAGGCTTCCTACGCCGACAGGCTGGCCGAGGCCCTGGCCGGCCCGCTGGGAATGAAGCAGGAGGACCTGAGGTCCTCGCTGCGCCGCGCGGTCACGCGCGAGACCCCCGCCCGCATCGCCGAGAACCTTTCCGTCTCGGCGATGTTCGCCATCTCCGAGCTCAAGAACATCTACAGCGGCATAGACGTGATAACGGAGGCCAGGAGGCATTATCCTTTCGGCGCCTATCTCAGTCACCTGGTCGGCTACATGGGCAAGATGGACTCCAGGGAGTGGGCGCGCTACGGGGCTTCCGGCGGATACGGTTTCGACTCCCGCGTGGGCAAGACGGGCCTTGAGCGGATGTACGAAAAGGAGCTGCGCGGCAAACCGGGCGGCATTTTCATGGAGGTGGACTCGCGTGGCAGGCTCTCGAGGATACTCGAGAGCCGCAAATGGGTCCCCGGAGCCGACATCAGGCTGACGGTGGATTCCAAAGTGCAGACGGCCGCGGAGGAGGGCCTCAGGAGCTCGCCCAGCGGCCGCGGGGCCGTGGTCGCCCTCGACCCGCGCAACGGGGCCGTGCTGGCCTTCGCCTCCTCGCCCGGCTACGATCTCAACGCTTTCGTTTCCTACAGCGACGAGGAGTTCCCGCGGCAGGCGGAGAAGATCCCGGAGTTCAACGTCGCCGTGCAGGGCACCTACCCGCCCGGTTCCATCTTCAAGATAATCAGCGCGGCGGCCCTGCTCGAGTCCGGAAAGATGACCCCGTCCGAAAAGGTCTTCTGCCCGGGCTATTACGACGCCGGCTCGCGCGTCTTCAAGTGCTGGGAGAGGAAAGGGCACGGGAGGATGGATTTCCTAGACGGCCTCGCCCATTCCTGCGACGTCTATTATTACACGGCCGGGCTGCGCGCCGGGCCGCTGGCCATCGAACGCAAGGCGCGGGAGTTCGGTATCGGCCGGCCCACGGGCATCAGGCTGCCGGACGAGAAAGCGGGCAACCTTTTCGGTCCGACGCGCCGCGCCACCCGCAAAAGCTACTGGTTCGTGGGCGACACCCTGAACCTGAGCATAGGACAGGGAGAGACGCTGGTGACCCCGGCGCAGATGGCGGTCATGATGGCCGCCGTGGCTTCCCGCGGCTCGCTCTGGAAACCCCACTATCTGGACAGGATGGTCTCCCACGACGGCAGGGTCCTGCTCTCCCGTTCCCCGGAGCTGCGCGGCGAGGTCAGGCTCGCCGGCGTCACCTGGGACCTTATCTGGGAGGCCCTGCGCAGGACGGTGGAGGAGGGGACGGGACGTTCGGCGAGGATAAACGGGGCCGAGGTCTACGGCAAGACCGGCACGGCGCAGACCCCCCACGGCAAGGACCACGCCTGGTTCGTCGCTTTCGCGAGGATGCCCGGCGCCGAGCCCGAGGTCGCGGTGGCCGTGCTGGTGGAGCACGGCGAGCACGGTTCCTCCGCCGCCGGTCCGATAGCGCGGAAGGTCATGGAAGCGGCCCTGCGCGAGACGCTGCCCGGTAAGGCTCGCGAGCCTGCGGCCGCCGTTCCCGCGCCGGCGGTCCCCGCCCCCGCGCCTGCGGTCCCCGTTCCCGCGCCGGCGATCCCCTTTCCCGTGCCGGCGGCGCCTCTCTCCGCGCCGGCGCTGCCGGTTCCCTCGCCGGCGATCCCTGTTCCCGCGCCGGTCGGCGCATCGGCTCCGCAGGACGTGCCGGCGGAGGTCCGGGCCGCCGCACAGCCGGCCGGCCCGGAGGAAGCCGCGTCGTACGAAGCCGGCGGGGAGCCCGCCGGGGAGGCCGACTGATATGCTGAGCAAGGTCTCTCTCAAGAAGGGAAGGATGGACTGGGTCATACCGGCCTCGGCGGCGGCGCTGCTCTTCATCGGCACGCTGGCCGTCTTCTCTTCCGTCGGAGTGCTGCCGAACTACGAGAGGATAGTCCGGACGCACCTTATCGCGATGCCGATAGCCCTGATCTTCTTCTCCGTGGCCTGGAGCCTGAACTACCAGGTCTACCAGGACCAGTGGAAGTTCGTTTACGGCCTTTCCCTGGCGGTGCTGGCCGGCGTGCTCCTGTTCGGGGTGGCGGACAAGGGCGCCAAGTCCTGGTACAGGCTGCCGTTCTTCTCGGTCCAGCCTTCGGAACTCGCCCGCATAGGCCTGATAGTGGCGCTCGCCAACTACCTCGACCGGCGCGGCGGCCGGATCAGGGAGTTCGGCGGTTCGCTGGGAGCGATGCTGATAGCGCTGCCTTTCTTCCTGCTGCTGATGAAGCAGCCGGACTTCTCGGCCATACTGACCACTTTCCCCGTGGTGCTGGCGATGATCTTCTGCGCCGGCGGCGGCGTTTCCCATATCGCCATCATACTCGGCTACGCCGCGGTCTCGGCCCTTTTCCCGATACTCTGGGCGCTGATCTCCCTTAACCCGGAACTCGTCCGGAACCCGCTGCTGGATTTCTTCTACGGGCTCTCCAGTTTCGGCTGGGACACGCTGATCTTCGTCGCCGGCGTGGCCGTCCTGGCCTGGGCCGCCTGGTTCCTGTCGGTCAAGCTCTACTCGAACATCTCGGGCGTCTTCTTCACCGGCGCGGCGCTCGTGATAATACTCGGCTTCTTCTCCGGCATGATGGTCAAGAACCAGATGAAGGAATACCAGCAGAAACGCCTGGAAGTCTTCCTGTCCCCCGAAAGCGACCCGCGCGGCGCCGGCTACAACGTGATACAGGCCAGGATAGCCATGGGCTCGGGCGGAGTGCTGGGGAAGGGCGTCTTTTCGGGCACGCAGTCGCGGCTGGGTTTCGTGCCCGAGCGGCACACCGATTTCATCCTGGCCGTGATCGGGGAGGAGATGGGCTTCATCGGCACCGGCTTCGTCATGACGCTTTACCTCATGCTGCTCTACAGGCTGAGATGCGTGGCGCAGCTGGCCCGCGACAGGTTCGGCTATCTGCTCTGCTGCGGCATCTTCTCCCTGTACCTGGTCTACTTCCTGATAAACTTCGGCATGCTGCTCGGCTTCGCCCCGGTCGCGGGCGTTCCCCTTCCCCTGCTTTCCTACGGCGGCTCCAACATGGTCGCCACCTTCTTCGCGCTGGGCGTCGCGGAATCCGTCTATTCGCGGAGGTACGCTTTCGTATGAACGCCGACGGGCGGGAGGGACCGGCTATGCGCTGCCGTATGCGCTTCGAGCGCAGGGGCGCCGCCGGGGAAGAGGGCCATCTCGGCCTGATAAGGGAACTGAAGGCCCTGGTCGCCGGTTCGGGCCTGGACTACTACGGCGCCAGGGGCCCCGCCGCCGGCACGCCCAGGATGGCTTTCGGCCCCGCCGGGGGAGCGGGACACGGGAGCCTCTGCGAGTACGCGGACGCCTGGTTCTCCAGGCTTTACAGGGAGGAGGAGCTTCGCGCGGCCCTCTCGCCCGGTACCGCCGGGCTGGCGCTGGCCGCGCTCAAGCGCGTGCCGCTGCTGTTCCCCTCGATCGAGGCGAGCGCCTCGGTCGCGCGGTTCGAGCTCGATTTTTCATCGGCCCCGCCGGAAGCGGAGCGCCGGGTGGAAGAGTTCCTGTCGGCCTCCGGATTCATGGCCGAGCGGGAGAAGAAAGGGGAGAAGGTGCGCTACGACCTGCGCCCGGCGGTGCTGTCCGCCTCGTGGGAGGCCTCCGCCAGCAGGCTGCGCGCGGACCTCAGGCTGCGCGCCGGGGGGAGGCCGGAGGTCCTGGCCTCCGCCCTCTTCGGCCCGGCCGCGCCTTCTTTCACCGTTCTCAGGACCGGGCTTTACTGGGAGGATTCTTCGGGGAAACTGAGGGAGATATTGTAAGACGCCATCGGCGGGGGGCGCCATGCTGCATGGCGGCCCAGTCCCATACCGACGCTGGCAGGAGGACATTTAAGGAACATGGCAAACGATAAAAAAGTCAGGAAGGAGATATTCGCCAACACCTCTTTCGAGGAGACGCGGATAGCGGTGGTGGAGGACGGCCGCATGGCCGAGCTGTTCTGGAAGCGGCAGTCGAGCGGCAACATCGTCGGCAACATCTACAAGGGCGTGGTCGAGAACGTCCTGCCGGGCATCTCGAGCGCGTTCATCAACATCGGCCTGGACAAGAACGCCTACATCTACATCTCGGACGTGCTGGGCAGCCAGCGCGACCCGATAGAGAAACTGCTCAAGAAGGACCAGGAGGTGCTCATCCAGGTCACCAAGGACGCGATCAGCACCAAGGGTATGAAGGTGACGATGGACGTCTCGCTGCCGGGGCGGTACCTGGTCTTCACGCCCTTCCAGGAATTCATAGGGGTCTCGAAGAACATCGAGAACGCCGACGAGCGCAAGCGCCTCTCCGATATCATCAAGAAGATCACCACGGACGCGGACATGGGCAAGAAGGGCTGCATAGTCCGGACGGAGGCCGAAGGCGCGACCGAGGAGGAACTGGAGCGGGAGCTCAAGTACCTGATCAGGCTGTGGGAATCGGTCATGGAGCGTTTCGAGACCTCCAGGCCGCCGGCCCTGCTGCACCGGGACATGGACCTGCCGATGCAGGTGGCCCGCGACATCCTCTCCGAGGATACCGCCATCTATATGCTCGACAACAGGGACGATTTCCAGAGCGTGCAGGAGTTCGTCGCCAAGATGTCGCCCGACCTCAAGGAACGCGTTAAGCTCTACGAGGGCAAGACGCCGCTCTTCAAGGCCTTCAACCTGGAGAAGGGGCTGGAGGAACTGCGCAAGATAAAGGTCGAACTGCCCAACGGCGGCAGCATCATCATACAGGAGGCCGAATCGCTCTGCGCGATAGACGTCAACACCGGCCGTTTCACGGGCAGCCGCTCGCAGGAAGAGACCGTCACGCTCAACAATATCGAGGCCGCGCAGGAGATAGCCCGCCAGCTGCGCCTGCGCAATATCGGAGGCATCATCGTCATAGACTTCATCGACATGAAGAAGGCGGCCAACCGCCAGAAGGTCGTGACCGCGCTGGAGAACGCGGTCAGGAACGACCGCGCCAAGATACGCATCCTGCCGATCACGCGGCTGGGGCTGGTCGAAATGACGCGCGAGCGCAAGCGCGAGAGCACGCTGAGCCTGCTGACCGAGGAGTGCCCCGAATGCCACGGCTCGGGGCGGGTGCTTTCCAGCGAGAGCATACGCATAAAAGTGCAGCGGGAGATCCGCAACCTCACCGCGGGCCGCCCCGGCGGCGCTCTGCGCGTGATCCTGAACCCCATGCTGGCGGAGAACCTGCGGCGCAAGCACGCGATGATGGAGAAGAACGTGCAGCGTTCCTTCAAGATCGCCTCCGACCCCCAGCTGACGTGGGAGGACTATCGTATCGTCCTCGAGTGAGAGCCCGGGGAGGAATCAGGAGAAGCCATGCTTAAAAAGACACTGCTGACGCTCATACTGGCCGCGGGAGCCCCGTCCACCGCCGCGGCCGCCGTGGAGGAAGCCTCGTTCAGCCGGAACGGGAAATACGCCGGGAAACTGGAGACCTACAGTTACGGCGGCGAGACCTACTTCGACGCCTCGCGCCTGTCGCGCTACCTGGGGGGGAAGATCTACTGGTACCCGGTCTCGGGAAAACTGGTGTTCCAGCTCAAGGGCAGGAGGGTCCAGGCCTCGGTCAAGAGCGACGAGGTTCTCTACGACAAGGAAGCCGCGGAGATGAGGTCCCCCGTGATCGTCAGGGGCGGCAGGTCCTTCCTTTCCAGGGAATTCTTCGTCTCCGACCGCTTCCATTCCTGTTTCGGCTTCAGGCTGCGTTACGACGAGGCCTCCCGGTCGCTGGACGTGGTGGAGAAGATGAGCGTGGCCTCCTACAATTACTTCTCCCACAAGGACAAGACCCGCTTCGTGCTCTACCTCAACGAGCCGCTGGAATACCAGACCTACCAGAAGTCCAACGGCCTGCTCACGCTGGTGATCGCGGGCGGCAGCGTGGCCTCGCCCGAGAAGATAGAGGTCGGCGACGGGCTGGTCAACTCCATAGAGCTCATCCAGGACAACAAGGTGCTGCGGGTGGGAGTGGCCATGGGAGAGAAGGCCGCGGGTTTCAACGCCTTCAAACTCTCCGGCCCGGACCGCATAGTCCTGGACATACTCTCCGCTTCCGCGGATCAACCGGCCGCCGGGCGGCCCGGTCCGGACGCCGCCGCCGGGACCCAGGTCATACCTCCCTCCTCCCCCGCCGCCGGCGGGGAACCCGTCGTGGAGGAGCTGCCCGCTTCTTCCTCCGGGCCGGAAGGCGGTCCGGCCCCTCCGGCCGCTCCCGCGGCGGCGGACGGGTCTCTCGCGCCGCCGACGCCCTCCGTGCTGCCGTCGGCCGCGCCCGTCCCGGCCTCCGCGCCGTCCTCTCCGCCCGCGGCCGCGCCGGCGCCGTTCACGCCCGGCCTGCCCGACAAGGCGGTGCTGGACCCCAAGGCCAGGAAGAAGGTGATAATAGACGCCGGGCACGGCGGCAAGGACCCCGGCGGCCGGCGCATTTCGGGGATGAAGGAGAAGGACATAAATCTGGCGGTGGCGAAAGAGCTTCGGAAGCTGCTCGAGAAGGAAGGTTTCTTCGACGTGCTGATGGTCCGGACCTCGGACGCGTTCGTCCCGCTGGCCGCCAGGTCCGAGTTCGCCAACAGGCACAAGGCCGACGTTTTCATTTCGATACACGCCAACGCCACGCGCCGCTCCTCGGAGCACGGCTTCGAGATCTATTTCATGTCCGAGAACGCCTCGGACCCCATGGCGGCCGAGGTGGCCGACTACGAGAACTCGGTGCTGGACCTGGAGGACGATTCCTCCCGGCCGGACCCGGCGGCCATGCTGCTGCACTCGCTGGCCCGCAACGAGTACCTCAACGAGGGCAGCCAGCTCGCCGCTTTCATCACCCGCGAGTTCGAGCGCCACACCCCGTTCAAGAACCGCGGCGTCAAGCAGGCCGCCTTCTACGTGCTGCGCGGCACCTACGCCCCGGGGGTCCTGCTGGAGATGGGCTTCATGACCAATCCGAGCGACCAGAAGAACCTCAGCAGCAAGAGCGTGCAGGCGAAACTCGCCAGGGCCATACACAACGGCCTGAGCAAGTACGCGGAGCTCAAGGGCTGGAAATAGCCGGGGATATGAAAAAGGGCGACAGACCCATAGGCGTGTTCGATTCCGGCCTGGGCGGGCTGACCGTGCTGGCGGCCCTGCGGCGGGCCCTGCCGCGCGAGAATTTCATCTATTTCGGCGACACCGCCCGCGTCCCTTACGGCACCAAGTCTCCCGAGGCCGTCAGGCAGTTCTCCGGCGAGATAACGGCCTGGCTCGTCTCGAAGGGGATAAAGACGCTGGTCGTGGCCTGCAATACGGCCTCTTCCGTCGCGCTTGACGCCGTGCGGGCGGCCGCCCGCGGCGTGGAGGTCACGGGGGTCATCGAGCCCGGGGCCTCGGCCTTCGCGGCCTCGGGGGGGAGGAAGGTCCTGGTGATAGGGACGGCCGCGACCGTCTCCAGCCGGGCGTACGGCCGCGCTCTGCGGCGGGCCGTTCCCGGCGCGCTGGTCACGGAGCGGGCCTGCCCGCTTTTCGTGCCGCTCGTGGAGGAGGGCTGGAGCGCCCCGGCGCGCGGGCGCCGCGCCGCCGCCGTCACAAGGCTGGCCGCGGAGGAGTATCTTTCGCGCTACCGCGGCAAAGGCTACGATTCGCTGATACTGGGCTGCACCCATTATCCGCTGCTGAAAGGCATAATAGTGCGGGCCGTCGGCGGCAAAATTAATATAATTGATTCCGCGGAGGCCGCCGCGCTGGAGGTAAGGAGAACCCTGGCCCGCGCCGGTCTGCTCCGGCCGTCCGGCTCCGGCCGCGCCGAGTTCTTCGTGAGCGACGCCCCGCGCCGTTTCGCCGCGCTGGCTTCGGCCCTGGTCGGCATAAAGCCCCGGCGGGTCGGGGTCAAAAGGTTCTAGGAGATCCCCCGTTATGAAAAAAGCCGTGTTCCTGATAGCGCTCGCGGCCCTGCCGCTCTCGCTGTATTCCCAACAGAAAGGTCCGGCGCAGGCCGCGGACGAAGAGGAAGGAGGGGTCCTGATCGACGGCGCCGAGACCGCCGCCCCGGTCTGGTCCGCGGACCAGCCGGAAGAGGCGGCGCCCGCGTCCGGCGCCGCGGACCCCGGCGCCCTTCCGGCCTCGCTGGGCGACGTGCGTGGCACGCTTACGGACGGCGGCCGCAGCATACTCGTCCTGCAGGCCGACGACGGCACCATAAGTTTCGTGCAGGTCGTTTTCGGCAAGGGGGGCGTCACCTGGAAGCCGGCCGGCTCCCTGCGCAGGAGCCGCGACTAGATCTTTCGGAGGCGAGGCCCGGCGAAGAGCGGAACGCGGCGCGTTCCGCGCCCGGGCCGCAAGGCCGCGGGCGGTCACCCGCGTAAGCGTGACCGCCGGGGCGCGGCCGGAGAAAGCCGCTATGCGGCTTATCGGAGGATAATATGAAACGCAAGGAACTCGTCCGTTATCTGACCCAGGAGGGGTGCGTGCTTTCCCGCGAAGGGGGCAAGTACTCCATCTTCACCAATCCAGCGACGAACAAGGAAGTGCCGGTGACCCGCCATAACGAGATAGCGGACTTCACCGTGCGCAAGATCTGCCGGGACCTCGGCGTGGAGCCTCCCCGGTGAAACGCCTGGCGGTACCGGTCCTGCTCCTCTCGGCCTTCTCCGCCTGCGCCTCGCCGCGCGTGGACGTGATACAGGTCGGCCCCTGGTTCCAGCCGAAGCACTGGAAAGAGGTGGAAGTGTTCTCTTCGAGGGACGAGACCCGGAAGCCGTGGGGGGCCATCGCCTTGTTCCACGGCGAGCATATCCCCGGCGCGGACCCTAAGGCTTTCGAGAAACAGAAGATCAAGGCCCGCCGCCTGGCCGCCGACATCGGGGCGGACGCCGTCATACTCATCCCCGAAGCCGTGAACAGGACCGATGTCCCCCTTTCGGCCGGAGAGGGCGGCAGCGGCCGCGTCTTCCTGAGCGGTCTGGCGCTTAAATATGAAGCCAACGTCTCCACCGCCGCGATCCGGAACCCGTAAGAAGGTCGCTTACGGCCCGGAAGAGGCCGCCGCCTGGCGCGGCCGGGCCGTGGTCATAGACCTTTTCAGGTTCTCCAACACCGTCTGCGCGCTGCTCGAGAGCGGGCGCCGCGACGTGCGTATCTACGCGGACGCGGAGCTGGCCGTGGCGGCCGCGCGCGCGTCCGGGGCCGACATCTTCTCCGAGAAGGACCTGCCCGGCGTCGAGAAATACGACAATTCCCCCGTGACCGCGCTGCGCGGCTCGGACCCTTCCCGCCCGGCGGTGATAGTCACCAATTCCGGCTCTAAAGCCGTCATGGCCTGCCCTTCCGCGGCCGAGATCCTCATCGGCTGCTTCGCCAATTCCGCCGCCCTCCGCGATTATTGCGCGGCCTCCCCGATGAACACTCTTTTCGTCCCGGCCTGCCTCTACTTCAACATGGCGCACGCCGAGGATTTTTCCTGCGCGCGCTTCCTGGCCGGAGAGATGTCCTACGGGGACGCGGTCGCGGAGATACATTCCAGCGGAAGGCCGCTGGACTTCCTGGCCGGCCGGCCCGGGGGGAAGGGGGACCTGGAGCTTGCCCTCTCCGCGGATATTCTAAGGACCGTGCCTTCCGCCAGCCACAGGGGCGTGTTCGCCCCGGTATTCCCGGCCGGGACGGGGGTGAAGGGGTGAGGCGGGAGGCGGTGGTCCTCTTTTCCGGCGGGCTGGATTCCACGGTCGCGCTCTGCTGGGCGCTGGCGAAAGGTTACTCCTGCGCCGCCGTTTCCTTCGCCTACGGCCAGCGCCATTCCCGCGAGAACCGCAGCGCCCGGGCCATCGCCCGCCGCCTGGGCGTGAAGCTTTACGAAATAAAACTGGACTTCCCCTGGTTCCGCGCCAGTTCGCTGGTCGGAAGAGGGGGCCGCCTGCCCGAACAGAAGCTTTCCGCCATAGGCCGCCCCGGCGATATCCCTTCGACCTATGTCCCCGGCCGCAATCTCGTCTTCGTCTCCGCCGGCCTTTCGCTGGCCGACGCCTCGGGCGCGCGCGCGGTCGTACTGGGCCCCAATATCGTGGATTATTCGGGCTACCCCGACTGCCGTCCCGCTTTCTACCGCGCCCTCGAAAAAGCCGCCGCCTTCGGCACCCGCCAGGGCGACCGCGGCGAGCGGATAAGGCTCCTGACCCCGCTCATAAAACTGAGCAAGGCCGGCATCGTGCGGCTCGGCGTGAAACTCAAGGCTCCGCTGGAACTGACCTGGTCCTGCTACGCCGGCGGCCGGCGGCCCTGCGGCCGCTGCGATTCCTGCAAACTGCGCGCCAAGGGTTTCGCCGAGGCCGGCGTCCCGGACCCCGCCCTGAAATGAAGGCCCCCGCCGTCCCCGTCTACGAGATATTCTGTTCCCGGCAGGGCGAGGGCCTCCATTGCGGGCGGAAGCAGGTCTTCCTGCGCTTGGCCGGCTGCAACCTGGACTGCTCCTATTGCGACGAGCCCGCGGCCCGCGCGCTCCCGTCCTTCATGATGACCCCGGCCGAGGCCGCCGCGGAGGTGACCGCACAGGCCCGCCGCGGCCGCGCCCGGACGGTCTCGCTGACCGGTGGCGAGCCGCTGCTGCACTGGCGGTTCATAAAAGCGCTGACGCCGCTGCTCAAAAAAGCCGGCCTTGAGGTACACCTGGAGACCAACGGCACCCTGTACCGCGAGCTGGCGAAGGTCGTGCGGAGCGTGGACGCGGTGGCCATGGACATCAAGGTCCCCTCGGCGGGAGGGCACCGCCCTCTCTGGACGGCCCACCGCAGGTTCCTGGCCGCCGCCCGCGGGAAGGTCTTCGTCAAGGTCGTCCTCACCTCCTCTTCGTCGCTGTCCGACTTCGAGAAAGCCGCGGACCTGGCGGCGGCCGCGGGCCGCGATATCCCTTTTTTCATACAGCCGGCCACGCGCAATAAGGGGGCGCGCCCACCCGCGGCCCGCCTGCTGCGCGGGGCGGAGGCCTATGCCAGCGCCCGGCTGGACAGGGTAAAAGTCCTCCCGCAGCAGCACCCGCTGTGGGGGGTCAGGTAGGAGGAACCATGTCGGAAGGCTCGTTTCTTATAGACTGCCCCTGCTGCAAAGCCCGCATCGAGGTGGACCGCAAGACCGGAAAGGTCCTGCGCCATTGGGATAAGCCCAGGGTAAAAGAGGGGGCGGACCCCATGGCGGAAGCCATGAAGAAGATGCAGGAGGATAAGGCCCGGCTGGACGGGTATTTTTCCGGCGCCCGGGACGAAATGGACAAGAAGAAGAAGGACCTGCTGGACAAGTTCGAACAGGAGAAGAAGCGCATCGAGGAGTCCGGCGAGGATATAAAGCCGATAAACCCCATGGACCTGGACTGACCGCCCGGTCCCGTTCCCGCTTCCCATCGGGCCCACCCGCGGGTGGGCCCTTTTCTTTGGAAAAACCGCCTTTTCGGCCCTGTATCGGAGCGCCGCCGGGGGCTAGAATATAGCATGATCAAAACCAAGTCCGTTCTCATCGCCTCTTTGATCCTTCCCCTTATATCCTCCGGCTCTTTCGCCGGCGGGGATTACGATTCCAGGCTGTCCGAACTGCAGGCCGGCATGGAGCGCACGGCCGAAGCGCTCGGCATGCCCGTCCACGAGGACTGGGCCGCGGACCTCAGCGGCCGTTTCGACGGTTCCCTTTCCGGCGGCCAGGCCGCCGCCCTTCAGCTTACCCCGCTGCGCGCCCCGGCCGCGCGCCCGCTGGTCCCCGAACTGCCGGTCATACCCCCGCTGCCCTCGGACTACCCCCTTCCCGAACCCGTCTCCTATACCGGCACGGCCGTCATAGCCTGGCACGCGATAGGCGCCCAGCTCTCCGACAACGGCTGGATACCGTGGGCGGACGGCGCCCCCACTTTCGACGATATCTCCAAGCGGGTCCTGGACGTTTCGGTCTCCAGGTCCTACCCCGCCCGCCGCGCCGGCGAACCTTCCCTCTTCCTGGACGGCGGCTTCGTCGCCGAGTACGAGCGCGCCGCCGGCGTCTCCTTCCGCGACGGCAACAGCGCCCGCTACCTGATCAACGGCCCCGCCTCCTTCTCGGTGCGCGACCGCCTCATGCGCGGGGCCAAAAAGAGCCTGCTGGTCTCCAGCTGGGCCTTCTACGACGATATCACCGGCTGGGAGGGCGCCCAGTACCTGATCCTCAAGAAGCGCGAAGGCCTGGAAGTGAAGGTCATCGTGGATAAGAAGGTCGCCGTCGGCCACGGCAAGCGCGTGCTCAAGCTGATGGAAGAGGCCGGCATCGAGGTGCTCCGCTACGAGGAGAAGGCCCGCGGCAACGATATCTGGCACGTGAAGCTGATGATAGTGGACGACGAGTACGCCATAGTCGGCGGCATGAACTTCGGCGACGTCTACTCCCACAAGGACCCCAATAACGTGAAGTGGCGCGACACCGACGTGATCTACTCCGGCCCCGCCGTGGCCGAGAGCCGCCGCCTCTTCGCCCGCCTCTGGAACGCCAAGGTGCGCGAACTGGGCCTCAAGTTCGCCCCAGTCGCCGAGACCGCGTCCGGCGCCGGCGAGGGCGGCTCCGCCAGGATCGGCGTCGTCCTCCAGAACCCCCCGACCGATTCCAATATCCTGGTCAGCATAGTGAAGGCCATGTACGGCGCCACCGAGCGCATCAACATCGAGAACGCCTATTTCGTCTCGCTGCCCGTGGTCACCAAGGCCGTGCTGGACGCGGTCGCCCGCGGCGTCGAGGTGAACATCATCACCAACTCCAAGGAGAGCATCGACCCCGAGGGCAAGACCATCGTGGACGCGATGTACAAGTGCCTGATGCCGCTGGCCCAGGCCGGCGCCAACATCTACCTCTACCAGGGCGACGCCACCCTCCACTCCAAGTTCATGACCGTCGACGGCGTGTTCGCCAATATCGGTTCCTACAACCTGCACCCCCGCGGCGAGCGCTACGACACCGAGGTCAATGTCGCCATAGTGGACCCGGTCTCCACCGCGCAGCTGGACGAGGCTTTCGCCAATGATGTGGCCATGTCCCGCCGGGTGACCTCCCCCGACCAGCTGGGCGAGAAACCGGGCTGGCTGTCGAGCTTCGTTTCCGAGTACTTCTACGCGCAGCTGAAGAAATAAAACCCCGCGGCTTCGAAGCCCCCGTCCCGGACCTGTCCGCGGCGGGGGCTTTCTGTTGACAGCGGGGGAGGGGAATGGCTACGATGGGTCCATCGGTACACGGGAGGGTGTCATGAAAATATTGCTGGTCTATTATTCGATGTACGGCCACATGCACGGGATGATCAAGGCCGCCGCCGAAGGCGCGAAGTCGGTTAAGGGCGCCGAGGTGGAGATAAAGCGCGTGCCCGAGACGCTGTCGGAGGAGATACTGGGCAAGATGGGCGCGCTGGAGGCGCAGAAGGCGCAGGCCTCCGTGCCGGTCTGCTCGCCGGACGACCTGCCGAAAGCCGACGGCATAATATTCGGCACGCCGACGCGCTTCGGCAATATGTGCGGTCAGATGAGGCAGTTCCTGGATTCCACGGGCGGCCTCTGGGCGAATGGCTCGCTGGTCGGCAAGGTCGGCAGCGTGATGTCGAGTTCCGCCACCCAGCACGGCGGCCAGGAATCGACGATACTTTCGTTCCATAATACGCTGCTGCATCACGGCATGGTCATAGCCGGCCTGCCCTACGCCTTCCAGGGCCAGATGGGCGTCGAAGAGGTGAAGGGCGGCACTCCCTACGGCGCCTCCACCATAGCCGGCGGCCAGGGCGAAAGGATGCCCAGCAAGGTGGAACTGGAAGCTGCCCGCTACCAGGGCAAGTACGTCGCGGAGCTGGCGAAGAAACTCTCCGCTAAATAGGGCGGGCCCCCGCCGCCGTTCCGGAAAGCCCCGGCCCGCGCCGGGGCTTTTCCGTTCCCGGCCGCGCCGGGCTAAATTGTATAATCCCCCTATGGAAAACAATACGGAGACCCCGGCGGACAGGACCAATTTCATCCACGAGCTGATAGACGAGGACAACAGGACCGGCAGATTCCAGGGCCGCGTACACACGCGCTTCCCGCCGGAGCCCAACGGCTACCTGCACATAGGCCACGCCACCTCCATCATCCTCAACTCCGGCATAGCGAAACATTACGGCGGCAAGTTCAACCTGCGCTTCGACGACACGAACCCGTCGAAGGAGGAGCAGGAGTACGTCGATTCGATAATCTCGGACGTGCGGTGGCTGGGCGGCGAGTTCGAGGACCGGCTCTTCTTCGCCTCCGACTATTTCCAGAAGATGTACGACTGGGCCGTCGAGCTGATAAAGAAGGGCAAGGCCTATGTCTGCGACCTGAGCCCCGACGAGGTGCGCGCCCACCGCGGCGCCCCCGGCGAACCCGGCAAGGACAGCCCGTACCGCGGCCGCTCCGTCGAGGAGAACCTGGGCCTGTTCGAGCGCATGCGCAAAGGCGAATTTCCCGACGGCAGCCGCACGCTGCGCGCGAAGATAGACATGGCTCACCCGAACCTCAACATGCGCGACCCGGTGATGTACCGCATCCTGCACGCGGAGCATCACCGCCAGGGCAGGAAATGGTGCGTCTACCCGATGTACGACTGGGCGCACGGCCTGGAGGATTCCATCGAGGGCATCACCCATTCCATCTGCACGCTGGAGTTCGAGGACCACCGGCCGCTCTACGACTGGTACCTCGACCAGCTCGGGATATATCATCCGCAGCAGATAGAGTTCGCCCGCCGCACGCTGGGCAATACCATCACCAGCAAGCGCAAGCTGCTGGAGCTCGTGAAGGACGGCCACGTCGAGGGCTGGGACGATCCCCGGATGCCGACGGTCTCCGGCCTGCGCCGCCGCGGCTACACGGCCTCCTCGCTGCGCGCCTTCTGCGACGAGGTCGGCATCTCCAGGGTCCCCGGCGTCTCCGACATCTGGGTGCTGGAGAACGCGCTGCGCGGCGAGCTCAACAGGACGGCCCCGCGCGCGATGGCCGTGCTGCGGCCGCTGAAAGTGGTGCTGACCAATTATCCCGGGGACAAGGTCGAGGAGATGGAGGCCGTCAACAATCCCGAGGACCCGTCGGCCGGCACGCGCAAGGTCCCCTTCTCCCGCGAGCTCTATATCGAGCGCGACGACTTCATGGAGGTCCCCGCGAAGAAGTTCTTCCGCATGACGCCGGGCCAGGAAGTGCGCCTGCGCGCGGCCTATATCGTCAAATGCGACAAGGTCGTGAAGGACGCTTCCGGCGCCGTGACCGAGGTCCATTGTTCCTACGACCCCGCCACCCGCGGCGGCGATACGCCCGACGGCCGCAAGATAAAGGGCACCATACACTGGGTGTCGGCCGGGCACGCCGTGCCGGCGAAGGTGCGGCTCTACGACGCGCTTTTCACCGTGCGCGAGCCCGAGGCCGTGCCCGAGGGGCGCGATTACAAGGAGAACCTGAACCCGGCCTCGCTGGAGACGATAGAGAAGGCCATGCTGGAACCCTCGCTCGGCGCCGCCGCGCCGGGCTCGCGGTTCCAGTTCGAACGGCTGGGTTATTTCTTCGCCGACCCGGAGGATTCGAAGCCCGGCGCGCCGGTGTTCAACCGCACCGTCACGCTGCGGGACAGCTGGGCCAAGATAGAGAAGAAGAATTGAGGAGGCGGCATGACCGAAAAGAAACAGGGCGTAAACTGGGACCTCACCTCTTATTTCCCGGCGTTCGACGGGCCGGAGATGCGGGTTTTCAAGAAAAAGCTCTCCGCCGACATCGCGGCGATCCAGAAGAAGGCCGCGAAGCTGCCCCCGCTGTCCGCCCGCACGGCGAACGACTGGGAGAAGCTGATACTCGCCGCCGAGAACGCGGGCACGCGCCTGGGTCATCTTTACTCCTACGCCGGCTGCCTCAGCGCGGCCCACGCCGGCAACGAAGCCTATTCCGCCGAGGAAGCGAAACTGGCGGGTCTGGGCGCGGAGTACTCCAAGTTCCTCGTCGACCTGCTGCGGGCGTTCAAGGACGCCCCGGAAAAGGTCTTCGCTTCTTTCGTGAAGCGTCCGAAGCTCAAGGACATCGCCTATTCACTGAAAAGGACCCGGGAACAGGCCCGCCGCACCATGAGCCCGGCCGAGGAGAAACTGGCCGCCGACCTCTCGGTGGACGGCTTCCAGTCCTGGGAGCGCCTCTACGATAAAATATCCTCGAAGCTGACCTTCGAAATGCGCTGGCCCGACGGCCGCGTAGAGACGCTGCCCATCTCCCGCTGGCGCGCGCTTATGGCCGACCCGGACCGCAAGGTCGGCCGCGCCGCCTTCGAGGGGGGCAACAGGGCCTGGGCCGCCATAGAGGATCCCTGCGCCGCCGCGCTCAACGCGCTCAGCGGCACGCGCCTTGCGCTGAACAAGCGCCGCGGCATGAAGCATTTCCTCGACCAGTCGCTTTTCGGCGCGGGGATAAAGCGCTCCACTCTCGACGCCATGTACAAGGCGGTGCACCGCAACCTCGAGCCCGTGCGCGACATACTGCGCGTCAAGGCCGCCGCGATGGGGCGCAAGGGCGTCGCCTTCTTCGAGCGGGAGGCCCCGCTGCCCCTCAAGGACGGCAAGACCTACACCTGGGAGGAGGGCTCGGCGAAGGTGGAAGGCGCTTTCAGCCGCGTCTATCCGGAGCTGGGGGCTTTCTATAAAGATTTCGTCGCCAAAAAACGGCTGGAGAGCGAGGCGCGCGGCGGCAAGCGGCCGGGCGCTTTCTGCACCGGTTCGCATCTCATCGGCGAGGGCCGCGTCTACATGACCTTCAACGGCGCGCTGGGCGACGTCAACACGCTGGCCCACGAGATGGGCCACGCCTGGCACGGCCACCTGATGCGCGACATGCGCGACTGGGCGACCGAATACCCGATGACGCTGGCCGAGACCGCCTCGATATTCGGCGAGCACATCCTCGCGGAGGGCGTGCAGGGCGACCCGTCGGTGCCGGAGGCGCAGAAGCTCATCACGCTCGACGAGTACCTGACCGGCGCGGCCGTGACGATACTCGACATCACCGTGCGCTTCGAGTTCGAGAAGGCCTTCCACGAGGAGAGGGCCGGCGGCGAGGTGTCCGCCGCCCGCCTGAAGGAGCTCATGTCGGCCGCGCAGCGCAGGATCTTCGGCGGCGCGCTGGAGCCGGGCGGCGAGGACCCCATGTTCTGGGCGTCCAAGCTGCACTTCTACCGCGCCAGCGTCTCGTTCTACAACTATCCCTATACCTTCGGCTTCCTGCTGGCGGCCACGCTGTTCAGGAAGTTCAAGGAGGAGGGCCCCGCCTTCCTGCCGAAATACGAGGCTTTCCTGCGGCTCTCCGGTTCCGACACCGCCGAGGGCGTAGCGCGCCGCAGCCTGGGCGCCGACATAGGGAAGCCGGAGTTCTGGGAGACGGCGATAAAAGGCCTGGCGGAACCTCTGGCGCGGTATCGCAAGCTGCTGGACGGCGTAAAAGCCGCGGCCTGAACGGTACCGGGACCGCGCCGGGAAGGCCGGGGAGGAGAACCCTCCCCGGCCTTTTTTCCCGGCGGCCCGCCGGATTTGGAAATGCGCGCCAAAAGAACTAAAATATATAATCTGTAACTGTATATGCACAGGAACATAGCCGAGATACTGATAGAGCCGGAGAAACTGCAGGCCCGCATAGCGGAACTGGCGGAAAAGATCACGGCCGATTACCACGGCCGGACGCTTTCGCTCATAGGCGTGCTCAAAGGCAGCGTGCTGTTCCTGTCGGACCTGTTGAAGGGCCTCAAGCTCGACGCGCACGTGGATTTCATGATGGTCTCGTCCTATTCGGGCCAGAAGTCCACCGGCGTCGTGCGCACGCTGCTCGACCTCAAGGAGAGCATCGAGGGGCGCGACGTGCTGGTGGTGGAGGACATAGTCGACTCCGGGCTGACCGTCGACTACCTGCTCAAGAACCTCAAGACCCGCCGGCCCCGCTCCGTGGAGGTCTGCACCCTGCTCGACAAACCGTCCTGCCGGGCGGTGAAGGTCCCGATACGGTACAAAGGTTTCGACATCCCGGATAAATTCGTGGTCGGCTACGGTCTGGACTATAACGAACTTTACAGGAACCTGCCCTATATAGGCGTCCTGAAGCCCTCCGCGATAAAAGGAAAGTAAATGCAAGGTAACAAGAATTTCAGGCAGCTGCTCTTCTGGGGGCTCGCTTTCATGCTCTTCGCCGCGGTGTACCAGAACCTGCGGCAGCTGGACAAGGAGCGCGACCTGCCGTATTCGGAATTCAAGCAGAAACTGCGCGACAAGCAGGTCGAAAGCGTCACCGTGCGGCCCGACCTTATAAGGGGAGAGGTGCGAGAGGGCGGCAAGACCGTCAAGTTCCGCACGCTCCCGCTGCCGGACAACGGCCTCATCGCCGACATGGAGGCCGCGGGCGTCAAGAGCTTCGCCGGCACCGCCGACCGCAGCTGGGTCACCGCGCTGATCATGAACCTCGGCTGGATAGCCATCTTCATCTTCCTCTGGTGGTTCCTCTTCCTGCGCCAGGCGCAGATGGGCGGCAAGCAGGCCATGGCCTTCGGCAAGTCCAAGGCCAGGCAGCAGGACCTGCGCAAGCAGAAGGTCACCTTCAAGGACGTCGCCGGCTGCGACGAGACCAAGGAGGAGCTCAGGGACATCGTCGACTACCTGAAGACCCCCAAGAAGTACCAGAACCTGGGCGGCGAACTGCCCAAAGGCGTGCTGCTCTACGGCCCGCCCGGCACCGGCAAGACGCTGCTGGCCCGCGCCGTGGCCGGAGAGGCGGGGGTGCCGTTCTTCACCTCCTCGGGCTCCGAGTTCGTGGAGATGTTCGTCGGCGTCGGCGCCAGCCGCGTGCGCGACCTCTTCGAGCGCGCCAAGAAGAGCGCGCCGGCCATAATCTTCGTGGACGAACTCGACGCCGTGGCCCGCGCCCGCTTCGCCGGCATCGGCGGCGGCCACGACGAGCGCGAGCAGACGCTCAACCAGATGCTGGTGGAGCTCGACGGCTTCGATTCCAAGCAGGGCATCATCCTCATCGGCGCGACCAACCGTCCCGACGTGCTGGACCCCGCGCTGCTGCGCCCCGGCCGCTTCGACCGCCGCATCAACGTGCCGGCCCCGGACATAAAGGGCCGAGAGGAGATACTCCGGGTCCACGCCAAAAAGGTGAAGATGGCCCCCGGAGCGGACCTGGCCGTCATCGCCCGCAACACGCCCGGCTTCGTCGGCGCGGACCTGGCCAATATCGTCAACGAGGCCGCCATACTCGCGGCCAAGAAGGACAAGAGCGCCGTCGAGATGCCGGACCTGGAGGAGGCCATCGAGAAGATGCTGGCCGGGCCTCAGCGCCGCTCGCGCGTGATCTCGGACCGGGAGAAGAAGATAGTCGCCTATCACGAGGCGGGGCACGCCCTCGTGGCCAAAATGCTGCCCGGCTGCGACCCGGTGCACAAGATCTCCATCATTCCCCGCGGCCCGGCGCTGGGCTACACGCTGCAGCTGCCGGTGGAGGACCGCTACCTGACCAGCCGCACCGATATCCTCAACCGCCTCAGCGTGCTGCTGGGCGGCCGCGCCGCCGAGGAGACCACCTTCGGCGAGCTGACCACCGGCGCCCACGACGACCTGGGAAAGGTCACGGCTTACGCGATGAAGATGGTCACCGAGTTCGGGATGAGCGACAGGATCGGCCTGGTCTCGCTGAAGAAGGACGAGAGCGAGGTGTTCCTGGGCCGCGACATCGTGCGCCAGCCCGGCTACTCCAACGAGACCGCCCGCAGCGTGGACGAAGAGGTCAAGCGCATAATCAGCGAGTGCTATCACAGGTCCAAGTCGCTGCTGATGGAGAACAAGCGGATGCTGGACGCCCTCGCCAACGGCCTGATGGAGAAGGAAGTCCTCGACGCCGCCGAGATAGCGGCCATTTTCGAGCCCCGGACCGGGGCCGCGGACGCCGCGGACGCGGCGGCCCCCGCCGCGGAGCCAGGCGCCGAACCGGGCGCGGAGGCGGCCTAGCCGATGCAGTTCAAGACCTACCTGCTCAACGCGCTGGACATCTTCGCGGTGTACTACCTCGTATACCGCCTGATCCTGCTCATAAAGGGCACCAGGGCCATGCAGGTGGTCTGGGGCGTCTTCATCCTGGCCGTCATCACCTCGCTGGCCAAGCTGCTGCATTTTTCGGCCACGGTCTGGCTGCTCCAGCAGTTCTGGCTGGCCGGTATCTTCCTGCTCATCGTGGTGTTCCAGCCCGAGATCCGCTTCGCGCTGGCCAATATCGGCGCGAACCCGCTGGGCCGCATCCTGGTGCCGCAGGAGTACCGGTTCATAAGCGAGCTCATCTCCGCCGTCCGGCAGGCCTCCGAGGCCAGGACCGGCATGCTGGTCGTGCTGGAGCAGGACATGGGCCTGCGCGACATAATCGAGAGCGGGACGCGCATCAACGGCGAGGTCTCCACGGACCTGCTGCTGACCATCTTCCACCCCAAGACCCCGCTGCACGACGGCGCCGCGGTCATAGCCAATAACCGCATCGTGGCCGCCGGCTGCATCCTGCCGCTCACCGAGCAGCAGGAGCTCTCCAAGATACTCGGCATGCGTCACCGCGCCGCGCTGGGCCTCAGCGAGATCGCCGACGCGATCGTGGTGGTGGTCTCCGAGGAGAACGGGACGGTCTCGCTGGCGCGCAACGGCAAACTGCAGCGCCACGTGGACACGGCGGACCTCGAAAAGATGCTTTACGAGCTCTACCGCTCCAAGGCGGAGAAGACGCTGCTGCGCAGGAGCGCCAGGCCGGAGGCCGCCGGCCGGCCTGAGTCCGGACAGGAGGGGGCCGGGAAATGAACTTCCGGGAACTTTTCACGCTCAACTGGGAGATAAAGCTCCTTTCGCTGGTGATAGCGCTGCTGATCTGGTACTTCATAGTGGGGGGCTAGACCGGCGCATGGACGAGGGGAACCGCTGGACCCGGAAAGTGCTGGCTCTGGAAGAGCTGGCCTCCGAACTCGCCCGGCTCAAGGCCGCGGGCCGCAGGATTGTCCTCTGCCACGGCTGTTTCGATCTCATGCACCCCGGGCACATAATGCACTTCCAGGCCGCCCGGGACATGGGCGACGTGCTGGCCGTGACGATAACGCCCGACGAATTCGTCAACAAGGGGCCGGGCCGCCCGGTCTTCGAGGCCCGGCTGCGCGCCGCCAGCGTGGCCGCGCTGGAATGCGTGGATTTCGCGGCCGTGAACAGGTGGCCCGATCCCGTCGAAACGATAAAGCTGCTCCGCCCCGACATCTACGTCAAGGGGCAGGAGTACGAGACGGACGCGCGCAAGCGCGCGGAACTGGAGAAGGACCTGGAGGCCGTGGCCGCGGTGGGGGCCCGGATGGCCTTCACCCACGAGAAGGTCTATTCCTCCACCAAACTCATCGGCGAGCACTACGGGAAGAAATGAAACTCCTGAAGAAGATACGGACGGTGGACGATCTGGACGCGATGGCCGCCGCGCTGCGCCGCGCCGGCAAGAGGACCATGAAAGCGGCCGGCTGCGACCTTTATGTCTCCGACAAGAGCCATGCTCCCGGCATAATCGCCCAGTTCCTCGGTCTTTACCCCCCGGCCACCCGCCGCTATCTCGCCGGCATCGGGTCCAGGTACGGCGCGGACGCCATAACGGAGGCCCTGAAGGCCCTCGGGAAGAAGCGCGCGCTGGTGATAGGGGACGGCATCCTGGACGAGTACCACTACTGCGAGTCCATGGGCCGCTCTTCCAAGGAGCCGCTGGTGGTGCAGCGCTACCTCGGCGAAGAGGTCTTCGCCGGCGGGGCTTTCGCCGCGGCCAACCATATCGCCGAACTCTGCGGCAGGGTCACGCTGGTCTCCGTGCTCGGCGACAAGGACAGGCGGGAGAATTTCATACGGGGCAGGCTGGGCCGGAACGTCCGCCCCCGCTTCTTCACCCGCTCCGGTTCCCAGACCATCCTCAAGAAGCGCTTCATCGAGAAATACTCCGGCTCCAAGCTCTTCGAGATCTGTCACATGGACAAAGGGTACGTCTCCTCCCGCGAAGAGTCGGCGATCCTGGCCTTCCTGGAACGGGAACTGCCCCGGCACGACATGGTGCTGGCGCTGGATTTCGGCCACGGGCTTTTCACCGGCAGGATAATACGGCTGCTGGAAAAGAAGTCCGGGTTCCTGGCGGTGAACGTGCAGACCAACAGCGCCAACTCCGGCTTCAACATGATAACCAAGTACCGCCGGGCCGATTTCGCCTCGATAACCGAACTGGAGGCCCGCCTCGCCTGCCACGACGAGTACGGCCCTACGGAAGGGGTGCTGAAGTCCATCTGTTCCGCGATAGGCGCCTCCATGATGCTGATGACCCGCGGCAAGCACGGTTCGATGGGCTATTCCCCGCGGCACGGCTTCGTCACCGCCCCCGCGCTGGCCGCCCGCGTGGTGGACCGCGTCGGGGCCGGCGACGCCTTCTTCTCTTACGCGGCGCCGTGCGCCGCCGCCGGCCTGCCGCCCGACCTGGTCTCCTTCGTCGGCAACGCGGCCGGGGCCATAGCCGTGCAGATCGTCTGCAACAAGGAGCCGGTCCGCTCCGCCAGGCTTTTCGAGCTGATCTCCTCCCTGCTGGCCTGAGCGCGCGCCGCGGCGGGAAGGGGAGCGCCCTATTTATGAAAAAGTTCGTCAAAGACTACTATTCGGAACTGGGAAGCCTCTTCTCGGCCGTCTCGGCCTCGGGACCGGACGGCGGGAAGCTGGATTTCGGCGGCGGCGTCGCCCTGGCCGCGGACCTGATGCGGGCGGCCTGCGGGGCCGGCCGCAAGATCATGTTCGTCGGCAACGGGGCGAGCGCGGCCATCTCCAGCCATCTCGCCGCCGATTATCTCAAGAACGGCGGCATGCGCGCGCTGGCCTTCAACGACGCGGCCCTGCTCACCTGCGTTTCCAACGACATTTCGTACTCGAAGGTGTTCGAGGTCCCACTGAAGGCGATGGCCGACGCGGGGGACCTGCTCGTGGCCATCAGCAGTTCCGGCCGGTCGCCCAACGTGATAGCCGCGGCTAAAGCGGCCTCCGCGGCCGGCTGCACCGTGATAACGCTGACCGGTTTTTCGGCCTCCAATCCCCTGCGGCGCCTCGGGGCGGTGAATTTCCACGCGCCTTCCTCCCTCTACGGCCACGTCGAGATCGTCCACCACTCCATCTGCCACTGCATCCTCGAACATATCATCGAAGGGGCGAAAAAACGATGAAGCACAGGAACGTCCTGGTGACCGGCGGAGCCGGGTTCATCGGCAGCCACCTGGTCGACAGGCTCCTGGCGGAGGGGCGGAAGGTGACGGTGATCGATAATTTCGCGACCGGCCGGCGCGGGAACCTGGCGTCGGCCCTCGGCAACCCCCGCTTCACCCTGCGCCGCGCCGACGTGGCGGACTTCGGCTCGATAAAGTCCGCTTTCAAAGGGATCGACTGCGTTTTTCATCTGGCGGCGCTGGCCGATATCGTGCCCTCGATACAGCGGCCCCTGGACTATCACCGCGCCAACGTGGACGGCACCGTGTCGGTGCTGGAGGCGGCCCGCCTCGCCGGGGTGCGCAAGTTCGTCTACACGGCCTCCTCCTCCTGCTACGGCATACCGGACAGGACCCCCACCCCGGAGAGCGCCGAGATCCGGCCGATGTACCCCTACGCGCTGACCAAGTACCTGGGCGAGCAGTACGCCCTGCACTGGCACAGGACCTACGGGCTGGACGTGACCTCCCTCCGGCTTTTCAACGTGTACGGCCCGCGGTCGCGCACCAGCGGCACCTACGGGGCGGTCTTCGGCGTCTTCCTGGCGCAGAAACTGGCCGGCAGGCCGTTCACCGTGGTCGGCGACGGCGAGCAGACCAGGGATTTCACCTTCGTCAGCGACGTCGCCGCCGCTTTCGTCCGGGCCGCCGAGGCCGGCGGCGCGGGGAAGATCTTCAACGTCGGGTCCGGCGGCACTTACAGCGTCAATTCCCTCGTCCGGCTGCTCGGCGGGCCCGTGGAGCACATAGCCAGGCGGCCCGGCGAGCCCGATCGCACCTTCGCGGATATCAGGAAGATCGTCAAAGAACTGAAATGGCGCCCGACCGTGCGGTTCCGCGACGGGGTGAAGGTGATGCTGGACAACATAGCGCTGTGGCGGGACGCGCCCGTCTGGGACAGGCGTTCCATTTCGCGCGAGACGGCGGACTGGTTCCGCTACCTGGGAGAGGGGAAATGAGGACCATAAAGAAAGTACTCGTCACCGGCGGGGCCGGCTACGTGGGGAGCGCCCTGGTCCCCAGGCTGATAGCGGCCGGTTTCGAGGTCACCGTGGTGGACCTTTACATCTACGGCGACGGGACGCTGGCCGGGGTGAAGGGGTCGCCGCTCCTCAGGGAGATAAAAGGCGATATCCGGGACGCCGCCCTGATGGACGCCGCCCTGGAAGGGATGGACGCGGTCATACACCTGGCGTGCATCTCCAACGATCCCAGCTACGACCTGGACCCGGAACTCGGCCGGAGCATAAACTACGACGCGTTCGTCCGGCTGGTCGGGCTCTCTAAAAAACGCGGGGTCGGGCGTTTCATCTACGCCTCCAGTTCCAGCGTATACGGCATCAAGGAGGGGGTCAGCGTGACGGAGGACCTCCCTCTCGAGCCGCTCACCGACTACTCCCGGTACAAGGCCGAATGCGAAAAAGTGCTCCTCGCCGCCGCGGCGGAAGACTTCGTCGTCTGCGTGCTCCGGCCGGCGACGGTCTGCGGCTATTCCGCCCGCCTGCGCCTCGACCTGACCGTCAACATACTCACCAACCACGCCGTGAACAAGGGGGAGATCACCGTGTTCGGCGGAGAGCAGCTGCGGCCCAACATCCATATCGACGACATGGCGGAACTCTATGTCCGGATGCTGGGCTACCCGGACGGGAGCATACACAAGAAGATCTTCAACGCGGGGTACGAGAACTACAAGGTGAGGGAGATCGCGGAGATGGTGAGGAAGGTGGTCGGGAACGTCCCGGTCCGCACGGTGCCGACCGACGACAACCGCTCCTACCACGTTTCCTCGGAGAAGATACGGCGGGAGCTGGGTTTCGCCCCTTCGCGCAGCATCGAGGACGCGGTGCGCGGCCTGCGGGACGCTTTCGCCGCGGGTAAGGTCCCGGACCCCCTCACCGACAGCCGCTACTTCAACATAAAGCGGATGACGGAACTGGGCCTGAAGTAGGCGCGGCGGGATATGACGCATATCGGCATGGACTTCGACAACACGATAGTCTCCTACGACGAGGTCTTTTACCGCTGCGCGCTAGAGCGCGGGCTCATAGCGCCGGGGGCGGACGCTTCCAAGAGCGGCGTCCGGAGCCTGGTAAGGGCGCTGCCGCGCGGGAACGAGCAATGGACCGCCCTGCAGGCGGTGGTATACGGGGAGCGGACGGCCGAGGCCTCCTTCATGCCGGGCGCGGAGCGGTTCATCCGGAAATGCTCCGCCAGCGGGTTCCGGGTCTCCGTCATAAGCCACAAGACCGAGTTCGACGCGGCGGGTTCCGGGACGAACCTGCGCGCCTCCGCGCTGGCCTGGATGCGGGCGAAAGGGTTCTTTTCTGAAAATGGCCTGGGGCTCTCGGAGGCCGACGTCTGCTTCGAGCCCACGCGCGCGGCCAAGCTGGAGCGGATCGCCGAGAGGGGCTGCTCGCATTTCATAGACGACCTGGCCGAGGTGCTGGAAGAGGAGCTCTTCCCGGCCGGCGTGGTGCGTCTCCATTATAATCCGGCCGGATGCGCTCCGGCCGCCGGTTCGCTGTGTTTCGACGGGTGGGACGGGATCTATGGATATTTCTTCGGGGTCTGACCGCTCCGCCGCACTGGCGGGCGAATTCGCCGCGGCGCGGCTGGGCGACGGCGTCCTTTCCGTGGAGCCGCTCTCGGCCTGGAACAGCGGCGTGTTCAGGGTCTTCCTCCGCGGCGGCGGGACCGTTATCGTGAAAGCCTACGGCGAAGGCAGGCGGGCCCGGGCCGACGTCGAGTTCCGGGCGCTGGAATTCCTGCGCGCCGGCGGCCTGAAGCGGGTCCCCGCCCCGCTTTTCCGCTCCCCGGACGGAAGCCTGTGCGCGTACGGCGACCTGAAAGGACGCAAGCTCCGCCCGGAGGAGATAGGCCGGCGCGAGACCGGCTCGGCCGTGTCGCTGCTCGCGGAAATAGCCGCCCTGTCCTCCGCTCCGGGGGCCGAAGCCCTTCCCGCGGCGGCCGAGGCCTGCTTCACGGTGGACGGGTACCTGCTCAACGTCGACCGCAGGCTGGACTCGCTGCGCGGGGCGGCCGCCTCCGGCGGGCGCGCCGACCTCGCCGCTTTCCTGGAGGAGGCGGAGATTTTCAGGAAGGAAGCGGCCGGCTACGTCCGGGAGGCCTGCGCCGCCCGCGGCCTTCTCCCCGGCGCCGAACTGAGCCGCGAAGCCAGGATACTCAGTCCCTCCGACGTAGGCTTCCACAATATACTGGCGGACGCCGGCGGTACGGCCCGTTTCGTCGACTTCGAGTATTTCGGCTGGGACGATCCGGCCAAGACCGCCGCCGACTTCATGCTGGAGCCGGCCGTCCCGTTCCCGGCCGGCCTGCGCGGTTTCTTCCTGGAGAAGTTCGCGGAAAGCGTCCCCGTGGACCCGGATTTCAGGAAGCGGCTGGCGGTCGTCTTCCCTCTGCTCGGGCTCAAATGGGCGCTGATAATCCTCAACGACTTCCTCCCGTCGTCGCCCAGGCGGCGCGCCATGACGGCCGGGGAACTGGGACCGCATCTGGCGGGACAGCTCGGCAAGGCCGCGGCCATGCTGCGGTCGGTGGCCGCCCAATATACGGAATTCGCCGTACTGGCGGCGGGAGCCGCGGCATGAAAAAGGGCATAGACCTTCGTCTGAGGCGCAAGATACTGCGGGTCCTCGATTGCAGCCGGCGGGGCCATGTGCCGAGCGCTTTTTCCATAGTGGAGATCCTGAAGGTCCTTTACGGCGAAGTCCTCCGCTGCAGGCCCGGCGAGCCGGCCTGGGAGGACAGGGACCGGTTCATACTGAGCAAGGGGCACGGCTGCCTCGCCCTCTACGTCCTCCTGGCGGAGAAAGGTTTTTTCCCCGAGGAGGAACTGGCCCGGTTCTGCCGCCCGGGCGGGATCCTGGGCGGCCATCCCGAGTACGGCAAGGTGCCGGGGGTGGAATTCTCCACCGGTTCGCTGGGCCACGGCCTCTCCTTCGGGGTCGGCACGGCGCTGGCCGCCAGGATGGACGGCAAGGATCGCCGCACTTTCGTCCTCATGGGGGACGGCGAATGCCAGGAAGGGTCCGTCTGGGAAGCGGCCATGTGCGCGGGCAAGCACCGCCTCGCCGGCCTTACGGCCATGATAGACTACAACAAGCGGCAGGCCTACGGCCCGGTGTGCGAAGTGCAGGACCTCGAGCCCCTGGCGCGGAAGTGGGAGAGTTTCAACTGGGAGGTCGTCTCCGCGGACGGCCACGACGAGGCGGCGGTAAGGGAGGCGTTCGGCAGACTACCCCTGTCCCCGGAAAAACCGTCGCTGATAATTTTCAATACCGTCAAAGGCAGGGGGATAGCGGCGCTGGAGAACGACCCGTCCTGGCATCACAAGAGCGGGATAAAGGACGACGCCATGAAAGCCCTCTGCGACGCGCTGGGAGCGGACGAATGAGGAAGACCTGTCTCAACTGCGTGTACGAACTGGCGAAAAAGGACCCGCGGGTGGTCTTCATCGGCTCCGACATCGGCGCCGGTACCCTGGACGCCTTCAAGCGGGAGTTCCCGGACAGGTTCTTCATGGAGGGAGTGGGGGAGGCCAACATAATCGGCCTCGCCGCGGGCCTGGCGTTGAACGGGAAGATCGTCTACATCAACACCCTGGCCTCTTTTATCACCAGGAGATGTTTCGAGCAGGTCCTGCTGGACCTGGCGCTGCACCGGGCCAGGGTCCGCCTGATAGGCAGCGGCGGCGGGCTGGTCTACGGGCCGCTCGGGCCCACTCATAACCCGACCGAGGATATCGCCGTCATGCGGGCGGTGCCCGGCATGACCATAGCGGCGCCGGCCGACGCCGAAGAGATGAAGCGGCTGATGCCGCAGACCCTGGAGGTCGGCGGGCCGGTCTACATACGGCTGGGGAAAGGCGGCGACCCGGTGGTCACCTCGCCCGAACACGGTTTCAGGCTCGGGGAGCCCGTCCTGGCCAGGCCCGGGCGGGACGCGCTGCTGGTCTCCACGGGGATAATGCTGGGCCCGGCCCTCAAGGCCGCGGAAGAACTGGGCGCGGAAGGCGTAGGCTGCGGAGTCCTGCACGTCCATACGGTCAAGCCGCTGGATGCCGCCGCCCTGCTCCGGGCCGCCGAAGGGGTGCCCGTCATAGCCACCGTGGAAGAGCACAGCGTGACGGGCGGCCTGGGCGGAGCCGTGGCCGAGGCGCTGATGGAAGCGGGGCCGGGCCGGGTGAAAAAATTCAGGCGGCTCGGCCTGCCGGACGCTTTCCCGGACGGTTACGGTTCCCAGGCGCAGCTTCTGGAGCGCTACGGCCTGACCGCCGGGGCGATAGCGGAAAATATCAGAGAGATGAGGAGATGAACCATCATGGCCGACATCGATTTCCTTTCGGAACTGCATAAAAAGACGAAAAGGGACTACGTGGCGCGGGTGACCGAGTACCCTAAGGCGGACGCCATCGCCATCGCCAAGCGGTACGACCGGGAATACTGGGACGGCGACAGGAAGTTCGGTTTCGGCGGCTACAGTTACGACGGCCGCTGGAACCCGGTCGCCGCGAAAATGGCGAGGCATTACGGCCTCAAAAGCGGCGACAGCGTGCTGGACGTGGGCTGCGGCAAGGCTTTCCTGCTCTACGGCTTCACGCAGGCCGTTCCCGGCGTCTCGGTGCGCGGGCTGGACATCTCCTCCTACGCGGTGGAGAACGCCAAGGAGGAGGTGCGGCCTTTCCTGGAAGTCGGCGACGCCAGGAAGCTGCCTTATCCCGACAAGTCCTTCGACCTGGTCGTCTCCCTGAACACGCTGCACAATCTCTACATCTACGACCTCTTCGACGCGATAAGGGAGATAGAGCGGGTCGGGCGGAAGGACAAGTACATCGTGGTGGAGTCCTACCGCAACGAGGCCGAGAAGGTGAACATGATGTACTGGGTGCTCACCGGCGAGTGCTTCTTCTCCGTGAAGGAGTGGGAGTGGATCTTCAAGCAGTGCGGCTATACCGGCGACTATTCCTTCATTTATTTCGAGTGAGGTCCCGAACGTGAAAACAAAAGCGGCCATCCTGGTCGAGCAGCGCAAGCCGCTCGTGATAGACGAGATCGAGGTCCCCGCGCTCAAGTACGGGCAGGTCCTGGTGCGGATCGCCTACAGCGGGATCTGCGGGTCCCAGCTCGGCGAGGCCGACGGCGTCAAAGGGCCGGATAAATTCCTGCCCCACCTGCTGGGCCATGAGGCCGGCGGGACGGTCCTCGAGACCGGCGAGGGCGTGACGAAGGTGCGCCGGGACGACAAGGTGGTCCTCCACTGGATGAAGGGGGACGGGATAAATTCGCCGACCCCGGGCTACGGCTGGGGGGGGCGGACGGTCAACGCCGGCTGGGTCACCACTTTCAACGAACTGGCGGTGGTCTCCGAGAACAGGGTCACCGCGATGCCCGCCGGCGGCGACATGAGGACGGCGCCGCTGTTCGGCTGCGCCATTCCCACGGGTTTCGGCGTGGTCAACAACGACGCCCGGCTGAAACTGGGCGAATCGCTCGTCGTCTACGGGGCCGGCGGGGTCGGGCTGAGCGCCATCCTCGCGGCCTCGCTCTCTTCCGCCCACCCCGTGATCGCCGTGGACGTCTCCGACGAGAAACTGGCGCTGGCCGGCAGATTCGGCGCCGCTCACCTGGTGAACGCCAAAAAAGAGGACGCGGAGGCCGCGGTGCGGAAGATCCTCGGCGCGGGCGGCGCCGACGCGGTGGTGGACACCACCGGCGATCCGAGGGTGATCGAAAAGGCCTACGGCCTCACGTCCGCCAGGGGCCGCACCATACTGGTGGGCGTGCCCAGGAAAGGCGACGACATCAGCATCTATTCCCTGCCGCTGCATTTCGGCAAAAGGCTTTCCGGCTCCTACGGCGGCGGGGTCGACCCTTCCTACGATATCCCCAGGTACATGGCGCTCTGCGCGCGCAGAAAGACCGATCTCTCCGGCATGATCTCGGCCGTCTTCCCCCTCGACGCCATCAACGACGCTTTCGAGGAACTGCGCGGCGGCCGGATAGCGGGACGCTGCCTGCTGGATATGAGGGCCGCGGGATGAAAAAGGTCTGCGTGATAGGCAGCAATTCCTTTTCCGGCGGCGACTTCATAGACCTGCTGCTGGAGAGCGGCTACGAGGTCGCCGGGGTCAGCCGTTCCGAGGAGAAGTCGGGCGTTTTCCTGCCTTATAAAAGGCACGGGACGGAGCGCTTCCGGTTCCACAGGCTGGACCTCAACAGGGACAAGGACGGGCTTTTCGGCCTCCTGTCGGAGTTCAGGCCGGACTACGTCGTCAATTTCGCGGCGCAGAGCGAGGTCGCGCCCAGCTGGGCCGATCCCGGACAGTGGTTCAGGACCAACGCCGTCGCCGTGGCCGACCTGGGCGATTTCCTGCGCAAGCAGAGCTGGCTGAAAAAGTACGTGCATATCTCCTCGCCCGAGGTCTACGGCACCTGCGTCGGCACGGTGAAGGAGGACGCCCCGCTCAACCCGAGCACCCCCTACGCCGCCTCCAAGGCCGCCGGCGATCTTTTCCTGTTCACGCTAGTCAAGAATTACGGTTTCCCCCTGGTCATGATCCGCGCCACCAACGTCTACGGGGCCCGCCAGCAGCTCTTCAAGATAATCCCGAGGACCGTCATCTCGATAAAGTCGGGCAGGACCGTCGAACTGCACGGCGGCGGGAAAGCGGTGAAATCGTACATCCACATACGGGACGTGTCCCGCGGAGAGCTGAACGCCATGGAGGCCGGCAGGCCGGGACTGATCTACCACCTCTCCCCGGACGCGGGCATCTCCGTCCGGGACCTGGTCGGGAAGATCTGCGCCAGGATGGGCGCCGACTTCGGAGCGGTCACCCGGGCGACGGGGGAAAGGCCCGGGCAGGACGCCGCCTACGTCATAGACTCCGGCCGGGCCCGGGGCGAGTTCGGCTGGAAGCCGGAGATATCGCTGGAGGAAGGCCTCGGGGAAGTCGTGGACTGGGTCGAAAAAGAATGGGAGGAGATACGCCGGCTGCCGCTGGAGTACGTGCACAAAGAATGAAAGGAAAAGAACGGAAAAGATGGAACGCGGCCGTGGGCCTGATCGACAGGGGCGAGGCCAGGCTGGGAAGGTATTTCTCCTACCAGGTGCTGCATAACACCAGGCACCTGGTCTTCGCGCTCTCCAGGTACAAATTCGCCGCCAAGATGCTGCCGGGGCCCCGCAAGCCCTCCGTGCTGGAGCTGGGCTGCAGCGAAGGTGTGGGCACCCTTATCCTGGCCGAGCGGGCGGCCTCGGTGACCGCGGTGGACTTCGACGCCGCGTCGGTGGACTGGGCCGGGAAGCACATCGGGAACGGGAAGATCAAGTTCATCGCCGGGGATTTTCTCGGCAGGACCTACGGGCGGTTCGACGCCGCGGTCTCCATAGACGTGATAGAGCATATCCCCCGCGCGAAGACCGGGCTTTTCATGCGCACCCTCGCGGGCAACCTCGCCCCCGGCGGCTTCTGCGTAGTGGGAACGCCGAACAAGACCGCGGACCGTTACGCCTCGCCGGAGAGCCGCAAGGGCCACGTCAACACCTTCACGGCGGAAAGGCTGAGAGCGACCTTTTCACGCTATTTCAGGAACGTCTTCCTGTTCGGGATGAACGACGAGGTGCTCCATACCGGCTTCGAGCCGATGTGCCAGTATCTCTTCGTCCTGGCCTGCGGTCCGCTGCGCCGCCGCCCATGATAACGGTTTTCGGGGCCTCGGGTCTTATCGGCCGGCATATACTGGAACTCTGCGCCTCCGATCGCGTCCCGGCCGCGGGGACCTGCTTCCGGAAAAATGTACCGGGGCTCGTCCGCTGCGACCTGGCCGGGTCCCCGGAAGAGGCGGCCTCCGCCGCCGGGGAAGGTCCCGGACGCGCCATCATAGCCGTCGGCGCCGGCGGCGTGGACCATTACCGCGCGCACCCGGCCGGGGCCGCCGCCCTGAACGCCGGGATCATACGCCTGCTGGCCCTGCTGCGGAACAGGGGGATAGTGCCGGCGCTACTCTCCTCGGACTATGTTTTCGAAGGGGTTTCGGGCGGGTACAGGGAGGACTCCCCGGCCCGGCCTACGACGGAGTACGGCCGCAGGAAGAGGGAGCTCGAGGAGTGGGTCCTGGCCAACCTGCGCGAATACAGGATAATCAGGCTGGGCAAGGTCTACGGCTACGCGCCCGGGGACGGCACCCTGCTGACGGATATTTTCGACAGGCTCTCCCGGGGCGACGTCTTCCGCGCGGCCGTCGACCAGATGGTGGCCCCGACCTCGGTCAGGGACGCCGCGCGCGGCATACTGGCGATAACGCTGGGCGCGGAGAGCGGCGTCTTCCACGTCTCCTCCCCCGAGGTCCGCAGCCGCTACGACCTGGCCGACTCGGTCCGCCGCGCCCTGGGCCGCGGCCCGGAACTCGTGGAGCGCGTCCGGCTGGAGGACCTGTCTTTCGGCGAGCGCCGGCCGGCGGACACCACCATGAACGCGGACGCCACCTCCGCCCGTTTCGGGCTTTCCTACAGGCCGCTGGGGACGGAGCTGGCCGCCATCTCCGCTCTCTACGGCGGGTGAGGCCGGAAGTTTTATGACCGCTCCTTCGCTCTCCGTCATCCTGCCCAACTTCAACCACGCGCATTACCTGCGCGGGGCGCTGCCGGCCATCCTGGAGCAATCCTTCCCCTGCCGGGAGCTTATCGTCGTGGACGACGGGTCCACCGACGACAGCGTGGCCGTGGTGGAAGCGCTGGCCGCGGCGCATCCGGAAATACGGCTGGTGAAAAGTCCGCGCAACGAGGGGGTCGTGGCCGCGCTGGAGAAGGGCTGGGCGCTGGCCACCGGCGAGTACGTCTGCCTGCCCGCCGCCGACGACCTGCTGTTGCCCGGCCTGTTCGAAAAAGCGATGAGGCTGCTCAGCGAGCACCCTTCGGCCGGCCTGTGCGTCTGCGACGTCCTGACGGAGGACGGATCGGGAAAACGCGGACTGAGCAGGCGGAGGCTTTGCAAAGACGCCCGCTATATCCCGCCCGCGGAACTGGTGGAGCTCATGAGGCGCAGGACGGTATATCTTTCCGGGCTCGGCTCCATCTTCAGGAAACAGGTCCTGGAGGAGACGGGTTTCCTGCCGGAACTGAAATGGAGCAGCGACAGGATCTACTCGACCGTAGCCGCCCTGCGGCACGGCCTCTGCTGCCTCCCGGAACCCCTGGCCGTGTTCCGTCTCAGGGGCGATTCGTACAGCGCGGCCGGCCTGTCGGACCTCAAAGCGCACGGAGAAGTTATGGGGCGGGCGCTGGACCTGCTGGGCGGGGAAGCCTATGCCGACGTTCTGCCGGTCTTCAGGCGTTCCTCCGCGCTGGCGAGTTTCGAGATGCCGCTCCTTTTTTTCCTGGCTTTCAGGCCGGGTTATCTCCGGTTCCTTACCCCCAACCTGGTCTGGCGGATACTCTGCGGGTTCATACGCAGGACCCTGGCGGGGCTCGCGCCCGAAGCTCTCAGGCGCTTTTACCGGCGTCTTCCGGGGCGGGGCTGACGGGGGGACCTTCCATATAGAGTCTCCTGGCCCGGAAATACCAGGCTATGGTCAGCGCGTAAGTGGCGATGAAAGAGACCGCGGCTCCCCGGACCCCGAGCGGAGGTATGAGCAGCAGGCACCCCGTCAGGTTCAGCAGCCCGGCGGCCCAGGAAGCGAGCATGAAGGGCCTGGCGATGCTGATGCCCTCGGAGAACAGGATATGCCCCAGGGAGTTCTGCACCATCGTCAGCGCGCCGGCGGCTGAAAAAAGCAGCAGGAGCGCCGGGTCCAGCCTGTATTGTTCCCTGCCCATGAGGGTCACTACCGCGGCCCCCCCGGCCAGGAACAGCAGCAGCGCCGCCGGGAACAGCCGCAGCCAGGTCCTTACCGCCAGGGCCCAGAGCCTCCCGCGATTGGTGCTGGCCGAAGCCTTGGGGAAAAGCACGGTCCCCACCGTGTGTCCCAGGTAAGCGGCGATATTTATAGTGGCCATGTAATAAGCCGCGTACACGCCCACTTCCCCCGGCGCCAGGTAGGCGTTGAGCACCAGGGCCTGCACATTGAGAAGGAAGAAAGAGGACAGCCCGCCCCCGAAAGAATAGGCGCTGAAGCCGAGGATGGTCCCGGCCCCGCTCCTGTCCGGCAGGGCCGGTCTCGTCCGCAGCCCCGCCCGGACGGCCAGTAAAAGCCCGACGCCCCCGAAAGCGGCGATATAGGAAAAGGCCATGGCCTTGTAGGTCCTGCCCATCAGGAAGAACCCGCCGAAGAACGCCGCGGCCATGACCAGGCTGAAAGCGATCTCGCCCAGCCCCCTCAGCGAAAAAGAACCTTCGGCCTGCAGCGTCCCGGCGGCTATCAGGAATATGCCGGTGGCGAGGGCGTAGGAGAGGGAGAGGGTCATCATTTCGGGCGTGACCCCCAGGAAAGAGGACAGCCGCTCCCGCTCCAGCAGCACGACGAGCGCCGTCAGCGAGGCCATGACCGCGAAGGAGGCCCCGGCCAGGGTGAAGGTCGCGTTCCTCCGGGCCGGCTCGACGCCGTAGCGCACGATCGCGTTATTGAGCCCGAACAGCATGAACGGGGTCAGCGCCGCGCCGGCCGAGACCATGACGCTTATCTTCCCGTACTCTTCCGGCCCCAGCAGCCTTCCGGCCATGATGTTGACGAGGGCGGAGATCACTTTCGCCGCGGCGAAGGTGAAGCCTATCCAGCCGAGGTTCCTCACGAACCTGTTCGCGCCCTCGTCGGGATATTCTCCCGTCAGTCCATGGTACAGGCGGTCGGCCAGGGGCTTCATGGATTGAATTATAGCGGTTTTTGGCGGGGGCCGGGCCGCCGGCCGGCAAATTTATTACAATAGGGGCGCGGCCCCGCGGCGGGCGCCGCGAGGAGGACGGGTCTATGGGGAAGAAGATCTTCTGGCTGCTGGTCGTTCTTGCGGGGGCCTACTGCGCCCTGCTTTACAGTCCCGACTTCCTTTTCAAACATTCCGTCGAACATCGCGGTTTCCACCTGCGGTCGGCCGAGCCGCTGGAGAAACCGTACGGGGAGCTCCTCGACAAGGTCGCCGAGCGGCTGGAGACTACCCGCCTCTATTCGCCGGGCAGGGAATTCAAGGTCTACCTGGCGGGTCCCGGTTCCCTGTACGTCCTGCTGACCCCTTTCTGCGGGGACGGGAAAGGCTGCACCTACGGCATGATCGACGACAGGATCGTGCTGCCCTTCAGGACCCCGGAGGAGGCCGGCCTGCCCCTGCTGGTCCGCCAGACGCTCTACGACCTGCTCCAGGAGAAGCTCCGGCCGCTGGAATACGCCTTCCTGAAGGACTGGAAACTGGAGGGCTACGCCGAGAGCGTCGGCGGCGAGAGCGTCGGTTACACGCCGTCCGCGGTCTGCGGCAGGGACGACGTACCTGAGGATTTCCGCCTGCTCCTGGAGAAACGCCTGGTGGTGGAACTGCTCATGACCGACGAGAAGATAGGCATAATGGCTCTGCTGAAAGGGCCGTACGCCTACGAGCCGGCCAAAGCACGCATGACGCAGAGGTATTGCCAATGAGCGTCGCGGACGTCGCCTACTACGGAGTGTTCGGCGAACCGCTGTTCAAGGCGGTCGGCCTGGCCGCCGCCGCGGCCTTCCTCTCGGCGGCCGCGGTGCCGCTGCTTAACAGGCGCGGCGCCCGCATCCCGCTGAAATTCCATTCCCGGCTCGCCTGGACCGGCCTGCTGCTGGCCGCGGTCCACATCGGCCTGGTGTTCTTCTCCTGAGCCCCAGGCCCGTCCGTCGTCCCGCTCTCCCTCCGCATCGAGAAAAACCCCGCTTTCGCGGGGTTTTAAATATTGGCGGAGTCTCAGGGATAAAGTTCGAAACTACTTCGCGCAACATCCCGAGGAATCATTATAAGTACCGCTCTCGATCTCTTTTAGCGAAGGAGTCCCGCTCTTATCCACGAGATGCCGCACGGCCGGCCACTTCGCGGCCGCCCATGCTTGCCGCTAAGCAGCGGGTTCGCAGGGCGGCGGCACTAAAGCGCCTTGCACCTGCTCCCAAGGAGGTCTGCATCTTATTGCCACCCCCTTTGCGCGGCCGGCCGGCCCAATAAACGTGGGCCTTGGCTCGGCCGCTCCCGTCCGCCTGCGGCGGCCGTACTCCGCAGAATTTATTCCCCGCGCGCACTGCAAAGAGTTGAGTTCATTGTATACAGATTTTGCCCGCGCTCGCCAGTGGCTTTTGCTGAATCCATTCGCAGCGCGGTCCTGTTCTTGATAATATTCAACCGCATTTATGCCGGTGACCCCGAAGTGATAAAAAACCACCCCGGCGTCCGCTGCTGCGGCCGCCGCGGCGGTCTTTTCTGGGTATTGAAGTGTAGCCACCGGGAGAGACAGAAAGCAGCGAAGAAAATAGATGGGGCAATGTCGGTCGCCCCGTCCTAGCCTGCCCTAAGCCGGGACCTAATGTCCTATGTCACTATAGGCCCAAAAGCACTTCCTCGCACCGTTCCTGTCAGGTAAACTACTTTTGCAGTTTCCTTGTAACTGGGGGAATCGGCCCCCGGGCATCCACGGCGGGACCTTAATCCCGCGAAACCCAGGGAAAGCGGCAGCAATGCCAGCTTTCTTTTTTTTTGATAAGCGCGCAGGCAAAAATCTACAATAGAGAAAGCAAGGGGGATTATGAAACTCATGAACACCGGTCGCAAAGTTCCGGGTATGTTGGAAAAAACGGCCAATCGGGCTGTTTGTGTGGCGATGGGGATTATTATTTCCCTACAGAATATCGCCTTCGCCGCGGGTGATGTGTTCAACCAACTGAAAAGAATGGCGGCCCAGGATAATAATGATGATTATGCCCTCTCGCTGCCAGAGCCGGCCGGGGCTGAATTGCGCCTGTCGATGAAAAATTACATTCCGCAGCACTTGCAGGAACAGGTCGTGGCGCTATGCTTCCTGGCAAAGGACATCATAGCCCATCCCGAAAGCGCGGGTCAGCGGTTCTCGGAAAATCCCAAAGCATACCTGGCTGAAAGAGGGATAATGGGAGTGACGCTTGATCTGACCTCGCGCGAGGTAAAGGTAGTCCTGGCGCTTGGCGATAAAGAAGTGCGTGAAGCCGCGCTGAAGGGTGATGTTCGCCGTTACCTGCAACTGCTGGAGAGCAAGGGCCTGCTGGGAATAGATGCGATGGGCGCAATAAAATATACCGGTGAAGACGAGCCTCCCGGCCACGAAATAGCAGCGGTCCCTGTCCTTGTCTATATCGTCGCGGGGTTCGCAACATATGTGACGGTATTATATACGGCCATCGCCACAGTGAATGCGGCCGGCGCCGTGGCCGTCTATTATAAGGTCGCGGTTACCGGGGATGATGACAAAAAAAATAACGTCATGAATGGGATTGAAGGCAAGCTCACCGCGCTTCTGTGGGGCACGGAGGCCGCCAGGGAAATGCTGGAAAATCATATTTCAGAAAAATCCGACGAGTGGGCCGACATAATAGCCGAACTCCCTTCCGCCAAGCAGCACAACCTTTCGCGCGAAACGATAAAAATAGCGCTTAAAAAGCAAATGATAGAGGGGATAAGCCACTAAAGATGTCTTCACGGAACTCGATAGGCGAAGTGTTGTCCAATAATTACGCGCCGTCGACGATGGTCTTTATCACTACGTATAAATGCACGGCAAGCTGCAGGGACTGTTGTTTTGGATGTACGCCGGAAAGGCCTCTCGACGCGGACAGCAGGAGAATTATAAAGCTTATCGATGCGGGCGCGGCCGAGTTCCCTTTATTAAAGCTTGCCGTGTTCACCGGCGGCGAGTGTTTTTTGCTGGGGAAGTCGCTGGATAAAATCGTGACGCATGCAAAAAATAAGGGCTGGAATACGAGGTGCGTAACGAACGGCTTCTGGGCCAGAACTCCCGATATCGCCGAGAAGCGCTTGAAAGAACTAAAAAACGCCGGTCTCACGGAGATCAACTTCTCCGCGGGCTTTGCGCATCAGGAATTCGTTCCGAGCGACCACGTGCTGAACGGGGCTATAGCTGCGGGGAAGCTGGGAATGCTCGCGCTGATATCAGTGGAGAACGCCAAGGCCGGGGATAAGGGCGGCGAAGCCCTGGCGAAACACCCGCTTATCCGGCAATTTGCAAAAGACTATCCGGAACGGGCGGGACTTATAAAAATCATGGACACCGTCTGGGTCGGAAACACGCCCTTCGGGGCGGGCGGCCGAAGCAACCCAAAACCGTGTGAAACAATCCTGGACACGCTGGTTATAGCGCCAAATTCAAGCCTGAAATCCTGTTGCGGCCTGCCGGTCAATTCCATTCCGGAAATGGATATGGGCGCGGTGTCGCCGAAAACGCTTCGCACCAGATATCTGGAACAATTCGACGACTTCCTTAAGATATGGCTGAAGGTGGACGGTCCGGAGCGGATAGTAAACTACCTGAAAGAAAAATGCCGCGGGATGCGTGTGCCGGAATTTACGCATCCCTGCCAGGCATGCAAATTCCTGTATTCCAATCCCGAGATGCGCAAATTCGCGCGGGAGTATTTTCAGGAAAAGGTCGGCGACGTTCTTTTCCGGTTCTCGACTTCGAAAGAAGTAACGGGCAGGGTAAATGATCTTATTGGATATGGGGCATAGCTTATGACACCTCTCTGGTACAAAGCCGAGTGGAGCACCGGGCTGATAACATCAACCACGGTGATAATGATAGTCCTGTTATCCGGGATGATCCTTGCCCTCAAGACGTGCATGGCCCACAATCCCGTGGTGCGGATGCTGGGGATATTGATTGAAGCCTCTATGATAGGCATGGTTATCTTTTCCTATCTGCTCTCTCCCCGGGGGTACACTATCGATAAGGCGAACCTGACCGTCGTTCGGTGGCTGAACCCGGTAGTTATCCCGCTTGTAAGTATTTCAAAGATGGAGCCTGCAACCGACAAATTGCTGGATGACTCTATTCGTCTATTGGGGAACCACGGCCTTTGGGGATGCTACGGCAAGTACCGCAGCAGTAAGCTGGGCACATATTATCTCTACGCGAGAAATCTGAAACACCTGATTTTGCTGGACAGTGAAAAAAGATATGTTATCGCCCCTGAAAAGCCGCAGGAGTTTCTGCAGGACCTGAATAAGGCGGTCGCCGCCGCGCGTGGTAGCGGAAAGGGAAGCTAAATAATGAAGACCATCGTCTGCCTGTTTTTTGCCGGTTTAATCACCTTCGTCTGCCGCGCCGACGGCGCAGAAAGCCTGAAATCCTTCGACGGATACCGGCTGGATTATGAGATAGACTACCCCGCCGGCAAAAAGGTTTCCAGTGTGGTGGTCCTGATTCACGGATCCGGTCCACAGGACATGCGCGGGGACTTGACTGCCGTCTCCGCTCCGGGGACGAAGAATTATTTTTTCAAGGATCTCTCTGACGCTCTTACAGAGAAGGGCTTCGCGGTGGTGCGCTATAACAAGAGGGCATATCAACTTGCCGAGCAGTTGAAGAAGGACCCGTCTTTCGCCAAATCTTCGACTTTTAGTGATTTCTTCGCCCACCCGATCGACACCACCATAAAGGACGCCGAAGCTTTTGTCGCTTTCTCCGCAAAAACCTTCCCCGGGGCCAAGGTCTACTTGATCGGTCACAGCGAGGGGACCTGGATATCCCTCCAGGTCGCTAGCCGCGGCGAATCCGTCTCAGGCGTAGCCCTCATCGGCTTTGCCGCCCAGACCCAGAGCACTCTCCTTTTCGAACAGGTGGTGTACCGCTCCCTCCATTACTTCGAGTCTCTGGATAATGACCGCGACGGAGTCTTGACCGCGACGGAGTTGGCCGCTAACGACCCTATAGCCAAAAGCCTCGCGGGGCAGTTACCCGTTCTGGATCAGGATAAAAATGGCAAACTAGAGCGATCTGAATTCATGGGAGGGAACCTTCTCAATATTCTGGCTGATGCTCCCGGCATGGAGGAGTGGCGCAGGGAGGAGGCGGCGCTGAAAAGGCCTGCCTCGCTGATAAAGGCCGCGGCTTTCAGCGTTTTATTTTTTCAAGGCGAGCTTGACAACCAGACACCGGCCTACAATGTCCGGGCTGTGCAGCTGGCAAACACGCTAATCTGGAAAAAACCGAATCTGCATTTCAAATTCTTTTCCGGCCTTGGCCATGCCCTTGATAAGCGGACCGATTATCATGACCTGGTCTTCAAACCCGCGGACAAGCGGGCGCTGGGAGCCCTCGCTTCGGAGCTCTTTTCTCGTTGGAAATAAGAAAACCAAAACCTTAAGCTTTCGTGCATAATCAAAAAGGGCCCGGAAGGGCCCTTTTTGATTATGGGTAGCTGAGTATACTCTTTTCAGAGAATGCTGAACGCATTTATGCCGGTGGCCCCGATTTGATAAAACACCGCCTCGGCGTCCGCTGGTGCGGCCGCCGAGGCGGTCTTTTCTGTTATTGATTAGTAGCCACCGGCGGGGAGTAGAAACAGCGAAGACCATAAGTAAGGGCCAGGACAGTAGCGGTTGGCCGCGTGATGGCCGTCGGCCCCGCCCTAAACATTTTTCTCCGAGGGCTTTTCGTAGATACCGGCAGTTTCCCAGTACTTAAACACATTCTCCGCGATGTTTTTAGTTAGCGCAGACACATACACGTATGGGAAGTGTAGTAAGCGAAAATGTCTATATGGCGGCGCACCCTCCACGGCATTTTCTACTAGACACATTCTGTTTACATAACTGGGAACATCACTGACAAAAGACATGTGCCGCGATGCTATATTTTCAGAGAGTTGTCCTTCATGAACCAGCGAACACCTTAAATCACTATATGTTAGCGATGCCAAGGTATATTTTTCAATCTCTTTCATCTCAAGATCGGGCAGTATCGAGGCTGCGGTTTTCACATCACAAGTGAGTTCATTAAAGACGAAGATATCTCCTATCGTTTTCAGCTTTGGGAATTTTTCGCAGAGTAAGCCCTTGTTGTCTTTATCCTGGTATAAAAGTGGGAGGGCCACTTTTATCATTTCGGGGGGGCCAAATTCTCTCAACAGCCTACAGAAACGTCTCCTGTCTTTAAGCGTGGGCCATAATCTAGCGGACATGGCTGCGAGATAGCAACATAACAATGTCTCGGCATAATGGGAGTCACTGCTTCCGTACTTTTTATGGACGTCCCCCGAGACTTCAAGGGCCTGTTTTAAATTCCGTTGCTCCCAATCCAAATATACTCTAGACATGTTCTCCGGTGGGCCCCCACGTAGTTTGATGGATGACGCTGGCATTGTTTTGTTAGCTTGGATTATTTAGTGCAAGTTTCTTTTTCCAAAATCCTGTATCGTGTGCAAAGAGCGAGTTGTCAAACGATGGCTTGAGCCTTGCTTGCAGATTATGCTGGGGCATTTCCTCTCCACGGAATGCCTTTGTGTTGTCCCATTCGGCCCAAGTCTGAATGTCCTTGCGGCCGAAGAGAAGCGGCTGCCAGGCAACACGGTAATTATTATCGATGATTTGGTTGATTTGTTGAGAGAGAGGAGTCTTTTCTCCTCTTAAAGTAGTCTTTTTCCAGTTATCCTTTTCAATCAATTCATATGCACGAGCAATTTTTACGCGAAAAGTTGAATCTCCAGAAAATTTATTGCCTTCAGCCTTATATCGGGGTGGGCATTTTACAGGCTTAACCCCAATATGAGAAACAAGTCTGGCGAATAGCTCCATGGATTCGCCGAATTTTACCAAGGGGAAATTCGCCTCATTATCGTCTAGTGTGAAGAAACCATAAATACCTGGCAAATCTGGCGGAGTATCTCCTCCTTTCCCTTTGAGAATTGCGCGAAGTGTTGAAACTGGGATGGCATTCCTGTTCATTTCCCGGATTAGGGCAATTGCACACGGAGAAACAGCCTTAAGCCATGATTTCCAATCCGTAACCCCGTCGTGAACTTTTAGAGATTTAAAATCCATGATTTGCCCCTATGCGTTAGTCAGTTGGATGTCACTAACAATGCCGAGTTTTCCCTACCCAATTACCGGACCACCCAGAACCGGAGGTATCCCATGAGGATATCTTTTTACCAGGCATAAACTGTTTGTTTTATAGACCGCGGAATTTTCATTTTCCTTTATCCACTTCTGTGCACTATGGACCATATCGGCACAAAATGTCTTCACATCAATAACCAGAGACTTTTCTCTCGTTTTAGCGCCGACTACGCAGGAGTGTAATCCGATGGAAAAAGTCCCAGGCTCAAAGAACATAATCCGCTTATACGCCATTTCCCCATTGTTGCTGCGCCCCTGGTGTAAAATCGCGCATCTAAAATTGTAGCAGTCATCAGCTGTAAAGTTAGTCCCATCACCATATTTTCGCGGATTTCTTGGCACAAAGTATTTATTGAACCATGCCTTGTATTTTGTGTTCTCAGTTTTCCCATTTTCTGATCCCATCGCCGCACATATGTCCGGGATGGTTAATGAGACGAATAACGACAGGAAATATAGATTGTGAGAAAGCCCTGTTTCAATCTGTTCTAAAAGGCCTCGCATAAAATAATTTCCCCTGGGGGTCTTCGGTATAATGTGTTACCGATGTGTCCGGTATACACCTTTTGAATATTGGCGGAGGGAGTGGGATTCGAACCCACGGTACGGGTTAACCGTACACCGGTTTTCAAGACCGGCGCCTTAAACCGCTCGGCCATCCCTCCAGCCTCAGATTATACAAAACGCCGGAGGCGGGGGGATTCCGGCCATTTATTGTTAAATGATATAATAACGGGTTCATGAAGAAACTTTTCGGCACCGATGGCATAAGGGGCCTGGCGGGCAGGCATCCCTTCGAGCCCGATTTCGTCAGAAAGATAGGTTTCGCCGCCGCCCGCGTGTCCCTGGCGCGCCTCAACGGCTCCCGCAAGGCGAAACCCTCCGTCATCATAGGCATGGACTCGCGTGGTTCCGGCCCCTCCATAAAGGCCGCGCTCGCGGAAGGCCTGGCGGCCGGCGGCTTCGAGATCCTCGACCTGGGGCTCATCCCGACCCCCGCCGTCTCCTACCTCGTGAAGAGGGAGGGAGCGGACCTCGGCGTGGTCATCTCGGCCAGCCACAATCCGCCGGAATTCAACGGCATCAAGTTCTTCTCCGCCGAAGGGCTCAAGCTCTCCGACGCCGACGAGGCGTCCGTGGAGAAACTGCTGGCCTCGCCGGACTTTTCGGCCCCGGCCGCCGAGCCCGGGATCAGGAGGTCGGATTTCTCCGCCGACTACGAGGAGTTCCTGCTCTCCACTCTGCCGGCCGGGTTCAGCCTGAAAGGCGTGAAGGTGGTCCTGGACTGCGCCAACGGCGCGGCCAGCGAACTGGCCCCCAGGATCTTTAAAAAACTCGGCGCGGAGATAAAGGTCCTCGGCGCCAGCCCCGACGGGACCAATATCAACGTCGGCTGCGGGGCGCTGGAGACCGGCCCGATGCGCGCCGAGACCGCCGCCTGGGGCGCCTGGTGCGGCGTCAGTTTCGACGGCGACGCCGACCGCTGCATGCTCTCCGACGAGAAGGGCCGCCTCCTCGACGGGGACGACATAATCTCGATAGCCGCGCCGCATCTCAAGGCCGGCGGCCGGCTGAAGAATTCCCGGGTCGTGCTGACCCTGATGTCCAACTGCGGCCTGATAAAGCACCTCCATTCGCTGGGCATAGGCGTGACGCAGGTCGCCGTCGGAGACAAGAACGTGACCGAGGCCATAGAGAAAGAGGACCTGAGCCTTGGCGGCGAATCCAGCGGGCACACGATATTCCGCGAGTTCGCCCCGACGGGCGACGGCCTGCTGACGGCGCTGCAGGTGCTGGCCGCGGCCCGCGAGGACGGCCGGCCCATGAGCGCGCACGCCGCCTGGAAGCGCTTCCCCCAGGAGGTCCGTTCGATGAAGGTGGAGTCCAAGCCCGCGCTGGAGACCATCCCCGGCTTCCCGGAGATGATAGCGGAGTGGGAGCGGCGCATGGGCGGCGAGGGCCGCATCTTCGTCCGCTATTCCGGGACCGAGCCGCTGCTGCGCGTGCTGGTGGAGGGGGAGGACGGCGTTCTGGTCAAAGAGATCGCCGAGGGGATAATAGGGTTTTACGGCAGGAATTCCGGCCGCGCGGCGGCCGGCGGCGCCCGCGGGGGCGCGCAGAGCCGGGATATCGTGGAGGGGAAATGAAGAAGGTTAAGCTCGGAGTGAACATAGACCACGTCTGTACCGTCCGCCAGGCCCGCCGGGAGAAGAACCCGGACCCGGTCGAGGCGGCCCGGGTCGCGCTGTCCGCCGGCGCCGATATGATAGTCATGCACCTGCGCGCCGACCGCCGCCACGTGCAGGATTCGGACGTCGAGAGGGTGCGCGCCGAAGTGAAGGGCATGCTGCACCTGGAGATGGCCGCCACGCCGGAGATGGAGAAGTTCGCGCTGAAGACCAAGCCCGATTCGGTCTGCCTCGTTCCCGAATCGCCCGACGAGGTCACCACACAGGGCGGGATAAAGCTCTCCGGCAGGAACGCCGAGCTGGAACGCGTGATAAAGTCGCTTTCCGGCGCGGGCATAGAGGTCGCCGTCTTCACGGACCCCGAGCCCGAGGCGATACGCAAGGTGCACAAACTGGGCGCCGACTCCATCGAGCTCTGCACCAGCGCCTACTCCTCCTCCTGGGGCAAGAAGCTCCAGGCGCGCGAGCTGGAAAAACTGCAGCTCGCCTCGTTCCTGGTCAAGGAGCTCAAGCTGGGTCTGCACGCCGGCCACGGCCTGGACTATTACAATGTCTCGCAGGTCGCCCGCATAGACGGCATGGACTGCCTTAACATCGGCTACGCGATAATTTCCCGCGCCGTCTTCACCGGCCTCCGTTCGGCCGTCGCCGAGATGAAGCGCCTTATACAATAGGAGGCCGGAGCGCCGCCGGGACCGCCAGGGCGGCTTCGCCGCCCCGTCCCGCCGCCCCGCAGTTATCGACCATGTGCGGAATAGTCGGATATGTCGGTTCGCGCAACTCTTCCGATGTCCTCGTCGAGGGCCTGCGGCGCCTCGAGTACAGGGGCTACGATTCCTGCGGCATAGCGTCCGTCAAGGCGAAGGGCGGCCTGTACCTCAAGCGAGTCAGCGGCCGCATCGAGGCGCTCAAAGGGCTGGTCGACGCCGACCCGCCCAGGGACCCCGGCGCCGGCATCGGCCATACGCGCTGGGCCACGCACGGCGTCCCTTCCGAGGATAACGCCCATCCCCACACCGACTGCGCCGGCGAGATGGTGCTGGTCCATAACGGCATCATAGAGAACTACCTGGAGCTGAGGGAGAAGCTCTCCGGCTCCGGCCACGCCTTCAAGTCCGAGACCGACACCGAGGCCGCCGTCCACCTGCTGGAGCGGAACGTGAAGGAGCTTTCCGCCCGCTCCTCGTCGGGGCTGCTCGAGCCCGTCTTCTTCGAGGCTTTCCGCCGCACCCTGGCCGAACTCAAAGGCTCTTTCGCCATCGCCGCCGTCTGGGACAAGTGCCCCGGCGTCGTCATGACGGCCCGCATGCACAGCCCGCTCGTGCTGGGCCTGGGCGAGGGGGAGAACTTCGTCGCTTCCGACGTGTCCGCCTTCCTGAAGTTCACGCGCCGCGCCGTCTTCCTCAACGACGGCGACATCGCCGTCGTTCGCGCCGGCGGGGCGGAGTTCTTCGATTTCGCCGGCAGGAAGGCCCGGCGCGACTCCGTGAACATACAGTGGGACTCGACGATGGCCGAGAAGGGCGGCTACCGCCACTTCATGCTGAAAGAGATACACGAGCAGGCCGCTTCCGTCGAGAACACGCTGCGCGGCCGGCTGCTGCCGCTCAAAGAGGACACGCTGGCCAGGGAGATAAACCTGGACCCCGCCGTCCTGCGCTCGGTGAAGACCGTGCAGTTCATCGCCTGCGGCACGGCCTACCACGCCGGCCTGGTGGGCAAGTACGCGCTGGAGAATTTCCAGGTGCCGGCCCACGCCGACCTGGCCTCGGAGTACAGCGACCGCTCGAAACTGGCCGGCCCGGACACGCTGGCCGTGGCCATCAGCCAGTCTGGCGAGACTGCCGACACCATACACGCCGTGCGCGAGGCGAAAGCCGCCGGCGCGCGGGTGCTGGCCATAACCAACACGGTCGGCTCCACGCTCACGCGCGAGGCCGACTGGGTGCTCTACACCCACTGCGGTCCCGAGATAGGCGTCGCCTCCACCAAGGCCTTCGTCGGCCAGCTCGCGGCCATCTACGTCCTGGCCGCGCATTTCGCCGCGGCGCGCAAGGCCGTCTTCGATTCCGACGCGCGCGCGTTCGCCGCCGAGCTCCTGAAAGTTCCGCGCCTTATCGAGGACGCGCTGGCGATGGAAAAAGAGATAGAGGCCCTGGCGAAGCGCTACGCCGACCGCGAGCATTTCCTCTTCATCGCCCGCCACATCAATTACCCGATAGCGCTGGAAGGCGCGCTGAAGATCAAGGAGATCTCTTACGTGCACGCCGAGGGCTACGCCGCCGGCGAGATGAAGCACGGCCCTATAGCCATCATCGACAAGGGAATGCCCGTGCTGGCCGTGGCGACCTCCTCGCGCGCGCTGAAGCTGATGGCGGGCAATATGCAGGAAGCGGGCGCGCGCGGCGCCGAGGTCGTGGCCATCGTGGACAGGGAGTCCCGCGGCCAGGTCCGGGCCTCGCGCTACATCGAGGTCCCGCGGGCGCCGGAGATACTCTCCCCGCTGGTCAACGTGATACCGCTGCAGCTTTTCTCCTACTATTCGGCCCTGGCGCGCGGCTGCGACATAGACAAGCCGCGCAACCTGGCCAAGAGCGTGACGGTGCGCTGATGAAGGCCCGCAGGGAACGCAGGCCCGGCGCGCCCGGTCTCGGGATAGACATAGTCGAGGTCTCGCGCGTGCGGCGGCTGGCCGCGCGCCGTCCCTCCTTCCTGTCCCGCTTCCTGACGCCGGCCGAGGAGAAATACTGCTCCGCCTCCGCCAACCGCTACGAGCGCATCGCGGCCCGTTTCGCCGCGAAGGAGGCCGTCATCAAGGCCCTCGACGACAGGAGCATCCCGCTCAGGTCCATAGAGGTGCTCAAGAACGTCTCGGGCAAGCCCGCCGTCCGGGTCAGCGCCCCCGGCTATTCCCGCGTCGGCATAGAGCTTTCGCTCACCCATACCTCCACTTACGCCTGCGCCGCGGCGCTGGTCTGGCGGAAATGAAGCCGCTCCCGCTCTCCCGCTCTTCACTGAAGCCCCTGCTGCCGCCGCGCCCGCGCGGCGCGCATAAAGGCGATTTCGGCCGCCTGCTGGTCATAGCCGGTTCTCGCGGCATGAACGGCGCCGCCGTAGTCTGCGCGCGCGCCGCCCTGCGCGCCGGAGCGGGGCTCGTCACCGCGGCCCTGCCGGAGTCCGAGCGCGCCGTCATGGCCGCCGCGGTCCCCGAGGCCATGACGCTGCCGCTGCCCGGCCGCGGTTTCTTCCGGCCAGCGGCCGCCGCCGCGCTGCTGCGCGCCGCCGCTTCCGGGGCCTACGACCTGGCCGTGATAGGCCCCGGCCTTTCGATGAAGTCCTCCGCTTTCGCCCTCAGGGTGCTCCGCGGCCTGCGCCTGCCGGTAGTCGTGGACGCCGACGCGCTCAACGCCCTGGCGGCCTCCGGGCGGAAGTGGCCTGAGGCGCCCGCCGGACTTCCCTCGATAGTCACGCCCCATCCCGGCGAATTCGCCAGGCTGTTCCCGGATTTCCGCGGCGGCCGCGAGGCGGCCGCCCTGCGGCTGGCCTCGCGCGGTCCCGTCGCCGTTCTCAAAGGCCCCGGAACGCTGGTGGCCTGCGGGAAAAAGATCTGGAGGAACGCGACCGGCGGCCCCGAACTGGCCAAGGGCGGCTCGGGCGACGCGCTGGCGGGCATCATCGGAGGCCTCTGGGCGCAGCTCGGCCTGCGCGGCGGTTTCACGGCCGCGACGGCCTGCGCGGCGGCCAGGCTGGGGGTCTGGCTGCACGGGACCTGCGGCTCGCTGGCCGCGCGCCGCCTGCATCCCCGCTCGGTCACGGCCATGGACCTGGTCGAGTCGCTGCCGGCGGCTTTCGGGAGGCTCGAACGGTGAAGAAGACGCGCGGCGAGGACGCCCTGATAGAACACATGGAGCGCGCCTTCCCCGGCGGCCGCTCGCAGCGCTCGCGGCACCGACAGCGGACAATGCCGCCCTGTTCCGGCAGCGGCGCGCTGCTGCTGGGCCCCGGCGACGACGCGGCGGTGCTCAGGGTGCGTCCCGGGTACCGCCTCGTCGCCACCGTCGACGAGATGTGCGAAGGGGTCCATTTTCTCGACCGGTTCTCCACGCCGGAGCTCATAGCCGGCAAACTGCTGCGCATGAACCTGAGCGACCTGGCCGCGATGGGCGAAGCGCGGCCGCTGGCGCTGCTGACCGCCGCCGGCCTGCCGCGCGCGGCCAGCGGGGCCTGGGCGCGCCGCTTCGTGGCGGCGCTGCGGGCCGGGGCCCGCCGCTTCCGCGTGGCCGTGGCCGGCGGCAATATAACCCGCTCGGCGGACAAACATTTCTCGATGACGCTGCTCGGGGAATGCCGGGATTTCGTGACCAGGTACGGCGCGCGGCCCGGCGACCTGGTCTATTCGCTGGGCCCGCTGGGCCTGGCGCGCGCCGGCCTGGAACTGCTGCTGTCGGGGGCCTCGCGCGCGGGCTGGGCGGAGCTCGTCGAGGCCTTCTGGCGGCCGCGGCCCATGCTGGCCGAGGGGGCGCTGATAGGCCGCCGGGGGCTGGCCTCGGCGATGCTGGATAATTCCGACGGCCTTTACCGCAGCCTCGGCATTATAGCCAGGCTCTCCGGCTGCCGCGTGAAAGCCTCGCTTCCCGACGAGGCGTGTTCCCCGGCCCTGCGGCGCTGGGCCGCGGCCCGGAAGAAGGACTGGCGGCTTTACGCGCTGGCCGGCGGCGAGGATTACGGTCTCGTTTTCTGCTGCCGGCCGTCCAGGGCGGCCCTGGTCGGGCGGCTGCTGCCGGGCGCGGTGCTCGTGGGAGAGGCGGCGGCGGGGCGCGGCGTGGAAGTGGAGGGTTATGGCGGCGAGATCCCCGTCTTCGAGCATTTTTAAGACCGACGGGCCCGGGGCCACGCGCGCGCTGGCCGCGGCCTTCGCGCGTTCCGCCCGCGGCGGGGAATGCCTGATACTCACCGGGCCGATCGGCGCCGGCAAGACGGAGTTCGTCAAGGGCCTGGCGGCGGCGCTGGGCTCCAAGGACTCCCCCGTCAGCGCGAGTTTCAACATCCTGCGGACCTACGGGGGCCGCCTCAAGGTCTTCCATTTCGATCTTTTCAGGCTGGCCCCCGGCGAGCTGGAGAACACCGGCTTCGCCGACTACGCCGGCCGCTCCGACGGCATAATGGCCGTGGAATGGGGCGGGGACATACGGGACACCGTCTACGGCGCCGAAAGGCTGGAACTGGATTTCAAACTGGCCGGCGGCGACAGGCGCGAGATACGCGCCGCGGCGGCGGGCGCGGAGCACGCCTCGCTGCTGGCGCGCATGGAGAAGGCATGGCGCGGAAGAAAAAAGAAGTGATACTTTCGGTCTGCACGAGCGGCGGCCGCCTCAAGCTGGGGCTGGCGGCCGGCGGGCGTTCCTTCGCCCTGAGCGTGAAGGAGCCCAACCAGGAGAAACGGCTTTTCCCTTCGCTGGAGGAACTCCTCGGGAAGGCGCGGGCCGGGCTCGGCGACATAACGGAAGTGCGTGCGGTGCGCGGACCCGGCCGCTTCACCGGCATACGCATAGGGCTCACGCTGGCCCGGTCGCTGGAACTGCTGCTCGGCTGCCGCGCCCGCGGCGTGACCGTCTTCGAGACCCTGGCCCTGGCCGCGGCCCCGCTGCTGCCGGCCGGCGGGAAACTGGCGGTCCTTCTTCACGCCTTCAAAGAAGAATATTTCGTCCAGTTCTACCGGGTCCCCCCCGGCGGAAAGATCCCGAAGCCGCTCGGCGCCCCGGTCTGGCTGCCAGAGGCCGGCGCCAGGGAGCTCCTGTCCTCTTCGGCCCCGGACCTCTGCGTCGCCGACGCCGAGGAGAAGCCCGGAATATATTCGCTGGCCCCGGCCGGCTGTCCCCAGGCGCCCGCGCGGCTCTCCCTGGTCACGCCGGCGGCGGTATGCGCCGCGGGCGCGGTCTACGGCGCCGCGCCGGAGCCGCTCTATCTCAAACCGGCCAAGTACGAGCTGGACGCGAAAGCGAAAGCCCGGGGGCGCGGAAAATGACGGTGCGCCGCGCCTTCGGGAAGGACATCCCCGCGCTGGCCGCCATAGAGGCCTCCTGGCCGGGCTACCCGGCCTGGGGGGAGAAAGGTCTGCGCGAGGAACTGACGAAACCGGATTCCGTGACCCTGGTCGCCGAGGAGAACGGCGCCGCCGCGGGGTTCATTAACTTCTGGATAGTGAGGCCCGAGGCGCAGATAAACTCGCTGGCGGTGTCGAAGGATTCCCTCCGCCGCGGGACCGCCCGCGCCCTGCTGGGCAAATGCGCGGAATACGCGCGCAAGAGCGCCTGCTCCTCGATGACGCTGGAGGTCGCGGAAGGCAATTCCGCCGCCCTCGCGCTCTACGCCTCGGCCGGCTTCGCCGTGGAAGGGCGCAGGCCCAGGTTCTACAATAACGCGGAGGACGCCCTGCTGCTGCGCAAGGCGCTGCCCGCAGGAGAAAAGACATGAGGAACACGCTGCTCGCCGTACTGCTCTTCGCCGCCCCCGCCGCCGCGGCCTTCAACAAGTCGGCCTATCTCCATTTCATGACGGGCGTCACCCGCGAGAGGAAGGGGGAGTACGACGAGGCGCTGCGCGAGTACAGGGCCGCCATGCTGCTGGACCCCCAGTCCGTCTATGTCCGCCGCCAGGCCCTGAACCTGGCCCTGCACGTGGGCAAGGTCCAGGAGGCCGAGGCGTGGGCCGACTATATAGTGGAGGCCGAGCCGGCGTCGGCGGAGAACTGGATCCTCTACGGCAATGTCCGCTGGGCGAAGAACGATATCGACGGGGCGCTGAAGGCCTTCTCCAAAGCGGCGGAACTGGAGCCGGAGAACGACGAGGCCGTCTACCAGCTGGCCGGCGCCAGCAGCACGCGCGACCCCGCGGCGAGCATAAAGCACCTCGAACGCTACGCGGAACTGCGGCCGGACGTCGCGGCGGAGACCTGGTTCCAGATAGGCACGCTTTACAGCGCGATGGGCAGGAACGAAGAGGCCAGGTCGTACATGCTCAAGTCGGCCTCCGCCGATTCCTACTACCTGCAGCCGCGCTACGCGCTGGGAGGCTATTACGAGACCGTCGGGGACACCGCCGCGGCCGTGGCCCAGTACGAGGAACTGGCCGACCTGGACCCTTCGAACAGGGACCTCCTCAACCATCTCGGCGCCATGCTGGCCGGTCCCGGCGTCAATGATCTGGCGCGCGCCGAAAAATATTTTCTGAAGGCCAACGCCCTCGCCCCTTCCGACCCGGACTCCTGCTTCTGGCTGTCGCTCATCGCCGAGCAGCGGGAGGAGTTCGGCGCCGCCGCCGCCTATATGGAACGCTCGGCGGGGCTCAAGGACAATCCCGGCCTGGTCATGCGCCTCGCCTATTACTACAGCCGTGCGGAGACGACGGACAAAGCGGTCGCCCTGCTGGAGGACGCCAGGAAAAGATGGCCCGGGAACGCGGAGATAGCCTACTTCCTGGCCCTCGGGCTCGACGATACCGGCCGTACCCGCCGGGCACTGGAACTGATGAAGGAGGCGTTCACGCTGGACCCCGCCTACAGGGAGGCCCGGATGCAGTACGCCATAGTCTCCGAGCGGGAGGGGGACATCGCCGCCGCGGAGGAGCAGTTCCGGGTGATACTCTCCTCCGAGCCCGACAACGCCGTGGTGCTCAACTATCTCGGCTATTCGCTGGCCGACAGGGGGCTCAAGCTCGAAGAGGCCGAGCGGTTCATCCGGCGGGCGCTGGAACTCGAGCCCGTCAACGGCGCCTACATCGATTCGCTGGGCTGGGTGCTGCATCAGAAGGGTCTTCACGGGGAGGCCCTGGCGCGGCTGGAGGAAGCCGCGCGGCTGATAAGCTCCGACGCCGTCATCTGGGAGCATCTCGGGGACGTGCTCGCGGCGCTGGGGCGGAAGGCGGAAGCGGTCGCGGCCTGGTCGGCGTCCCTTCATCTGGAGACCGGGTCCAAGCGCGCGCCCGCGGTGAAGGAGCGGATGGTGGGGGCGCTGCGCGGCCTGCCGCCGGCCGAGGCCGGCGCCGCGCTGGCCGGCGCGCTCGGGCGCCTCCTCCCCGGTCCGTCGTCCTACGCGTCGTTCTGCCGCCTCACCATCTCGGCTTTCGGGCGCAGCCTGAAGTTCGACGGCGTGCTGAACTACTCCTCTCCCGCGGATTTCACCTTCACGATAACGGGTCCCCTGATGGCGCCGCTCTGGAAAGTGCGCGTCAGGGACGGTTCCGTCGAGATGGACGAGCCCGCCGCCCTGGACGGCAAGGTCAGGGAGGGCTTCGCCTACTGGGCACCGCTGCTGGCCGGCGAGATGCGCTACTTCTACTCCGGCGGCATATTCCGGGAGCCCGGGCTCCTGCTCAAGGCCGGCCGCCGCGGCGTTTCCCTGAAAGCGGGGCGAAGGTCGGCCGAACTCGACGGCAGCGGAGTGCGCCTGGGCTCCATGGACTCCGGCGAAGGCCTGAAGATGTCCTTCGGGGAATATTTCGCGCATAAGGGCTATTGGCTGCCGGGGAGCATCGAGATAAAGGTCCCCTCGGCCAGGCTGCTGCTGACGGTGGACCAGCGGCACGTCAATATGCCGGTCCCCAATCCTCTTTTCTCGCCCGCGCCGTGACCGGAATGAAGGCCGTTTCGCTGCGCGCGCGCGCCAAGGTCAACCTCTTCCTGGAGGTCACTGGGAAGAGGCCCGACGGCTATCACGACCTGCTCACTCTCTTCGCCGGCATAAGCCTGTCCGACGGCCTGACGCTGCGCTCTTCGGCGAAGCCCGGCATCGGGCTGACCGTGGTGAACGAGTCCAATTTCACCCCGCTCCCGCGGGAGAAGAACCTGGCCTGGCGGGCCGCCGACGCTTTCTGCCGCACTTTCGGCGTGGACCCGGCCCTGGAGATCCGCCTGGTAAAACGGATACCGTCCGGCGCGGGTCTGGGCGGCGGTTCCTCCGACGCCGCGGCCGTCCTGGAGGGGCTTTCCAGGCTTTACCGCCGGCGTTCGCCCGCCGACAGGCGGAAACTCATGCGCCTGGCCGCGGACCTGGGCTCGGACGTCCCTTTCTTCTTTTCCGGGTCCGTTTTCTGCGAGGGCCGCGGGCGCGGGGAGAAACTCAGGCCACTGGCCCTGCGTCCCGGCCGGACCTTTCTCACGGTATACTTCCCCGGTTTCCCGGTGCCGACCCCTGGCGTCTACGCGGCGCTCAGGCGCCCCTCCCCCTCCGTCGTGGCCGGTTCGCGCCGCGCCTACCGCCGCCTTCTCGCGGCCCTGCGCTCCGGCTCCGGACCGTCCGCCTGGGCCCCGCTGCTGATGAACCGGCTGGAAGACCCGGTCCTGCCCGCGCGGCCGGCCATAGCCGCCGCCCGCGCCCGCCTGGCGGAAGCCGGGGCGGCCGGCGTCCTGCTGTCGGGCTCGGGCTCCTCCGTCTTCGCCGTCGCGGCCTCCCGCCGGGAAGCCTCCCGGCTGGCGCGGGCGCTGAAGCCTTGCAAAGGCATGGTTTTTTTGGCAGAATTTGCCTGACGGCAGGGGCCGTCTTATCCAAAGAAGTAAGCCGCTTGGCTTCTACGGGGGACTGCGCGCCTCTTTACTCTGTAGCGGAGGCTCTTACGACTGGGGGAAGCGATGGAGATCACAGAGGTTCGTATACATCTGCGCAACGAGGCGAGGCTGAAAGCGTTCGCTACGGTGACGTTCGACAACGCCTTCGTGGTGCACAACATGAAGGTGGTCAACGGGAACAAAGGGCTGATAGTCTGCATGCCGTCGAGGAAGATCAAGGACGGCTCTTATAAGGACATAGCCCACCCGATCAGCAACGAGTTCCGCGGCCGGCTGGAAGAGATCATACTGGGCGAATACAACAAGGAACTGGCCAGGGCCGAAGCGTCCGGCGGCATACCGGCGCCGACAGGGGCCGACGAGGATTGACCGGTCCCCGGCCTTATCCGGGCCGGGCGGTAAGGCCGCAGGAGCCCCCGCGCGGGCGGGGGCCTTGCGGTCCGTTTTATTCCCGGGTGGTGTAACGGTAGCACAACCGACTTTGACTCGGTTAGACATGGTTCGAATCCATGCCCGGGAGCCAATTGAGGAGAACTATGTCGGGGGCATGGCGGGGTGAGAGCACGCAAAACACGCGGTCTCGCGCATAGCGTTCGCCGCTCCTCACTCGGCCTCCGCGCTTGCGATGCTCCGGCCTCCGTGAAGGTTTTGCTAAGCTCTCACCCCGCCTCCCCCGGCTGCCTCCTTATGAGAAGTTCAAACAAAAAAACCTGGACCGTTTATATAGTCCGTTGCGCCAACGGGACGCTCTATACCGGCATAACCAACGACCTGGCGGGCCGCATAGCCGACCATAACGCGGGCAGGGGGGCCAAATACACCGCCTCCTTCGGCCCGGTGGAACTGGCCTGGCGGCGACGGAAGAAGGACCGCTCCTCGGCCTCTAAGCTGGAGGCGGCCATAAAAAAACTCGCCCGCGCCGAAAAGGAGGCCCTGATTTCCCGCCCCGCCGCCCGATTTAGTAAACTATAAGAAGATAACCGAGCTCCCTTTCCAACGGATGCCTGAAAAAAAAGAACTGTGCGCACTTATACTCGCCGCCGGCATGGGGACGAGGATGAAGTCCGCGCTGCCGAAAGTCCTGCACGAGCTGGGCGACCTGACGCTGGCGGCCCGCGTCATAAAAAAGGTGGCGGCCCTGCGCCCGGCGCGCATCGTGGTGGTCGTCGGGCATAAAGGGGAGATGGTCCGCGAGCGGCTCGGCGCCTGGCTGGCGAAGAACCCCGTCGGGGCCGAGGTCGTTTTCGTGACGCAGAAATCGCTGACCGGCAGCGGCCGCGCCGTGCAGGAGGCCGCGCCGGCGATAAAGGGCTTCGCCCATACCCTTATAATCTGCGGCGATGCGCCGCTCTTCAGGCCCGCCACAATAAAAAAGCTCGCCTCTTTCTATTTCCGCGGCCGGCCCGGCTGCGTCGTCATGACGGCCGACCTGGCGGATCCCGGCAGCTATGGCCGCATCATACGCGGCCATGGCGGCGCGGTGAAAGCCATAGTCGAGGCCTCCGACGCTTCGCCGGCGGAGCTGGCCGTAAAAGAGGTTAATTCCGGCACTTATTTCTTCCATACCCCGGCGCTCTTGAAGGCGCTGAAAACGCTCAAGCCCAAGGGCCCCAAACGGGAGTACTACCTGACCGACACGCTGGAGGCCATACTTGCCGCCGGCGGAAAGGTCCTGGCGGTAAAAGCCGCCGACGAAAGCGAGATAGCCGGTATAAATTCCAGAAAAGACCTGGCCGGAGCCTATAAGATGCTTAATAAGCGCGTTATCGAAGAACTCATGGACAAGGGCGTGACCGTCAAGGACCCCGCCGCTACCTACATAGAGGAAGGCGTTAAAATAGGCCCGGACACCGTCATTTACCCCGGCGTGCACATAAAGGGCGCGACCGTCATCGGTTCCGGCTGCCGCATAGGCCCCAGCGGCGTCATAGAGGACTGCCGCATCGAGGACGGCTGCGAAGTGAAGTTCTCCTGCTTCCTGACCGGCAGCCGCCTGCGCAGGGATTCCGTCGTGGGGCCGTTTGCCCACCTGCGCCCCGGCGCGGACATCGGCCCCGCGGCCAAGGTCGGCAACTTCTCCGAGGTGAAGAAGTCGCGCGTCGGCCGCGGTTCCAAGGTCCCGCACCTCAGCTATGTCGGCGACACGACGATGGGGGAGAAGGTCAATGTCGGCGCCGGCACCATCACCTGCAACTACGACGGGAAGAACAAGCACGGGACCGTGATAGGCGACGGCGTCTTCATCGGCTCCAACACCAATCTCGTGGCCCCGGTGAGGATCGGGAAGGGCGCGCTGATAGCGGCGGGCTCAACCATAACCGAGAACGTTCCCGCGGGGGCGCTGGCCCTGGCCCGCTCGCGGCAGGTGCTCAAGAAAAGAAAGGGGAACTGAAATGGTTGACTCCTGGAAGACCGGCCCGCTCCGCATATTCACCGGCAGCGCGAACCCCGCGCTGGCGCAGAAGATCTGCGACGCCCTCAGCGTCCCGCTCGGCCAGGCCAAGACCGGCCGCTTCGCCGACGGAGAGATAGACGTGCAGATCATGGAGAACGTCCGCGGCTGCGACTGCTACGTCATACAGCCCACCTGCCCGCCCGTCAACGAGAACCTGATGGAGCTGCTGATCATGCTCGACGCGCTGCGCCGGGCCTCGGCCGGCCGCATAACGGCCGTCATCCCCTATTACGGCTATGGCAGGGCCGACCGCAAGCCTGCCCCGCGCGTGGCCATCACGGCCAAGCTGGTGGCCAACCTGATAACCTCGGCCGGCGCCAACCGCGTGGTCACGATAGACCTGCACGCCGCCCAGATACAGGGGTTCTTCGACATACCGATGGACCACCTCTACGCCCGGCCGGTCGTCCTGGATTATGTCCGCGAGCATAAGATGTCCAACTTCATAGTGGTCTCGCCCGATATGGGCAGCGTGGAGCGCGCCCGGTCCTTCGCCAAACGTCTGGACGCCGGGCTGGTCATCATAGACAAGCGGCGCCCGCGGCCCAATGTCGCCTCGGTCTACAATATCATCGGCTCGGTGGAAGGCAAGCACTGCCTGATATTCGACGATATGGTCGACACCGCCGGCACCCTGACGGCCGTGGCGGCCGCCATAACCGAGCGCGGGGCCTCCGGGATAACCACTTTCTGCACCCACGGGGTGCTCTCCCGCGACGCGGTGGAGAAGATAGAGGCCTCCCCCATAAGCGAGCTGGTCCTGACCGACACTATCCCGGTGGCCTCAAAAAGTGCTAAAATCAAGACCGTCACCGTGGCCCCGCTTCTGGCCGAAGCCATCAAACGCAACCACGGCGGCCATTCCATAAGCGAGCTTTTCTATTGAGAGGCCGGCTTTTTTTCAGCGGTTCAGGAGGAAGTGATGCAACAGGTGAACGTTTCAGCCCAGCCCCGTGAGAAGACGGGCGGCAAGGGCGCTATCAGCTCCGTGCTCGGCAAGGGCATGGTCCCGGCCGTGGTCTACGGCGGCGAGAAGAAGCCCGTCTCCGTCATGGTCGGGGAGAAGGAGATCGCCGGCGTGCTCAAGTTCGGCGACAACGCCCTCATAAAGCTCAAGTACGGCTCAGAAGAGGAGAACGTCATCATCAAGGTCGTGCAGCGCCACGTCGTGACCGACAGGGTCATACACCTGGACTTCCAGCGCATCCGGCTGACCGACAAGATGAAGTTCAAGGTCCACGTCAAGCTCGTCGGCGAACCCCAGGGCGTGAAGCTGCAGGGCGGCATCATGGAGCACGCCCTGCGCGAGTTCAACGTTCTCTGCATGCCGACCGAGATCCCCAAGGAGATCGAGGTCGACGTCACGAGCCTCAAGATCGGCGATTCCATCCGCGTCAAGGACGTGAAGTCGAAGGTCGAGCTGACCGACGACCCGAACCATGTCGTCGTCAGCGTCATCGCGGCCAAGGAAGAGGTCGTAGAGACCCCCGCGGCCGCCGCCGCCGGCACGGCCGAGCCCGAGGTCATAGCCAAGGGCAAGAAGGAAGAGGAAGGCGCGGAAGGCGCCAAGCCCGCCGCGGGAGCCAAGCCCGCGGCCGGCGCCAAGCCGGAAGAGAAGAAGGCCGAACCCAAGAAGTAAGGCGGCCCTTCTCACAACGGGAGCGGGAGCCGGCATCTGTTTCGGTTCCCGCTCCCCGCTTTTTAAGCGGGAGGGGGAGTGGAAGACCAGGTACAGCTCGCGGTCCTGCTGGGTAACCCGGGACCGGAATACGAAAGGACGAGGCACAATATCGGCTTCATGGTCGCCGACCTGGCCGCCGGCCGCCTGGCGCCCGGGGAGCGCTGGCGCGACTGGAAGGGCCTCGGCCTTTACGTGGAATTCTCCAGCGGCGGCCGCCGCCGCTTCCTCCTCAAACCGCAGACCTATATGAACCTCTCCGGGCGGGCCGTACAGAGCCTGGGCGGTTTCTATAAAGTGCCGGCCCCGGCCATACTGGCCGTCTACGACGATCTGGCGCTCCCTTTCGGCAAACTGCGCATACGCAAGGACGGGTCCGGCGGGACGCATAACGGCATGAACTCGGTCATCGAGGCCGTCGGTCCGGCGCTGCCGCGGCTGCGCCTGGGCATCGGTCCCAGGCCGGCGCATATCCCCGGGACGAATTTCGTGCTTTCCAGGTTCTCTAAAGAAGAGGAGGAGCGTCTGCCGGCCTTCCTGGCCGCCGCCTGCGACGCCCTGACCGGGACTTTCTCGGACGGGGTGGAGAGGGCGATGAACGCTTTCAACAATGCACTTTAACGTACCGCCGCTGCTGAAGATAATCCTCGGCTTCGCTTTCCTGACGGCCGGCATGGGGTATCTCTACAAGCCGGACCTGATGCTCAAGCTCAACAAGATCCTGCGCGAGACCGTCCTCAACGATTCCTGGGTCGCGCTCAACCGCAGGAGCGTGGGCCTGCTGCTGGCGCTGCTCGGGGCGCTGCTGCTCTACATGGGCTTCGACAGGCTGGGACCGCTCTATCCCTGACGCCCTCTTCCGGGCATGAAAAAACCGCCGGGGAATCTCCCCGGCGGTCCTTTTCCGGCACGCGGCCGCGCTAGTTCGTATTGACGGCCCGGCCCTTGCCGTTCCCGGTCACGAGAAAAAGCCAGACCAGCTTGTCCGTGGATCTCATGATCTCCCGCCAGGGTTTCCCCTTGACGGCGGGTTTATCCCCGGTGCGCCGGGGATTGTCGGATTCGTACCTTCTGGAAAGTTCTTCCCAGGTCATCTGTCCCCCCTCTGAACCCCCGGTTTCGGGCGCTGAAACCCATGGGGTCCCCTCCAACAAAGTATAGCCCGCGCGGACGCCGGCCGGCAGGGCCAGCGGGCCTACCCGCGGCCGGGTCCAAAGTCCCGGGTCACTCCTTCTTGCGCAGCAGCAGGTCGCCCGCCTTCGAGATCAGCAGCAGTTCCTCTCCAGTGGCGCCGTAAAAATCGCCGGGCCTCGGAACGCCTATCTCGCCGTGCGTGTTGAGGAAAGCCTCCAGGCGGAATCTGAACGGCAGGAGCTCCGGAAGTATCAGGTCCGAGCCGTCCATCGAGTACTGCAGCGGGAAAGAGGGGTTTATGATCTTCAGCACGGCGAAAGGGACACCCGCCTCGCCGCGGGCCACGATGAAGAGCATGGTGTTGGACTTGAGAACCTTCTGCCCCGGCACGGGCTCCAGTTCCACCGTCCCGGAGACGCTGAAGGCGGCGCGCAGGAGGTAAGGCGAAAGGAACCAGGCCGCCGCCGCGCAGACGGCCAGCAGAAGAGAGAGATAGAACCGCTTTTTCAGCAACATCCGGCTTTGATTCTATAAAATAGGGAGGGCGCCGCGCATCCGTATTCCCGGGCGGCGCGGCGCAATAATCATTTAATATTCATTTAACAACCCCTTTATTGAAGAGCGGGGGGCGCCATGTTAAACTGTTACTGTAGATCTTAAGGAGCTGACCATGGCCGACGATTATACCGAACTTGAGCAGCTGGTCAACGACGTTACCAGCATAGATACCGCGAGGATGACCCTGCGCTGGGCGCTCGAGCGCCTCAACGGCATCGAGAAAGAGCGCGCCGGGCTCAGGAAGGACCTCGGCCTTTCCGAGGAGGGCCGCAAGAGCCTCGAGGCCCGCGTGCGCGAACTCGAGGAATCCTTCCGCAGCCGCGCCAAGGCCCTGGACGAGAAAGAAGGCTTTTATTCCAGGCTGGAAGCCACCATGTCGCTGTTGGGCGAAGGCAAGCTGGACCTGCAGCAGCTGCTGCGCAAGGAGACCCGCCTGGACCAGCTGCGCGCCGGGCTGGAGGAGGAATACCAGGCCAAGTTCGAGGAACTCGACCGCAAACAGAAGTCGGTCATAGAGCGCTGGAACCGCCGCCTGTTGGACGTGGAGGCCCAGTACGCCGCCCGCCTGAGCGAGGCGCAGGCGGAATACGATTCGCTCCGCTCCGGGATGGAAGCCGAGCACCAGTCCCGTCTGACCGCGCTGGAGAAGAATTACAGGTCCAGGGAGGCCGGCCTCAAAGCCCGCATCGACCTGCTGGAGAAGTCCCTGCGCGGTTCGGAGGGGGACGTCGAGTCCCGCCGCCGGGAGCTCGAGAGCGAGTTCCTGGCCAAAAAGACAGGACTCGAGGAGAATTTCCTCCGCCTGCGCACCGAACTGGAGTCTTCGCTGGACGCCAGGCTGCGTTCGGTAGACGCCGCGCACGCGGAGCAGCTGCGCTCGCTGGAGTCCACCTGGTCCGTGGAACGCGCCCGGCTGCTCGAGGAGCAGAGGGCGAGGGAGTCGCAGTTCAAAGCGGCGCAGGAGAAGATAGGGGAGCTGGAGAGCGAACTGGCCTCGGCGCGGGACCGCGCGGCGGCGGAAGCCGCGGCTCTGCTCGCGAAAAAAGAGGAGTTTTTCCGCTCGCGTACCGCCGAACTGGAGCGCAGGCTGGCCCAGGCGGAGGAAGAGCAGTCCGCCGAAGTGTTCAGGCGGATAAGGGAAAAAGAGGAGCTGTTCGACCGGACGCTGGCGGAAGCCGAAGCCCAGCGGGAGCGGGACCGCGCGGCGTTCGAGGCGCGCGCGAAAGAGGAACGCGACTTCGCCGAAAGGCGGCTCTCGGAACTTTCCGCCGCCGCCGCCGAAAAGGAACGGGAACTGGAGGGCACGGCGCGCTCCCTGCGCGCCGAACTGGCGGCCGAACGGGAGCGTCTCGGGGCGCTGGCCGCCGCCGCCGAAAAGAGCGCGGAAGAGGCCCGCGCCGGGATCCGGCGCCTGCTCGAGCTCAACCGCCGCGCCGGGGAGGAGGCCGTGGCCGCCGAGGCCGGCTTCAGCCGCGAGCTGGCGGAGGTCCGCGCCGCGGCCGAAAAGGAGGCGCGTGAGCGCGTGGAGGAGGCCGTGAAGGTCCGTACCGCCGCCGCGGCGGCCGAGATAGAGGCGCTGAAGTCCGCGAAGGCCGGGCTGGAGGAGAAGGCCGCCCGCCTGGAGGACGAACTGTCCGCGGCCCGCGCCGAAGCCGCCAGGCTCGAACGCGAGTACCGCGCCAGGGAGGTCCTGGAGAAGGACTCGGCCCGGTCCGAAAAAGCCGCCGAAGAGGCCGGGCGCGCCCGCGCCGCGCGGGAGAAGGAAGGCCTGCTGGCCGAGCTGGGTAAGCGCGAGAAACTCCTGGAGGCCGCCGGCCTGAAGATCGCCGATCTCGAGAAGCGGCTGGCCTCCCACGGGCAGGAGGCCGCCGAAGTCGTGCTCGGGCGGCTGGCCGGGCAGGAGGAAAAGTTCAGGGAGATCATCGCCGGGTTCCAGAAGCGGCAGCTGGAGCTGGAAGCGGGCTATTTCACGCAGCTCGAGCGGGCCCGTGGGGATTACGAGGAGCGCCTCGCCCGGGCGGAAGAACTGACCGCGGGCAGGGAGAAGCTGCTCAAGGAGCGCGAGGCGGCCTGCGCCCGCCGTCAGCGGGAACTGGACGCCGTGCAGGAGGAGCTCCTTTCCAGGGGCTCCGCCATGGAAAAAGAGTTGTCGGAGCGGCTCCGGGCCGCGGCCGAGACCGGGCGCGGGCTGGACGTCCGCCGCCTGGAACTGGAGCGCGACTACGCCGGCCGGTCCGCGGAGGTCGAGAAACTGCGCCTCGAACTCTCCAGGGCCATAGCCGCCTATAAGGGCAGGAAATGATCATGAACAAGGGAAAAGCGGTCAGGTGCGTTCCGGCGGAACTCTTCCGCGGCCTGCAGGACCTGTCCCGCGGGCTCTGGGAGGAGAAGAACCCCGCCGCGGTACGCCTGGGCGCGCTGCTGGAGGAATTCGGCGACGAGGTCTCCTCCATGGAAAAACTGCTCGGCGACCACGAGGCCGCCTGCTCGGCCCGCCTGTCCGAGGCCGGGCGGGCGTACGCCGCGAAAGAGGCGCAGTTGCTGGCGCGGATAGACGAACTGCGGGAGCGAACGACGGCGCCGGAGGCCGGCCCGGCGGACGAGCCCCGGTCCCTCCCGCCCGTTCCGGAGCCCGCGCCCCGCCCCGCGCCGCGTCTGGAGGAGAACAGGGAGATCTTCGTTTTCGCGCTCCTCGTCTCGGTGCTGACCTCGGCGCTGGGCGTCATCGGCGGCTACCCTTACCTGGTGTTCGCCGGCGCGGCCGCTTTCGCCCTTTTCGCCGCCGTCTTCCTCCTTGTGCTGGCGGGCGGCTATTTCGACCGGCGCCGCTGATCCCCGCCGCCGGGCGGGGGGACGGCCCCGGCTGGCTGGCCCGCATCTCCACTTCACATAACGTCGCTATTGAGGCATCTTTATGAAAGGATGTGCTTTGCCATGCTCAAAATCGCATGATGTGGTCTACGCGGGCGATAGTGATAATTCCCGCTCTGTTGGGCGCATACTTGACAGCGCGATAGCCGTCTGTAAGAATATGGCGGTCGGCGCAGGACAGGGGAAAAGGGGCGGGCCGATGTTTTCAAAATTCAATTGTAACGGGAGCCGTGCGCTTCGGGCGTATGGCTTTGTCTATTGTCATGGAGGAAAACTTATGAACCGCATCATCGCAGGAGTTCTCATCATGCTGGCGCCTTGCGCCGCCCTGGCGCAGGAAGCCTCAACCGCCGCGGACCAGGTGCCGAT
>CAYPYG010000011.1:0-81279 GCA_964415175.1 uncultured Elusimicrobiaceae bacterium
GGTAGAAATAGTTTGCGCCGTCGGCCCTGGTCATTATCAGCGGCTCGTCTATGCCGGGACCATGGGTGAAAGTGTGGAGCGGGTTCCCGTCCGCGTCCAGTATGGCGATTATGTCCTCATTGTCGTAGACATAACGGCGGGTGAGACCGTCGACGGTTTTCTCTATCCTTCTGCCTAAGGGGTCATACTTGTACTGGACCTTATGCTCCGGGGTTACGACTTCGGAAAGTTGCTGCTCGGGGTTGTAGGCGTAGGTTATCGTAGCGTTGCCGCTCTTATTGGTCTGGCTGGTCAGGTTCCCATTGGGATCATGGGCGAATGTGTAAAGGGTGTTGGCCTGTATGCGGTTGGCGGCGTCATAGGCGTAGTCTTTAGCCCTTTCGTCGGCGAGCCTGTTGCCGTTCTCGTCGTAGGCGAAGGTCTCGACGGTGGCCGTGCCCGAGGCCAGGATGAGCCTGTTGGCCAGGTCATAGGAATAGGTGGTCACGCCGTCCCGGTCCTCCCGGGAGATCCGGTTGCCGGCCGCGTCGTAGCGGTACCTGGCGAAAGAAACGATCTCGCCGCCGGCCTTGTTCACTATCGAAAGCAGCTGGCCGGCCTTGTCGTAGGTGTAATCGGTTTCGGCCAGCGTTTCGGGCAGCGCCCTGAAAACGGTTTTCCTGGTGCGCCTGCCGACTGCATCGTAAGCCAGGGTTACATTTATCCCCTGCGGGTTGACTATCGAGGTCAGGCGGTTGAGCGCGTCGTAGGTGTAATTGTATTCCCCCCACGGCGTGCTCATGGCGGTGCGGTTGCCGACGGCGTCGTAGGTATAGCGCAGGGTGTAGGTCCCGCCCCCGAAGGACTGCTCGGCCTTTACCGGGCGGTTGAGAGGGTCGTAAGCGAACCTGGCCGCGCTCCCGTCACTGGAGGCAGAGAGCATATTTCCCACAGGATCGTAGGTGTAACTGGTGAGCGCGGCGTCACCGGACGGCGCGCGTACCTCTTTGCCGACCACACGGCCGAGCGCGTCGTAGGTGTAGACGGTCCTGTTCCCGGCGGGGTCTTCCAGTCCCGTGAGACGCGACATCCTGTCGTATCCGTAGTTCTTGCGCTGGCCCAGCGGGTTAACGGTATCGGACAGGCGGCCGTACTTGTCGTAATTGAAGGCCCAGGTATTGCCCTTGGGGTCGGTGAGCGAGGCGAGCTGCCCGCCGGCGCAGGACGCGCAGGACCCGTTGCCGTAGGCGAACCTGGTGATGAAGCCTGCCGGGTTGCGCGCCTGGGTGACATTGCCGGCGAGGTCGTAGGTAAAGGATGTCCCGCGCCCCATCGGGTCTATAAGCCTGGTGACGCGCAGGTCCTCGTCGCGTTCATAGCGCGTCACGCGGCCCAGGGGGTCGATGGCCTTGGACAGGCCGAGGCCGTATTCATACTCATAGACCGCGCCGAGGGCGTCGCGCAATTTAAGCAGGTGGCCGGCCTTGTCGTAGGACATGGCGGTCTTATTGCCCAGCGCGTCGGTAAGGCGGGCGAGATTGCCGCGCTTGTCGTAATCCATGCCGGTGGCGCGCCCCAGCGCGTCGGTCACGCGCACCGGCCGGGAATAATAGTCCGTGTGGTCGCCGGCGGCGTCGCGGTAGCGCATTTTGACCTGGTATTCGATGGTGGAAGAGGCCCCGAGCGCGTCGGTTATTATTTCCGGGTCGCCGTTGTGGTTGCGCGCGTAGCGGGTGACGCGGCCGGACTGGTCCGTAACGGCGGCGGGGTAGCGGTTTTCGTCGTATTCCAGGGAGAGAGTGCCGCCCAGCGCGTCGGTGACGGCCGCGACAAGTTCCCGCCCGCCCGCGCTCACGCGGCGGTAGACGGTCCGCGCGCCCAGGGCGTCGGTAACTACGGTGCGGGAGGAGGCGTCGTTGTAGTAATGTCCCAAGCGGTTCACCCCGCCGTCGAGCTCAGCGGCGAGCACGCGGCCGGCGCGGTCATAGGTGTAGCGTTCCTCCGCCAGCGAACCGTCCCTGACCGAGTTCATGAAGCCGGCGGCGTCGTAGCCGAAGCGTTTCTCCCGTCCGTCGGGCGAGGTCGTGCGGACCACGCGGCCGGCGGCGTCGTAGGTGAAAGTAGTGGAGCGGCCGTTCTGGTCGGTCACTTTGAGCGGCAGGCCGCGCGCGTCGCGCTCTATGTCGAAGTAGCGGCCGTGCATGTCGGTTATGCGCGAAGGGCCGCCGTCGGCGCCGGCCTCCCGGGCGGGGCCGTAGGCGTAATCCAGCCAACTGCCGTCGGCGGCGTTATAGCGGCTGGGGCGCCAGGAGGCGGTGGAGGGCGCGGCGGAGAATTCCAGCACGTCGCCGTCCGGCTTCTCCACGCGCCAGCCGCGTCCGCCCCTGATATCGCCGTAGACCAGCCTGCCGGCGAAGCCGGGCGGCGCGCGGTAATGCGCGTCGCCTTTGCCCGGGAGCGTCGCGCCGTAGGGGCGGAAGGTCCAGCGGGTGGCGGAGTCGTCGGTATATACCGCCCGCCCGTCGGGAAAGAGTTCCACCTTCATGCCCGCCGTCTCGGAGCGGCCGCCGTACATGGAGTTATAGGCCACGCCGAAGACTGGCGCTATGGACCCTTTGCTCTGGGCGGCGCAGGCGGCCTGCTCGCGCATATTGCCCGGCGGCTCTGGCGCGGCGCCGGAGGGAGGTCCCATGACCGGGTCGTCGCGCTTGAGCATTTCATGGTCCACCAGTCCGCGCTCGTAATCGGCCTGCGCCTTGCCGACGGGCGCGTAATCGTAATCCTGGAACGGGGAGGCCGGTACTTTTTCCCGTTCCTTGCCGCCCGAGAGCCTGGCGTAGAACCATTCGAGCCCGCGCGCCAGCGGGTCGCCGGGCCAGACCGCTATGCCGGTGGCTTTACCTATGGCGTTGCGCGCGAGATAGGAGCGCCAGCGCTCGGCGGCGTCATCGCGCCAGTCCTCGAACCCCGAACCGTAATGCGGAGAGAAGAAGGCGGCTCCGTTCTCGGCGCCGAACGGGTCCAGTACGGCCGAGCGCGCCGACGGCAGCCCGGCGCCGTCGAACCAGGAGCCGCCGAACCAGGAATCCCCGCCTCCGCCGCATGTGGCGGAGAGCACCTGTCCCGATGTGTAGTTGCACCCGGTGCCGGGCGCTATCGCGCGGCAGTCCTCTCCGTCGAGTTGCGATTTGTAGAGCTGGCAGTCCGAGTAGGAAAGCTCGGCGCTCGTGAAGGAGAAAGTGACCTCGCAGGGAGCGCCTCCGGAAAAGGTGACACCGCTCACTCTGCAGGTCCCGGAAAGGGTGGCCGCGCCGGCCGGGGCGGCCAGGCCGGCGAGAAGAAGGAGAGAAAGTTTAAGTTTCACGCTCATTTCCCTATATAGACCGTGTAGCCCGCCAGGAGCGAGATCCGGCCCTCCTCCCCGAACGTCAGGCTCATGTCGAAGCTGCCGCCCGGCAGGTAGACATTTACGCCGCCGGTCACCGCAGGCGAGAAGCCGCTGTAGCCGGACGCGCTCACCCGGTCGAGCTGCAGGCCAAGGTTGAGTCCCGCGTGGCGGGTGTAGGGGTAAAGCGCCCGCCCGGTCAGGCCGAAGGTGGTTACGTCCGAGCCTTCCACATTGGTGAAGATGTTGCGCGAGAGGCTGACGGCGGCGTCGTAGCGGTTATTGTAAAGCGTCGTGCCCAGGCGGGCGGTCCAGCCGTTTGACGGGTAATCCCCGCCGCGCGCGAACTGCCCGCTTATGTGGCCGAACCAGCGGCCCGCCGTGCGGGAGTGGCGGGTGAACCGCAGTTCCCTGCGCGACCAGGCGTCGGCCAGCGCGGCGCTGCTTTGAGAGATGGTCCACAGCTCGCCGTTGCCGTTATGCTCCACGACGGCGAAAGCGGCGGCGGGATAGGCGGCCGCCGCGTTTTCGACGGCGGACCTGCGCTCTTTTTCCTTCAGGCCGAGGTAGGGCCCGGCCGGCGCGAGGCGCAGCAGACCGCCCGGCGACATCCGCGCCCCGGAGAACGCGGGCGAGGATATTTCCTGCGCGGCGAGCGGCGGCAGGCAGAGCAGCAGCGGAAGGAGGGCGGCGAGCGGCCTCATTTTCCTCCTCCGAAATAGACGGTGTAACCCAGGGAAAGGGTTGTGCCGCCGCCATAGGGGCCGGTCAGCGCGAAGTCGAGATAGAGGTCCAGCGAGCCGGAGGGCGTGAAATAGCTGAGCCCCGGCGACAGAAGGGCGGTGAATTCATCGTCTGGAGACGGCGCGCGTTCCAGCCGCGCGGCCGCCGTGGCGTGCAGCGGCAGGCGGCCGAGCGGACGGTTATAGCGTCCCCCCAGGCCGGCGGTCAGGCCGTTGTAATCGTCGTTGTCATTGCCGCCGGTAAAGCCTATGTTCGCCGATACGTCCACCCTTTCGGTGAGGAAACGCCCCAGCCGGCCGCGCAGTGATGTTATGGTCCCCCCGCCCGAGCGGTTGACGGCGCCGCCGAGATAGGCCAGGTAGCGGCCTTTCAGAACGGGTTTTTGCGGGCCGTATTTCAGCGGAGGACGGTTTTCCAGGTCGGAGATGTAAGCCTTTATCACAATGCTGCGCTCCGGCGAAGTCGTGAGCGCGAGTTCTTCCTTCGCCGCGGCCGCCGCGGAACGGTAAGCGCCGAGCTTTTCCAGCGTTATGGCGCGGCCGGCGCGGCAGCGCGCTATGTCCGGCATTTTTTTGCAGAGCCTGTCGTAAAGCACGGCCGCCGCGGCGTAACGCTTCTGCGCCATCAGGAGATTTATCGCGGCCGAGGCCTCATCGAAATCGCCGTCCGGGACCGGCAGGTCCAGGGCCGGGAGCTTCAGCGGGACGCCGAGCCAGGCGGGTACCGGGGCTCCCTGCTCGGCGGAAGCGTCCTCCAGGCCCGCGGCGTTGAGCAGTTCTGCCAGGTAGAACCGGACCTCCGGGTCCAGGTGCTCCGTTATCAGCGCTCGGTCGATGTTGTAGAAAGCGGCCTCGGCCAGCCCCGCCCGGGCCAGCGCATAGGCGTATTCGCCCATGACGGCGGCATCGGCGGCCGTCCGGGCGGCGGACAGGTATTTGTCGAGAGCGTCCAGGGGCGCGGCCGCGGGAGAAAGCAGGGTTTCGCGGGCGGCGAGGAGTTTTTTGTCCGGGGCGGCGGAAAGGGGCGCGGCGGCTAAAAGGGCCGCCAGGATGAAGATCAGGGGAAGGGGTCTGAAACTCCTCATATCAGCAGGGACATCGTATTAAATACCGGCAGCGTTTTCAACGCCGGCTTGAGCGGGATGTTTTTACGCCGCTCTATTCCCTGATCTTACGGCGAGGGCGGCCTCTTCGCAGTCGCTGAAATGGACGGTATCGCGGCCGATGACCTGGTAATCCTCGTGGCCTTTGCCCGCTATAAGAACGATGTCGCCGTAGGAGGCGGCGGCGACGGCCGCGCGTATGGCCGCGCGCCTGTCGGGGATCACTTCGTAGTTGGAGAACTTCCCTTTCACCCCCGCCTCTATCTCCGCTATTATCGCGGCCGGGTCCTCGGTGCGCGGGTTATCGCTGGTGATGAACACACGGTCGCTCAGCGAGCAGGCCGCGCGGCCCATCGGCGCGCGCTTGGTGCGGTCGCGGTCGCCGCCGCAGCCGAAAACGGTTATCAGTTTTTTCCCGCCCGCGCCGCGCAGGCTTCCAAGCACGCTTTCCAGCGCGTCGGCGGTATGTGCGTAGTCCACAAAGATCGAAAAATCCTGCCCGGCCCGCACCGGCTCCAGCCGGCCCGGCACTTTTTCAAGCGCCTCCAGCCCCGCCGCGATGTCGGCGGGCGATACCCCGAGCGCGTGGGCGGCGCCGGCCGCGGCCAGGGCGTTGTAGAGATTGTGGCGCCCGGGGAGGCGCAGCTTCACCGGCGCTTCTCCGGCGGGGGTGCGCAGCGTGAAAGCGACGCCGTCCGGGGCGTATTCCGGGCCCGCCGCCGAGATATCCGCGGGCCTGTCCAGCGCGTAAGTCAGCACCCCGGCCCCGGCGGCCGCGCGCGCCACTTCCGCCGCCGCGGGTTCGTCGGCGTTGACGACGGCGGACCTGCCCTCCTTGCCGGAGGCGGCCGTCAGGGCGAATAGCCTGAGCTTGGCGCTAAGGTAATTCCCCCTGTCCTTGTGGAAATCGAGATGGTCGCTCTGGAGATTGGTGAAGACGGCGCAGTCGAATTTCACCGAGTCGGCGCGCCCCAGCGCCAGCGAGTGGGAGGATACTTCCATGACGGCGGCGTAGGAGCCGCAGGAGACCATCTGGGCCAGCAGCGAGTGGAGTTCCGGGGCCATCGGCGTGGTATTGGGGGCGGACGAGACCACTTCGCCGCCGATGCGGTAATTGACCGTCCCGATAACCCCCGGCTTCATGCCGAGGCGAGAGAAGACCGACTCCAGCATGTAAGTGACGGTGGTCTTGCCGTTTGTCCCCGTGACCCCGACGACCTTCAGTTTTTCCGAAGGGCGGCCGTGGAATTCGGAGGCGGCGTGCGAGAAGGTGGCCGTTATATCCGAAGCCCGCGCCCAGGCTGTCCCGGACGGCAGGTCCGCGGGGGCCGGCGAACGGGACACGACCGCCGCCGCGCCTTTGCGCAGCGCTTCAGAGGCATGCAGGTCGCCGTCGGTGCGTGCGCCGGGCAGCGCGAAAAAGACGCCGCCGCGCAGGTCCTTGCGCGAGTCGTAGAAAATGCCGCTTACGGGCAGGTCCGGGCCGCCGGCTTCCAGCCGGTCGCCCGGAAGAATGAGGTTTCCGAGGCGCATCTGGCTATATAATAACAAATTTAATTATTAGGCCCGCCGGTCTTCACGTCGGGCGGCAGGCCCGTCGCCGTGATGATCCGGGAGGCTATTTCGCGGAAAGCGGGGGCGGCGGTCTCGCTGCCGTAATTGAAGGCCCTGGGCTGGTCGATTATCACCAGTATCGTGTAGAGCGGTTCGTCCAACGGGAAGAAGCCGGCGAAGGAGGCCACGTTCTTGCCGCTGACGTATTTCCCGTATTCGTCTATGGTCTTGGAGGTGCCCGTCTTGCCGGCTATGGAATAACCCGCCACGTCCGCCGTCTTGCCGGTGCCCCTGGTCACCACGGCGCGCAGCATCTTCTTGAGCGTCCGTATGGTGCCCTCTTCCGCGACGCGGCGTATCACCGAGGGTTTCTCCTCCCTGGCCTTGCCGCGCGAGGGGTCGGCCACTTTCGCCACCAGCCGCGGTTCCATCAGCAGCCCGCCGTTGGCGATGGCCGAATATGAATTGATGACCTGTATCGGCGTGGCGGCCAGGCCGTGGCCGTAGGAGCCGACGGCCAGGTCCACCGGCTTGTATCTGGAGGCGGGGCGCATGATGCCCGCCGATTCGCCGAAGAAGCCCAGGCCGGTGCGCGTGCCGTAGCCGAAGGCCTTGGCGTAGCGGTAGAAATCCTGCAGGCCCAGCTGTATGCCCAGCTTGGCCGTGCCGATATTGGAGGATTTTTCCAGCACCTGCGAGAGCGTCAGAGTACCTTCCGGCTCATGGTCCCCGATCGTCACCCTTGGCGCGAACTGCCATTTGCCGTTCTCGCAGAAGAAGGTCTCCGACGGGGAGGTCTTGCCCGTGTCGAGCGCGGCGGCGAAAGTTATCGACTTGAAGGTCGAGCCGGGCTCGTATACCCACTCGACCGGCACTACCTGGTTGAGGTTCTCGGGCCAGGAGGCCATCGCCAGGATATTGCCGTTGCGCGGGTCCTGCACTATCACTATGCCCTGTTTGGCCCTGGTGGCCTCCGTGTATTTCTTCACGGACTCCTGCGCGAAGAACTGTATCCTTTTGTCCAGCGTCAGGTGCAGGTCCATCGGCAGCCCGCCGTCCTGCAGCGTGTCGCCGTAGATGATCCTGCCCGAGGCGTCGCGCACGACCTCGCGCTTGCTGACGGTGCCGGCGAGCACCTTGTCGTAGAGCAGTTCCAGACCGCTCAGGCCGCCTTTCTCCCCCGCCACGCCCAGCAGGCCGCGCGCGAGACTTCCCGACGGATAATAGCGCGACTGGCGGGCATCCAGCGTGACGCCGCGGATGTCGAGTGCCTTGAGCCTCTCGTATTCGGCGCGGTCGAGGCCTTTCTTGACCGGCATATAGCTGCGCGCGCGCGCGTAGCGCCTGGAGAGAGTCTTTCGGGGGACTTTCAGGACGGAGGAGAGGACGTCGAGGTCCCGGGACGGGCTGCGGAGCTCCTTCTTCATGAGCCCGCAGTCCCAGGTGACGATGGATTCGGCGAGCAGGTTGCCCTGCGCGTCGAAGATGCGGCCGCGCGGCCCGGTCTCAGAAACGAGACGGTCGAACGACTTTGAGGCAGTCCGCGAAAGATTTTCGTGCTTTATCGTCTGCAGGTAGAACAAGCGCAGAAATACGATGGCCGGAGCCAGCGAACATATTATCGCGCAGAATTTTATGCGCTGCCTGAGTGTGGGAACGCTCATGTCTGTCGAAAGCGCGGCTGAAGGCGCCGCCGCCGAAGGCCGTAGCGGCCAGTCTCTCTTTGAACCCGGGGGTCAGGGGCATGCCGGACGTCTCCTGTGTCCGCCCGCGGCGGACGCTTGGGGAGCCCTTACATGGACCTCCCGTTCCCCCGCCTGAAAAATCGCGCCAGCCAGAAGGACTGGCCGGTCTCGTCCCGCTGCGGGCCGAGCTGCACGACGCGGTCGGGCTCCGGGTAGGCCATGCCGAGCTTCTGCGCTTTCGCCTCAAGCGAGGCCGGCGAGAGCGCGATGCTTATGTCCTTGCGCAGGTAATCGTTGCCGTGCTCGATGTCCCTCATCTCCCTGCGCAGCTTCTCTATCTCGTAGCCGGTGCGCGTGGCCTCGACGCCCTGCCAGGCGTAGAGGAAGCACAACGCTCCCGCCGCCAGCAGGACCTTTAAAGTCGAATTCCTCGCGCGCCTCTGCATCCCCGGTTACTCCATGCTGAAAAGCTCGATGCGGCGCAGAGAGTGCTTTTCCCAGAGGTAGAAGATCCTGGTCGGCTCCAGCTGGCCCAGCTCGGGCAGCGCGGGACCGCGGCCCTTGCCCGTCAGCAGGCGGTTGAGTTTCCTTCCGGCCCTGAACATGTTCTTGGGGTTCATTTTCCCTCCTCTACTTTCTCTATCACTCTCAGCTTCGCGCTCCGGGCGCGCCTGTTGGCCGCGGTCTCCTCGTCGGAGGGCACGGCCGGCTTGCGCGTCACCGGGTTCCAGTCCCCCAGCTTTATCTTCAGCCGGAAGGTCTCTTTGACGATGCGGTCTTCAAGGGAATGGAAAGTGATGACGCCCATCCTGCCCCCGGGCCTGATGAAGGAGGAGACCTTCTGCATGCCGCGGGTCAGGTTGTCGAACTCGTAGTTCACGGCGACGCGCAAAGCCAGGAAGGTCCTGGTAGCCGGGTGGGTCTTGAGACCGCGCACGGGCACGGCGTTCTCGATGATGCGGGCCAGCTCGCCGGTGGTCTCTATCTGTTTCTTCTCGCGCTTCTGGATTATCGCGCGGCTGATCCTGGTGGACCAGCGCTCGCCGACCACGCGTATCAGGTGCTCTATCTGCTCGTAGGGCCACTGGTTGATTATCGCGGTGGCCGTCAGCGGGTTGGACGGATTGATGCGCATGTCGAGGGGGCCGTCGTGGCGGATGCTGAAGCCGCGCGAGGGCTTGTCGAAGTGCAGCGAGGAGACGCCCAGGTCGAAGAGCGCGCCGGAGACCGACTCTATCCCCTCCCGTCTCAGGGCCTCGTCGAGGTTGGCGAAATTGGACTCTATGACGGTGACGCGGGAGCCGAAGTCGGCCAGGTTGCGGCGCGCGTGCGCGGCCATCTCGGGGTCCCAGTCCAGACCGACCAGGCGTCCCTTGGGGCCGAGGCGCTCCAGCACGGCGCGGGCGTGCCCGCCCATGCCGAGAGTGGCGTCGAGGTATACCCCCTCCCTGTCGGTGACCATGAGGTCGGCCACCTGGACGGCCATGACGGGCTCGTGCCCGTAGCACTCGTTCATAAGTCGAAGATCTTGCTGAATTTTTCCAGCGAGGGGTCGACCTTCAGTTTTTTGTATTCCAGCCAGCACTGCGCATCCCATATTTCCGCCTTGTTGCCTACGCCGCGTATCACTATCTCTTTTTTGAGCCCCGCGAAAGCCTTGAGCTTGGCCGGCAGCAGGATCCTGCCCTGCTCGTCCAGCGCCGCGTCCACCGCGTTGCCGAAGAAGTACCGCTTGAAAGCGCGTTCCTCTTCCTTGTTCTCGTACTTGAAGATCTCCATGTTGTTGGAGATCAGTTCGTCCCACTTCGAGGGCAGGAAGAGGCTGAGCGAGCGGTCGAAGCCGACGGTGAGCATGAAATGGGACTTGTCTTCTTTCTGCAGTTCCTGGCGGAAACGGGACGGAATGAAGATCCGGCTTTTCGGATCTATTACGTGGTCGTATTCTCCGTACAGGGCGCCCATTTTATTTATGCTCTACTGTAAACCCTTTTGAACCACTTTTACTACACTTCACTCCACTTCGCACCACCGGACCCAAAGTATAGACAATGAACCTATTATTGTCAATAGCGATATGTAAAAAGACTTGTTTTACAAGCCTTTTTTATTGTTTTTTAGATGTTAAAAAAACAGGCCGCGATTGATACATATCAACCGCGGCCATATATAAGGAAGGGGACGCTGATTCCTAAATGCCTAATTTAAAAAATAACTGGAAGCGAACTTGGCTGGAAGTGCCGTAATTAGGCATTTAGGAATCAGCGTCCCCTACTGTATGCCCGAGATCTTGCCCGTCTTGAGGTCGTAGCGCCAGGCGTATTCCAGCGAGGACATCTTGTTGTAGGGCATGCCGTAGGCCCGGTACATCGACTGCGCCACTGGCTGCCCGTCGCGCAGGTTGCGGCAGAACATGTAGAAAGCGTCGCCGGTCTTGGCGCGCATCAGGAACCGAGTCACGCTGTAGGACTGGGCGTACCAGAGCCGCACGCTGTTCTCGTCGGCGTCGGCCATGTCGTCGATGCGCACGAGGTCCTCGAGCTTGAATCCTCCCCCTCCGGAGAGTATGCGCAGGTTCTGCGTGAGCCAGAGCGGCGTGGAGAGGCCGCGCTCGGACTGAATGAACGTGGCGACGCCTTCGCTGAGCCAGAGCGGACTCGGATTTTCGGCGGTGAAGAAGCTGTCGAAATAGATGTGGGTCAGTTCGTGGGCGAGTATGCCGAAGGCTTCGGAGCTGTGGTAGAGGTAGATCTTGCGCTCGCTCAGGCTGGCCGCGCCGCCGGACCAGGCCGGTCTGCCCGTGAGACGCTGGTAGGTCTGCTGGTTGTGGCAGTAATAGATGAAGACCTTCTTCTCGCGCGTCCAGGGGGAGAACGCGACCAGGTCGAGCATTATGTTGCCGTGCAGGTTCTCCAGCTGCGCGGTCAGTTCCTCCGAGACCGAAGCCCCCTCCTCGTAGACCACGAAATGCCGGGTCTCCGCGGCCGCGAAACCGTCGGGCAGCGGCGGGTAGGAGGCCTTTTCGGCTTCCTCTATGGCCTGGTGGATGGAGAGCTTCTCCTCCTGGGCGTGTCCGGGTATCAGGTCCGGCGCGGCCGGGAGGTTACCCACCACCAGCGAGTGGGTGCCGGCGGCGGTCCGGGTGGAGCGCTCGACGGTGTTCATGGCCGGCGCGGCGGGCGGAACGTACACGCCCGGCCTGGAGGTGTGGCGGGCTATCTTGTAGGGCGCGGCGGGCTTGCTGAAAGGGTTCTTGGAGAAGCGCATCTGCGGCAGGGCCGAGATGTCCTCGTTCATGTACTGGTACATGAACAGGCCCCAGATGACGAGCACCAGCGACCAGAAGAGGAGTCTTAACCGCGCTAATATGTCCATTTGTCGCGTTCCCGCCTTCCGGCCGGGACGATCACCGCATCGAGTCGCGCATCTTCACCACCATCTCCGACATCGCCTGCACGAACAGGGCGAAGACCACTATGAAGAGAGCGTGTATGGCCGCCTGGCCCCAGAGCTGGCCGGTGGCCAGCACCTGGCGCAGCGCTTCGGCGTAGGTGGTTATCCCGGGGTCCGCTATCAGGGCGAAGCGCGCGCCGCGGAAAAGGTAGATGGCCATCATGAGCGCGGCGGCTGCGGCCGCGGTGAGTCCGGCCCCGGCCCTGCCCATGAACATGGCGCCGGCCGCGGAAGGCATGGTGAAGAGCAGCCACATGGGCGCCCAGTAGCCGCCGAGCAGGTAGAACAGTACCGCCGCGGTGAGCAGGTTGAGCCAGACGAGGCCGACGCGCAGCGCGCGTATCCAGCGCATGAAGCGGTAGGTGTTGCGGTTTATCAGGACGTTGAGGGCGAAGGCGGCCAGCAGGACGGCGAAGGAGAGGCGGGTGACGGCCGTTTCCGGTTCGGAGAAGTAGATCGCGAAGCCGATGAGTATCAGCGCGAACGGGATGAAGAAATGATTCAGTATGTGCATGAACGGGCCTTATCCTTTCCTGGCGAAGACCAGGATGTGACGCTCCTCTTTCTCCCCGGGCAGCGGATAACCGATGTCCTCCTTCAGTTCGCCGCCGGCGGCCGTCAGCGCCGCGGCCGCCGCGGGCCGGTCCGCCGCGACCTGGGCCGCCGTCTGCCAGGCGAGGAAATATCCTCCCGGCGCCGCTATATTTAAGCATTGAGGCAGTATGTTTTCAAGTTGGCCCATCGCCCGCTGCACCACGGCTGAATAAAGAGGCCCTTTCCATTGGCCGAGGCGCGCGTGAAGGGCTCGCGCGTTGCGCAGGCCCAGCCGGGAAGTTATCCAGGTCAGGAACTGGAAACGCCTCAGGCTGGAATCGCAGAAGGTGAACTCCAGCTCCGGCAGGGCGATGGCCAGCGGCACGCCCGGGAAGCCCGCGCCCGAGCCGGCGTCCAGCACCGTCCCCCCGGCGTGGACCAGGCGGCGCAGCGGGACGGCGCCGGCCAGCGAATCGGTTATGTGGCGCGTCTCGATGACGGCCAGGTCGGCGGGCGAGACCAGGTTGAGCCTGCCGCTCATCTCGCGCAGGCCGGCGGCGTAGAGAGCCAGCTTGTCCAGCTGTTCCGCGGAGAGCGCCAGTCCCCATTCGGGCGGCGGCGCCGGGAATTCAGCGGCCATGCGCGGACCTCCTGAGCTTTTCCGCGGCGGCCCAGAGCAGCTGCACGTCGGCCGGGGTGACGCCCGGCACGCGCGAGGCCTGGCCCAGCGTGAGCGGGCGCACGGCGGAGAGTTTCTGCCGGGATTCCGTCAGCAGGCCCCGCAATCCGGCGTAGTCGAAATCCTGCGGCAGCGGGAAACCCTCGAGCCTGCGCATCTTCTCGGCCTCGCGCAGGTTGCGGGCTATATAGCCGGCGTAGCGGCGCTCGATGCCGGCGTGCTCGGCGGCGCGCGCTTCGGACCAGGGGAGCAGCGCGTCGCCGCCGGCCGGCCCGGCGGACGGGTCGGCGGCGAATTTCGCCACCGCCGCCCGGTAGCGCTCCCAGGCCGGCCTGTGCGCGGCGTCCACCAGCCCGAGGCGGAAGCCTTCCTCTATCAGCCGCATGTCGGCGTTGTCCTGGCGCAGCAGCAGCCGGTATTCCGCGCGCGAGGTGAAAAGCCTGTACGGTTCGTCCACGTCCTTGGCGGTGAGGTCGTCTATCATCACGCCGATATAGGAGCGGTCGCGGGAGAGTATCAGCGGCTCCAGGCCTTTCAGCGCGCAGGCCGCGTTGACGCCGGCGACCAGCCCCTGCGCGGCGGCTTCCTCGTAGCCGGTGGTGCCGTTCACCTGGCCCGCGAAGTAGAGACCCGGCACGGACTTGCTCTCCAGCGTCGGCTTGAGCTGGAGCGGGCTGGAGTAATCGTATTCTATCGCGTAGCCGGGCCTTACCAGCTCCGCTTTCTCCAGGCCCGGCACCGTGCGCAGCATCTCCAGCTGCACGTCCTCGGGCAGGCTGGTCGAAAGGCCGTTGGCGTAGTATTCCAGCGTGTCGTAGCCCTCCGGCTCCAGGAAGACCTGGTGGGACTCCCGGTGCGGGAACTTGACGGCCTTGTCCTCTATCGACGGGCAGTAGCGCGGCCCGGTGCCGCTGATGCGGCCGGAGTAGAGCGGCGAGCGGTGGAGGTCGGCTTTTACGACCTTCAGCAGTTCCGGGCCGGTGCGGGTTATCCAGCAGGACAGCCACGGCCGCGCGGGCGGCGCGCCGAAATGGGAGAAGATCCTCGGCGGATCGTCGGGCTTCTGCTCCTCGCAGGCGGAGAAGTCGATGGTCCGACCGTTGATGCGCATGGGCGTGCCGGTCTTGAGCCGGCCCAGCCGGAAGCCCAGGTCCCGCAGGTCGTCGGACAGCGCGTCGCTGGGGAAATGGTTGAACCTCCCCCCCCGCGCCGTATGCGCGCCGATGTGTATGAGCCCTTTGAGGAAGGTCCCGGCCGAGAGGATCACCGTCCTGCCCCTGTAAAGCGTGCCGCGCGCGGTGATCACGCCGGAGAGCCGCGAACCCTCGAAGGCCAGCCGGGCGGCCTCGTCCTGCATGAGCTCCAGCCCCGCCTGCCCCTCGAGGACGCGCTTCATGGAGAACTGGTAGAGTTTCTTGTCGCATTGCGCCCGGGGCGAGCGCACCGCCGCCCCGCGCGAGGCGTTGAGCTGCTGGTAGGACAGCGCCGCGCGGTCGGCGTTGCGGCCCATCTCGCCGCCCAGCGCGTCTATCTCGCGCACGACCTGCCCCTTGGCCACGCCGCCTATCGACGGGTTGCACGACATCTGCGCGACGGTGTCGAGGTCCTGCGTCAGCAGCAGGACGCGCAGGCCCATGCGCGCCGGGGCCAGCGCGGCCTCGCAGCCGGAGTGGCCGCCGCCTATCACTATCACGTCGAAATCCCGCGGGTACTCGAACATCTTTCCTTCGTTCCCTTATACCAGCATCAGCAGCGGTCCGATATCGGCCGGCAGCAGCAGGGAAAGCCCGTAGAACATGCCGCCGAAGAGCAGTATCACCGAGACCGCCGCCGCCGCCGCGCGGGCGGTGCCGGGGCAGCCGCGCGCCTTGAGCGCCCGCGCCAGCAGCCAGAGCGACCAGAGGGCGGAAGCCAGCATGGCCGCCTCGTAGACCGGCCGGACGCCGGCGGCTATGCCCAGGAACTCGACGGGGGCCAGCGCCAGTCCCGGCGCGGAAAGGGCCAGGGTGATCCTGAAGAAGGGCGTAAATCCGGGTCTCCGGAGGAGCAGTGCCAGGAAGACCGCCGCCGGGGCCGCGGCCAGGAGCGCGGCTTCCGCGGGTCTGCCGGCCGCCGCCGCGAAAGAAAGGAAATAGACGCCGAGACCCGCTATGGAGAACAGGACCCGCGGTCCGATCCGGCCGGCGGAGAAGAAGGAGGAGGCCCAGGGAAGGGCCGCCGCCGCCAGAACGTTCAGCAGCAGCCCCGCGGAGAGGGAGACGGAGAGATAGAGCGCGTACGGGCGGCCGAAAATTTCCGGAGGCAGTTCGGGTACGAATCCCGCCGGCATAAGCCGGGAGACCAGGGCGGAGACGGCCGCGTAGGCGGCGAAGAGCAGAAGGACCGGCCCGAACCGCGCGTCCCCGGAGAGGAGGGTCGCGATGGCCTGTCCCGGTCTCGCTACCAGGTCCGTGAAAAGCAGAGCCGTTCTCTTTAGCATCGTCTTCCCCTCCCTATTTGCCGACGCAGAATTTTCCGAATATTTCCGAGAGTATATCCTCGGGCGTGGTTTCCCCGAGGATCTCTCCCAGCGAGGAAAGCGCCGCGCGCAGGTGTTCGGCCGCCAGCTCGGGTTCCCCGGCCTTTATCCTTTCCGCCGCGGGGGCCAGTTCCTCCGCGGCGCGGGAGAGCGCCTGGAAATGGCGCGCAGAGGTCACGGCGCCGCCGAGGCCTCCTTCCTCTATGGCGGCCGTCTCCCCCTCGAGCAGCGCGGCGCGCAGCCGGTCCAGTCCCGCGCCCGTGAGGGCGGAGACCTTCACGGCGACGGAGTCTTCGCGCGCCGGCGGCAGGTCGGATTTGTTGAGGACCTTTATGACGCGCGCGCCGGGGGACAGCCGGTCGGCTATGGTGCCGGCCGCCAGGCGGTCGCCTTCCGACTCCTCCGCGGAGCCGTCCGCCACGAAAAGGACGATGTCGGCGGAGGCGACGGCCGCGGCCGCCCGCCTGAGCCCCTCAGCCTCTATTTCCCCGCCGGGCGCCGGGTTGAAACCGGCGGTGTCCGTGAAGACGACCCGGTGGCCGCCCAGCTCGACGGGGGTCTCGACGCAGTCCCGGGTGGTGCCGGGCTCGCGCGAGACTATGGCGCGGGAGGCGCCGGCGAGCGCGTTGAGCAGCGAGGATTTCCCCGAATTGGGGGCGCCGGCTATCGCCACCTTTATGCCCTCGCGCACGAAGCGCCCGCGCCTGAAACTTTCCGCGGCTTCGGCTATCTTCGCCCGCGCGGCGAGCGTTTCGTGCGAAAGGGCCGCGGCGTCCTCCGGCGGTATCTCCGCATCGGCGTCGTCGAGCCTCGCCTCCAGTTCGGCCAGAGCCGACACGAGAGGGGCCTTGAATCCCTTTATCCTCTCCGAGAATTCCCCTTCGACCTGGCGCATGGCTGCGGCGTGCTCGGCCCGGGTGGAGGAGGCGATGAGGTCGCCGACGGCCTCGGCCTCCGCCAGGTCCAGCTTGCCGTTGAGGAAGGCCCGCAGCGTGAATTCGCCGGGCTCCGCCTCGCGGGCGCCGTGGCGTATGGCCAGCGTGAGCGCTGAGCGCAGTATATAGGGAGAGCCGTGGCAGAAAAGTTCCACCGTGTCGTCGCCGGTATAGCTGGCCGGCGCGCGGTAGAAGACGGCGACGGCGCGGTCTATCACCTCTTCGCCGTCCTTTATCCTGAGCAGGTGGGTCAGGCGCGGCTTGGGGTCGGCGAGCGCCTTATTGGGGTGCAGAAAATTGGAGCAGACGGCGAAGGCGCGCGGGCCCGACACGCGCAGCACGGCTATGGCCGCGCCGCCCGGCGCCGTGGATGGCGCCACTATCGTGTCGGTCGTGTCGGGAGCCCGCATTCCTTCTCCTCTTATGGACGCGGGCGGGGCCTTTCTGAAAGGCGCCCGCCCGGTCTTCGTCCGCCGAACCCGAGGGGGATCAGCGGCTCTCGTTCTCCCCGTTGACGGGGGCGGCCTCGTTGCCGGTCTCCGCTTCCGGGGACTTGGCCTCGGGCTCCGGCGCGGCCGGGGCCTGAACTTCCGGCTGGGTAGCCGGGGTCGCTCCGGCCGGGACCTCGGTCCTGGCTTCGGGCCTGGCGGCCGGCGCCTCGGCGGGCCTGCCGGCGGCGGGGCGCACCACTACCTTGCGCCATTTCCCTTCGCCTTCCGAGACGGTCTCGACCTCGGGATAGGAGGTCTTGACCAGGTTGTGCACGTACTTGCGCATCGGGGCCGGCATGGCCTCCAGGCGGAAAGGCCTGGAGGTGGCCTTGACCGTCTTCACGGCGAACTCCACCTTGCGGTCCAGTTCTTTCTCCTTGCGCTCCCAGTACCCGCCCGTATCGAGCTGCACCGCCAGCTTGCCGGAGCGGCCCTTGTTTACTATCGAGCTCACCAGGTACTGCATCGCCTGCATCGGCCTGGCGTTATCCTCGAGCAGCATCGCGCTCTCGGCGGATTCGAACTTCACCAGTATCTTGCCGTCTTCGAGGGTCTTCACTTCCTGTATCTCGCAGGGCAGGCCCATGTACTCCATTATCTTCGTGACGGCCTGTTTCGCGTGCTCGGCGGTGTCTTCCGGCCTGGCTATCTCCATCGCCGCGGGTTCCAGCTCCGGCGGCGGGCCTTCGGGCCTGCGTATCTCCTGCCTGGGCGGGCGGCCTTCGGACCTGTCGCGCCGGGGCCTGTCGCCCCTGCCGCCGCGGTCTCCCCGCTCGCCGCGGTCTCCGCGGTCCCGGCGGCCTCTGCCGCCGCGTTCGCCGCGCTCGCCGCCGCGTCCGCGCTCTTCCCCCCTCTCGTGCCTGTCGCCGCGCCCGCGCCCGCGTCCGCGGTCCTCGTCGGCACCGCCCCAGCGCTTCTCGCGCAGCACCACGCAGGCGGGTCTGGCTCCTAACCCGAAAAGGCCTTTCTTGCCCTCGGATACCACCACGACCTCTACCTGGTCCCTTCTCAGGGACATTTCTCCGAGGCCTTTTTCCACCGCGTCCTGGATGGTCCTGGCCTCAATTTTCAGCTCTTTCATCTTACTTTACCTCCGCGGGAAGCCCTGGGGCTCCCCGTAAAAATATCACGCGAACTTCTTCTGCATGTACATGCTCTGCGCGAAACCGAACAGGCTGTTGACCAGCCAGTACATCACCAGGCCCGCCGGGAAGGTCAGGAACATGAAGGTGAAGATGACGGGCATCCACTTCATGATCTTGACCTGCGCCGGGTCGCCGGCCTGCGGGCTGAAGTGCTGCTGCAGCACCATGACCGCACCCATCGTCAGCGGGAGGACATAGTACGGGTCCTTCGACGACAGGTCGTGGATCCAGAGCGCGAAGGGCGCGCCGTGCAGGCTCCAGGAATTGCGCAGCGCCGTGAACAGCGCGAAGAAGACTGGTATCTGCAGCAGCATCGGCAGGCAGCCGCCCAGCGGGTTGGCGCCGTGCTTCTTGTACATGTCCATGATCTCCTGGTTCATGCGCTGCGGGTTGTCCTTATACTTGGCCTGGATGCGCTGCATCTCGGGCTGCAGCTTCTTCATCAGTGTCATCGCCTTGTAGGACTTGAAGCTCAGCGGCATCACGAAGATCTGCAGCACGACGCTGAGCATGAGTATGGCGGCCCCGTAGTTGCCGGTCATGTCGTGGAAATAGCCCAGCGCCTTGTCGGCGAGCTTGGCCAGCGGCGAGAAGAAGCCGAAGTCCACCGCGCGGTCCAGGCCGTGCCCGAGCTGTTTTAGAAGAGGCAGGTGTTTGGGGCCCAGGTAGAAATCCATCTTCCAGGTCTTAGAGGCGCCGGGTGCCAGGACCTCGGCGGCGAAGGGGATCAGCAGCGAGGGAGCTTCCTTTTCCTCCCCCGACTTCTCCTCCAGGAATTTGAGGCCCGACTTCTCCAGCCCCTCGCCGATAACGGCGGCCAGGAAATAGCGGTTGTCCACGCCGGCCCAGAGCCATTCCTTCTCGGCGGAATCCTCCTCCAGCTCCACGGGGGTCGGGTTCTTCTTGCCCTTCTGCTGCACGGTGTAAAGCGCGCGCCAGATCTTCGGGTTCTCCTTCAGCTCGCTCTTTACGGTGGAGATGCCGGGGCCTATCTTGAGCGACCAGGGCTGCAGCTGCCGCGCGGCGGAGCCCTGGTTGGACACTTTTATCGTGAGGGTGTTGATCCGGTTGTCCGGGTCGAAATCGAAGGTCTTGGAGATGAGTATCCCGCGCTCGGGCCTGGCCTCGAAAGAGGCGGAATAGCGGCGGGAACCGGCGGGCGAGAAGCGCAGGCCTTCGAAAGCCGAGAAATAGGCCGAGCCTTCGGGTATCAGTTCCACCTGCTCGACCGGGCCGTCATAGGCCGCGCCGGTGAGCGAGGCGGTAAGCGGGTCCAGCCGGTACTCGGCCTTGGCGACCTTTATCTTTACGGGTTCGTAGGAGCGGACGGAGGCTTCTTCGGAGAATTTCAGGGGTTTTGCGTCCGCGCCGACGGCCGCGGCGGAGACGGCGGCGGCGGTTGTCACGCCGGCCTTCTGCTCCCCCTGGACGGGGACCTGGCGGGGCGGCGGGGGCGCCACCATGGAAAACCAGCCGATATAGACTATCGCGGAAAGGACCACCGCTAATACCAGATTCTTCTGCATCGGGGCCTCCTGAAGGCCGGCCGCGCAGGTTTCAGGGCACCGGGTCGTAGCCGCCCGGGTTGAAAGGATGGCAGTTCAATATACGGCGTGCGCCGAGCGCGATACCTTTAACGGTCCCGTGCTTTTTCAGCGCCTCGAAGGCGTATTCCGAGCAGGTCGGGTGGAAGCGGCAGGCGCGCGGGCCCAGTATGGGCCGCAGCGAGGCGTAGAATGCCTTTATGAAAGCCGTCATGCCTTTCTTCCGTTCCGGCCGGGCTCCGCCCCGGGGTCGCGGAGCAGCCCGGCCCGTTCCCAGGCCTGCAGCAGCTCCTTTTCCGCCCCGGCCAGCGAGTCGAGCCCGCAGCCGGCCTTCGGGTAAACTATGAACCAGGCTCCATCCTTCAGTCGAAACCTGTTGAGCCTGTAAGCTTCTCTCAATATCCTCTTTATCCTGTTGCGCCTCACCGCGCCGCCGGCCTTGCGGCTTACCGCCAGGCCCATGCACCGGTTCTCCGGGGAGGTGTCTCCGCCCGGAGGCGCCGCGTTCCACATCACCAGGCCCTTCGTCGCCGCCTTCCCCCCCGTCTCGAAGACGCGGGAGAAGTTCTTGCGGCCCTTGAGCCTCATGGCGCGGGAAAGAGGGAATTTCTTCACTGAATCCAGATCGCCCCGTCCGCCGGAGCGGAGGGGCGCTCCCCTTATTCGGGGATGATGCTCCAGCGGCCCTTCCGGCGCCTGGCGGACAGCACTTTGCGGCCGCCCTTGGTCTTCATGCGCGCGCGGAAACCGATGGATTTCTTTCTGCGTCTTTTGTTAGGTCTGTATGTAGGGAGCATATGTGCGTATATTATAGCAGAACCGGGGGACGTTGTTTAGTTCTTTAGTTGTTATGCACAGGATAAAACGGGCCGGTATAGCTGCTGGCGCGACAACTAAAGAACTAAACAACGTCCCCCTTGATCCCGCGGTCCCGTTCGCGTATTTGTTAAAATATAACCCATGAATTTCTGCGACAGGGCGATAGTGCTGCGGCGGCGGCCGCTCCAGGAGAACGGCCGCATCGTCACGCTTTACACGCGCGAGAACGGCAAACTGGAGGTCAATTTCAAGGGCGTGGCGCGGGCGGCCGCCAAGCTCAAGGCGCTCAGCGAGCCGCTCACCGTCGGGGATTACCGCCTCCACCTGCGGCCCGGCTCCAATTTCCCCGTCTGCACCGGAGGGACTTCGCTGCGCGCCTTTCCCGGCATAAGGACCGGCGCCGAGCGGCTGTTCCTGGCCTCGCATTTCTGCGAACTGGTGATGGCCGTGACGCCTTACGCGCATCCCAACCCGGAGAAGTACGACCTGCTGCTCTCGGCGCTGGAGCGCCTCGACGCCAGCGGGTTCACCGCATGGACGCGGCGCGCTTTTTCGCTGCGGCTGGCCGAACTGGCCGGCGTGGGTTTCGCGGAGACCAGCGTGGGGCTGGACCACGGCCTGTGGGAGACCCTTCATTCGGGCAGCTGGGACGGCGTGGACGCCGCTCCGGCCGACGACGACCTGCTCAGGCGCGTGGATACCACGCTCGAAAAGTGTTTCGCCGGCAACCTCGGCCTGACCTTCAAGACCGCCGCTTTCGTCTGAACTTAGGAGACAACATGAACTTCCAGGAGATCATACTCAGGCTCGACCAGTACTGGGCCAGGCAGGGCTGCGCGATAATACAGCCCTACGACCTGGAGAAGGGCGCGGGCACCTTCAACCCGGCCACTTTCTTCGGTTCGCTCACCTCGAAGCCGAACAGCGTGGCCTATGTCGAGCCCTGCCGCCGCCCAGGCGACGGGCGCTTCGGCGCCAATCCCAACCGCCTGGGAAAGTATTACCAATACCAGGTCATCATCAAGCCGCCGATGGCCGATATCCAGCAGGTCTACCTGGCCTCGCTCAAAGCCATCGGCGTGGACCATTCCGAGCACGACATCCGCTGGATCGAGGACGACTGGGAATCGCCGACGCTGGGAGCTTCCGGCGTGGGCTGGGAGGTCTGGCTGGACGGGATGGAGATCACGCAGTTCACCTATTTCCAGCAGATGGCCTCTTACGAGCTCGACCCGATAACCGTGGAGATCACCTACGGCCTGGAGCGCCTGGCTATGTTCGCTCAGAAGAAGAAGAGCATCTTCGACATCATGTGGACCGACCGCCTCACCTATGGCGAGGTGCACAAGGGCCAGGAGGAGCAGTTCTCCCATTACAACTTCGAGGAGGCCGACACGGAGAACCTCCGGTTCAACTTCGGGAAATGGGAGCAGGAAGTCCCCCGCCTGGCGGCCAAGGGTTATTACCTGCCGGCCTTCGACCTGGTCATGAAATGTTCGCAGAACTTCAACCTGCTCGACGCCCGCGGGGCCATCTCGGTCTCCGAGCGCGCCGTGATGATAAAGCGTATACGCGACATCGCCAAGGCCTGTGCCGTCGCCCACGTGGAGGCCAGCGAGCCTTCGAACAAGGAGGCCGCCGATGTCCGCTAAAAGGGAAGTCGTTCTCGAGATACGCATGGAGAACATCCCGGCGCGCTTCGTCACCTCCGCCGGGGAACAGCTGGTGAAGTACGCCTCCGAGGCGCTCAAAGAGGCCAGCCTGCCTTACGATTCCATCGCCGCTTACGGCACCTACAAGCGCCTGGTCCTGCACCTGGCGGGCGTGCCGGCGAAGACCGAGGAGAAGGTCCAGAAGCATTACGGCCCCTCGGCGAAGCTGCTGCGCGGCCCCGACGGTAATTTCACCCCGCAGGCGGCCGGTTTCGCCCGCTCGCGCGGCACCACGCCGGACAAGCTGGGCGTGGAGAGCGTGCCCAACAAGGGCGAAGTGCTGGTCTTCGAGACCCGCGTGCCGGGCCGCGCCGCGTCCAAGGCGCTGGCCGAGCTCTTCCCCGCCGTGATAGCCAAACTTCAGTTCCCCAAGAACATGGTCTGGGAGAGGACCCGGTTCCGCTTCGCGCGGCCCATACGCAGCCTGCTGGCCCTGCACGGCGACAAGCCCGTGGTTTTTTCCGTCGCCGGGATAAAGTCGGGCCGGGTCACCGCCGGTCTCAGCGCCAAGGGTTCCAGACCCCTCAAGATCGCCTCGGCCGAGAGATACTTCAAGACCCTCGAGCACGCCGGCGTGGTGGTGAAGGACGCCGACAGGCTGGCGGCGCTGCGCCGCGAACTCGCGGCCGTGTCCAAACGCATGAAGCTGGAGGTCGAGGTCGACGAGGAACTGCTGACCGAGAACCTCTATCTCGTGGAGTACCCGGTCTGCGTGGTCTCTTCGTATTCGCAGGATTTCCTCAAGCTCCCCCCCGAACTGGTCCACCTGGTCATGAAGAAGCAGCTCAAGTTCTTCACGGTGGCCGACGCGAAGGGCCGCCTGCAGCCCTGGTTCGTCGGGATACGCGACGGCGTCTCGCGGGGACAGCGCAACGTGGAGGAGGGCTTCCGCAACGTGCTCGAGGCCCGCTTCCGCGACGCCATCTTCTTCTATACGCGCGACCTCGCCGTGCCGCCGGCCGATTTCAACAAAAAGCTCGCCAGCGTCACTTTCCAGGCGAAGCTGGGTACGATGGCCGACAAGGCCGCCCGGGTGGAAGCGCTGGCCGCCCGCCTCTGCGGGGCCTCCAAAGAGGCCTGCGCCGAGGACGTCGCCGCGGCTTCCACGTACGTCTATTCCGACCTGGTCAGCGGGCTGGTCGGCGAGTTCCCCGAACTGCAGGGCACGATGGGCGGCTATTACGCCGCCAACGCCGGCCTGCGGGAGACGGCCGCGCGGGCCGTCGGGGAATTCTACTGGCCCCTGTCGGCCGCCTCGCCGATCCCCTCCTCCGTCGAGGGGGCCATAGTCTCGCTGGCGGGCAAGCTCGACACGCTGGCCGCCGATTTCTATACCGGGCAGATCCCCACCGGCAGCGCGGACCCCCACGGCCTGCGCCGCCAGGCGCTGGGCGCGGTGCGCATCGTGCTGGAGAAAGAGCTCAGGCTGGACCTCTGCGACGCGCTGGACGCGGCGCTGGAGCCTTTCGCCGGTATGCTGCCGGAAGCGCGCAAGGACCTGCCGGCTCGCCGCGAGGCCCTGCTGGATTTCCTCTGGCAGCGCGCCGAGGCGGTCTTCTCCGAGCAGGGCCTGCGCTTCGACGAGATAAAGGCCGTGCGCGAGTTCTTCATGGACGGCGGCGACCTGCTCGACTGCCGCGCCCGCGTGAAGGACATAAACTCGCTGCGTTCCAACCCGGATTTCTCGGGCATCGCTGCGGCCTTCAAGCGCGCCAAGAACATACTCAAGCAGTCGAAGTCCCCGCTGAGCGGTTCGCCCGACGAGGGCGCTTTCGAGAAGGACGAGGAGCGGGCTCTCCACGGGGATATCAAGGCGATGAGCGGCAGGCTGAAGGAGCATGTCGCGGCGCGCGATTACGCGAAGGGACTGTCCGAGCTGCTGGCCATAAAACCCAGCCTGGACAACTTCTTCGACAAGGTCATGGTCATGGCCGAGGACCCGAAGGTGCGCGACAACCGGCTCAACCTCATCAAGTCGCTGGTCAGCCTGGTCGAGGGCGTCGCCGACCTGTCGCAGCTGCAGTGACGCGGCTTTTTCAGCCGGGCGGAGCCCGGCCGCGCGGTCACCAGGGGTTTTTCAGGTCTTCCTTGGAGAAAAGACGCGCTCTGTCCCGGAAATAGGAGGGCGCTCCCGGACACTTTCGCAGTCGCAGGTGATCCTTGTTGAAAAGCCTGAACAGGAAAGCGGCCGGGGTTATGACCAGGAAGAATATGAGCGAAAGGAGCAGCCGGGAGTTCATGCGCCCCAGGACTCCGGCGAAAGCGAGCCAGGCCCGGGATATCCTCGCGGCCGCGCTTTTCCACGCCAGCCCCACGCTCAGAAGAACAAGCGCCAGCCATTGAAGCCCGGCGATCTTAAAGAAAAAGCCCGAAGCCGCCGCCGCGGCGGCGAGCAGGCATACCGTTCCCAGTTCTCTTTTCCTATCCGCGTCGTTCATCAGAACAGGGTGTAGATGAAAGGCGACACCGCGCTGCCGCCCGAAAGCAGGAACAGGGCTCCGAAGAGGAGCAGCGCCAGGACGACCGGGACCAGCCACCATTTCCGGCGGGCTTTCAGGAATTTCCAGAAGTCGCCGAGGAATTCTAACATGTCTTCCCGCACCCCGCCGCGGCCGTCCGCCCGGCGCCGTCAATCGTCCGCATAGTCGCCTCCTCCGTCTTCCGCGGCAGTCCTTCGCGGCTGCCGGGCTTTGTCGAAAAGAAGATCCCCTATCACAAGGTGATCGAGGTCCGTTCTCATAAAACACGCGTAGGCGTCGGCCGGCGAACACACTATCGGCTCCCCCCGCACGTTGAAACTGGTGTTCACCAGCAATCCGCAGCCGGTGAGTTCCTTAAAAGCGGTCAGCAGCGCGTGATATCGCGGATTGGACGCCCTGCTTACCGTCTGTACCCGGGCGGAGTAGTCCAGATGGGTCACAGCGGGCACGTCGGAGCTCCGGCGGGACAGCTTTTCTTCCAGGTCCGGCGCGGCGCCGTGCGCCGGACCGGAGAGGCGGCGCGCCGGTATTATATGGTCTATGAGCAGCATGTACGGGCTGGCGAAGCCGTTCTCGAAGAATTCCCCCGCGTCCTCTTCCCTGACGGACGGAGCGAAAGGTCTGAATCCTTCCCGGTGTTTTATCTTGAGGTTGAGCTTCTTGCGCATCCCCGGGTCCCTCGCGTCCGCCAGGATGCTCCTGTTGCCCAGGGCCCTGGGGCCCCATTCCATGCGGCCCTGGAACCAGCCGACCACCGCTCCCGAGGCCAGCAGTTTCGCGGTCCTGGCGCAGAGTTCGTCGTCGCTGAGCTTTTCGTAGACCGCGCCCGCCTCGCGCGCGAAGGTCTCCGCTTCCTCCCCGGTATAGTCCGGGCCGAGGAGTGCCCCGCTCATGCCGTCCGGGACCTCCGGGACGCGGGGTTCTCCCGAATAGATATGCCAGGCGGCCAGCGCCGCCCCGGGCGCTCCCCCCGCGTCTCCCGCCGCCGGCTGTATCCAGATGCGGTCGCAGATGCCGGCCTTCAGTATCCTGCCGTTGGCCACGCAGTTCAGGGCGACCCCGCCGGCCAGGCACAGGTCCCTGCTGCCCGTCAGCGCGACGGCATGGGCGGCCATCCTGGACAGCGCCTCACCGGTGAACTCCTGGGCCGCCAGGGCCATGTCGCAGTATTCCTGCTTGAGAGCGGACCCGGGCCGGCGGGGAGGTATCCCGAAAAGTTCCTCCCACCTGTCGTCCCTCGTCATCTTAAGCCCCGTCGTATAATCGAAATAGTCCTGGTCGAGCCGGACGGAGCCGTCGTCTTTGAGGTCGGCAAGGACGTCCCTTATCTTACGGCCGAAGGCCGCGGTCCTGGGGGAGGCGGGGTCCCCGTAAGGGGCAAGGCCCATCAACTTGTACTCCCCGGAGTTGACCTTGAAGCCGGTATAGGCCGTGAAGGCCGAGTAGAGCAGCCCGAGGGAATGCGGGAAACGGAGTTCTTTCAATATCGTCAGGTCCTTCCCCCGGCCGGCGCATATCGACGCCGTGGCCCATTCGCCGACCCCGTCCACGGTGAGGACCGCCGCCTCCCCGAAAGGCGAGGGATAAAAAGCGCTGGCGGCGTGAGAGAGGTGATGTTCCGGGAAAAGCAGTTTTATTCCGGCGGCGGCGGGATCTATTTTCGCCAGCTCTTTCCTCAGCGTTCTCTTGAGCAGCATCTTCTCCCCGACCCAGACCGGGGCGGCGGAGAGGAACTGCGCGAACCCGCGCGGCGCATAAGCGTAGTAAGTCTCTATCAGGCGCTCGAACTTAAGGAGAGGTTTGTCGTAAAAAGCGACGGCTTCGACGCCGGCCAGTCCCGGGCCCTTGCCTTCCCGCTTCTCCGCCCAGTCCAGGGCCGCCCTTACGGCGAGGGCCGGGAATCCCGGGAAGTTCTTTGCCCTGTTAAAGCGCTCCTCCTGGGCGGCAAAGACGACCTTCCCGTCCTTCAGGAGGGCCGCCGCCGAATCGTGATAGAAAGCGGATATTCCGAGTATGTATCTGCTCATTTGCCGGTCATGTCCGGGGACTTTCTCAGTTGACGTCCCCCAGGTATACGGGGCCGCGGAAGCGCCCGGCGGGAAGGATGAGCGACTTGAGGACCGAAGGATAGAGCCGTATCTTTTCCAGCCGCGCCAGCGGCATCCAGACCGCCCCGGTCTGCCGGAGATCCGGCACGCGGGCGGTCCGCTTTTTTCCCTCGTAGCGGCAGACGAACATTATCTCGACCTGGTGGAAGCCCTTGTCCCACCGGGCGAACTCGTGGTTCTTCCCCACATAGTCGCGGATGTAGCGCGGCCGCAGCGGTTCGGCCAGTACTCCCGTCTCTTCCAGGCATTCCCGGCGCAGGGCGTCCGCGAGCGTCTCGCCGTTCTTCTGCCCCCCGCCGGGCAGGAGGTAGTAGGTGCCCCAGCGGTCCCTGGCGCGCATCAGCAGCAGGCGGCCGTCCCGTACGACGAGGGGCTTGGCCGAGAGCCGGACTTTTTTGTCGCGCGTTATCATTTCAGAAAGGGTAGCCCACGCGCAGTATGGTGTTGGTGCCTTCGGAGCCGAAGGCCAGGTCGGCCGTGGCCACCACCTGAGGGCGAAGCAGCAGCCGCAGGGAGAGTCCCGGACCGTAGCGGAGGTCTCCGGTCGAGAATCCCGAAGGGTCGGAGAACACGGCGCCCGCGTCGATGAACGGCGCTACCTCCACTTCGCGCAGGAATTTGAGGTACGGGACGCGGGACAGGGTTATGCGCTCCTCGAGGTTGACCACTATCTTGCCCCTGTCGGTGAACCTGCCGTCGCCGGCCATGCGCAGGCCCGTGGTCTCGCCCAGCTGCACCTGCGCGTAGAAAGGCAGCTCGTCGCCCCGCTGGAACTGCAGCTGGTAGCGCAGCGCGGTGACGAAACGGCCCTCCCCCTTGTAGTTGTAGTAATGCTTGAGCTCGGCGTTGTAGGTCCGGTAATTGTAATCCGAACCGAGGGCCTTCGCGGAGTAGAGCACCGAGAAAGAGGCCAGCGTTCCTATCTTGGGCAGGAACGGGTGGTCCGTGTCGTCGTAGAGGATGGAGAGGCGGTTGGCGTGGAAGAGCCGCGCCTTTTCGGCCGCGGCGTAGTCGGCCGGGTAGAGAGCGCTGACCTGCGGCACGCCGAGCACCGGCCCTTCCTGCGCCTGCTGCCTGTAGAGCGAGTGGTTGAGTTCCACGAAGAGATGCTTCATCACGGGCAGCGAGGCCGTGAACTCCTCGCCTTCCTTGAGGATGGCGTAATTGGCCTTGTCCGCTTCGAACGAGCCGTTGCCGTAGCCGTAGAACGAGGGCTTGCCGGTGACGCGGTGCACCACGTCCAGGCTGAAGCGCGCGTCCGTGCCCAGGACCCCGGGCCTGTAGAAATAGAAGTAGGCCTCGTTCTCGACGCGGCGGGAGACCGAGCCCCGGAACATGATTATGCTCTTCTCGTCGGGGAAGAAATACTGCTTGTAGCCGAAGGTGGCGCCGAGGTTCTCGTTGTAGCTGACCGACGGGGCCATGACGTAATCCACGCCGGTGCGCTGCGCGTTCCAGACGGCCCAGACCGGCATGACGCCTATGTTGAGCCCCAGGTCCTTGCCCGCCTCGGCTATCGGGAGCGGCAGTATCGGCCCTTTCTCCAGGTCTATGACCAGGGCGTCGAGCACGCGGTTGAAGAGGTCCGGAGCGTAGCCCGTGGCCGGCTCTTTGAGCGGTCTTACGATCTCCGTCCTGGAGGGAGGAGGCGTAGGTTTGTCGAGCGGATGCTGGCGGACGCTGCGCGGACCGGGCTGCGCCCAGGCCGCGGCCGCCAGCAGGAAAGAGGCGGCGAAAAGGACGGCCCTTTTCAGCATCCGGGTCCCGGCCCCGCGGAAAGGCGCTTGGCGACGGGCATCTTGCGGCCCTGGCCGAAAGCCTTGCGCGTCACCTTGAGCCCTATGGCCAGCTGGCGGCGCTTGTATTCGTTGGCCGCTATCCGGCCGGCTATGCGGGAGGCTTCCGCGGCCGGCAGGCCGGCGCGGGCCGCGGCTTTCGCCGGAGGCAGGCCGTCCTCGACGAGCAGCGACACCAGCCGGTCCAGCTTGTCGTAAGGCGGCAGGTCGTCCTGGTCCTTCTGGCCGGGCTTGAGTTCGGCGGTCGGCGGGCGGGTCATAATGGAGGAAGGGATCTCCGGGTAAAGGGCCGAGAGTTCGTAGACGCGGCTTTTCACCAGGTCGGCCAGCGGCGCCAGCGCCCCGGCGGTGTCGCCGTAGAGCGTGCAGTAGCCCATCGCGATCTCCGACTTGTTGCCGGTGGCCAGCGCCAGCGCGCCGCTCTCGTTGGCGCGCGCCATCAGTATGGTCCCGCGCGCCCGCGACTGCAGGTTCTGGAGCGTCAGGTCGATCCCGGAATAAGGGTCCCGCCTGCCCAGCGCGGCGGCGAGCGCCCTGTAGACGGGATCTATGGGTATCGTCTCGTGACGCAGGCCCAGCGCGCGGGCCAGCCTCAGCGCGTCGTCGACGCTGCGCCGCTCCGTGAAGCGCGAGGGCATGAGCAGGGCGGTGACATTCCCGGGGCCCAGCGCGTCGGCGGCCAGGCAGGCGACCAGCGCCGAGTCTATGCCGCCGCTCAGGCCCAGCACCGCCCGGGAGAAGCCGGTCTTGCGGAAATAATCGGAGATGCCCAGCTTGAGCGCCGCGCGCAGTTCCGCGGCCTCCCCGGGCATGAAGGACCGCGCGCCGGGGGCGGGCCTGTCGGCGTCGAAAAGGAGCAGGTCCTCGGCGAAAGCCCTCCCGGCGGCGGCGACCCGGCCCGCGCCGTCGAACGCCAGGCTGTTGCCGTCGAATATCAGTTCGTCGTTGGCGCCGCACTGGTTGGCGTAGACCAGCGGCCTGCCGAGGCCGCGGGCGACCTTCGCGAGTACCGGGAGCCGCTCGGCCGGCTTGCCGCAATAATAAGGAGAGGCGGAGAGATTGAGGTAAAGGTCCGCGCCTTTCTTTTTCAGGGCGGCCAGCGGGCTGGAGCCGTAAAGTTCCCGCCTGGGCAGCAGGCTGGTGCCCGCCCAGATGTCCTCGCAGACGGTGACGCCCAGCCGGCGTCCCCGGAAGACGACCGGGTCGTTGGAGGCGGCCGGCTCGAAATAGCGCGACTCGTCGAAGATGTCGTAAGTGGGGAGCAGCGACTTGAAGCGCCTGGCCGCTATCTTCCCCCCGTGCAGCAGCGCGGCGCCGTTGCGCAGCCGCCTCCCGCGGGCCGAGGGATTGAAATCGGCGTAACCTATCAGGCAGGCCGCGCGCCGCGTGCGGGCCGCCAGCGCCGAAAGCGCCAGCAGGTTCTCCTTGACGAACTCGTCGCGCTCCAGCAGGTCCAGAGGCGGGTAGCCGGTAAGGGCCAGTTCCGGGAATACCGCCAGCTCCGCTCCGGAGGCCTCGGCCCGGCGCAGGAAGTCCAGCGCCATGGAAACGTTGCCTTTTACGTCCCCCACCACGGGGTTCATCTGCGCCACGGCCGTTCTCATGGCCCTTATTATAGGAAAAGAGGCCTCCCGGCACAAAAACGCGTCCGCGCGCGGAGGTTGACTTAAGTCAAACATTTTTTTCGGCGTGGTTGAAAAATAACGGAAACATATGCTAATATTTTCCGACGCCTTTTTGTCCTAACAGTTCAAAAACGCGATTTAGAAGTGCATACCCAGGAGGAAGTTCGATGCTCAACATCTCGATGAAGACCATGCTGGAGGCCGGCGTTCATTTCGGCCACCAGACCTACAGATGGAATCCCAAGATGGCCCGCTACATATTCGGCGAGCGCAACGGGATCCATATCCTCGACCTTCAGAAGACGGTCAAGGAGCTCAAGAAGACCTACGGCAACGTGAAGGACGCCGCCAAAGCCGGGGCCAGGTTCCTTTTCGTGGGCACCAAGAAACAGGCCAAGGACATTATCCGCGAGGAGGCCCAGCGCGCCGAAGTCGCCTGCGTCTACGAGAAATGGCTGGGCGGCACGCTCACCAACTTCGACACGATCAAGCGCTCGATCAAGCGTCTCGAGGAGCTCGAGAAGCTCGAGAACGACGGTCTCTTCAAGGTCATGTCCAAGAAAGAGGTCTCCCGCCTGAGCAAGGAGAAGGAGCGCCTGGTCAAACTGCTCTCCGGCATCCGCGACATGAAGGCCCTGCCCGACTACATGTTCGTGATCGATCCCGTCGAGGAGATGGGCGCGATCCGCGAGGCCCGCAAGCTCAAGATCCCGATAGTCGCGGTCTGCGATACCAACTGCGACCCCGACCTGATAGACTGGGCCGTGCCCGGCAACGACGACGCCGCCCGCTCGATCCGGCTTTTCTGCGGCGCTGTAGCCGACGCCATCATCGAGGGCCGCAAGGAGGCCGAAGAGGCCAGGCTGATAGCCCATCAGCAGGCGCAGGAGAAGGCCGCCCAGACCGAGGCCGAGCAGATGCAGCAGCAGGTCGACCAGGCTTATACCCAGCCGGCCGACGCCGCCGTCGAGCTGCCCGCCGAGGAACCGGTCCGCACCGAAGAGTGACCGCCATTCCCCCTCTCCCGCCGCGCGCCCTGCGCGCGCGGGGGACGCGCAGCAGATCTATCCAAGGAGAGAACATCATGAGCGTTGTTATCAAGAGCGAGCAGGTCATGACCCTTCGTTCCAGGACCGGAGCGGGCATCATGGACTGCAAGTCCGCGCTTAACGAGGCGCAGGGCGACCTGGAGAAGGCCGTCGAGCTGCTCCGCAAGAAAGGCCTCGCCGGCCTGGCCAAACGCGCCGGCCGCGAGATGAAGGAAGGCCTCGTCGCCGTCAAGACCTCCGCCGACGGCGCCAGGATCGCGATGGTCGAGATCAACTGCGAGACCGACTTCGTCGCCAAGAACCAGGACGTGCTCGCTCTGGCGGACGGCCTCTGCTCCGCGATGCTGGAGAAGCCGGACTACGGCAACCCCGCCGAGAACGCCGACGCCAAGGAGCGCCTCCAGGCCGTCGCGATGAAGTCCGGCGAGAACATGGCGATACGCCGCGGCGTCGTCTACGGCTCCGCCGGGACCGTCGCCAATTACTACCTCCACTCGGATTCCAGGAAAGCCTGCCTGGTCGAACTCGGCTTCGCCGGCGACCCGGCCAAGGCCCGCGGGGGCCTGGCCTCCCTGGCCAAGGAGATCGCGATGCAGGCCGTGGCCATGGGCCCCAAGTACCTGCGCCGCGAGGACGTCCCGGCCGAGGTGGTGGCGAAGGAGCGGGAGATCTACAAGGCCAAGACCGTCCAGGACGAAGAGGCCGCCAAGGCGCGGGCCGCCGAGACCGGCAAGCCTTACAGACCCAAGCCGCCGGAAGCCCTGGAGAAAATGCTGGAAGGCCGCGTCAACAAGTTCTACCAGGAGATCTGCCTCCTGGAGCAGGTTTCGATACGCGACTCCAAGAAGACGGTGACGCAGTTCGTCAAGGACTCCGAGGGAGCCCTCGGCGGCGCCATCACGGTTAAGCGCTTCGACTGCTACCTCGTGGGAGTCGAATGAAGTACAGGAGGATACTCCTCAAACTGTCCGGGGAAGCCCTCGCCCGCAGGGGCGGGGGCCACTCCATCGCCCCGGATTCCCTGACGTTCATAGCCGGGGAGATAGCCAAGTCGGTCCGCAAGGACCTGCAGCTCGCCATCGTGATAGGCGGCGGCAATATCTGGCGCGGGGCCAAGGACGGCCTCGGCATGATAGACCGCGTCACCTCCGACAATATGGGCATGCTCGCCACCGTCGTGAACGCGATGGCGCTGCAGTCCGCCCTGGAGCACCGCGGCGTCGCCACGCGCGTGCAGACCGCCATAGAGATCTCGCGCCTCGCCGAGCCGTTCATCCGCCGCCGCGCCATACGCCACCTCGAGAAGGGCCGCGTCGTCATCTTCGCCGGCGGCACCGGCAATCCCTATTTCACCACCGATTCCGCGGCCGCCCTGCGCGCCGCCGAGATCGGCGCCGACGTCATCTTCAAGGCCACGCAGGTGGACGGCGTCTACACCGGCGACCCGAAAAAGGACCCGAAGGCCAGGCTGATAAAGGACATCACCTACATGAAGGCCATCGAGCGCAGGCTGCGTTTCATGGACACCAGCGCGCTGAGCCTCTGCATGGAGAACAATATCCCGATCCTGGTCTTCGACCTCCACAAGCCCGGCAATATCAAGCGGGCCGTGGGCGGGGAGCGCGTCGGCACCCTCATCGTCAATGACTGAGAAAGAGAAGATCCTCGCCGCCGTGAAGGACCACCGGGAGCTCCTCGGCTGGTTCGAGGGCTCCGCCCCCCTCCTGGCCGGGATGGCGGCCGCGGTCTCCGCCGCCTTCGCGGGCGGCGGCAGGCTGCTCATCTGCGGCAACGGCGGCAGCGCCGCGGACAGCCAGCATATAGCCGGCGAGTTCGTCGGCCGCTTCAAGCGCGAACGCCGCGCGGCGGCCGCCATCGCGCTGAGCTCGGACACTTCCATACTCACCTGTCTGGGCAACGACTACGGCTTCGACACGGTCTTCGAGCGGCAGGTGGAGGCCTACGGCCGCCCCGGCGACGTCCTGCTGGGCATCTCCACTTCCGGCAACAGCGCCAATGTCGTGAAGGCCGCGCTGAAGGCCAGGTCCCAGGGCATGAAGGTGCTTGGCTTCCTCGGCTGCGGCGGCGGCAAGCTGGCGCCCCTCTGCGATCTCGCTCTCTCCGTCCCCTCCAAGGACACTCCCCGGGTGCAGGAGATGCACGGCCTGGCCATGCACTGTTTCTGCGCGCTGGTGGAAGAGACCCTCTGACGGGGTCGAAAGTAAAGACCTGCCCCCCCATTTTTAATATAATTGATATCAAGGCGCGGCCCTGGCCGCGCCGCATTCCCGTTCTCAAGGAGCGTGCATATGGAAGGGGTAAATTCCGTTATTGCGGCGGCCGAAGGGGCCATGAAGGAGAAGGTGGACAAGTTCAAGCGCGAACTGACCTCGTTGCGCACGGGGCGCGCCAATCCCCAGCTCCTCGACTCGCTCTACGTCGAGTATTACGGGTCCCGCGTGCCGCTCAAACAGGTCGCGGCCGTTTCCATCCCCGAAGCCCGCACGCTGGAAGTGCGCGTCTGGGACAAAGGCGCCGTTGACGCCGTCGAGTCGGAACTGCGCAAGATGGACCTCGGCACCTCCCCCGCCCGCCAGGGCGACGTCATCCGCATCAATCTCCCCCCGATGACCGAGGACCAGCGCAAGAAGATGGTCAAGGTCGTCCACTCCATGGGCGAGGACGCCCGCGTCGCGATCCGCAACGAACGCCGCGACGCGATGGAGAAGATCAAGAAGGCCGAGAAGGCCAAGGAGATCTCCGAGGACGACACCAAGCGTCACGAGCAGACCGTGCAGAAACTGACCGACTCCTACGTGAAGATGATAGACGACGTGGCGGGCTCCAAGGAAAAGGAACTGCTGACCGTCTGAACCGGATGTCCAAAGCCCGCGAAAAGGAAGAACTGGACCCCTCCCGGGCCCCCGCGCATGTCGCCGTCATCATGGACGGCAACAGGCGCTGGGCCCGGGCCAAGGGTCTGCCCGCCGCCGCGGGCCACGCCGAGGGCGCGCGTTCGCTCAAGGCCGTCGTCGCCGCGGCGCGCGACGCGGGAGTGAAGGTCCTTACCGTCTACGCCTTCTCCACCGAGAACTGGGCGCGCCCCAAGCTGGAAGTCCGCGCGATAATGAGCCTGCTCTGCCGCGCCCTGCGCGAGTACGCGAAAGAGATGAAGGAGAAGGGCGTGCTCCTCAGGTTCAGCGGCCGGCTCGACGAGATGCCCGCCGCCGTCAGGAAGCAGGCGGAGGAGACCATGCGCCTGCTCGAGGGCGGACGCGGCATCACGCTCAATATCGCTCTCAACTACGGCGGCCGCCGGGAGATAGTGGACGCCGTCAACTCGCTCCCCGCCGGGAAGAGCGGTCCCGTGACCGAGGAGGATATCTCGCGCGGGCTCTATACCTGGCCGCTGCCGGACCCCGACCTCCTGATCAGGACCTCGGGCGAGATGCGCATCTCCAATTTCCTGCTCTGGCAGACCGCTTATTCGGAATTCTACGTCACGGACACGCTCTGGCCCGATTTCAAGGGGCCGGAGCTCCGCAAAGCCCTGCTGGACTACCAGCGCAGGGACAGAAGGAAAGGAACCTAAGGAGTCGCGATGCTGCTTCCCCGCATACTCACCGCCGTCATAGGCATCCCCCTCGTGGTCTACCTGGTCAACCTGGGAGGCATCCCCTATTCGGTATTCATCCTGGCGATAATCGCGCTTTCGCTCTACGAGTACGCGACGCTGCTGCGCATGGGTTCGCGCCCCGTGCAGGTCCCCGTTCTGATGGTCTTCGGGCTCCTGCTGCCGGCCGCCATGTCGCTGGGCCATTTCGGCGTTTACCGCGAAGGCGGCGACAATTACGCGGGCCTCTTCCTGGTCCTGCCGGCGCTGGCGGCTTTCACCGCGGAGTTCTTCTATAAACAGAAGTATCTCGAACGCATCGCTTTCACGCTGATGGGCGTCTACGGCCTGGCCTGGCCGCTCTGGCACATGGCCGCCCTGCGCGAGCTGCGGCCCGACGGCAAGGGCCTGACCTTCCTGATGCTGCTGACGGTCTGGTTCATGGACACCGCCGCCTACGCGGCCGGCCGCGCTTTCGGCACGCGCCGGCTTTCCTCGATAAGTCCCAAGAAGACCTGGGAAGGCGCCATAGCCGGCTTCGCCGGCGCCTTCATCGCCGTCTTCGCGATACGGTCCTTCATGGAGGACACCCTGCCGGTGACGCTGGCCGTCTGGCTGGCCGCGGCCATCGGCGTGGGCGGCCAGCTCTCGGACCTGGCCGAGTCCATGATCAAGCGCGCCGTGGGCGCCAAGGATTCCTCCTCTCTGCTGCCGGGCCACGGCGGGGTGCTCGACAGGTTCGACTCCTACATCTTCGTGGCCCCTCTCATCTATTACATAACGGTGATCGCGAGGTAGGATGAAAAGAGTTGCGATCCTGGGCTCCACCGGCTCCATAGGGCGCAGCGCCCTGGCCGTCGTGCGCGCGCACCCGGAGGAATTCCAGGTCGTGGCGGTGGCGGCCAATTCCAGCGTCAAGGAACTGCTGCAGCAGGTCTACGATTTCCGGCCGAAGTACGCCGCGGTCTTCGCCCACGAGGCCCATAAGGCCGCGCGCGACATCATGCCGCGCGGCGTGAGGCTCCTCCCCCCCGGCGTGGAAGGACTGACCGAGATGGCCGCGCTGGGCGAAGCCGACGTGGTGCTCAACGCGGTTTCGGGCTCGGTCGGCTTCGCGCCGCTCATCGCTTCCATCCGCGCGTCGAAGCATATCGCGCTGGCCAACAAGGAACCCATGGTCATGGCCGGCGAGACCATCATGCGCGAGGTCTGGCGCTGGAAGGCGAAGCTCCTCCCGGTCGATTCCGAACCTTCGGCGATATTCCAGTGCCTGGAAGGCCTCAGGACCGGGGATTATTCCTCGGCGATCTCGCGCGTCTTCCTCACCGCTTCGGGAGGGCCTTTCTACAAGACGAAGGGCAGCCTCGCCGGCGTGAAGCCCGCCCAGGCGCTGCGGCATCCGCGCTGGAAAATGGGCCCCAAGATCACGGTGGACTCGGCCACGCTGATGAACAAGGGTCTCGAGGCCATAGAGATAAAGAACTTCTTCTCGCTGCCGTTCAAGACCATCGAGGTCCTGATACACCCGCAGTCCATAGTCCACTCCGCCGTCGAGCTCAAGGACGGCTCGGTGCTGGCGCAGATGTCGCTGCCGGACATGAAGCTGCCCATCCAGTACGCGCTGACCTGGCCCGACCGGCTCAAGTGCCCGGTCAAGCCCCTGAACCTCTGCGAGATAAGCAAGCTCGATTTTTTCAAGCCGGATTTCAGGCGCTTCGAGTGCCTGGCGCTGGCCTTCGAAGCCGCGAAGAAGGGCGGGCTCTACCCGGCGGTGCTCAACGCCGCCAACGAGGTCGCCGTGGAGCGTTTCCTCGCCGGGGCCATCCCCTTCACTTCCATACCGAGAGTGGTCGCGGGGGCGCTGGAGGCCGGCAAGTGGCGGCCTTCCCCGCACCCGCCGAATTTCTCCGAGGTCATAGAGGCCGACGAATGGGCGCGGGCCAGGGCGGCCGAGCTGGCCGCAGGCAGGCGCGCCAAAAAGGTCAAGAGGTAAAACATGATAACTTCGATAGTAGCCGTTCTCATCACTTTCGGGCTGGTGATATTCCTGCACGAACTCGGACATTTTCTCGTCTGCCGCGCCGCGGGCATAAAGGTCGAGGCCTTTTCCTTCGGCTTCGGCCCCGAGCTCTGGGGCCGCACCAGCGGGCCCACCCGCTACTCGATACGCGCCATCCCCCTGGGCGGTTACGTCAAACCCGCCGGCGAGAACATCGAGGAGGTCACCGGCCACCCCGACGAGTATTTCTCCAAGCCCTGGTACACGCGGCTGGCCGTGGTCTTCGCCGGACCTACGATGAACTATATCCTCGCCTTCTGCCTTTTCGCCGGCGTCATCATGGTCGTGGGCGAGCCCGTGCCGTCCGACGAGCCGGTGATAGCGGAGCTCAACGCCGGCTACCCGGCCGAGCGGGCGGGCATACTGCCCGGCGACAGGATAGTATCGGTCAACGGCAAGCCCGTCGCCACCTGGCAGGAGATGGCGGCGATAATACGCTCCAGCCCGGAACGCGGCGTGGCGCTCGTCTACGAGCGGGAAGGGGCGAAAAAGGAACTGAGCATAACCCCCCGGCGCGATCCCAGCGGCAGGATAGGCCTCATCGGCATAGCTCCCGGCATCGGCTACAGGAAGGTCCCGGCGCTCAAGGCCGCGGAGATGGGCCTGGGGCAGTGCTGGTACTGGACCGCCTTCACCGTGAAAACCCTGGCGCAGAACATCTACCGCCGCGAAAAGCCGGACCTCGCCGGCCCCATAGGCATCGTCGGCATAGTCAGCAAGGCCGCCCACACGGGCATGGCGGATTTCGTCTTCCTCATCGGCCTCATCTCGGTGGCGGTCGGCTTCTTCAACCTGCTCCCCATCCCGCTGCTCGACGGCGGGCACGCCGTCCTCTATGTCTGGGAAGGGCTTTCCCGCCGCAAATTGACCGTCGGGCTGCTGCGCGCGGTCAACAGCGTCGGTATAGCGATGCTGCTCGGCATACTCCTTTTCGCCACCTACAACGACATAATGCGGCTGCGCGGGCCCAAAAAGCCGGAACAGCCCGTTCAGCAGGAAGAGGTCGTACCCTGATGCCCTCGGCCCTCATAGGCCGGCGCCGGAAGACCCGCCAGATAAAGGCCGGCTCCCTGAAGATAGGGGGCGCGGCGCCGGTCAGCGTGCAGTCGATGTGCAATACCCGCACGGAGGACGCGCGCGCCACCGTCGACCAGTGCCGCCGGCTGGAGGCGGCCGGCTGCGAGCTGATCCGTGTGGCCGTCCCCGACATGGCCGCCGCCCGCAAGCTGGGGCGGATAAAGGCGGCGCTGCGCGTTCCGCTGGTGGCCGATATTCATTTCGACTATGCCCTCGCCCTGGAGGCCGTCCGCCAGGGCGTCGATAAGGTCCGCATCAACCCCGGCAATATCGGGGACAAGGCCAGGGTCGCCGAAGTCGCCCGCGCCTGCAAGGCCGCCGGCGTGCCGATACGCATAGGCGTCAACGCCGGTTCGCTCAAGGCCATACGCAATTCCCCCCGTCCGCGCTGGACCCCTGCCGAATGGGCTTCCGTGATGGTGAAGGAGGCGCTCGACGAGGTCCGCGTCCTGGAACGCCTCGGTTTCCGCGACATCGCGGTCTCGCTGAAGGCCGACGACCTGGACCGCACCGTGCTGGCCAACCGGCTTTTCGCCCGCCGCTGCGATATCCCGCTGCACCTGGGCGTGACCGAGGCCGGCACTTCGCTGGCCGGCACGGTCAAATCCTCGGCCGCGCTCTCGCTGCTGCTGGCCGACGGCATCGGCGACACCGTGCGCGTCTCGCTCACGGAGGACCCGGCGCTCCAGGTGCGCGCCGCCTACGAGATACTCAAGACTTTCGGCCTGCGCGAATACGGTCCGGACCTGGTCTCCTGCCCCACCTGCGGCCGCTGCCAGGTGGACGTGGGTAGAACGGTCAGACAGGTGGAGGACGCCGTCTATTCCAGTCCGGACCTGCTGCGCCGTTCCGAAGGCATGAAGATCGCCGTCATGGGCTGCGTCGTCAACGGCCCCGGCGAGGCGCGCGAGGCCGATTTCGGCGTCGCCGGCGGCAAAGGCCGCGGCGTCTGGATAGAGAAAGGCAAACAGATCAAAGTGGTGAAAGAGAGCGAGTGGGTCCGCGAAATAATCAGGAAGATACGCAGCCCGAAATAAGGTGGAGCAACTATGAACAAACCAGTCGATCAGCAGAAGAAAGGCCCCTCCGCGGTCACCCCGCGCGCGCAGGACTACGCGCAGTGGTACCTTGACGTGATAGCCGGCGCGAAGCTGGCCGAGCACAGCCCGGTGCGCGGCTGCATGGTCATCCGCCCGCACGGCTACGCCATCTGGGAGAAGATGCAGCGCGAGCTCGACGACAGGTTCAAAGCCACCGGGCACGAGAACGCCTACTTCCCCCTCTTCATCCCGCTCTCCTACCTGGCGCAGGAGGAGAAGCACGCCAGCGGCTTCGCCAAGGAGTGCGCGGTCATCACCCATCACCGCCTCAAGTCCATCGACGGCGCGATCGTCCCGGACCCGGAGTCGAAGCTCGAGGAGCCGCTCGTGGTGCGTCCGACCAGCGAGACGATAATCTGGGCGCAGTATAAGGGCTGGATACAGAGCTACCGCGACCTGCCGCTTTTGATAAACCAGTGGGCCAACGTGGTGCGCTGGGAGATGCGCACGCGCCTGTTCCTGCGCACCGCCGAGTTCCTCTGGCAGGAGGGCCATACCGCGCACGCCACCGAGAAGGAGGCCCGCGAGGAGGTCTCGCGCATGCTGGACGTCTACGCCGATTTCGCGGAGAACGTCATGGCCGTGCCTGTGGTCAAGGGGACCAAGACCGAGGGAGAACGCTTCGCCGGCGCGCTGGACACCGTCTGCATCGAGGGCATGATGCAGGACGGCAAAGCCCTGCAGATGGGGACCAGTCATTACCTCGGCCAGAACTTCTCCAGGAGCGCCGACGTCAAGTTCCAGAACAAGGAAGGCCAGCTCGAGTACGTCTACGCCACCAGCTGGGGTGTCAGCACGCGCCTGATCGGAGCGCTGATAATGACCCATTCCGACGACGCCGGGCTGGTCCTGCCTCCCAGGCTCGCCCCCATACAGGTCGTCATAGTCCCGATATACAAGACCGGCGAGGAAATGGCCAGGACCACCGAAGAGGCCCGAAAGGTCGCGGCCGAACTGAAAGCGCAGGGTGTGGCCGTGCGCGTGGACGAGCGCGAGGGCATAATGCCGGGCGCCAAGTATTACGAGTGGGAGGGCAAGGGCGTGCCGCTGCGCATAGAGGTCGGTCCCAAGGACCTGGAGAAAGGTTCGCTCTGCATAGCGCGCCGCTTCCTCGCCGACATCCCCGGCGAGACGCCCGAGCAGCAGCGCAAGCGCCGCAAGGCCTTCCTGCCGCGCGCCGAGGCGATCGCCTCGATAAAGCCGACGCTCGAAGCCATGCAGAAAGAGCTGCTTGAAAAAGCCCGCGCCTTCCGCGCCTCGCGCACGCGCGTGATCGACACCCTGGAAGCCTACGAGAAGTTCTTCAAGGACGAGGGCGGCGGTTTCGCCTGGGTGCACTGGGCGGGTACCGTGGAGCAGGAGGACGAGATGGCCAAACGGTTCGAGACCAGCGTCCGCTGTATCCCGTTCGACGACCAGATACCGGCGGAAGCGCGCGGCGAGGGCAAGTGCATACTGACCGGCAAGCCTTCCAGGCAGCGCGTACTGATGGCCAAGTCCTACTGACCGCGCGTCCCGCGGCGGATGCCTTATGCGTAAACTGACCGGCGCCTGTCTCCTTCTGACGGCGCCGGCCTTTCTTTTCGCGGCGGCATCAGTGGGGGACACCATGCGGCATGGTGTCCCGGTACCGTCCCCGGCCGCCCCGCCGGCGGAGACCCCCTCCCCCCTTCCTTACGCCCTCCGCCCGCCTCGGCCGGCGGACTTCGACCGGGGTTACGGCGGCTACGACTGGAAGGCCGGGCTCGTCTTTTTCTCCGACGCCTCGGGGCCGCTGCCGGCGCTGGAGCTCTGGCGCGGCGGCGCGGCGCCGGACAAGGGCCTGCTGCTCTACGCCTCCGGTATCCCCGATCCCGACGACGACTACGCCTTTCTCCGCGGGCTCGGCGTGCCGGTAAAGCGCGTTTGCACGACGGTGTACAACCAGGTGGCCGACGCCTCCACCACCTATACCACCGACCGGATAAACCGTTTCGATACGCGTACCGTTATGCTGGTCCCGTCGGTATCGGCGCCTTTCAAGGAAGGCCGTAATTTCCGACTGGGCGGACTGCTCGGCCTGCCGCTGGCCCGGGTCGCCTATGACCTGGACGCCGGCCTGGACGACGGGAGCCGCCTCCGCGAGGACGGCGAGGCTTTCGGGATCGGTATAGCGCCCGGCCTTTACGCCGGCGTGGCGCCGGGAGCGGTGCCGGGCGCGGGACTGACGCTGGACTTGTATCTGACCTATACCCGCCTCTGGTTCCTCTCGGGCGGGCGCAGGGCCCGCGACATGGGCCGGGAACTCGACGAACTGCGCTTCGGCTTCGCGGCCGGCTGGCGGTTCAGGACTTACAGGTAGCGGAGGACGCATGGATACCATATTCGAGAAAGCCGCTTTTATGAGACACGCGCTGGACGCGGTGCCTTCGATAATCATGGTCGTCGACGAGGATGTCAGGGTCCTCTACCGCAATAAAGCCGCCAGGGAGCTCCTTAAAGGCGAGAAGATCTACAGCCGCCGCGCCGGGGACGTGATGCACTGCATGCACAGCGCCGACGCTCCCGGGGGCTGCGGCACCGGGCCGCATTGCGCCGACTGCGTCCTGCGCGGCTCGGTCAACAGCGCTTTTTCAGGGAAGGCCGTCCTGCGCGCCCCGACGGAGGTGCGCGTTTCGGCCAAGGGCCGCGAGCTGGTCCTGCCGGCGCTCATTTCCGCTTCGCCCTTCAGCATGGACGGGCGGATGTACGCCCTGGTCGTGATGGAGGACATCTCCGAGCTGGCCGAGCTGCGCTCCGTGGTGCCGATCTGCTCGTCGTGCAAGAAGATACGCAATGAGCAGGGCGGCTGGGAGTCCGTGGAGACCTACATCAAAAGCCGCCTCCCCGGCTCCCCGCTCTCGCACGGCCTCTGCCCCGACTGCCTCAAAAAACACTACCCCGCCAATTCGGACTGACATCGGAAGAACTATTCCGGGTGCACGCCTCCCCCGGCTGTCTCCTTATGGGGCGCTTGACGGGCAAGGCTCCCTCGCCGGGCCTTCCAAAGCCACATCGGAGGCTTTCCCCAAGCGGAGCGAGGGCACCGGCACTGCCGGACGGGCATGAATGTCTGAGGCCTAGCGCGCTATGCGCGCAGGCCGAGTTCGTGCCCGGCCGAGCGAAGCGCCGGGTGCATTTTAGAAAGCCGAACCCGTGGCGAAGTGAAGGCCCGGCGAGGAAGCCTGCCCTCAGCCCCCGGCATAGTTATTCCTGATTGACGGCCTGGGCGGCGCTTTATTTAGGGGCGGTCATTTGTTAGAATTTCTATTAATAAGATATCAATGGCGGGCGGCCGCGGGGCGGCCCGGCCGACGGATTTTACGGAGGATAAAATGAACAACAATGACTTCATGAAACTCATGCAGAGATCCAAAATGTACGACCTGACCCAGCCGCTGAGCATACACACCCCCCCGTGGCCCAGCTACATGCCGCTGCAGCTCCAGTACTTCAAGCGCATCGCCGGCGCGCACATGGGCCAGGGCGCCAACGGCCAGATCATGACCACCTCCAGCCACGTCGGCACCCACATGGACGGCGAGATCCACTTCTACAGCGCCGGCCGCACCATCGGCCAGGTCCCGATGAACGAGTGGATCGGCAACGCCGTCGTCGTGGACATCTCCAAGGACGTGGGCGACTACGACCTCTACGAGCCCGAGCTGCTGATGAAGCGCGCCGACATCCGCAAGGGCGACATCCTGATCATCAACACCGGCTACCACAAGTACGCCTGGTACGAGAAGGGCACCTGCGACGAGGTGCGCTACTTCTGCAAACACCCCGGCCCGGGGCCGCGCTTCCATAAGTGGGCGCTGGACATGAAATTCAAGTGGATAGGCGTGGACTGCGGTTCCGCCGATCACCCGATGAACACCATCATCCGCAACTGGCATCCCAAGCTCTTCGTCGAGGCCGAGAACAAGCTGGTGGAGACCTACGGCAAGAAATGGGACGAGATGTTCCCGCCGGAGACCTTCTACCAGGTCATGCACCTCAAGCTCTTCCCCAGGAAACTGGTCCACGCCGAGAACCTCGGCGGCGAGATCGACAAGCTGTCCAACAAGCGCTGCTGGCTGGGCTTCTTCCCCCTCAACGGGCTGGAGATGGAATCGGCCATGGGCCGCGTGGTGGCCTGGACCGCCTGAGCGGAAGCGACGGAAAGGAGCGGATATGCCGATAGCGACGCAGTTCGAATACGTGAAGCCAGCCGACATGGACGAGGCCCTGCAGGTCCTGGCCATGTACAAGGAGAAGGCCAGGCCGCTGGCCGGCGGGACCGACCTGATAGTGCATCTCAAGGAAGGCTTCGCCAAGCCCGAGGTCGTGCTGGACGTGAAGGCCCTCAAAGAACTCTCGGGCCTCTCGCTGAAGAACGGCGTCCTGCGCGTAGGCGCGCTGGTCACCTTCGCGGAGCTCCTCGAGTCCGCGGCAGTGAAGAAGAACTTCCCGGACCTCTGGGAGGCCGCGGGCACCGTGGCCTCCACCGGCGTGCGCAACCGCGCCACGCTGGCCGGCAATATCTGCTCCGCCGTTCCGTCGGCGGATTCCGCCCCGCCGCTGCTGGCGCACGACGCGGTCGTCCGCGTGCGCTCCCGCGCAGGCGAGCGCCTGGTCTCCATCCACGAGTGGTTCACCGGCCCCAAGCGCACCGCGCTGGGACCGGACGAGCTGGTCGTCTCGGTGGAGGTCGGCGTGCCGGAGAAGAAGTTCGGCGCCTGCTACATGAAGCTCTCGCGCTACGACGGCGAGGACCTGGCCCAGGGCGGCGTCGAGGCGGCGGTCTTCACGGACCACAACTACCGCGTCGCTTTCTGCGCGCTGGGGCCGGTGCCCGCGCGCGCCCTGAAGACCGAAGCCTATCTGAAGGGCAAGAAGGTGACGGAACAGACCGTGAAGCAGGCCGGCGAACTCCTGGCCGGCGAGATCTCCCCCATCAGCGACATACGCTCTTCGAAGGAATACCGTACCCACATGGCCCGGATAATGATCGGGCGCGCCCTCGAGACGGCGGTCTCCCGCCTGTCCGGCCGCGGCCCCAAATACGGAGAAGGGAATATCTGCTGAGGCGCTTATGAAAAAACATCCCATCAGTTTCAAGCTCAACGGAGAAAAGGTCTCCATCGAGGTGGAGCCCAGCGACGTCCTGGTGGACGTACTGCGCGATCGCCTCGGCATAAAGAGCCCCAAGGTCGGCTGCGACCGAGGCGACTGCGGCACCTGCACGGTGATCATGGACGGCCGTACCGTGCGCTCCTGCCTGGCCCTGGCCGTCGAGGCCGACGGCGCCGAGCTGGTCACCCTCGAGGGCGCCAATACCAGCCGCAAGTGGACGCGGAAACTCCAGGAGAAGTTCCACCAGAAGAACGCCTTCCAGTGCGGCTTCTGCGCTCCGGGCGTGATCCTCTCGGCCACCGAACTGCTCGAGAAGAACCCGAAGGCCGGCAAGCACGAGATCAAGGAGGCCATAGCCGGCAATCTCTGCCGCTGCACGGGCTACGAACCCATCGTGGAAGCCATCGAAGAAACCGCGAAAGGAAAATGATGCGAGTGGGAATGTCCGCATTTTTATTTTATGCGCTGATGGGGTGGGGTTTGCCGTCCATTTGCCATGCGCATGAAATAGCTTCCTTTGAGTCAGTTTATCGCAACTATCAAGATTATTTGCAGGATTTTGCGTTGGAGAAGTTTTTGATAGACCCCATCGACTATAAGATCATGGCTTCGGAAGGCGATGCTGCCTGGTATGAGCCCGTCCCCCTCTCTACCCAGCCACCCCTTACATACCAGTTCCTCCCCAGTACTACCGGGGTTAAACGGAAAGTAAGGGTTTCGATGCGCTCCGGTTCTGTATATCAGTACTCATGGATTTCATGTTTAAACTATTCGTACAGCCATGAAAAGGCCGGACATTTGCACGGAGGCCCGGGGCTGCTCGGACCTCTGCCCCCGCCGCTTGACCTACAGACCGATATCCCTGGTTTCGACGAAGACGGGTCGCTTTGTGTCGATATGACTCAGGATACGGAACTCAACTGGACGCTCACCCTCCCGGAGTTTTCTGCGGAAATAAATTTCCTTATGATCTCAAGCGGCGATATCATGAGCTATAAGCGTTTCCGTATCTATTTGAAAGTTCCGGATCTGATGCCCCTGCCCGATTCCGACCTGTACTCGTCTACCGGTGCTACAAAGGCTCACCCTTTCAATTATTACGCCAGGCAGGACGTCATTGATAAGCTCAAGCTCATTGCCAAAGAATATCACGATGAGTTCCCCCTTTCTCCCGTGCTTGTTTTTAATGACATGAGTCTGCCCTGGGGAGGGCTATTCGATATAGGTGAAGAAGTGCTGTGTCCTGAGGGCCTTCCGTGCCAGTTCTGGCAAACTCCGCACAAGTCTCATCGGGATGGTTATAATGTGGATCTCAGGACAAGAGAACTTGAGGATGACCAATTAAAGAGGATCCGGGCAATAGCCGAAAGCCATGGCGCCACGGTGCTAAATGAAGGGACTCATTTTCATTTGAATTTCCGAAGTAAAAATTCCAAGGATTACGAAGAGTATAATGTCTGCTATTAAATTGTGCGTTGTGTTCTTCGCTACGGGTGTAATATGGTTTTCTTACACCCCACTGGCGGTTGCCGGGGTGCCGCTTCAAAAAAACCCTTATCCGGATAAAGGGAGCCGGATAGAATTTTCAACCCATACCGTGTTTCTGTCTCCGAAGATGCATGAGGCTGTCCATACCTACTCTGAAAATTTTGAATTGCGTCCAGTCTCCTGCTATCCGGAAGAGATCAGGCGCTACTATCCTTACACGACATATCAATCGCCCTCCGCCGTGTTCGGTGATTTTAACGGAGACAGGATGTCGGATTCCGTTCTAATTGGCGATGACGGCGACTTTTCGATGACACTCATGCTTCTTTCCAGTTATGACCCCAAGAATAGCGGCCTTTCGTACACTGTCAGGGTGTTTTCAAAGATGCCGCTATCCGAAGCGGAGTCCAAGCGGATCGGGACATGGTCTTATCTGCAATTGCGTAAAAAAGGCCGTTTCCAGGTCCCGAACGAAGAGTCGCAACTGGAGGAAGTCGAGTTGAAGAACGACGGTTTTGAAGTGGTAATATGGGAGAAGGCCGCTGTTGTCTATTACCTCGATGAGAACGGCGATCTTAAAAAGATAGTTTCGGCAGACTGAGCGCAAGGGGGACGGGGACATGGTATACGTGATAACGATGAAGATGAAGGAAGGCAAGAAGTTCGACCCGGCGGTGATACAGCGGCACGTGGAGCACCTGCGTTCGCTCGACGACAACGGCCGGCTGGTGGTCTGCGGGCCTTTCAAGGACGGCAAGGGAGGCATGCTCGTGATCCGCGCCCAGTCCCAGGAAGAGGCCGAGGGCATGGCGAAACAGGATCCGTTCATCGCCGAAGGTTACGAGGACTACGAAGTCCGCGAACTCGTCGCCGCCAACCGCAACAACAATTACCTGCTCGACGCAAAAGGTTGAGCGGATAGTTTGGATTTATGGATAGGGATAAAATCGTTATGCGCTTGTTGGTCTCATTGGCGGAACGATATGATGTGTTTTACAGGAAATACAAGTCGAAAATTGATGTTGCGTTCCTGATTTCTGTTGTCCAAATAGTCCCATGCGGACTGATATGGTTTTGGCTATTTGATAGGGCATGGTTTTCTGCTATTGTTGAGGCCCATTGGTGGATTGGAATTTTTCCGATTTTATTGCTGGTGGCTGGTCACGTTGTGTATTTCGCGGTTGCTGGGATTGGCCTTTTGCTGAAATTGCTTAAAAAGTTTGCGTTGTCGCATCTTAAATGAAATGGGCTTTAAGTGTTCATGAGTTTAAAAATTAGCTTTGTGTGGTCTGTGGATATTAACTCAGCTCTTCGCAAAGAGGCGGAGGGTAAAATTGTCCGCGATATATACGACACATTCCAAACTGATTTTTGTCACGATGGGGATATTGTGGTTGAGTTGCACTCTTCGGACCCGCTTCGCATTTCTGCTAGTGGAGTAATCAAGTGTGGTTGTGGGAAGACCTGGTATAGGCTTTGTGGCGCATCAGATATGTCTTCTGTGAGGTATGAGAAGGTCGGATGATTGACTCCCCGCTTGGTAGGGCACGATGAAGAGTATTCCTATTAAAGAGGTTCGGCGAATTGTTCTGGTTTTTGATCTTTGTTCTTCGTCTAACATATTGGAAAGTTTGAAGTTAAATGATTCTCTTGCAAAATATTACGGCTTTTTGATTTTCGTCAAGGAATTTCTGCAGGAATCCGCTCCTCTCTATAAATTTGAAATATATAAGTTCGTGGGCGATGGCTGGATACTTTTCTTTAAAGAAACTGATGCCGGAAAACTTGTTGAATTTCTTCCTAAATTAGGCGAGGTTATAGATGAGGCGATAACGCGAAGGATTTTGCCGTTCATGGAGACCCCGTTAAGAATACAGGGTATTACTTGTGGGGTTGAGGTGGGTGTTCTTCGTAGGATAGTAATGCTTCAAAATCGAGAATATGTTGGTAGACCGATAAATATTGCATGCCGACTTCAGGGGTTAGTTAAAACTATTGCTAACCCCGCAAATAAGGTTTTGGTTTCAAAAGGGGCATATGAGAAGATTTTTTCGGGTATAGATGTCAGTTTTTGGTCTCCAAAGCGCGAAAGGTTCTCGTTGCGAAACATTCAAGGCGGCCGGGAATATTCTTGTGTAAGTTTATCCCTCCCGTTCATCGAGTTGGACCGAGATGATACTTAGTTCTCTCGTGAAACGGATTCGGCTGTCAGAGTATGGGCTAGATAAACAGGCAGGCTTCACGGCGGGACTTGCGGCGAGGAACATGCGGAGGTTTTTCCCCGAGCGGAGCGAGGGGACCGGCACTGCCGGACGGGCATGATTGTCTGAGGCCCGAGACGCAATGCGGCCGGGCCGAGTTCGTGCCCGGCCGAGCGCAGCGAGGTGGGTCCGGAAAAACCGGACCGTGACGAGCGCAAGGCCCGGCGGGAAGCCAGGGACGATCTGAAAGTAAGCGAGAGAGGCGAAATATGGACATCGACAGGATAATTTCAAAACCGAAGAAGGGCGTTAAGACCAAGGCCAAGATACAGGACGACGACCTCCAGGTCGTCGGCAAGTGCGTCCAGCGCATAGACGGCTGGGAGAAGATACGCGGCGCCGCTAAATACACCGACGACCTCGAGTTCGGCCCCGGCCTGCTCTACGCCGCCCTCGTCGAGAGCCCCCGCGCCCACGCGAAGATCAAGTCTATCGACACCTCCGCCGCCGAGAAACTGCGCGGCGTCGTCAAAGTCGTCACCGGCCGCAACTTCGTCCACAAGTTCGGCCTCTACATGAACGACCGCTACATCTTCGCCAACGACCGCGTCCGCTTCGTCGGCGAGCAGGTCGCCGCCGTCGTCGCCACCGACGCCAAGACCGCCCTGCGCGGCGCCGCGCTGGTGAAAGTGGAATACGAAGACTTGCCGTCAGTGCTGGACCCGGTGAAAGCCCTCGAGAAGGACGCCCCCCTCGTCCACCCCGACCTCAAGAGCTACACTCATGTCCCGTGGTTCTTCCCAAAGCCCGGCACCAATATCGCCCACTGGCGCAAGATACGCAAGGGCGACCCGGAGAAGGGCTTCCGCCGGGCCGACCTGGTCATGGAGGACACTTACACGGTGCCGCGCTACGCCCACTGCGCCATCGAGAACCACTCCGCCATCGGCCTCTACGACGCCTCGGGCCGCCTGACCATGTGGACCTCGTCGCAGTCGCCGTTCACGCAGCGCCATGTCTTCGCCGAGACGCTCAAGGCCTTCGGCATAGCCCATAAGGACGTGCGCGTGGTCAGTACCTATATCGGCGGCGGCTTCGGCGGCAAGGCCGGCGTCACGATGGAGATCATCGCGGCCGCCCTGGCGGTGGCCGTGCCCGGCCGCCCTGTGAAACTGCTCTGGAGCCGCGCGCAGGAGTTCTACAACACCTACCAGCGCCTCGGCGTTACCACGAAGATAAAGCTGGGCGCGACGAAGGACGGCAGGATAACCGCGCTCGACTATAAACTTTACTGGGACGCCGGCGCCTATGTAGAATACGGCGCCAATGTCGTCAACGCCGCGGGCCTCTCGGCCAGCGGCCCCTACCGCGTCGACAATATCAGCATCGACTCTGTCTGCACCTATACCAACCTCCCCCCCGGCGGCGCCTACCGCGGCTTCGGCTATTCCGAGTTCCTCTTCGGGCTGGAGTCTCATATCACGCGCATGGCGGAGAAGCTGGGCATCGACCCCGTCGAGTTCCGCAAGCTCAACGCCATCAAGGAGGGCGAGACCCTGCCCTACGGCGCGCACATGAACCCGACCGGCATACGCGAGGCCATAGAAAAAGTCGAGAAAGAGATCCGGTGGGGCGTGAAAGAAAAGCCGAAGGACCCGCGCAAGGCCGTCGGCAAATCGCTGGTCTGCTTCTGGAAGGCCCCCGCCATGCCGCCGAACGCCAGCTCCAGCGCCTTCCTCAAGTTCAACGAGGACGGCAGCGTCAATATCCTGGTCTCGGGCATGGACATGGGCCAGGGCCTGCTGACCGTCATGGCGCAGGTCGCCGGCGAGGTGCTGGCCATGCCCGTCACGCGCATCCGCGTCGAGACGCCCGACACCGACCGCAACCCCTACGAGTGGCAGACCGTCGGCTCGCACGTGACCTGGGGCTGCGGCAACGCCGTCAAGCGCGCCGCCCTCGAGGCCCGCGAGCGCATCCTGGACCTCGTCCAGCGCGTGCACTGCCTGGACAAGAGCACGCTCTACCTCGAGGACGAATGCGTGCGCTGCCGCACCAAGCCGCATTTCCGCCTGCCCTACAAGGACTTCGTCATAAACGGCATACAGGCCGACGACCACACCTTCAAGGGCGGCCCCATCATGGGCTCCGGCGTCTTCATGCCCGAGTTCACCTCGGCCATCAGCGACCCGGAGACCGGCCAGGGCGGCCATCCGAACGTCCACTACACCACCGGCTCGGCCGGCGCGATAGTGGAGGTGGACCGCGAGACCGGCAAGATGAAGATAAAAAAGGTCGTCCTCGCCGTCGACTGCGGCAAGGCGATAAACCCCGACCTCGTCAAAGGCCAGATAGTCGGCGGCCTGCTGCAGGGCTTCGCCACCGTCCTCTACGAGGATATGCGCTACGACGGGAAGGGCCGGCTCCTCAACCCCAACTTCTCGGACTACAAGCTGCCCACGGCCAAGGACATGCCGGAGCAGATAGTGCCGATAATCGTGGAAGTTCCCCAGCCCGACGGGCCTTTCGGCGCGCGCGGCGTGGGCGAGCACACCATGATCCCCTGCGCCCCGCTGATAGCCAACGCCGTCGCGGACGCGCTGGGCGTGCGCATCAAGTCGATGCCCGTCACCAAGGAAAAGGTCGCGCTCGCCGCGGCCGGAACAGGGCGGCATTCGCCGCAGTCGGTGCCGGGAGCTCTGCGACCGGCCGGAGGCCACCGTAAATGAAACTCGCGCTCTGCCAGTACGACATCAAGTGGGAAGACAAGGCGGCGAACAAGAAGAAGATAGCGGAACTGCTGGAGAAACATCCGCGCAAGGCCGAGATAGACTGGATAATATTCTCGGAGATGACGCTGTCCGGGTTCACCATGAACACGGCCGCGGCGGAGCTGGACGATTCCGACCGGCAGTTCTTCGTCGAGCTGGCCCAGCGCAACAACATCAACATCTCCTACGGCGGCGTCGAGGGCGGCTATAACAAGCTCATCACCCTCAACCGCCACGGCGACAGGGTCAACGAATACTCCAAGATACACCTCTACGCCTTCGGCGGCGAGGACAAGCATTACAAGGCCGGCGATAAGCAGGAGGTCTTCGAGCTGGAAGGCTTCCGTGTCATGCCCGCCGTCTGTTTCGACCTGCGCTTCCCTTACCTGTTCTGGAGCAAGGCCCCCGAAGTGGACATCTATATCGCCATAGCCGCGTGGCCCGCCCGCCGCGCCGAGCACTGGACGACGCTGCTGCGCGCGCGCGCCGTCGAGAACCAGGCCTATTGCGCGGGCGTGGACCGCATAGGCATGGAAGGCAAGCTCGAGTATTCCGGCAATTCCATGTGCTTCGACCCGCTGGGCAAGGTCGTGATAGATTCCGGCACGGCCGAGGGCATTTTCATTTCCGAGGTCCCGCTGGACAGGTCGCTGGTCGCCAGGACCCGCGAACGCTTCCCTTTCATCGGCGAGCGCAAGTCTTTCCCCTGGCAGGAGGCCAAAGTCTAAATGCCCCGCATATCCGCACCCGTGAAACTGCTCTCCTACGGCGACCTGATCGAGAAAGGCGAATACAAACTGCATTACCGCTTCGAGCACGCGGTAAACCTGCGCAAGGGCCAGGCCCTGCTGACCATACTGCCCGCCGGACGCCCGGCCGGGCCCTTCAACCTCGTACTGGAGGAACTGCCGGAGAAGATATCCAAGGTCTCCTTCGACGGGAAGGCCTTCCTCCTGAACGGCGACAGGGTCGCGCTGCCCCGCGGCGCGAAATACGATTCCCGGCTCGCCGTGGCCCGTATCCCGGCGGCAAAACTGACGGCCAACCTGCAGCGCCTGCGAAAGCTCATCTGCGATTCGGCCCCGTCCAAGAGCGCGGTTTTTCTCCTCGACGCCGCCAGGGAGGCCGGTTTCAAAAGCGGCTTCGAGCGCCGCTTCGTCGCCCGGATGAAAGAGGCGGCGGTCAGCCTGGCCATGGGCGCCTACGAAGCGGGCGCCGGGGGCATGAAGGGCCTGGGTTTCGGCATGACGCCGTCGGGCGACGATTTCCTCGGGGGCTACCTCCTCGGTATAAACGCGGCCGAGCTCTATTCCGCGAAGAACCTGGGGCTGGTGAAGGAGCGGGTCTACACTTCGGCGCTGGGCTCCAACCTGGTCTCCAACGCCTTCCTGGCCGCGTCCTTCAAGGGCCGGGCCGACGAGCGGGTCAACGCCGTCATCAGGGCCCTTTTCTCCCCCTCGGGACGGGCCACGCAGAAGGCCGCGGAAGAGCTGCTGGCCGTTGGCCACACCTCGGGCGGGGACATCGCGGCCGGCTTCCTCTACGGCTTCTACGGCGTGATGAACATTTAGGAGACCATATGCCCATAAAAACCACGATAAAGAAAGGCGCCTACTTCGATTCGGTGGCGCTGATGCAGGTCGCCAAAAAACTCAATTCCGTGCCCGGCGTGCTGGATTCCGCCGTCGTCATGGCCACGAAGGAGAACAAGGGCCTGATAAAGGCGTCCGGCCTGCTGACCGCGGAAGTGGAGAAAGCCGGCGAGAACGACCTGGCCATAGCCGTCAGCGCTCGCACCCCGGAAGCGGCCGAAGCGGCTTTCAAAGCCGCGGAAGAACTGCTCAACAAGAAGCCGGCCGCCGCCTCCCCCGGCGCGGACCGCAGGGCCGCCGGGCTCGACGACGCCGTGACGGCGCTCGGCGGCGCCAACCTTGCCGTCATCAGCGTCGCGGGCCGCTTCGCCGGTCCGCTGGCCGCGGACTGCCTCGACAAAGGCCTCAATGTCATGCTCTTCTCGGACAATGTCCCCGTGGAGACCGAGATCGCGCTGAAAAAAGAGGCGGCGAAGAAGGGGCTCCTGGTCATGGGCCCCGACTGCGGAACCGCCATCATAAACGGCGCACCCATCGCCTTCGCCAATTCCGTGCGCCGCGGCAATATCGGCGTGGTCGCCGCTTCCGGCACCGGCGCGCAGGAGGTGACCGCTCTGATCTCCAACGAAGGCGCCGGGATCTCCCAGTGCCTCGGGACCGGCGGCCGTGACGTTAAAGCCGAGGTCGGAGGCCTCGCCTTCCTGCAGGCGCTGGCCATGCTCGCGAAGGACGAGGCCACGCGGGTGATACTGCTGGTCTCCAAACCGCCGCACCCGTCGGTGATGAAGAAGATAACGGCGGCCGTGAAAAAGATAAGGAAGCCGGTCGTGGCCGTCCTGCTGGGCGGCGAAGTGAAGGAGAAGGTCAAGGAGGATTTCTACCCGGCCAGGACGCTGGAAGAGGCCGCCTACAAGGCCGCCTGCCTGGGCAAGGGGCTCAAGGCGGCGAAAGCCAGGGAACTGATATACGACATGAACCTCCGCGCCGGGGAACTGGCGAAAAAGGAGGCGGCGAAGAAGAAAAAGAGCCGCTTCCTGCGCGGGCTTTTCACCGGCGGCACTTTCGTGGGCGAGGCGCAGGTCGTGCTGCCGGAATTCACGGGGCCCGTCCTCTCCAACGCGCCGCTGGACAAGAAGTACAGACTGAAAAATTCCGTCGAACTGACCGGCCACGCGGTGATAGACCTCGGCGAGGACGAATTCACCGTGGGCCGGCCGCACCCGATGATAGACTTCTCGCTGCGCAACAAAATGATAGTTTCGGAAGCGAAAAAGCCCGAGGTCTCCGTCCTGCTGCTGGACCTGGTGCTCGGCTACGGCGCCAACCTCAAGCCCCTCGACGACCTTCTCCCCCCGCTGGCGGAGGCCTTCAGGGCCAACAAGGAGTTGTCCATAGTCGCCTCGGTGACCGGCACGGAAGCCGATCCGCAGGTGCGCTCGAAAGTGGTCCGCGCCCTGGAATCGGCCGGGGTCCTGGTCATGCCGTCCAACGCCGGAGCCTGCAGGCTGGCCGGCGAGATAATACGCCTGTCGGCGAAGGAGAAGAGGTGAACGCTATGGGACTTTTTAACTCGGAACTGAAAGTCGTCAATATCGGTCTGGAATCTTTCAGACAGGGACTCTCCGACGCCGGAGTGAAGAGCGTACAGGCGCAGTTCAAGCCGCCGCTCTCCGCGGAGACCGCGCTTTTCGCCAAAGCGGCCAGAGCGTCGGCCCGGATGGAGAAAGCCAACCGTAAGGCGCTGGACCGGATACTTTCCGCCAAGCCGGCGCTCGTCGGCATGGGAGTGGCGCTCGACGTCATACCCGGAATGAAAAGGGACCTGATACTGCACGCGGGTCCCCCGGTGACCTGGGAGCGCATGTGCGGGCCGATGCGCGGGGGCATCATGGCCGCGCTGATGTACGAGGGCCTGGCGAAGACCCCCGAAGAGGCGGAGCGCCTGGCCGCCTCGGGGAAGATTAGGTACGCCCCCTGCCACGAGCATTCCTCCGTCGGGCCCATGGCCGGCATCATCTCCGCCTCGATGCCGGTCTTCATCGTGAAGAACGAGGCCGGTTCCAATTACGCCTACGCCACGCAGAACGAGGGGCTGGGCAAGGTCCTGCGTTACGGCGCCTACGGCCCCGAGGTCATCGAGCGCCTCAAGTGGATGGAGAAGGTGCTCTACCCGACGCTGAAAGCGGCGATAGAGTCGCTGGGCCGCATCGATCTCAAGTCGATGGTGGCGCAGGCGCTGCACATGGGCGACGAGGTTCACAACCGCAACCGGGCCGGCACCTCGCTGTTCTACCGCGCGATAGCCCCGGCCGTCATCAAGACCTGCCCGGAGCCGGAGCGCGCGGCGAAGGTGCTGGAATTCGTCAACGGCAACGACCACTTCTTCCTCAATCTTTCCATGGCGCTGTCCAAGGCATCCCTGGACGCCGGCCGCGGCGTGAAGGATTCCAGCGTCGTAGTGGTGATGGCGCGCAACGGCACGGACTTCGGCGTGCAGCTCTCCGGCACCGGCGGCAGCTGGTTCACCGGCCCCGCCGAGGTGCCGGACGCGCTGTATTTCCCCGGCTACACCAAGGCGGACGCCAACCCGGACATAGGCGACTCGGCGATAACCGAGACCAACGGGCTGGGCGGGTTCGCGATAGCGGCGGCGCCCGCTATCGTGCAGTTCGTGGGCGGCAGCGCCGCCGACGCCGTGAACTACACCATGGCGATGTACGGCATCACGGCCGGCGAGAACAACATCTACAAGATCCCTTACCTGAACTTCCGCGGCACCCCGACGGGCATCGACGTCATAAAGGTCGCGAAGACGGGCATACTGCCTTTCATCGATACGGGCGTGGCGCACAAGGACCCGGGCGTGGGACAGGTGGGCGCGGGCGTGCTCAGCGCCCCCGCCGAGCCTTTCCGCAAGGCCTTCGAAGCCTTCGCCAAGAGTCTGTAAGGAAAACTATTCCGGGTGCTGCCGGGGTGAGAGCCCGCAAAACACGGGCTCTCGCGCATAGCGCTCGGCCCTCCTCACTCGGCCTCCGCGCTTACGATGCTCCGGCCTCCGTGAAGGTTTTGCTAAGCTCTCACCCCGACATCCCCCGACTTTCTCCTTGTGAGCCGCTTGGAGGGCAAGGCTCCCGTGCCGTGCCTTCCGAAGCCACATGAGGAGCCGTCGCCCCGAGCGGAGCGCGGGTACCGGCACTGCCGGACGACCAAGAATGTTTGAGGCCCGAGGCGCTATGCGCCCGGGCCGAGTTCTTGGTCGGCCGCGCGCAGCGAAGGGTGGGTTTAGCGACGGCGAACCGTGGCGAAGCGAAGGCACGGCGCGGGAGACTTGGAAACGAACTGCTAACAGGCCCCCGATAGTTATTCGAAAAGCGGGGCGGCTTCCTCCTGGGAGCCTGAGCCCTTGCCCTGGACCCCCTATAATGCTATTATAATTATGCGGTGGCTTGATGTTCGGGGCCGCCGTTTTCATAGGACCCTGCAAGTTCCCCGCAGCAGTCCCGCGGCGGCCGCCAGGCCCCGCCAAACCGGAAGACATCGGTGGATGGAAAGGATTATGGACAAGGATAGGCTTTTTCAGGAAATAGACGCTCTTCTCGCGGCGGAGGGCTTCGAGCTCTCGGACCTCAGGGTCCTGCGCCAGCCCGGCGGCAAGCCGCTGATACAGGTCTTCATGGACAAGGACCCCGGCGGCGTCACGCTGGACGACTGCGGCGCCTGGAGCGACAAGATAGGCGCGCACCTGGACCTGACGGAGATCGTGACCGGCGGCTATATACTGGAGGTCTCCTCCCCCGGCGTGGACCGCGCGCTCAGGCGGGAGAAGGATTTCACGCGGTTCGCGGGCACCCGGGTGCACGTGCGCCTGAAGCGCCCGGTAAACAACTCCCGCAACTTCCACGCGGAGCTCAAGGGCTTCGCGGACGGCAAAGTCCTGCTTTCGGACGGACTCTCCTTCCCCCTCGAGGACATCGACGAGGCGAGGATAGAGCCCGATTACGACGAAATACTCAAAAAGCATAAATAAGAGGCAAAAATGGAAAAACAAAAGACCGAACTGGCGCTGGTCCTGGACCAGCTCGAAAGGGAAAAGAACATAAAGCGGGACGACGTCTTCAAGACGATCACCGACTCGCTCGTCTCCGCCCTGCGGAAATATTTCGGCAAGACCGCCCAGCTCGAGGCTACGATAGATCCCGACACGGCCGAGATGCGCGGTTTCCTGATCAAGAAGGTCGTCGAGGAGGTCTACACCCCCGACATCGAGATCACGCTGGAAGAGGCGCAGATGTTCGCGCCCGAGGCCAAGATGGGCGAGGACCTGCGCATCCCCGTCGATATCAAGGACTTCTCCCGCATCGCGGCGCAGACCGCCAAGCAGGTGCTGATCCAGAAGATACGCGAGATCGAGAAGGTCAAGATCTTCGAGGAGTTCAAGCCCCGCGAAGGCGAGGTCGTGACCGGCCTGGTCCACCACGTCGCCGGCCGCGACATCTTCGTCGACCTCGGCAAGACCGAGGCCATCCTGCCGTTCTCCGAGCAGATCCGGCGCGAGCATTACACGGTCAACCAGCGCATCCGCGCCATCATCCACCGCGTCGACAAGGAGAACAAGGGCCTGCAGATCGTACTCTCCCGCGCCTCCAACGCCTTCCTTAAGTCGCTCTTCGAGGCCGAAGTGCCCGAGATTGCCGAGAAGGTCATCGAGATCGTCAACGTCGCCCGCGAGCCCGGCTTCCGCGCCAAGGTCGTGGTGCGCAGCAACTCGACCAAGGTCGACCCGGTCGGCGCCTGCGTGGGCATCCGCGGTTCCCGCATCCGCGTCATCATGAGCGAGCTCGCCGGGGAGAAGATAGACCTGATCCCCTACAACGAGGAGACGCTCTACTTCATCGCCAAGGCCTTCTCACCCGCCACCCCGACCTCGGTCAAGGTGCTCGACAAGGAGAACCGCCGCGCGCTGGTCATCGTTCCCGACGACCAGCTCGCCATAGCCATCGGCCGCGAGGGCCAGAACATCCGCCTCGTCTCGCGCCTGACCGGCTGGGAGCTGGAGGTCAAGTCCGAGGGCCAGAAGTTCGAGGAGACCCGCAAGACCACCGAGCTGGCCGCCAACGAGCTGCTCAAGATCGACGGCGTCGGCAACAAGGTCGCCGAGACCCTGATCGCCATGGGCATAGACAGCATACAGAAGCTTTCCGGCCTGACCGCCGACCAGCTTTCTTCCTTCCAGGGGATAGGCCCCAAGACGGCCCAGAAGATGATAGACGGGGCCAAGAAGTTCCTGGAAGAGAATCCCGGCTACGACGGCACTTCCGCGCCCGCCCCCGCGCCGGCCCCGGCGGCCGTCGAGAAACCGGCCGCGGAGACCGCGTCCCCCGCGCCGGAGACCCCGGCGCCGGCCGCGGCTCCCGAGGCGGCGGGCGGGACCGCCGGTAACGATGGATCAACGGAGGCGTCGAATGACCCAGAAAAAAACAAAGAGTGACGAACTGAAGGAAGACGCCGCCGCGGAAGAGGCCAAGCCCAAGACCAGGAAAGCGGCGGCCAAAGGCGAGCCCAAGGCCAAAAAACCGGCCGTCAAGAAAACGAAAACGGCCAAAGAGGGCGACGCTCCCGCCGCCCCCAGGAAGGCCAAGGCCGCTAAGCCCAAGGCCAAAAAGGACGACAAGGAAGAGGAGGAGGACCTTTCCCCCCGCCCCGGTCCCATTTCGGCTTTCTCACTGAAACCCATACGCCAGGCCTCCGCCAGGAGGACCGTCGGCCCGCGGCCGACCCCTCCTCCGCCCCCGCCGCCTCCGCCGCCGCCCCCGCCGGAGCCCGAGAAGCCGGCCGCCGAAGCGGCCCCGGCCGAGCCCGTCAAGCCGGCGGAGACGCCCAAGCCGGCCCCCTCTGCCCAGCCCGCGCAGGCCCGTCCCCCGGAACCGCAGAAGCCCGCCGAGCCGCCGCGGCCCAAAATGCCGGCCATAAACTTCAAGTCGGAAATAACGCTGCCCAGGACGCCGGGCCCCGGTTACCAGGCTCCGCGTCCCCCCGGGCCGTCGCACAGGCCGCACCAGCGCTACGCGCCCTCGCGCCAGGCCCCGGCGGCCAGGCCGGCGCCGACGCCCCCTCCTCCGCCCAGGCCGGAGCCGCCCAAGCCGGCCGAACCGCCGGTGAACGTGGAGATAAACACGCTCAAGACGCTCAAGGTCTCGACGCAGATAACCGTGCGCGAGCTGGCGGAGAAGATGGAGATAAAGCCCGTCGACCTCATCAAGAAACTGATGGGGATGGGCGTTTTCGCCACCATCACCCAGCGCCTCGAACCCGACGTGGCCGAGCTGGTGGCTGCCGACTACGGCTTCAACATCGACATCGTGCCCATGTACGGGGACGAGACCAAGGCGGCGGAGGAGGCCGAGAAGGACGATCCCTCCACGCTCAAGCCCCGGCCCCCGATCATCACGATCATGGGCCACGTCGACCACGGCAAGACCACGCTGCTCGACGCGCTGCGCGAGTCCAACGTGGTCGACAGCGAGGCCGGACAGATAACCCAGCACATCGGCGCCTACACCGTTAAGACCTCCAAAGGCCTTATCACGGTGCTGGATACCCCCGGTCACGAGGCCTTCACCGCCATGCGCGCGCACGGCGTGAAGGTCACCGACCTGGTGGTGCTGGTGGTCTCCGCCGTCGACGGCGTCATGCCGCAGACGCTGGAGGCCATCAACCACGCCAAGGCGGCGAACGTGCCGATAGTGGTGGCCATCAACAAGATGGACCTGCCGACGGCCAATCCGCAGAGCATCAAGCAGCAGCTCTCCGGTCACGGCCTCAACCCCGAGGAATGGGGCGGCAAGACCGTGATGGTGGAGATCTCCGCCCGCAAGCGGACCAACATCGACAAACTGATGGAGATGGTCAGCATACAGGCCGAGCTCATGGAGCTCAAGGCCAACCCCGACAAGGCCGGCCAGGCCATAGTCGTGGAGGCCCGGCTGGACTCCAAGCGCGGCATAGTCTGCACCATCGTCTGCACCGGCGGCACCATAAAGGTCGGCCAGCCGTTCGTGGTCGGGACCGCCAGCGGCAAGGTGCGGGCGATAGTCGACGACCGGGGCCGCCGCCTCGAGACGCTCACGCCCGGCATGCCGGGAGAGCTCCTGGGCGTCGCCGGCGACGTCCCTTCCGCGGGCGACGTCTTCCGCGTCTACGAATCGGACAAGGAAGCCCGCCACGTGGCCGAGACCCGCAAGATGCACAAGAAGCAGGACGCGCTGATACACCAGAAGCACGTCACGCTGCTCTCGCTCAAGTCCCAGGTCGAGCAGAAACTGCTCAAGACGCTCAACGTGGTCCTCAAGACCGACGTCTTCGGCTCGCTGCAGGCCATAAAGGACTCCCTCGAGAAGATGGGCACGCAGGAGGTGGCGATACACATACTCCACTCCGGCGTGGGCAACGTGACCGAGTCGGACGTCCAGCTGGCCACGGCCTCGAACGCGATCATCTTCGGCTTCAACGCCTCCGCCGACCCCAAGGTGTCGGAGGCCGCGAAACTCGCCGGGGTCGAGGTCAGGTCGTACAAGGTCATCTACGATCTCTTCGAGGACATCAGGGCCGCCATGAGCGGCATGCTCGAGCCCGAGATCGTAGAGACCGTGACCGGCAGGGCGGAGATCCTCAAGATCTTCGACCTGAGCTCCGGCCGGGTCGCCGGCTCGCAGGTCAAGGAGGGCAAGGTGGTCCGCAACCAGGCAGTGCGCGTGGTGCGCGGCGGCGAGGTGATCGGCACCGGCAAGATCTCCGGCCTCAAGCGCGTCAAGGACGACGTGCGCGAAGTGGACAAGGGCCTGGAGTGCGGCATCCTGCTCGAGGGAGTGAAGGACTTCCAGGCCGGCGACGTCCTGGAGGCTATCACCAAGGAAGAGCGCGTGAGGCGCATAACGCCCAATGTTTAAGCGCTCGGAGAGGCTCAACGAACTGTTCCTGGCGGAGGTCAACTTCGCGCTCAGGGACGTCAACGGCCTCAACTCCAGCGGGATGATGACGATAACCGGCGTGAAGATCTCGCCGGACGGCAAGGACCTGGCGGTCTACTACTCGGTCCTGGGTTCCCCCCAGGACCGGGAGCGGACCGGGGTCATACTGCAGGGCGCCGTACGCGAGGTGCGCGAGAGCATGCGCAAGCGGCTGCGGCTGAAGTACATCCCGAACCTCATGTTCCGCTACGACTCCACGCCGGCGGAAGCGGCCAAACTGGAGAAGCTCTTCCGCAGGCTGGATTCGGAGAAGTCCCCGCAGGGTGGGGATGACGCTCCCGAGGGGCGAGGATAAGGACGATGGGGAAAAAGCCGGCGGAGCTTAACTTCGAGGAGGAGCTCAACAAGCTCGAGAAGGTCATAGAGGCGAGCCGGACCTTCTTCCTCGCGGGTCACGTCAACCCCGACGGCGACACGATCGGCTGCATGCTGGCGCTGGGCTCCGTGCTCAAGCGCCTGGGCAAGAAGGTCTACCTCTACTCCCGCGACCCGGCGCCGGACAATCTCGGCTTCCTGCGCCACGTCAAGTCCATAAAGATAGCCCGCCCGCCCAAGGGCTCCTTCGACGCGGCCATCCTGATGGAATGCTCCACGCCCGAGCGGGGCGGCGGCGACATCAAGGACGTGCTCAAGCGCGTCGGGACCGTCGTCAATATCGACCATCACAAGACCTCGACCGCCTACGGCGACGTCAATGTCCTGGACATGCACGCCTCCTCCACGGCCGAGATCATCTACCGTCTGCTCTACGACATGAAGGTGGAACTCAACAAGACCGAGGCGACGGCGCTTTACACGGGCATAGTCACCGACACCGGCCGTTTCCATTTCCCCGCCACCAGTCCCCGGACCCTCGACGTGGCCGCGCGCCTGATGCAGACCGGCTTCAAGTTCTCGCGCATCAACGACCTGCTCTACGCCACCAAGGCCTTCGAGTCGCTCAGGATACTCGGCCGGGCCCTGGAGAGCCTCGAACTGCTCAACGGCGGGCGTCTGGCGGTCATGACGCTGAAGCACTCCGATTTCGAGGCCTTCTGCGCCCGGGTCGAGCACAGCGAGAACGTCATCAACTACGGCACCATGATCCCCGGGGTCAGGATGTCCATACTGTTCCGCGAGGACCCTGAGCGGGTCAACATCACTTTCCGTTCGCGCGGCCACGCCGACGTCAGCCACCTCGCCCGCCAGTTCGGCGGCGGCGGCCACCGCAACGCGGCCGGCTGCCGTATGAAGGCCACGCTGGCCGAGGCCAGGGAAAAGGTGCTGGAAGCCGCCCTGCCCATGCTCAAGCCTTCCTGAAGCCGTCTTTATGCAGCCCATTCCCTCGGGCATCTTCCTCTTCGACAAACCCGCCGGCATAACCTCGCACGACGCCGTGGGCCTGCTGCGCCGCGCGCTGGGCCACAGGCATATCGGCCATACCGGCACGCTGGACCCGATGGCGACGGGGCTGCTCGTCATGCTCGCCGGGTCCGCGACCAGACTGCAGGCCGGCCTGCAGGGCTGCTCCAAGACCTATGCGGGGCGCATCAAATTGGGCGAGACCACCGACACCTGGGACGCCGCGGGCGAAGTGCTGGCCTCCGCCGCCGCGGACGGCGTCACGATGGAGGCCGTCGCGGCCGCCGTCCCCGCCTTCACGGGCAGGATAATACAGCAGGTACCGCCTTATTCCGCCGTGAAGGTCGGCGGGCGTCCGCTTTATAAGATGGCGCGCAGGAAAGAGGAGACCCCCGTGGTGAAACGGGAAGTGGAACTGCGCTGGCTCTCCTGGGCCTGGCTCCCGCCTTTTCTGGATTTCGAGATAGAATGCGCCGGGGGCACCTATATCCGCTCCGTGGCGCACGAACTGGGCGCCGCGCTGGGCTGCGGCGGCCACCTGGCCGCGCTGCGCAGGACGCGCGTGGCCGGCTGGAGGGTGGAGGACGCCGTCACGGCCGATTTCCTGCGCTCGGTCCCGCGCGAGGCCGTCCTGGCCCGTCTGCTGCCGGCGGAGACGGCCGCGTGAAACGCTCCTGCCTGACCATCGGCGCCTTCGACGGGGTGCACCTGGGCCACGCCCGGCTCATAAGGACGGTCGTGGCCCAGGGCCGCTCGAGAGGCTGGAAGAACTCGCTCGTCTATTTCCCCCTGCCCCCCAAGTTCGTGTTCTCCGGCGTTCATGAGAACTGCCTGATAACGCTGCCTTCCGAAAGGGAGGCGGCTCTCCGGGGGCTCGGACTGGATTCCATCACCCCCGTGCCTTTCACCGACGAGATAGCCTCCATGGACGCGGAGGCTTTCTTCGCCGAGATAGTGCGCGGCCGCTTCCGCGCCGACGGCCTCTGCGTGGGCGCCGACTTCGCCTTCGGCCGCGGCCGCTCCGGCGGCGCGGCCTTCCTGCGCGCGGCCTGCCGCCGCGAGGGAGTGCTGTTCCGCTCCGTGCCCTTCGTTTCGCGCGGAGGCAGGAAGATCTCCTCCACGCTGGTCAGGGAGCTGCTCTGGGAGGGGCGCGTGACGGCGGCCGCCGCCTGCATGGGGCGCAACTACAGGGTGTCGGGCCCGGTAATACGCGGCGCGGGACTGGGCGCGAAGCTGGGGTACCCGACGGCCAATATCGGGGCCGATCCGCTCAAGATCCTCCCCCCCGGCATCTTCGCGGCCCTCTGCCGCCTGGAAGGCCGGGAGTTCCCCTGCGTGGCTAATTCAGGGCGCCGGCCTACGGTGAACACCCTGGGCGGCAGGATGCTGCTGGAAGCGCATATACTCGATTTCTCGGGCCAGATATACGGCGAGACCGCGGAAGTGGAATTCCTGAAGAGGCTGCGCGCCGAGGAGCGTTTCCCTTCCAAAGAGGAACTGGTGCGCGCCATCGGCCGCGACATAGCGGCCGCCCGTTCCTATTTCGGCCGCCGCCGTCGCGCCGCGGCCTGAACTCAGCCCCTGTGCCGTCCGACGTATTCGCCGCCCGGCCGGGCCGGCGCGGCGAGTTCCCCCTCCGACATGACGACCCTGCCGCGCAGCACCGTGTGCCGCGGGAAACCGTATAACTTCATGCCCTGGTAGGGCGAATAGTCCGAAGCGTGGCCGAGGTCCCGCCAGTCGACGGTCCGGCGGTGTTCCGGCGCTATGAGGGCGAAGTCGGCGTCGGAACCCGGGCGGATGACGCCTTTGCGCGGGTAGAGCCCGGCTATCCTGGCGGGATTTTCGCATAAAAGCTCCGCCATGCGGGCCAGCGACAACTTCCCCGCTTTTACGCCCAGGGTATAGACCAGCGGCAGCAGGGTGGCCGTGCCGGGCAGTCCCATTGGCAGTTTCCGCAGGTCCCCGCCCCAGGCGTCCTTGCGGGCCCTGGTGAAAGCGCAGCTGTCGGTCGCTACGACGTCCACTGCTCCCCCGGCGGCGGCCTTCCACAGCCCGGCGGCCGACTTTTTGTCCCGCAGCGGGGGACAGCACGAATACAGGTGCCCGTCGCGCCGTTTCAGCGCGCTCTCGTCGAGCGCCATGTACTGGGGGCAGGTCTCGACGTATATCCTGGCCCCGTCCTTGCGGGCGCGCGCCGCTATCGCGGCGGTGAAAGCGTGGGAGACGTGCACCAGGTAGAGTTCCCCGCCCGTCCGGGCGGCCCAGCCGGCCGCGGCCGCGGCGGCCGACCATTCCGTGGCCGGAGGCCTGGTAAGGGCCAGGGCATGGGCCCCGGGCGCGCGCGGCGGCTTGGCCGAGAGCAGGTCTATGGCGGGGCCGTTCTCCGCGTGCAGACAGATAAGCGCTCCGGTGCGGCGGGAGGCCTCCAGGGCCTCGCGCAGTTCCCCTCCCTCCGCCATAAGGCCGCGGGAGGCGTAGGCGGAGAAGAACTTGAAGGTCGGGGCCCCGTCCTTCACCAGCCGCGCGATCTGTCCGGCCGGGTCCCTGAGGGCGCTCCATGACGGCACCACGCAATGGAAGGCGTAATCGCAGTGTATGCGTCCTTCCGCCTCGGCCAGCCGGTCGTCGAGTCCCTTGCGCAGCGGGACCCCGCGGCCCTGGCCCGTATAATCTATGACGGTAGTGACGCCGCCCAGGAGGGCCGCGGCGGAGCCTGTGGAGAAAGTATCGTCGTTCCAGCTGCGGGGGCCCAGTTTAAGGCGGTAGTGGACATGGGCGTCGATCGCGCCGGGCAGCACCAGGAGGCCCGCCGCCTCCAGGACCCGCGCGCCCTCCGGCGCTTTCAGCCGGAGGCCGATCGCGGCTATCCTGCCGCCGCGGCAGAGTATGTCGGCTCGGGCGGCCGAGCCGCCGCGCAGGACGGAACCGCCGCGTATCAGCAGCGGCGCGGGCTGCATTTATTCTCTCCGCGGCGGGGCCGCTAGGAAGGCCGTCGAGGCGAGCAGGGTGGCCCCGAGGAAGGTGAGACCGCAGAGCGTCAGCCAGCCCCAGATCACCGTCGGGTCGTGCTCGGCCTGTATGACGATATAAGCGAGGTAGGCCAGGAAGGCGGTGGAAACGGCCCAGAAAAATCCGAACAGGGTCCTTGCCGCGCCTCTCATACGATAAATTTAATAGATTTAGGTCCCGGTGTCAATCGCGGGAGTTCCAGGTCATGAAACCCGCGGCCGACAGTTCCGCGTGGAGCTTCCTGAGCAGGTCGGCGGCGCCGCTTCCGCCGGGGCTGAAAAGAACGGCCCCTTTTTCCCTGCGGAAGGCCGCGGCGCCGGCCCGGCGGCCGGCCTCCGCCAGCGCCGCCGGCTCCGGACCGCCGATGACGGCTGCCTCCGCGCCGGCCGGCCCCTCGTGCAGGGAAAGGAAAGCCCTGCGCCCGGGGGCGCGGGAGGAGATGAGCGTGCCTTCGCCGGGGTGGAAAGCCGAGCGCAGATGGAGCCTGACGCCCAGCGCCGCGGCGCGGCGCAGCGCGCGCAGCTGGCGCACCTCGGTGCCGAAAAGCGCCAGCGTCTCGAGTTCGCCGTAGGTCATGGCCGGGACCTTGCGCGCCCCGGGGACCAGCGAAGGGTTGGCGGAATACACCCCTTTCACGTCGGTGAGCAGTTCGCAGCATCCGGCTTTCAGGGCGTGGGCCAGCTCCACCGCGGTAAGGTCCGAGCCGCCGCGGCCCAGCGTGGTCAGGTCCCCCTTGCCGTCGGCTCCCTGGAAGCCGCATACCACCGCTACCCTGCCGGCGCGCAGTTCTTTCCTCACCCGGGCCGGGGACAGTTCTTTTATTCCCGCGGCGCCGAAAGAGGTATCCGTGAGGAAGCCGGCCTGGGCCCCGGTCAGGGAGACGGCCGGCACGCCGAGGGCGTCGAGGGCCATGGTCAGCAGCGACGCGCTGATGAGCTCGCCGCAGGAGAGGAGGGCGTCGGTCTCGCGGGCCGGCGGCCGCGGCGAGACCCGCCCGGCCAGGGCCAGCAGTTCGTCCGTGGTCTCGCCCGGCGCCGAGACCACGGCGGCCACCGCGAGGCCCTTTCTCCGGGCCGCCTTTATCCGCCCGGCCGCGAAGCGCAGCTTCCCCGAGTCGGCCAGGGAGGTCCCCCCGAACTTCATCACTATCGTTCTCATGGGTTCCGTCGCGCGAGAAACGGGGCGCCGGGGTTCACACCATCGTGGCGGTGACGCGTATGACTTCCGAGAGCGTGGTCACGCCGGCCCTGGCCTTGGTTATGCCGTCCATCAGCAGCGTGCGCATCTTGCCCGACTGGAGGGCCGTGCGCTTGATCAGGTCCGTCGGCGCGTGGTCGAGCACCTGCTTGCGCACCTCCTCGCTCATCAGCATGAGCTCGAAGATGCCGGTGCGGCCCAGGTAGCCGGTATTGCGGCAGTGCGGGCAGCCTTTCTCCACTTTGTAGTCGGCGTCCGGGCGGAGTATGAGCTCCTTCACTATCTTCCCCTCGTGCTCGTCCATGTTCTTGACGAACTCGTTGACGACGGCCTCCGACGGCGGGGCGGCCTTCTGCGCGCACTGGGGGCAGACCTTGCGGACCAGGCGCTGGCTCATCGCGCCCAGCATGGAGGAGGCGATCAGGAACGGCGGCACGCCCATCTCGAAGAGGCGTTCGATGATGCTGGGGGCGTTTATCGTGTGGATGGTCGTGAAGAGCAGGTGGCCCGTCAGCGCCGAGCGCAGGCTTATCTCCGCCGTCTCGTAGTCGCGTATCTCGCCGACCATGATCACGTCCGGGTCCTGGCGCAGTACCGTGCGCAGGCCCTCGGCCCAGGTGAAGCCGCTCTTGTTGTTGATCTGCGCCTGGTTGATCCCCTCGAGGCGGTACTCGACGGGGTCCTCCAGCGTGATGATGTTTATCATCGGCGTGTTGATGTTCTTGAGCATCGCGTAGAGGGAGGTCGTCTTGCCGGAGCCGGTGGAGCCGGTGATGAAGAAGATGCCGTAGGGGTTGCGGATGAGCTTCTTTATGATCGTCAGCGACTCCTGGTCCATGCCGGTCTGTTCCAGGTCCAGGCCCAGCTGCTGGCGGTCCAGTATGCGCAGCACCAGCTTCTCGCCGTTGACCGTGGGGAAGGAGGAGACGCGGACCTGTATGGGCCGTCCGGCGATTATCTTCTGGAAGCGGCCCTCCTCGGTGCGGAAGGAGGCCGGCGGCTCCGGGTCGAAGCCGGCGAGCACGCGGATGCGCTGGGTCAGCGGGATGTCGGCGTTCTTGGGGGCGCTGAGCATGTCCTGCAGTATGCCGTCCACGCGGAATCGGACGCGCAGGTTCGCCGCCTGCGTCTCGATATGCACGTCGCTGGAGCGCTCGGCCACCGCGTGCTCCAGTATCAGGTCGCTGAGCTTGATGGCCAGGTCTATGCCGGGGGCCCGCCCTTTCGATTTTACGAGGTCGTTATAGCCCTCTTCCAGGGTGCCGGAGGGCGCGGCGCCGGGCCGCTGGGCCGCCGGCTGCTGCTGTCCTTCGGAATCCTTGTTCTGTCCCCAGAATGCCATTGTATCCTCCGATAACCCGCCCTTATCCCCGTCCGTACTTTTTAAATTATACTAAAAGCGGTTCACTTGTACTCGACCGCGAGGACGGTGAATTCCTTCTCGCCGGACGGCAGGCGGACCCTGAGCTTGTCCCCCGCCTTGGAGCCGAGGAAGCCCTGCGCCAGCGGCGAGGCGACCGAGATCTTGCCCGAGGCCGGGTCTGCCTCGTCGGCGCCCGCCAGGGTGTAGCTCTTCTCCGCGCCCGACTTCTCGTCGCGCACCTTTACGGTGGCGCCTATGCGTACCTCGTCCTTGTTGACGGCGAGGTCGTCGGTGATCCTGGCCTTGCGCAGCCTGGCCTCGAGCTCGGCTATGCGCTGCAGCACCAGGGCCTGCTTCTCCTTGGCGTAGATGTAGCCGGCGTTCTCCTTGAGGTCGCCCTGCTCGCGGGTCTCGCCTATTTCCCTGGAAAGCTCGTTCTTTTCGGCGTTGAGACGAGCTATCTCCCCGCGCAGTTTCTCGTAGCCGTCTTTTGACAGGTAAACGTCGGACATCTCTCCCCCCGAAAAATTCCCCGCTCTGGTCCGTGCGGCCCGGTACTGCCTGGCGCGGGCACTGGACGGCGAGCGGGGAAAATAATATCGTGGCACCGAGTGGAATCGAACCACTGACCTAGCGCTTATGAAACGCCCGCTCTAACCCCTGAGCTACGGTGCCACTAAATCCGTAATGGCGGGCAGGTTTCACCACCGGGGGCGGCTTCCCCGTACTGACGGGAAGTCGCCTTCGGGTGGAACGGGGAAAGTATAGCAAAATGGCCGGTTCGCTGACAATTTCACGTTTCACGCCCCCCCCCGGCCGCCCTCCGGCCGCCGCTATTGCTTACCGCGGCCCTATTTATTAGAATTCCGTGACGGGTCTCCCAAGAACAGCCTTAAAGGGGTCATACATGGCTAACGAAACCAAAAAACTTACCAAGGAAGAGCTGCTGGCCAAGGCCAACAAGCCCGCCGAAGAATCGATGAAGCTGCATCCCTTCTACAAGGGCAAGGTGGAGGTCACGCCCAAGTCCTGCATCAGGAACATAGACGATTTCGCCATCTGGTACACCCCCGGCGTGGCCGCGGTGTGCAAGGACATACACAAGAACCCGGAGAAGGTATACGAGCACACCAACAAAGGCAATATGGTGGCCGTGGTCTCGGACGGCACCCGCGTGCTGGGCCTGGGCGATATCGGCCCCGAGGCCGGCCTGCCGGTCATGGAGGGCAAAGGCCTGCTGTTCAAATATCTCGGCGGCGTGGACGCCTTCCCGATCTGCCTCGACACCAAGGACCCCAAGGAGATCGTGCGCATCGTGCAGTGCCTCGCCCCCTCCTTCGGCGGCATCAACCTCGAGGACATCTCCCAGCCCAAATGTTTCGACATCCTCGACGAACTGCGCGCCACCATGAAGATCCCGGTCTGGCACGACGACCAGCAGGGCACGGCCACGGTGTGCCTCGCCGGCATGATCAACGCGCTCAAGATCGTAAAGAAGAACATCAAGGACGTGAAGATAGTGCTGTTCGGCGCCGGCGCGGCCAATATCCGCATCGGCACGCTCTACATGCATTACGGCGCGAAACCCGAGAACCTCATCTACGTGGATTCCAAGGGCACGCTGCACAAGGGCCGCACGGACCTGCAGAATCACCGCGAGAAATGGCATATGTGCCAGATCACCAACGGCGGGCAGCTGGCCGGCAAACTGCCGGACGCGCTCAAGGGCGCCGACGTGCTCAGCGCCGCCTCGACCCCCGGCCCCGACGTGATAAAGAAGGAATGGGTCGCTACGATGGCCAAGGACGCCATCTGCTTCCTGACGGCCAACCCGATACCCGAGATGTGGCCCTGGGACGCCAAGGAGGCCGGCGCGCGGGTGGTGGGCACCGGCCGCTCGGACTTCCCCAACCAGGTCAACAACTCGCTGGGCTTCCCCGGCATCTTCCGCGGCGCGCTGGACGTGCAGGCCAAGACCATCACCGACGAGATGTGCGTGGCCGCCGCCGAGGCGCTGGCCGGCTACGTGGTCAAGAAGGGCAAGATGAGCGAGGATTACCTGCTGCCGCACATGGACGAGCCCGAGGTCTTCATCGACGAGGCCGTCGCCGTGGGCCTGAAGGCCATCGAGCAGGGCATAGCCCGCAAGCCCATGAGCGGGAAGGAACTGCGCGCCAGCGCCGAGTTCTACATTAACCGCGCCCAGAAGGACGTGGAAGTGCGCCAGAAGGCCGGCATCGTCAAACTGCCGTAAACCTCCCCCCGTCCCCAAACAAAAGAGCCCGGGTCCCCCCGGGCTCTTTTATTTTATGCGGAGAACTATTCCGGGTGCTGACGGGGCGGGCGCTTAAGCAAAGCTGTCCGATGGCCCCGATAAGGAGACAGCCGGGGGAGGCAGGGGGCCGGCGCGGCAAAACCTTCACGGAGGCCGGAGCATCGTAAGCGCGGAGGCCGAGTGAGGAGGGCCGAGCGCTATGCGCGAGAGCCCGTGTTTTGCGTGCCGGCTCCCTGCCATGCCCCCGAAAAGTTTTCCTTAATTACCCCTTCGAGGCGCGGTAGCGGCGGATGAGGGCGTTGGTGGAGGAGTCGTGGGCCAGGTCGGGTTCGGCCTTGGCCTCCAGCTCGGGCGCTATGCGGCCGGCCAGCACCTTGCCCAGTTCCACCCCCCACTGGTCGAAAGGCCCCACCTGCCAGATCGCGCCCTGCGTGAAGACGCAGTGCTCGTAGAGAGCCACGAGCTTTCCCAACGCGGCGGGCGTCAGCTCGTCGAGCAGCATCGTCGTGGACGGGCGGTTGCCCTCGAAGATCTTGTGCGGTATCAGCCAGTCCTTAACGCCCTCTTTCCTGAGCTCCTCGGCCGTCTTGCCGAAGGCCAGCGCCTCGGCCTGCGCGAAGACATTGGCCATCAGCAGGTCGTGGTGGCGGCCCAGGTTGTGGACGGGCTTTGAGAAGGCGATGAAGTCGCAGGGGATGAGTTTGGTGCCCTGGTGTATGAGCTGGTAGAAAGAGTGCTGCCCGTTGGTGCCGGGCTCGCCCCAGTAGATCTGACCGGTCTGGTAGTCGACGGGATGGCCGTCGAGCGTGACGCCCTTGCCGGTGCTCTCCATGGTCAGCTGCTGCAGGTAGGCCGGGAAGCGCCTGAGGTACTGCTCATAGGGCAGCACCGCTATGCTCTGCGCGCCGAAGAAATTGTTGTACCAGACGCCCAGCATCCCCATCAGCACCGGCATATTGCGGTCGAAAGGCTCGGTCCGGTAATGCTCGTCCATCTCGCGCGCGCCTTCCAGCATCGCGCGGAAATGCTTCGGCCCTATCGCGATCATCGTCGACAACCCTATGGCCGAGAACATGGAATAGCGGCCGCCCACCCAGTCCCAGAAGCCGAACATGTTCTTCGTATCGATGCCGAACTCTTTGACCTTCGCGGCGTTGGTCGAGACCGCGACGAAGTGCTTCGCGATGGCCGCCTTGTCCTTGAGTCTGGCCAGCGCCCAGTCGCGGGCGGTCCCGGCGTTGGTCATGGTCTCCTGCGTGGTGAAGGTCTTGGAGGCCACGATGAAGAGCGTCTCGGCGGGGTCGAGGTCGACGACGGCCTCGGCGAAATCCGTGCCGTCTATGTCGGAGACGAAGCGGAAGGTCAGGCCGCGCTGCGAATAGTTCTTGAGCGCCTCGTAGGCCATGACGGGGCCCAGGTCGGAGCCACCGATGCCGATATTGACGATGTTCTTTATCTTTTTGCCGGTATGGCCCTTCCACTTGCCGCCGCGCACCTTGGCCGCGAAGGATTCCATCTTCTCCAGCACTTCATGCACCTGCGGCACGACGTTCTCGCCGTCGACGGCGACGACCGCGCCCTTCGGTGCGCGCAGGGCCGTATGCAGCACCGCGCGGCCTTCGGTGACGTTTATCTTGCCGCCGCTGAACATGGCCTCGATGGAGTCGCGCAGGCCGGAGGCCCGGGCCAGCGCCGAGAGCAGCTTTATGGTCTCGACGGTGACGCGGTGCTTGGAATAGTCGAAATAGATGCCGGCGGCCTCCAGAGAGAGGTTCTCCCCCCGCTTGGGGTCGTTGGCGAACAGATCCCTGAGGTGGACCTTGCTCATCTTGGCGTAATGCTTCTCCAGGGCCTGCCACTGGGTCAGGCTCTTAAGCGGCGTCTTCTCACCGGTCATTTTCGTTCTTCCTTGTTATTTGTTGAGGACCCGCTTGAACTCGCGGGTGATGGCCGGCACGACCTCGTTCACGTCGCCCACTATCCCGTAGGTGGCTACCTTGAAGATGGGGGCTTCGGGGTCCTTGTTGACGGCCACGATGATCTTCGACGACTGCATCCCGATAAGGTGCTGTATCTGGCCCGAGATGCCGCAGGCGAAGTAGATCTTGGGCACGACGGTCTTGCCGGTCTGGCCCACCTGGTGCGCGTAGGAGATCCAGTCCGCGTCCACGGCGCTGCGGCTGGCGCCCACGGCGCCGCCCAGGACCTTGGCCAGGTCCTCGAGCAGGGCGAAGCCTTCTTTGCCGCCCATGCCGCGGCCGCCGGCCACGATGATGTCGGCTTCCGAGAGGTTGACCGTGGCGCCGAGCTCCTCGACCATCTCGAGCAGTTTCGTGCGCGAGGCGTAGGCCTCCGCGGGGTAATCTTTCTTCACGACCTCGGCCTTACGTCCTTTCTCGACGGGGGCTTCTTTCATGACCTTATGGCGCACCGTGGCCATCTGCGGCCTGTGGTTGGGGGCGGTGATGGTGGCCATTATATTCCCGCCGAAGGCGGGGCGGGTCTGCAGCAGCAGCCGCTCCTTGGGGTCGATATCGAGGGCAGTGCAGTCTGCCGTCAGGCCGGCGTCGGCCTTGATGGCGACGCGCGAGATCAGGCTGCGGCCTATAGTGGTGGCGCCGCAGAGCAGCACCTCGGGTTTGTACTCTTCGACGAGGCGAGACAGGACTTCGGAGTACGGGTCGTCCTGGTAGGCTTTAAGCGCCGGGTGGCCCACATAATAGACCTTGTCCGCGCCGCGCTCGCCCAGCGACTCCGCCACGGCGTCCAGACCCTCTCCCAGCAGCACCGCGCAAAGCTTCACGCCCAGCTTATCGGCCAGCTTGCGGCCCTCGCCCAGCAGTTCGTAGGAGATGGACTGCACGACGCCTTTCTTCTGCTCGCAGAAGACCCAGACGTCCTTGTAGGCGGAGAGGTCCTTTTTCGGGCCGGCGGACTTTTCCAGCTCTATGGCCGAGAAGCGGCAGGCGGCGACGCAGGAGCCGCAGAGCGTGCACTTGCCCATGTCGATGACGGCCTTTCCTTCGCTCATGTGGATGGCGCCGAAGGGGCAGGCTTTGACGCAGAGCGAGCAGCCGACGCATTTGTCCAGCAGTATCCTGATGGAGGCCATCAGACGACCTCCCCTTTGAGCAGTTCGGCCAGCTCTTTGGCCACGTCGCCGGCGGAGCCGGAGATTATCTCGCCGCCCTTGCGCGGCTCGGGCGTGAAGATCTTGACCACGCGGGTCGGCGAACCGTCCAGGCCCAGCGCGGCGGGCTCGGCGTCGATGTCGGCGGCGGTCCACTTCGATATCTTCGCGGATTTGGCGCGCATCATCCCCTTTATGGACGGCATGCGCGGCGTGTTTATCTCTTTGACGACGGTGAAAAGGCAGGGCAGCGGGGTCTCGACCACGTCGAAACCCTCTTCGGTCATGCGCTCCACCACGGCGGTTTTCTCGTTTATCCCGCGGATCTTGCGCACATAGGTTACCTGCGGTATGTCCAGGTGGGCCGAGATGCCCGGGCCCACCTGCGCGGTGTCGCCGTCGGAGGCCTGCTTGCCGCAGACGATGACGCCATAGTCGCCTATCTTCTCTATGGCGGCGGAGAGCGTGTAGCTGGTGGCCCAGGTGTCGGAGCCGGCGAACTTGCGGTCGCTGACCAGCACCCCTTCGTCGCAGCCCAGCGCGATGGCGTCGCGCAGGGCCTTTTCGGCCTGCGGCGGGCCCATGGTGACGGCCGTGACCTTGCCGCCCAGTTTTTCCTTAAGCCGCACCGCCTCCTCTATGGCGTAGGCGTCGAACGGGTTGATGACGCTCTCCACGCCGTCGCGCACCAGCGTATTGGTCGCCGGGTCTATCTTGACGTCGGTGGTGTTGGGGACCTGCTTGATGCAGACTATGATGTTCATCTCAATCCTTCTGCAGGGACTCCTTTATCAGGTTGGCGGCGATGACGTTGCGCTGGATCTGGTTGGTGCCCTCGTAGATCTGCGTGATCTTGGCGTCGCGCATGAACTTCTCGACGGGGTAGTCGCGCATGTAGCCGTAACCGCCCATGAGCTGCACGGCGTCGGTGGTGACCTTCATCGCCATGTCGCTGGCGAAAAGCTTGGCCATGGCCGACTCGCGGGAGATGGACTTGGCGCCCGAGTCCACCATGCGGGCGACGGCGTAGGTCAGCGCGCGGGCGGCCTCTATCTGCGTGCCCATGTCGGCTATCATGTGCTGCACGGCCTGGAAACCGGTCACCGGCTGGCCGAACTGCACGCGGGTGCGGGCGTAGTTCAGCGCGTGGTCGAAGGCGCCCTGCGCCATGCCGACAGCCTGGGCGGCCACGCCGGGCCGGGAGGTGTCGAGCGTCTTGAGCGCGGCTATGAAGCCCATGCCCTCGCGGGAGATCAGGTTGGCGGCGGGCACTTCGCAGTCGGTGAAGATGACCTCGCGCGTGGCCGAGGCGCGTATGCCCATCTTCTTCTCCTTCTTGCCGAACTCCATGCCCTTGGTCCCCTTCTCGACGATGAAGGCGCTGGCGCCGCGCACGCCCTTCTTCTTGTCGGTCATCGCGATGACGGTGTAGATCTCGGCCTCGCCGGCGTTGGTGATCCATTGCTTGGTGCCGTTGAGTATGTACTTGCCCCCGCCGGGCGAGGATGAATCCCCCTCCTTGCGCGCCGTGGTCTGTATGGCGGTGGCGTCGGAGCCGGCGCCGGCCTCGGTGAGGCAGAAGGCTGCCAGCTTGCGGCCGCTGGCTATTTCGGGCAGGTATTTCTTCTTCTGCTCCTCGGAGCCGCTGATCATGATCGGCAGGGCGCCCAGCGCGCTGCTGGCGTAGCCCAGGGCTATGGCGCCGCAGGCGCGGGAGAGCTCCTCGGTGACCACGCACATGTCCAGGATGCCGCCGCCGAGCCCGCCGTACTGCTCGGGGATATAGATGCCGAACAGGTCGCTCTCGGCCAGCACCTTCATGATAGGCCAGGCGAATTCCTCGCTCTCGTCGTACTGTGCCGCGACGGGGGCTATCTTCTCGCGGGCTATCCTGCGGGCGAGGTCGCGCACCATTATCTGCTGTTCGTTGAGGAAATAATCCATGTCGGGGGCTCCTTGTCTTGGCCGCCGGCCGCGCCGGAGGTCCGGGAGATAAAGCCCGGGAAACTCTTCGGAGTTTTCCGGGCCGCCTATCGTATGTATGATACTAAAAAGATGTCCGCCGTTTGAACCATACGCTGGTATAACTCGAACGGCGGATCAGACGGGAGTCTAAAAGCGTTTTCTCAGCGTTATCCTCTGCGCGCTGCCCAGCTCACCGTAGGGCGTCAGCGCGTAGTCCAGAGAGGCGCCCGCCAGGTTCACGCCCGCCCCGGCCGAAAAGCCCCGGTTGTCGTCCTCCGCCGTGGTCCGCCCGGCCAGGTACCCCGCCCGCAGCGACAGCGCGGGCAGCAGCGCATACTCGCTGCCTACGCTCACCACCGTCCGGTCTTCGTGCGCCAGCCGCGTGATATCCGCGCTCAGGCCGAAGCCGGGGATGATATGCGCCAGCGCGCCGGCCGATACCGCCAGCGGCAGCGGGTCCGACTGCTCCAGGTACTTGAGCCCCGGCCCGATATTGCGCGCCGCCAGACCCACCGTAACGCGGCCCAGCCCCGCCGTCACGCCCAAGTCGGCCGCGAAAGTGGAGGCGTTCTCGCCGCCCAGCGAACTGGTTATGTACTTAACCCCAGCGCCCAGCCCCAGCCCTTTCATACGCCCCGCCAGGTTGAACGATACCGCCTGGTCGGTATTGGAAAAGCTCCCGACCGCCGCCCCCGACGCGTCGCGAGCGGTCATCTCGCCGGCGGCGAAGCGGCTGTAACCCACGCCCGCGCGCAACCCTTTGAGCGGGAAGGCCATGGCCGCGAAGTCGTGCGACGATTCCATCAGCCAGCGCGTATGGCTCAGGGCCGCCTCCACGCCGCCGCCGCCCAGCAGGCCCGCCGGGTTATAGCCTATCGAGCCCGCGCCGTCGGACGCCGCAGTATAGGCCGAGCCCATGCCCACCGCCCTGGCGGACACGTCGATGTTAAGGAACTGCGCCCCGCTGGAACCGGCATAAGCGCCGCCGGCCGGGAGGAGCATCGCTATGGTCAATATGGTCTTTTTCATGGCGATCACCTCACCACCGCGAATTTGCCGCGGGACTTGAGTTTAGAGCCCGCGCGTTCCGCCTCGACGGTGAAGTAATACACCCCGCTCGCTATATGCCCTTCCCAGGCGTATTCATAGGCGTAGACCGGGCTTGTCACCTGCGGCGGGCCCGTAAGCGTGCGTTCATGCACCAGCGTGCCCGCCACGCTGTATACTTTCAGCTCCAGTTTGTCGGCCAGGCCGAACTCCAGGTGGAACACGGGGGCAACGCCGCCCTTGGCCGGATTGGGATAGACGTATACCTCGCCCAGCCTGAACGCCGCCGACGGCGACAGCGGGGATATGAACGAAGAGGGACTATAGCCCCCGCCTTCGGGCACGTAGAACTCCAGCGGGTCGGCCTGGTACTGGCCGCGCGACACTATCACCGTATGCGTGCCCACGCCCAGCTCGGCCGGAACTACGCCGTTTATCCGGCCGTCGTTCCACAGGCTTAAAGAGGAAGGCAGGCCGCCTATCAATACCCGCGCTATGGCGGCGTCATAAGGCCCGAAGAAAGCGCCGAAGACGCTGAAACCGCCGCCGGGCTGGCCGGATACCGGCGTCATGCTCGATACCGACGGCTCCACTATCGTCATGGTTGAGGCCGCCGACTGCGACACCCCGCCGTTGAAGCTCCTCCGCACCAGCACGGGATAGTCCCCTTCGCCCAGCGCCGGCAGTTTGCCCTTTATCTGCGTGTTCGTCCAGAGGGTAAGCTGCGCCGTGGCGCCGCCGATGAGCGTCTCGGACTTGCCCGCCGCGTAATTGCCGAAGTTGTACCCTGTCAGCGTGAACGGCGCGAGCACCGCCGCCGGCGACGGCGACATCGTTTCCAGTACCGGGCCGGCCAGTTCGAAGGACAATGCCTGCGAATGCGCGACGCCGCCATTAAAGGCGCGCTCTACCAGCACTTCATGCGTGCCGGGCTCTATTGTGCCGGGTACCGTGCCCTTTATTTGCGCGTCCGTCCACAGTGTAAGCGGTGCCGTGGTCCCGCCTATAAACACCTTCGCGTTATTGGCCACATAGTTGCCGAACCCGGAGCCCGTCAGCGTGAACGGCAGACCGATAGGCCCCGAAGACGGCGTTATAGCCGACAGGGCCGGCACGGTCAGCGTGAAAGCCAGCGGCTGCGAAACCGCCAGCCCGCCACTGAGCTGGCGCTGCACTATCACTTCATGCGCGCCGGACGCTATTGTGCCGGGTACCGTGCCCTTGATCTGCGTGTCAGTCCACAGCGTTAGCGGGCAGGTAGTCCCGCCTATTAGCACACGCGTGTAATTGGCCACGTAATTACCGAACCCGGTACCGTCCAGCACGAATGGCAGGCCTATGGGCCCCGAGGACGGGGTTATGAGCTGCGCCGACGGTGTGACCACGTCGAAGTTCAGCGCCGAAGAGCGTATTAATCCGCCGTTTAGCTCGCGCTCGACTATGACCTCGTGCGGGCCCGCGGCCAGAACGCCCGGCACAGTGCCCTTTATCTGCGTGTCGCTCCACAAGGTGAGCGGTGCCGTGGTCCCGCCGATAAGCACCCGCGTCCAACCGGCTGAATAATTGCCGAAGCCGGCGCCATAGATAGTAAAAGGAATACCTATGGGTCCCGCCACCGGCGTCATGCTGGCCGTGTCCACCGCCAGCACGGTGAAGGACATCTCCGGGCTGTGCATCACGCCCCCGTCGGCCGTCCGACGCTCCACCAGCACCGGGTACTGCCCCGTCGCCAGCCCGCCGGGCACCGTCCCTTTTATCTGGCCGTCGGTCCACAGGGTAAGCGGACAGGTGGCTCCGCCCATGAGGACCGTGGTGTAATTAGCGACATAGTTGCCGAAACCAGAGCCCACTATGGTAAACGGCATACCTATCGGCCCGGAGGAAGGCGCTATCCAGTCCGCCTCCATGTTCCGCAGGTCGAACATGACAGTCGCCGACCGGACCAGCCCGCCGTTGAGCGCGCGCTCGACCAGCACTTCATGCATACCGGGCGCTATGGTGCCGGGTATCGTCCCCTTGATCTGCGTATCGGTCCACAGGGTAAGCGGGCAGGTAGTTCCTCCGATAAGTACACGGGTATAGTTGGCCACGTAATTGCCGAAGCCGGTACCGTTCAGCGCGAAAGGCAGGCCTATCGGACCGGAAGAGGGCGTTATATCGGCCAGGGCCGGCACGACGACGGTGAACGAAGATGTCTCGGCCAGCACTTCGCTCCCGCGCATCACGACGACCGGGTATTCCCCCGCCGCCAGCGAACCCGGCACCGTGCCCTTTATCTGCGTATCCGTCCACAAAGTCAGCGGCGCGGTGGCCCCGCCTATCAGCGCCAGCGTAGTGCCCGCAGAGTAAGTACCGAAGCCTTCGCCCGTTATTGTGAACGGCAGGCCTATCGGACCGGAAGAGGGCGTGATGGAAGCCGCCGCCTCGCCCGACGAAGGCGTGACCGTGAAGTAGGCAGTCCTAACCGCCGAGGCGTTCATCACCATGTCATGGGCCAGGTAATAGACGGTATGCGTGCCGGGCGTCAGCGTGAACGGGCCTTCATAGCCCGAATTGCCGCAGGTGCCGCGCGGGCCGTCATCTTCTTCGTCCTCGCCCTCCCCTTCTTCGCCGTCGCCTTCACCGCCTTCGCCTTCCTCACCGCCGTCCTCCTCCTCTGGCGGGCAGCTGTCGAAGGTGACGTCTATCAGGTATTCCGCCTCGTTAAGACCCGAGGCCACGCCGTTGGAAATAGGGTCGAGCGCTTCCAAAGTTATGGAGTCCCCCTCGATCAAATAGGCCTCGCCGCCGTCGGGCACCGTGGAACCCGCGGCATGCAACCAGACCTCCGGCGGAGTGCCGTCGACATAAATGCGAACGGAACGCATTTCCGCGTTACCGACATGGTCCGAGCTGAAATAGTGAACGGTATGGCTGCCTTCGGCCAGGGTGAAAGGACCGGCGTATCTGGAGTTCCCGCAGGTGCCGGGAGGACCCTCATCATCCCCCTCCCCGTCATCTTCCGGGCAGCTTTCGGGGTCTATGTCCGCCAGCCAGGCGATCTCTTCGACGCCGGAGGCCACGCCGTTGGAGACTGGGTCCATGGCATCCAGCGCTATGGAGGCGCCTTCGACCACATATATTTCAGCCCCGGCGGGATACTCCATCCCGTCTACGGTTAAACGCGTTACCGGCGGCGTACCGTCGACGTAGAAAGTGGCCTCTTTGAGCAGTTCATAGTTGCCCGCCGCGTCCGCGGAGCCGTAGCCGAGCCGCCGGACGCCTTCCGGCAATGTGATGCCGGGGGAATAAGTCATGAATTGCCCCAGGCTGGCCGGGACCAGGCCGGTCTCGAAGAGGGCTTCGGTCAGGTCGGGAGTATAATAGGTATCGACCATCCCGCCCCGGTCGTCCTCGGCCAGCAGGCCTATCGTGGTCCCCGTGGAGATAAAATTGCCGCCCTGCCCGTCGATATACACATCCTCGATCGGTTCCAGCGTCGTGAACGGCGGCCAAAGGTCCGGCGCCTCAACGTCCGGAGTGGCCTGTCCGCCTATCGCCACCGCGAAAGGCGAGGCGGTCGTCGAGTAGCCGAATACCACCTTATTGACCCGGTCCACCCCCTGCGTGATGTCCTGTCCGTTGTGCAGCAGCCTGAGATACGGCTCCTGCCAAGGTTGGACCCCCGCGGCCGCGTACTTTATGGCTATCGTGAAGCCGCCGGTATAGTCGGCGTCGATGTGAACATCGTAAGCCAATGGGGTGGGGAGCTGGGTATATCCATCCGGCAGGTCGACAGAAGTCGGATTGGCGTGGAAACTGGCGGCGCGGGTGACATCAGCGAGTCGCAGGGAAATATCCCCGACTGGTACCGAGACATTAGCGCCGGTCAGAGGCTGCGACCCCGGAATTTTAAACTCCACTTCCCCAGTCGTCATCGTCATCCACTTGTCCATGACGGCGACATAAGCCGTATGTGTTCCCGGGGAAGCATAAAAATGGGCCAGGCCGATACCCGGGGGAAGTACGACGCTTTCTTCATGCGGCCAGGTACTGAAAGGTTTATCTATAGCATACGTGGCGACCAAGTCCGCCGGTCCGAAAGCGTCACTCTGGATATTTAAAAACAATTCTCTGTCTTTCCGCGGCTTGATGATCGGCGCGGGGGAATGCGGCGGCGGCGCCGGCTGCGGAACGGAATAGGCGCGCGCCTGGGAAGAATCCGCCAGAGTTTGGCGCTGCGCATCGAATTCCCGCCAGTTGCCGGCTCGGTCGAAGACGCGTGCAACGAGATTTTTGTCCGGATTGCAATTGCATTCCAGCGTGCGCGCCTGGGAACCGAGCGTATCCGCGTCGTCCACCGCGAGTAGAGAAATGTCTGTTGCGGTGGATGAATAGAGATAATATTCGATGCGGTCTATGCCGGACTCAGCGTCGTTGGCGACGGCTGATATCCGGAACCGGTCCCCGAGGTCATTTACCGACAGAGCGCTGAGCTTGGGCCAGCTCACGTCAAGAGGAACAGTTTTCTCACGCAGTAATTTAATCGGGGTCTGAAATCGTGCATCTTCCTCTTCCGATGGCACAAGGGGAACGCCCGCTTGTTTATAGGCGTGTATGACCAGACCGTCACAACGGAACCGTTTGGGGAGAGTCTCCCCAGGGTCATATTGCCAGAGATCTACAGGAAGGATACCGTATACATATTCCTTCCCGAGCAGCAGAGCGGCTTGATAGGCGACACGGTCGTTTAGGTCGGCCGACAAGGACCCGCTCTTTGGCGTCCTTGCCCCCCAATAGTTGTTCGGGTCGCCTTTGATAAACTCCGCGGCCGAAACTCCTCTAACATATTCGCCGTCGGCATGGACTATATAATGGAAATGGTCCGAATCTGAAACCGGCAATAGTTTGCCCCCATTTCTCTGCAAACTCGCCACAAAGGCCGCCGTGCTCTGGCCTTTCTGGTAATCGGAGTCGCTTACGACATAGATCCCGTTGTGGCCCCATTCTTCAATACTGCGGGGCAGAGGCGAATTTTGTAATTTTCTGAATACTATCGACCCGGTCTCGAACTTGTCCGGCGGGTCATAGGCCGCGAACGCGGGCGAGGCAACGCAGACATTGTAGTCGAATTTCTGTTCCACGGTCCCTGTGTGACCGAATTTATCGACGGCATAGACCGTAAGCGTATAATGGCTCCCGGAGATAATATTCCTATCCGTCAGCCCCTCGTAAGCCCAGGCCAGGGAAGTGGTACCCGAAGGGAGCTCCAAGACAATCGTCGCACCGGCATCCGCTGCCCAGTTCGCACCGTTCCAGTAAGTGGTCGTACCCCACCGGTCGAGCTGAGCGATCTTGAGAGAGATGGACTGGATCTCCGCCGGGTCCGCGGCCGTTCCGGAAATGGCCGGGCTGGAGATGAACATCATGCCGGGGGAAGTGGTAATGTCTATTTCAGGCGGGGTCCTGTCCACCACGAATTGGATACGTTTACGTTCCCAAAAATTCAGCCTGTCAAGGGCCCATACGACCACCTCAAAAGAGCAATTCCCCGTTTCCGGATAGACGGCAT
>CAYPYG010000012.1:0-76375 GCA_964415175.1 uncultured Elusimicrobiaceae bacterium
CTTGAATTAGGAATGCGGGGAATACCACGGGCGTAAGCCCGTGGAAGTTTATTTGTTTACAATCGTTCTAAAGGCAAGTTGGAGGATATGAAGTCGTATCCCGATGCTGAAAGAGAGATAGCACGAGAGGCACGTCTTGCGGAGGAGATTGAATTGAGTAAATCTCACAAAGATTATGAAGTGGTCTTGCTGGAGGCAAGCTCGGAAGACTCTCTGCGAAAAACTCATAGCCGTTATTTTTTAAATGTCGAGCAGATCGGGGGGACAATGGGGTCCTCTGTTGTAAAAAAGGACGATCCTGCTCGCTAAAATTAAGAGATTGATTTGCGGATACAATTGTGTGCTGTTATAGGCCGCCGGGAGATTGCCCCCCCGGCGGTTTTGTTTTTGGGGGGCGACACGACGCTGTCGGGGGTGCTGTCTACGCTATATAGGGCCCAGAGGGTTTTGGGCCTTGAAATGTATATACATCTGTATTACACTATTGGGGAGGGGCGATGCGCTGGGACCCGGGAAAGAGCGCGCGGCTCAAGAGGGAGCGGGGCGTTTCGTTCGAGGAGATAGTGTTGGCGGAGCTGGTGGCTGTCATGGAGCACGGTAGCCGCAGGAACCAAAGGATCCTGCTTTTCAGGCACGAAGGGTATATCTGGGTGGTGCCGTACGTTTACCGTGAGGGCGGCATATTCCTGAAGACATTATTCCCGAGCCGGAAATACACCAGGAAGTTCATGAAGGGGTGACGGTTATGAAGAGGATAAGGTTGTCCAGGTCCGAGGCGGCGGTGGAGAGGGGGTTGATGCGCGGGGAGTATGCGCGGGCGGGGGCCGCGGAGGAGCGCGCCGTGGCGCGGGCGATAGCGGAGCGCCGCAAGGACGCGGTGCTGCATATCCGCATCAACAGCGGCGACCTGGAGCGTCTCAAGCGCAAGGCCCGCAGTCTCGGCGTCCCTTACCAGACCTTCGTGTCGGAGATACTGCATCATTATGTCCGGTGAGCGCGGCGGTTTTGTTTGATAGAATGGCTGGAGGGGGAGAGGAGAAACGCGTGAAGACCGAAGATTTCCTGGAAGAGATAAAAAAGGCCTGCGGGGAGAACCTGCTGTCCTTCGTGGTATATGGTTCGGCGGCGGCGGGGGACGCCGTGCCGGGCGTTTCCGACGTGAACGTGATGCTGGTGCTGCGCGAGGCGCATATCGGCGCGCTGCGGGCGATAGGCGAGGCGTCGCGCGGCTGGCTCAGGAAGGGCAATCCGCCTCCGCTGCTCTTCACGCGCGAACGGCTGGCGGCCTCGGCGGACGCCTTCCCGATAGAGCTTTCCGACATGAAGGCGGCGCGCAAGGTGCTCTTCGGCCCCGACCCGCTGGAGGGGCTGGCCGTGGAACCGGGGCATTTGCGGGCCGCGCTCGAGCGCGAGCTTAAAGGGAAGCTGATACTGCTGAGGAACGCCTGTGTGTCGGCGGCCGGCGGGGACAAGGCGCTGCGCGCCGCGATGACGGCCTCGCTGCCCAGCGTGCTGGTGTTGTGCCGCGCCGCGCTGCGGCTGCGCTCCGGCTCCGCGCCCGTCGCGAAGCTCGCGGCGGCGGAGGAACTGGGCAAAGCCGTCGGCGCCGATGTCTCGTCCTTCGCCGAGATCCAGGCTCTGCGGGCCGGCGGCCGGGTCTCCGACGCCGGGGGGCTGTTCGCCCGCTACCTGGGAGCGGCCGAGGCGCTGGCCGACGCCGTCGACCGCTGGGAGCATTGAGCCATGCGCGGCCTGGTCCTTTCGCTTTTCCTGGCGGGCTGGCTGCCCGCGGCCGCGCCGCTGCCGGCCGGGGCCTACGACTCTTACGCCTGGGGGCATATAGACGATACGCCGGAGGAGAATTTCGTGCAGCGGGCACTGCGTTCGCACGGCACGGAGATAATGCTCGGCATGGCCGTCGCCGGTTTTCTGGGTTTCCTGTTCCTGATGGGCCCCGGCGAGGTCCTCGACGCCTGGAAGCGCACGCGGCGGATGTACGGCTACGGCCGCCGCACGGGCGGTTTCGGCGGGCTCGGCGGTTTCGGCGGCGACGACTGGTAGGTCCCGGAAGACTTTCCGCAGGGCCGCCGGGGGAGTTCCCCGGCGGTCTTATTTTGCCGCGGCTTTGTTCCGGTCCCGATTTGGGATATAATCTATGGCCGTTTTACGCATCAAAGGAGAACGCATGAACGAGAACGTAAGGACTATCGCCGACACCACCGCCAATCCCGCGCCGCTGGGCCTGCTGGGTTTCGGCATGACGACGGTGCTGCTGAACCTGCACAACGCGGGGCTTTTCGGCATGGACACGATGATAATGGGCATGGGCATCTTCATAGGCGGGCTGGCGCAGGTGATGGCCGGCGCGATGGAGTGGAAGAAGAAGAACACCTTCGGGACCACGGCCTTCACGCTCTACGGTTTCTTCTGGCTGTCCCTGGTGGCGCTGCTGGCGCTGCCCAAGCTCGGCCTGGGGGAGGCGCCGTCGGCGGTCTCGATGGGCTGGTACCTCTCCGTCTGGGGCCTTTTCACGGCCTGCATGTTCGTCGGCACGCTGCGCCTGAACCGCGCGCTGCAGGTGGTGTTCCTGTCGCTGGCCGTGCTGTTCTTCCTGCTGGCCTACGCGGACTTCACCGGCGGTTCCAAGACGCTGGCCGGCTGGGAGGGCGTGTTCTGCGGCCTGTCCGCCGTCTATGCCGCGATAGCGCAGGTGCTCAACGAGGTGTACGGCCGGCCCGTGCTGCCGCTGTAAAGCGTCCGCCGGGACAGGAAGCCGCCGGGGAAATCCCCCGGCGGTTTTTCTTTTAAGAGGTTCAGTAGTACGCTACGGTGGTGAGGCCGAAGATGACGCGCGAGTGCATCTCGGAGTAATCTATGCGGAAGAAGCCGTCCTCTCCCCAGCCGGTTCCCCAGCTGTTCTTGACGATGAAGTATTCCTCGGCGTCGTTGTAGCCGACCAGCAGGACGGCGTGGGCGCCCACGCGCTTGCCGCCGACGCGGGAATAGATCCCGCCCTTGTAGTGCAGGAAATCCTCGTAGATGATCATCGAAGTGGGCAGCGGGCCGTAATGGGCCAGCGCGGCCTTTATCTTGTTCACGGTCGGGAGCACCATGCCCCAGCCGCCGATCTTATGCGCGCCGCGCTCCCAGCCGGAGGCGGCGTTGGAACAGGAGCCGTTCGCCTCGGCGTAGGGGTAGGCCGATTCCGCCGGCAGGCCTTTGCGCACCAGGAAGAGGGGGAAGAGGACCCCGCCCTTGCAGCTGCCCACGCTGCTGCAGGAGATATAGACCTGTTCGGAAAGGTCGATGGCCGCGCCCGGTTCGCCGCGCTTGCGCATGACATAGGATTCCAGCGCGCCGGTCATGGCGAAGGACCAGCAGGAGCCGCAGCCGCCCTGCTGTTTCGGGGCCGTGACGAAATCGCCGCCGTTGTCGCGCCAGTCGAGGGACGCGCGCAGGCGCGTCTCGGGAGGTTCGGGAGCCAGCGGTCCGGACGGGGGATTCTCGTCGAGTCCCGTAAGCGAGGCCCACTGGTCCTCGGTGAGATGGGATACGGAGGTTTCGCCGGCGGTCCACCGGGCGGAGCGGGATTCGAGCGACTTCTGGAGCTCGGCTATCCTGGCGCTCGTTTCCGGGGACGGTTCGGCCGCGGCGGAGCCGGCCAGCAGGCAGGCGAGCGCGGCCATCGCTATTCCGGCGGAACGTATCATCATATATATAGGTTAGCTTCACCGCGGCCGGGCTTCAAGGCCATAAGGCCCAGGCCGCGCCGGGGCCGTGAGGGTATGGGGAAGCGGCGCGGGCCGGGGCCCGGTTCAGACTATTTTTATGTCCATGCTGTAGAGCAGGGACATTGCCTCGGGCAGGGAGAACTTCGCCCCTTTGAGCCTGTTGGACGAGGGGTTTATCGCGTAGTTGCGGGCCGCGGAGAGGTCGGCCCCGGAGAGGTCGGTGTCGTTGAAGAGCGCGCCGGCCAGGTCCGTGCCGGAGAAGTCGGCGCCTTTGAGGCCCGCATCCCGGAGATCCGCTTCTTTTGCCAGGCAGTTCTTTATGGTTGCGCCCGCCAGCGGCAGTCCCATGAAGACGCAGTCGGTCAGCACGCAGTCCAGGAAGGTCAGCGGGCCGGAGATGTTTATCTTCGGCCAGTCGGCCTCGGTCCAGTTGCAGCCGGCGAGCTTGCAGCTTTTGAAGGCCGTGCCCTGGAACGAAGTGGCGGGCATTTTCAGCAGGCTGAGATTGCAGCTCTCGAAGCGGCAGTCGCGGAACCTGCAGAAGCGCAGGACCGCCCCGGTGAGATCGCAGTTGCGGAAAGAGCAGGCGACGAAGGTTTTCGACTCCATGCGGGCGCCTTTGAGGTCCAGGCCCTCGAAGGCGCGGTCCGCGTACTCTTTCTCCCCGTCGGCGGGGAATTTCTTGGGGGTCATCCGCATATTCTAACAATTGACGGGGTTTTGTAGAATTGCCCCATGCTCACTTTCCTGCTCTGGCTTATACTGCTGGTACTGTGCTGGCCGCTGGCCCTGCTGGCGCTGCTGCTTTATCCGTTCGTCTGGCTCATACTGCTGCCGTTCCGTCTTCTGGGGCTGGCGGTCGGAGGCGTGCTTTCACTGCTCTGGGCGGTGGTGACGCTGCCGGCGAACGTACTGCGCCGCCTGTCGCGCGGTCCGGAGAGGACGAATGGCTGAAAAAGAGACCTTACTTGTGAGCGCCTGCCTGCTGGGCGTGACGGCCGCGGCGGTTCATTTCGCCGCAAGCGGCGCGGCGGCGGCCGCGGGCCCCGCTCCGGCTTCCGTCTGTTATAAGGCGACCTCGCTGATGTGGGACCCGGCGGGAAAGGAAGGTGTGCCGACCTCGCCGGAGATGCTGGCGCGGCTGCGCGCCGCTTTCCGGCTCTGGGAGGAGGCCTCGGGCGGCTCGCTCGCGCTGACAGACGCCGGGTTCTCCGCCCCCTCCTACGCCGGCACGGGGAAGATACCCTACGACGGCTGCGTCCACGCCGTGCTCTACGGCGGGAGGAACTTCCACGGCGAGCTGGCCCACGGGAATTTCAACGGTAAGATCCCCGGCGGCTATAAGCGCGGTTTTTTCTTCGTTTCAGGTTCAAGGCAGGCCGCTTCCCTGGAGGTGCTCGCCCACGAGATAGGCCATACGCTCGGGCTGCCTCATTCCGCCTCGCCGGCCTCCATTATGTACAGCGGCCCGCGGCTTGGCGGGGCCGTTCTCTCGGAACAGGACCGCGCCGACCTGCGCGCGCGCTGGGCTCCCGGCGCGGAACCGCCTTATATCCTCTCCGGCGCGCTGACCACGAAGCACGAGTACCCGGTGGCCTTCGTTTTCGCGGTGAACTCGCGCAACGGCAGGACTTTTTCGGCGAGATCGGATCATATGGGCCGCTTCTCCATAGCCGTGCCCGCTCCCGGCGATTACAGGCTGGCCGCCAAAGCGGCGGAAGTCTCGGCCGACCTGCTGCCCAAAGCGCGTTCCGGGATAGGGACGGGCTGGTACGTCTCCGACGGCGTGAGCGAGGCGGAGCCGGAGCGGGCGGCCCTTTTCCGCTTCCCTTCCGTAGCGAAGACCGGCGGGATAGGGTTTCGCGCGGTGGACAACGGGCCGGCTTTCAAGCTTAACCGCGCCGAGACGGAAAAGGGCGCGATCCTCGCCGCGCTGCGGCCCGGCGGCGAGGCCGTGCTGACCTTCCCCGAGGCCGGCGCAGCGCTGGTCTCCGTGGAGGCGTACGGCAGCGAGCCCGATTATTCCTTCAGCCGTCTGCCGGAACCGTCGCGGGGCGGGCTCCCGCGGTTCCTGCTCAAGATCGCCGCTTCCGCCGAGCCCGGCGAGCGGCTGGTCGTCGCGCGCGGCCGCGGCGGCCGCGGGGTCATAGGCCTGGTCGGGATAAACATAGTGAAGGGGGAGAAATGAGGATTCTTTTAACAGCGGCGCTCTGGCTGTCGGCGCCGGGCGCGGGCGCGGCGCAGGAGCCGCCGTTCATAAAACTCTCTTTCGATTCGGGCTTCGACGACGAGGGGCCGTACCGGCTAAAGGCGGAGAGGCACGGCGACGGCGTGAAGCTGGTCCCAGGCTACAGCGGGCAGGCCCTTTACGTGGACGGTACGGAAGACTGGCTGGACTTCCACTACAGCACCGCGGTCTCCTTTTCCCGCGGGTACACGCTGGAACTCCGCTTCCGGAGGACGGACTGGAAGAACCCTTACAAAGGCGGATCCGGCTGGGAGACAGTGGCGTCCCTCGGAATAAACGGTTCGCTGTCCATAACGGCGCCGGGCTGCCCGCTGCATAAGCCCTGGGCGCTGGAAGGTTCGGCCCTTTATTACCCGCCGGGCGCCGAGGACAGCGACATCTCCAGGGTGCTTTCCCGGCCGGGGATCATAGCCCCGGGGGAGTGGAGGCACGCCGTCCTGGTCTACGACGCCGCGGCCGAGGAACTTTCTCTTTACCTCGACGGCGAGCCGGCGGACAGGGCCGTCGAGGTCCTCCCCCCGCCGTTCTCGCTGCGGCTGTTCCGCCTGGGCACCTGGTACAAGAGGAACCAGGCCTTCCGCGGGGAGATAGACGAGGTCGCCGTTTACAATTATCCGAGGAAGCCGGCGGAGGAGCCGGCGGTGGTCAGACGGCCGCCACGGTGAGACACGCCTTCAGAAATCCCTTATTTTGGTGACCCGCCCGCCTATGAAGAAGAGGGCGGAGTCGGCGCTTTTCTCCGTGACGGCGTAGGTCTGCGCCGTGGAGATGTTGAGCCCCATCACGGGCAGGAAATCCCGGAAAGCGCCCGCGTCGGCCCGGATTATCCCGCTGCGCAGCCAGACGGGCCGGCCGGAACGCTCCAGGCGGTCCTCCAGTTCGTCCATCCTGCGGTGCATGTCGCGGGGCAGCGTGGCCAGGTGCGGGAACTCTATCATCATGCCCGCGAAAGGGCAGCGGAACACGCCTTTGCGCGTTTCCCTGACCACCTTTTCCCGCTTCAGCGCGGCCAGCGCTTTCGCCGCCCGCGCTTCCGGTATTTTCAGCGCGTCGGCCAGCTCGCGGACCTTCCAGGCGCCGGTGTCGTTGGACAGGGCCACATAGCAGAGGTAGGTGTCGTCGTCCGCGGCTATGGCCCTGGTCTGCCCGGCGTTGAGGTAGTACTTGCGCGAGTCGAGGGCCTTCTTGGCGGCCTTGTGCATGGGGGAGACGCCGATGACGTCCTTCTTCGGCGCCAGCAGCGGAGAGATCAGTTCCCCGAAGGCGTCGTCGCCGGCCATGGTCCTCAGCCAGGCCAGCACCAGTCCGGCGGCTTCCGAGCTCCTGTGCACCAGCCGCAGCGGGTAGAGCAGCAGCCGCAGGCGCGAGAACACCGGCAGCAGTTTCCCCTGTTCCATGTGCAGGTAATTGCGGTAGGAGATCTTGAGGGCGGGCGCGCCGCCGTTGTCGTGGAAGAACGAGTAGGCGGTCCCGAAACCGGCCTCTTTTCTGAGCTTGACCAAAGTCTGGGAGAAGGGGGTAGTCATAGAGCACCTCTTGCGGTGATATTCTACAAGTAGGGCGGGTCCGAAACAAGCGGGGTGATGCCGGACGTCACCAATCTCGCGCCGCGGGGAACGCGCGGCGTCGTGGGCCGGGCGGGAAAAACGCGTAGGCTGAAAAACGGCGGCGCCGGGGCCCGCCGCCTCATGCGGCGGCTTCCGGGGGCGGCTAGAATATCCTCATAGCCGCGGCGGTGCCGCGGAGCCGGAAAGTTCAAGGAGGATCAGAATGGGTATGGTAAAGTCTTGTATAGCGGTGCTGGCGGGCCTGGCGTTCGCCGGTCCCGCGAGCGGAGAGGGTTTCGAAGCGCGGATAGCCTCGGTCTCGGCCGAACTGTCGGCCGCCGCGGCGGCGCCGGAGATGAAGGACCTCAACCAGAGGGAGCTGCTGGACCTCATGAGGGACCCCGATCCGGCGGTCAGGAAGGCCGCGCTCAGGAGCGCGCGCTACATGATAAGCTCCCGGACCCTGCAGGAGCGGGCCATCTGGATGCTCAACGACGGCGGCGAGCCGGAGGACGTGCGGGTGGAGGCCGCCAGGGCCCTTTCCTACGCTTCGCAGGACCGGAATGTGCAGGGCGTTCTCATGGACGCGTCGCTCTGGGCCGAAACTCCCCTGGCGGTGCGCGTCATGTCGCTCAAGGCGCTCTGGTTCGCGGCCGGAAGTTCGCGGGACCCCCGCGAGTTCCTCATGGCCACGGTGCGGCGCGCTGAGAACCCCGCGCTCAGGAACGCGGCGGTCTGGGGCCTTTTCGACGCCGCGCGAAACCGCGAGGCGCGGGAGTTCCTGACGGACCTGCTGGCCGTCCCCGGCGAGCCCGCCTTCCGCCTGGAATGCGTGAAGAGCCTCTACAACGGCGTGCAGGACTGGCGCGTGCAGGAGGCCCTGTTCCGCGTGATAAACGACGTTAAGGAAGCCGCGGAGGTCCGCGAGGCCGCCATGCTGGCGCTTTCCGGCGCCAACGGCGATTCGCGGGTGCGCCGCTTCCTGGCCGAAGCCGCGGCCGACAGCGCGGAGACTTTCCTTAAAGTGGCCGCTATAGAGGCGCAGTCCCCGAACCTGTCGAAGATGCGCAGGTTCTTCCACCTCGGGTTCAAGCCGGTGTACGGGGGTTTCGTCAGCCCGCTGGAGGATTAAACGAGGCAAGTCGGTCCTGCCGGCCGCCGGGGGAGCGCTCCCCGGCGGCCGCGCTTTTGCGGGTACGGCGGTATTTATTGTTAAATCCGGTGTAGGTCAGGGAGGCTTAATGAAGGTATCCGTATACGCGTTGCTGCTTTCGATGTTTTTCTGCCCGCCGGCGTGCCGGGCCGGCGACGGTCCGTCCGCCGGGGCGGCGCCCCGCACGGGTATGGTGCTGATACCGCCGGGGGAGTTCGTGATGGGAGCCGGCGAGGGGGGGGCGGAGCGCCGAGCGACCGGCGCGCAAGGTCTTCCTGGACGCCTTCCTCATGGATAAGTACGAGGTCACGGCCGCCGCCTACAGGGTTTACGCGTCGTCGACGGGCGTTAAAATGCCCAGGCAGGCCCATCCCGACGCGGAGAACTACCCGGTGGTGCACGTGGACTGGCGCGAGGCGGCCGCCTACTGCGCTCATTTCGGCAAGGAACTGCCTACCGAAGCCCAGTGGGAGAAGGCCGCCCGCGGCGGCTCGGCCGGGCTCTTCTCCTTCGGGGACGACGCGTCGGAACTCGGCGACTACGCCTGGTTCTGGGGAAATTCCGGCAAGACGATACATCCGGTCGGTCCCAAGAAGCCCAACGCTTACGGGCTCTACGACATGCACGGCAACGTGCTCGAGTGGACCGCGGACTGGTACGACGCCGGCTATTACGCTTCCGCCCCCGCCGCCGATCCGCCCGGTCCCGCCTCGGGAAAGGAGAAGTCCGTCCGCGGCGGCTCGGCCTTCGTCAGCGCGGACCTCTGCCGTTCCTCCGCGCGCATGAAAAGCGAGCCCTCCAACCGCTACAGCGTCAGGGGTTTCCGCTGCGCGGTCCCCTTCCGGTCCGCCGGGGGGCCGGTCGTCTCGGTGGAGAACGGGGCCGAAAAACTGTCCATGCCGCCGCCGATGGAGGCCGCGCTGAAAGCCTTTAACCCGGAGTTCAGGACCTGGGAGACGTCCGACTTCACTCCCACCGTGCGCTCCGGCGGGCGCAAGGCGCGGGTGCAGGCGGTCTTCGCCCTCGTGCTCGACGTCAACGGCGACGGGGTCCCGGACGCGATAGTCGACGGCCGCGACGGCCGGGAGGCGCTCCTGCTGGGCCTGATATCGGCCAAGGACGGGTCCTACCGGGCGCTGAAGCTGCGCGGCCGGCCGTTGGAGGACCCCGCGGCCTCGGTGCATTTCAACGACGGCGTGAAGGAGACCGGGCTCAACTATTATCTCTGGCCGGTCCAGGACCCCGTGCCCGGCGGTCCTGTCTTCACGATAGGCATACCGCAGGAGACGGACGCCGGGGGCGGGCTGCTTAAAGACGGCGGGATGATAGATTACGTGTTCGAGGGCGGCGGGTTCAGGGAAGAGGCCGGGGAGATATAGCCGCGGACCCGTATGCTGTATTTTGTGCCGATATGACGGATCCCGCCGCGCTGCGAACGGCCTCTCTTTTCCGCGAAGAGGAGCTCGAGGGTGAAAGGAAGATAAACCGCCTTCGCCTGGCCGGCATCTTCGCCTTCTTCCTCAACGAGATGTTCGTCTACCACGGCCTCGGGGCCGTGGACGCCGCTTTCCACGTCAAAGCCTTGACGGTCTGCGCCTCCTGGACGACCGCCGCCGCCGCGCTCTGGTACGCGGTGAACCGCCGGGGCCTTTATCACCGGGCGGTCAAGTACGCGGTTTCCGCCGCCGACGCCCTCTTCCTCTCCTGGCTGCTGGTGAACGGCGACGGGCCCTCCAGCCCGATGGTGCCGGCCTTCTACGTCCTGACAGCCTTTTCGGCGCTGCGCTACAGCCGGAAGGCCACTTTCGCCTGCGCGGCCTTCTCCGCGGCGGCCTTCCTGGCGCTCCAGTACGAGGCCGCGGGCCGCCGGCCGGACCTGGCGCTCCCCGCTTACGCCGTGGGCGTACATATGCTTTCGATGCTGCTGATGGGCGCCGCCGCCGGGCACGTGGTCTCGCAGCTGCGGTCCCTCGTGGACCGGGCGCTGAGCACGCTGATGGCCCGCCAGCGCGCCGAGGACGCGCTGAGCCGCTATGTCTCGCGCCAGGTCGCCTCCCATATCCTCGCCGGGGAGAGGGAGGTCTGGCTGGCCGGCAGCCGCCGCGAGGTGACCGTGCTGATGTCGGACATACGGGGCTTCACGCCGCTGTCGGAGAAGATGGACCCCGAGGAACTTGTCGCGCTGCTCAACCGCTATTTCAAGGTGATGATAGACATCGTGTTCAGGCATGACGGTATGCTGGACAAGTTCGTCGGCGACGAGATCATGGTGGTCTTCGGCGCCCCGCTGGACCAGCCCGACGCCGGGGGCCGGGCGGTAAGATGCGCCGCGGAGATGCAGAAGGCCATGGCGGACTTCAACGCCGCCCAGCGCGCCTCCGGCGGGCCGGAGCTGGGCGTGGGGATAGCGGTGCATTCGGGGCCGGTGGTCGCCGGCAATGTCGGCTCCGAGACCCGGATGGATTACACCGTGATGGGCGACACCGTGAACCTGACCCAGCGCATGCAGTCCCGCGCCGCGGCCGGCAAAGTGCTGGTCTCGGACGCCGCCAGGGCCCGGGCCGGCGAGGGATTTTCCTACGCCGAGCTGGAACCCTTCCAGGTGAAAGGCCGTCAGGAACCGGTAAAGGCTTTCGAACTGCTCTTCTGACCGCGATAAAAAAAGAGCGGCGGGACACGCGGGTCCCGCCGTTCCTTTTTTTGTCCGCCTCCCTCAGAACTTGTGCCAGAGCATCTGCGTCGTGACGTCGTGGTGGAAGAGCACCTCGGAGGTCTTGACGATGCCGCCGAGCTCCTTGGGGCTGCGGTCCGCGGCGGCCTGCTTGTGGGCGGCGTACTTCTCGTGCGGCGCCTCGCCCAGCGCGTCCCTGAGGAAGTCGCTGCCGCGGTAGAGACGTATCGCGTCGTGTATGTTGCCCGGGAGGTGCCGCACCCGGTCGCGCTTGCCCTCCTCCTTCGTCAGCGGCCTGCCGTCGAGCGCGGTGCTCAGCAGGGCGTACAGCGCCAGGTAGGGGTTGGCGTCGGGGCCGACCGAGCGTATCTCCAGCCTGGCCGAGCGCTCGTTGCCGGCGGGGATGCGTATCATCGCGCTGCGGTCCACGGCCGAGACCTTTATCTGGTTCGGGGCCTCGAAACGCGGGTCCAGCCGGCGGTAGGCGTTCACGCTGGAGTTGAGTATCAGAGAGAGTTCCTGGGCGTGATTGAGCAGGCGCGAACAGGCGTCCCAACCCGCCTTCGAGATCCCCTCCTCCCCTTTCCCGTCGTAGAAGAGGTTCCTGCCGTCCTTTGAGAACGAGAGGTTCAGGTGCATGCCGCTGCCGTTGACGCCGCTGACCGGCTTGGGCAGGAACGTCGCGGTCAGGCCCATGTTGGCGGCCACCTGCCGGCAGACCAGCTTGTAGAGCTGTATCAGGTCGCAGGCCCGCACGGCGTGCGCGTGCGAGAAGTTCAGCTCGAACTGCGAGGGGGCGACCTCCGGGTGGTCCTTCTCGTTGCGGAAGCCCATCGCGCGCTGCGCCTCGGCGGCGGTGTCGATGAACTTCTTGAGCGGGTCCAGCGGCAGCGAGTGGTAGTAGCCGCCGGTGGAGATCAGCTCGAAGCCGTGCCGCTCGTCGTAGTTCTGCTCGGCGTTGAGGCCTTTCATCACGAAGCCCTCGACCTCGGCGGCGACATCGGCCGTCAGGCCGCGCTTCTTCTTCAGGTCGGAGGTGAAGCGGACCAGGCGCGCCCGGAAGTCGGAGTCGTAGAGCGACTTGTCCCGGTTGAGGACGGTGCCGAAGATCATCACCTTGCCGGGGCCGAACACGTCGGAAGGCAGCCAGAAGATGCTGCCCCAGTCTATGCCCAGGCGCAGGTCGCTCTCGCGCTGCGCGGAGAACCCGCGGATGGAGGAGCCGTCGAAGGTCAGGTTGTCGTTGGCCGAGAGGAAGAACTGCTTGTCGTAGTCCAGCATGTGGAAGCGGCCCTCGATGTCCGTGAAGCAGACCGTCACGGCCTTGAGGTGCTTCTCCTTGCGCAGGTAGTCCGTGTACTTCTTTTCCAGCGCGGCCGGGGAGAGCCGCTCCGCCGCTTCGGCGGCCTCTATGTTGAGCGCCTCCAGTTCGTCGTAAGGTATCTCCAGGAACTTCTTGAGCCCGGAACACTCGCCGCCGGCGGTCCTGTTCATAATCCTCCGTAGTTATACTAAAAATCAGGAAAGTTAATATAAATATAGCACAAATTAAGCTAAAGTCAATAGGGGTTGTCTTAAATCAAGGTGTATTTTTGCGAATCCGGCCGCGAATGAACTATAATATAAGGAAAGATGACCGCTCATACCGCCGGCTGAAGCTTCCCCTTCACAATTTCGACCATTGAAAGAGCCCATAAGGAGCCCTATGATACAAGTGTCTACGCCGCCCGTCGCCCAGGCCTTCCGCAGGACCAAGATGATCTGCACCATCGGACCCGCCTCCGAGAACCCCGACTGTATCCGCGGCCTCGTCCGCGAGGGCATGAACGTCGCGCGCATAAATTTCTCGCACTGCAAGTACGACGAGGCTCTGGCCCGTCTTAAGATGCTGCGCGAGGCCCGCGCCGAGCTGGGCGTGCCGCTGGCCATAATGCTCGACACCAAGGGTCCCGAGGTGCGCATGTTCGGCTACAGCCGGCCGGTCATGCTGGCCAAGGGCGACACGCTCTACATAGAGAGCACCGACAAGCAGCCCGACCAGGTCGCCGAGCTGCCGCCGGAGGACAAGCGCTTCTACACCAACCTGCCCCGCATCAACAAGCTCTGCCGCGTCGGCTCGCGCGTGCTGCTGCAGGACGGCTTCATCGAGGCCGAGGTCACGCGGCTGCACGAGACCTTCCCCGGCGCCGTTACCGTGCGCGTGCTCAACGAGGGGCGCCTCAAGGACAAGGCCCACCTGGCCGTGCCCGGCGCGGACTACCCGATCCCTTTCATGTCCGAGAAGGACAAGGCCGACATCCGCTTCGCGGTCGAGAACGCTTTCGAGTACATAGCGCTGTCCTTCGTCAGGACCTCGCGCGACATAGAGGACGTGCGCGAGCTCATAAAGTCGGTCGACCCGGCCTCCGGCATCCGCCTCATCGCCAAGATAGAGGACAAGCAGGCCCTGGCCAATATCTACGACATCATCCGCGACTCCGACGGCATAATGATAGCGCGCGGCGACCTGGGCATCGAGGTGCCGATAGAGGAGCTGCCGGGACTCCAGAAGAACATCATCAAGCGCTGCTACCTGGCCGGCAAGCCGGTCATAGTGGCGACGCAGATGCTCGAATCGATGACCGAGAAGCCCTACCCCACCCGCGCCGAGGTGACCGACATCGCCAACGCCGTGCTGGAGCTTTCCTCGGCGGTCATGCTCTCGGGCGAGACGGCCAACGGCGCGCACCCCGAGCGCGTCGCCAACATGATGGGCCGCATCATCGACCGCGCGGAGGCGGGCATAGACTACCGCACGCTGGCCCGCATCACGCACGACTACGTCGAGCGCGACAATATCACCAATATCATGGCCTACGGCTCGGTGGAGACCGCGCACGACTGGAACGCCAAGGCCATAGCCGTGGTGACCGCCAGCGGCATAGGCGCGCGGGCGCTGTCCAAGTTCCGCCCGATAATACCGATCTACGCCTTCACCCACCACGAGCAGGTCTATCACCAGATGGCGCTCAACTGGGGAGTGGTCCCTTTCCTCATGGAGAAGCCCGACGGCCAGCGCTTCAGCGACGTGGCCAAGCGCATCATGGACCTGCTCAGGAAGCGCGGCCTCATCGCCAACGGCGAGAAGCTCGTGTTCATGGCGTCGAGCCCCTTCGGCAAGGGGCGCCCGACCAACACGATGCGCTGCGAAGTCGTCGGCGACGACGCCTTCCACGACGAGACCTGAGCGCCCGGCCCGGCGGGCCGCGCAATGCTAGAATATAGCCCTGTATGAAGGACGGAAAGGTCAGGCGCAGCGTAAGGGCGTCCGTGAAGGACGGCGTGGCCTGGGCCGGCATGACCGGCTTCGTGGAGCCGTACCTGATCCCTTTCGCCCTGGCCCTGGGCGCCTCCAATCCCGCCATCGGCTTCCTGCGCGCCGCGCCGCCCCTGGCGGCGTCGCTGGCGCAGCTCCTCAACGAGAAAATGATACTGGCCCTGGGCAGCTGCCGCCGCGCCGTGCGGCTGGACGTGCTGGCGCAGGCGCTTTCGCTCTTCGCCGCCGCCGCCGCCGGCCTGCTGCCCGCGCGCTGGGCCGTGCCCTGCCTGGCGCTGGCGATGGTGGCCTACACGGTCTCGGGCAATCTCGCGGGCCCGCCCTGGGCGGCGCTGATGGGGGAATACATCCCCGCCTCGCGCCGCGGGGCCTTCTTCGGCTTCCGCAACCAGGTGGTCGGGGTCAGTTTCTTCGCCGCCAGCCTGGCGGCCGCCAAGTTCCTCAAGTTCTATCCCGGCGTCGCCGCTTTCTCGGCGCTGTTCGCGGCCGCCGGGGTCCTCCGGCTGCTCTCTTTCCGCTTCATCGGCGGCATGTACGAGCGCCCTTCGGGCTGTCATATGCCGCGGCCCGCTTCGGCCGCGCCGGCCGCGCCGCGCGACCCGGCCGGTCGCAGCGCTCCCGGCACCGATCGCGGACAATGCCGCCCTGATCCGTCGCTCACGCCTTTCCTGCTGTCGATCTTCGCTGCGATGTTCTCGGTCTTCCTCGCCGCCCCTTATTTCAGCGTCTACCTGCTCAGGGACCTGGAGTACGGCTATGTGCCCTACATGATGGTGATGACCTCCGGGCAGATAGTGACCTACCTGGTGATGAGGCGCTGGGGGTGGCTGGCGGATTCCTTCGGCAGCGTGCGGGTGCTGCGCTTCGCTTTCCTCTCCATACCGCTGGTCCCGCTGCTGTGGGCGCTGGCGCCGTCCTTCCACTGGCTGCTGGCGGCGGAGCTCTTCTCGGGGATAGTCTGGGCCGCCTACGGCATGGGCACCAATAACTTCATCTACGAGCTGGGGGGGATCTCGCTGAGGGCGCGCTACAACGCGCTGTTCGGTTTCACCGCCTGCCTCGGCCAGTTCGCGGGCGCGCTGGCCGGCGGCTACCTCTACGGCTCGCTGCCGGGCGAGGCTTTCGTCACGCTGCTTTACATCAGCGCCGGCCTCAGGCTGGCGGCGGCGGTCCCTTTCTTCCGCGGCGTGCGGGAGCGCGACGTGCCCGGCGGGCACAAGCCGGGCTTCCTGCTGGCGGCCATCGGTTTCCGCTCGGTGGACGTGTACCCGGTCCCTCCGGGGAAGTGACGGGTCCCGTTTTAGCGGGGTTCGGGAGAGGTCAGGCGTCCCAGTACGCTTCTTCCAGGCTGGCTTCGCGCTCCGGAAGGCCGCGCGCGAGGCGCGGGGAGTTCTGGGCCAGCACCTCGTAGCTGACCCGGTTGGCGTACTTGGCTATCTGCGAGAGAGAGGAGTAGGTCAGCGAGTTTTCCAGGTTCTTGGTGGAATTCGGCACCTTGGTCCTGTGGTACTTGCGGGCGCCCATGTCGTGCAGCAGCGCGGCCAGCGCGCCGTCGCCGGCGCCGTTGGTGTTGCGTATCAGGCCCGGCCCGCCCATGAACGGGTTGATGTGCGTGTATATCTTTACCGGCTTTTCGCAGTCCGACCTGCGCATCGGCCTGCTGAACTCGAACCTGTTGTACTCGGCTATCGCCTTGCTGTGCAGCTCGTAGCTCGTCTGCCGGGCGAAACGCTCGTCCACCCAGCCCGCCAGGTAGAGGCCGTGCTCGCCCACCGTCAGCAGCGCCAGGTCGGTCAGTCCCAGCGCCTTGTCGGCCGCCAGCAGCGGGTCCTGCTCGCCGGTCAGCGCCAGCGCCTCCTGGTCGTTCATCGCCACCACGGTGACGCGGTCCTTTATGAAGTCGCGGAAGAAATCCCTCTTCGACCCTATCAGCGAGGCCGTGCCCAGCGTCATGACGACGGGCACCCTGGCCTTCAGTGCTATGTCGCAGGCGCGCAGCGCGGCCGCGAAGATGGGGTCGGACTCGGACCGCAGCAGGTAGGCCGAGATCAGCAGCGCCGAGGCCTTCTCCACCACTTCCGCCGGCACCGACTCCGGCCTGAGATCGTTCATGCAGCCCTTGCTGATGCCGAAGGTGCGCTCGCCGTCGGGGGTGACGAAGCACATCGCCCGGCCCATCGGGTTGTCCGAGGGCTGCAGCCAGGCCAGGTCCACCTTGGAGCTGGTGTTGCGTATGTACTTGAAGGCGTAATCGCCCAGCGTGATGTTCCGCTTGATGGCGCCCAGGGCTATGGAACGCTCGTCGGAGAGTATCGAATAGTTGTGCAGCGTGTTGCCGACCGAGCCGCCGGCGAATTCGCCGCGGATGCGGCCCGCGGACTTTAGCTCGTTGTAGATGGCCTCGGCCGCCGCGTCGGCCAGGATCTGCGACTCGCCTTTCCTGAGGCCGTGCCGGGCGAGGAACCCGGGCTCTACGGCGCATTCTATGTCCACCAGCAGCTGGTCCATGCCCACGAGGTAGAAAGGCTCGTCCTGCACGTAATGCGGGTCCGCGCTCTCCCTGCCCTTCTCGGTGACGGGGAAGTAATGCTTGTTCTTTCTTTTGCCGGGGAATTTCATCGTCGTAGAGGCGTCCCGTATATGATACAAAGTTGCGGGCGCCGGGGTTAAGCCGCGCCGGCGCCTTTTTTGTATCATAGGCGGATGGACCACGACCTTAAGCTGTTCTTCGGCTGGCTTTCCGTGGCCATGATGCTGCTTTCGCGCGCCGGCTATATCCGGGATATACTGCGCGGCCGGACGCGGCCCCACATGTTCTCCTGGTTCATCTGGGGGACCATCTCCGTGATAGGTTTCGCCGCGCAGGCGGCCGAGGGCGCCGGTCCTGGTTCCTGGGCCCGCGGCATCGGCGCCGCCACCTGTTTCCTGCTGGCCTGGGCCGGCTGGGCCGTGGGGGAGCGCGACATAAAGAGAGCGGACTGGGTCACCCTGGCCGTGGCCATGTCCTCGCTGCCGCTCTGGGCCCTTACCAAAACCCCGTTCTGGTCGGTGCTGATAGTCTGCTTCATAGACACCATAGGGTATATTCCCACCGTGCGCAAGTCCTGGCACCGGCCGGGTACCGAGCAGGCGGTCAGCTACCTTTTATCGTGCCTGGCCGCCGGTTTTTCGCTCGGCGCGATAGTGGAATACACCCCGTCGACCTGGCTTTACCCGCTGGTATTGTTCTTCAGCAACGGGTCGATGTGGGCGCTGCTGTTGGCCCGCCGCCGCGCCGCGGCGCCGGCCTGACGGGAAGGAACGGAGGTCGGGTATGGATCCTGCGGACGAGCTGTTTATCGGCCTGGGCGGCCTGGCGCTGGGGGCGGTGCTGGCGGTTTTCGGCTATCTTAAGGAAAAAAAGGCCGCTTCTCTGGCTTCGGCCCCGCAGCGTCCCTGCTGCGGTCTGGAACCGGGCGTGCCGCAGGTGATAAGCGGGCGGGTCGAGGCTCCGCTCGAGCTCAAGGCCCCGGTCAGCGGCCGCTCCTGCGCCTTTTTCCTGGCCGAGATCGAAGTGGCGCGCTTCGTCCAGTCCGGGCGTTCCGGCGGGGTGCGCTGGACCCGGGCCGAGACCAGGCCCTACGGCTTCTTTTTCGTGGACGATTCTTTCGGCCGCGCGCTGGTGTTCCCGACCCAGGGCAGCCTGGACCTCGTCAGGTCCCCGGAAAACGACGGGGCCCTTTTCCCGACCGAGGGGGACAGGCGGACCACTGAGAGCGTCATATTGCAGGGGGAGACGGTCACGGTCCTCGGCTCTCCGCGGCCGCTTTCCTCTTTCCTGGACTATCTCAGGTCCACGCCGGAGGTCTCGCTGCCGGCCGAGGGCCTGGAGCGGCTGATGGAACTTTCCAGGGACGGGGCGGCTTTGTCCTGCTTCTTCGGCGAAGGCGTCTCCGTGGTCACGGACCAGCCCCTCTCCGAGTACGTTTCCTCCAGGAGAGGCTCCGCTTCTTCCTATATATGGAGCGGGGTGGCCCTGGTCCTGCTCTCGGCCTGGTTCTTCATCCGGCCTTTCTTCTTCGCCGCCCAAAGGACCGTCCAGTAAAAAGGCCTTTAGACCTATTGACTAAAGTCAGTAAAAAATATGCTATGCTTCCCTAAAGGTCCCGCGGGGGTCCTGAGACAAGCGTAAGGAGATGCGTATGCTTAAAGCGTTGGCAATAGCGTTCTTCGTTCCCTCGGTCGCGGTCGCGGCCGAACTTCCCGACCTCAGCGCCGTCCGCGGCGTTGACCTCCCGGCCCTGACCGAAGCGGTCGAGCTGCCGGTCCCCGGCTCCTTCGTCGGCGGCAAGATCGTCGGCGGCGTCGAGGCCCAGAAGGGCGAGTTCCCCTTCATCGTCTCCCTGCGCAGTTCCTGGGGCAGCCACTTCTGCGGCGGCTCGCTGATCAAGAAGAACTGGGTCCTGACCGCGGCGCATTGCGTCGAGGGCGGCTACCTCAAGGGCATCAGCATCGGCCTGCACAGCCAGTACGACACCGCGGGCGTGGAGAAGTTCACCCCCGTCCAGATCATCACCCATCCCGGCTGGGACAGCAATACCATGGTCAACGACTTCGCCCTGGTCAAGCTCTCCGGAGATTCGACCTACGCGCCGATAAAGCTCAATTCCCGCGAGGTCGCCGGCAGCGTGGACTTCGTCACCGCCGGCTGGGGCACCACCAGCGAGAGCGGCAGCCTGGCCACGAACCTGATGAAGGTCACGGTCCCGTTCATCGACCAGGCCTCCTGCGACGCGGCCTACCCGGGCCAGGTCTCCGAGAGCATGATCTGCGCCGGCTTCAAGGAAGGCGGCAAGGATTCCTGCCAGGGCGACAGCGGCGGCCCGCTGATGATGGGCTCCGGCTCGTCCCGCGTGCTGGCCGGCGTCGTCAGCTGGGGTTACGGCTGCGCCCGCCCCAATCAGCCCGGCGTCTACGCCAAGGTCAATTACGCGCTCAGCTGGATAGAGTCCAACACGAAGTAAGGACCCGTCCGAGCGAGACGACCGCCGGCCCGCCTCACCGCGGGCCGGTCTTTTTGGTAATATTGCCGGTATCCGCCGGACGGAGGGGAGACATGAGCGAAGAGATAACTTTGAAGTCGGGGCTTAAATACAAGGACCTGGAGGAAGGAGGCGGGCCGGCCGCGGTCAGCGGCAGGACCGTCACGGTGCATTATACCGGGACACTGGCCAACGGCAGGAAATTCGACAGTTCCAGGGACCGGGACGAGCCTTTCGAGTTCAGGCTCGGCGCCGGCATGGTGATAAAAGGCTGGGACGAGGGAGTGGCGGGAATGCGCATAGGCGGCCGCCGCCTGCTGGTGATCCCGCCGGCCCTGGGTTACGGCCAGCGCGGCGCCGGCGCCGTCATACCTCCCGGGGCCACGCTTTATTTCGAAGTGGAACTGCTGAAAGTGGATTGAGGAGGGGGCATGCCCGTACTGCTTGACGATATCGAGGCCAGGGTCCTGGGTTCGCTGGCCGAGAAAGCCCTTACGGTGAGGGAACAGTATCCGCTGACTTTCAACTCCCTGCTCGCGGCCTGCAACCAGAAGAGCAGCCGCGAGCCGGTGATGAACCTGGACCTGGGCTCGCTGGGCCGCGCGGTGCAGTCGCTGATAGACAAGGGGCTGGCCGAGCGCGTGCAGGCGCCGGGCGACCGGGTGCCCAAATTCCGCCACCGCATAAGCGCCCTGCTCGGCACCGACGATCCCAAGCTCACCGGGCTGTTCATCGTCCTGCTGCTGCGGGGCTTCCAGACCCCCGGCGAGATAAAGGGCCGCAGCGAGCGGCTCTGCTCGTTCGAAAGCACCGCCGAGGTGGAAGGCCTGCTGCGGGAACTTTCCGCCAGGCCCGAGCCGCTGGTCGCGCGACTGCCCAGGCAGGCCGGCCAGAAGGAGACCCGGTACCGCCACCTTTTCTCCTCCCCGGCCTCCGCGGCCGGCCCGGAGCCGGAGGCGGGGCCGGCGGCGACGGCGGCGGAGCCCGCCGCCGCGGACGACAGGCTGGCCGCTCTCGAGCGGAGGGTGGAGGCGCTGGAGGCGGCGCTTAAAGAACTGAAAGAAGGCCCGGCCGGCCGGACCTGAGGGCGCGCCGGGGAACGGGCCCAGGGGGACATGGGCAGTAAGTCCCTTGTCTTTTTTCCGCCCGCGGGCTACAATCTATCATGCCCCCGCGCCAGGGGCGCATTCGTTTTAGGGGGGGTATTCCGATGAGCAGGGCATTCGTGAAGAACGAGGGCGAGAGCGCGCCTCTCGAACCGGTCGAGCGTCGTCCGAGCGGCCGGCCCAACTACGTCACGGCCGGCGGGCTCAGGGCGCTGGAGGTCAAAGTGGCCGGGCTCGCCCGTCGGCGCGACGAACTGATGGCCGAGCGGGGCGACGCGGAGAGGGCGCTTGAACTGAGGCAGGCCGAACTGGACCTGCTCTATTACGAGGGCCAGGTCAAGCGCGCGATACTCGTGGACAACCGCGGCGCCTCTTTCCCGGACGTGCGCTTCGGCGCGCGCGTAAAGGTGAGGGAAGAGAACGGGACGCTGTCGGATTACGGCATAGTCGGCGAGGACGAGGCCGACGCCCCGGCGGGCCTGATAAACTGGGCTTCGCCGCTGGCCGCGGCGCTGCTGGGCTCGAAGGCCGGCGACAGGGTCACCTGGAAGCGCCGCGCCGGGGCCGTGACGCTGGAAGTGGTTTCGGTGGGGTATCCCGGGGACTGAGCTTATTCGTCGAAGCCGCCGCGCCGCTCCCGCTTAAGGCCGGAGCGGCGCTTCTTTTCGTCCAGCCTGCGCAGCTTCGACCCGTAGCTCGGCCTGGTCGCGCGGCGTTTTTTAGGCGGGCGCAGGGCGGCCGCTATCAGCGAATCGAGCCTGGCGCGCGCCGCGCGGCGGTTCTGCTCCTGGTTGCGGTGCTCGCTGGCCTCGATGAGCACCTCTCCTTCGCCGGTGAGGCGCGAGCCCGCCAGCGCCTTGAGCCTCTCCGCCGCCCAATGCGGCAGGCCGGAGAGCGCCGGTGAGAAGCGCAGCTGCACGGCCGTGGCCACCTTGTTGACGTTCTGGCCGCCGTGCCCGCCGCTGCGTATGAAGCGTTCCTCGATGGAGCCCGGGTTCACCCGGAAACCGCGCTTTCCGCCTTCCATGCCAAAATATTATCATATAGCCGTGGACATTGAGAGGGCCTTCAACCTGGCCGAGGCGGTCCTGTGGTTCGCGGCGGGGCTGACGCTGGCCGGGGCGCGGAACGGCGAGCCGTTCTCGCGGATGAAGGGCCTGACGGCCGCGGCGGCCGCGCTCTTCGTCCTGTTCGGTCTCAGCGACCTGGCCGAACTGCGGACCGGGGCCTGGTGGGCGCCGGCCTGGCTGCTGGCCTGGAAGACCGCGAACGGCCTGGCGCTGCTTTTCTGCTCGTGGCGGATGTGCCGCCTTTTAAAAAGAGGACGGGAGGGAAAATGATCAAGGACACTCTGGCGAGGATAGAATCCGCGATAGCGAAGATCGAGGCCGGGAACTCGAAGAACAAGGCGGAGCTGGTGGCGCTGCTCAACAAGCTCAAGTCGGAGCTCGCCTCGCTCCCCCCGGAACGCATCGAGGAGGCCCGCAGCATAGGTCATTTCACCGAGGCCGCCGCCCACGAGGCCACCCGCGAAAAGTCCAGCGAGCGGCTCAGGGAACTTTCGATAGAGGGAGCGGAGCAGGCCGTGAAGGGCTTCGAGGCCACCCATCCGACGCTGGTCGGCGTCGTCAATGAGATCTGCCTGATACTGGCCAGGATGGGGATATGAGGCGGCTCCTGGCCGCGCTGGCCCTGGCGCTCTGCGGCTGCGCGGTGAAGGTCCCGGAAGGGATAAAGCCCGTCGAGGGCTTCGAGCTGGACCGTTATCTCGGCGAATGGTACGAGATAGCCCGGCTGGACCACCGGTTCGAGCGCGGCCTGTCGAAGGTCACGGCCGAGTATTCCATGCGCGCCGACGGCGGCGTGCGCGTGCTCAACCGCGGCTATTCCGCGGAGAAGGGCGGCTGGAAGGAGGCCGAAGGGCGGGCCTATTTCACCGGCGACCCGTCCGTCGGCGGCCTGAAGGTCTCTTTCTTCGGCCCTTTTTACGGCGGCTACAATATCATAGAACTGGACCGGGAGAATTACGCCTGGGCCCTGGTCTGCGGCCCGGACCGCTCCTATCTCTGGATACTCGCCCGGACCCCGGAGCTGGCCCCGGAGACGCTGGAAAAGCTCAAGGCCCGCGCCGCGGAGCTGGGCTTTCCCGTCCCGGAGCTGATCTTTCCGGGCTGAGGTCCGGCGCAAAAAAAAAGACGGCCGGGGAGACCCGGCCGTCTTTTTTCCGGAGGCGCGCGTCCTTATTTGAGCGCGGCTTTGCCGATATGCTTCCAGGCGTCCTTCAGTTCTCCCTTCATGCGCCTGAGCTCGGAGGCGCTGGCCTGTCCCACGCGCTCGTAGCGGCGGGTCACGTCGTCTACGACCTTCTCGTAGGTCTCTTTGTTGAGTTCCTTGAGCTTTTCGGCCTTCTCCAGCACTTCGCCCTTCATCTTCAGCGTCCAGCCGGCGATGAGCTTGCGGTTCTTCTCGCCGCGCTTGCCGGTGAGAAAGTAGGCGCCGAGCGCGGCCAGGGCCGCTATGCCCACTCCGGTGGTTATAGCTTTGGTCGATCTTTTCATGTCAGTACCCCTCTTCTTTCCTTTTATCCTTTTCGCCGCGCAGGAATGGTACTAAATCGGCGCCGGGCCTGTCATCCCGCGTGCCGTTCAAAAGGTATAATTACCGTATGATGAAAAAGACGGCGTTCATACTGGCGGTATCGCTTTTCTCCCCGCTGCACGCGGCCCGGACCGGCGGGCCGGCCGCGGCGAAGGACTACAAGGTCTCTTCCGTGACCGTGGCCCCCTATTCCGGCCCGATAACCCCGGTGGCCGCGGAGTTCCTGGGCGACGCGGTGAGGCGCCTCAACGCCGAGGGCGGCGCCGACATGCTGGTCATAGCGCTCGACACGCCCGGCGGACTGGACGCCTCGATGCGCGAGATAATAAAGGAGATGCTGGCCTCGAAGAAACCGGTCGCCGTCTACGTTTCGCCGCAGGGCGCGCGCGCGGCCTCCGCCGGCGTCTTCATCGCCATGGCCTCGCCGCTGGTGGCGATGGCGCCCGGCACCAATATCGGCGCGGCCCACCCGGTCATGCTGGGCTCCGTGCCCACGCCCGCCGATCTCCAGGACAAGGAAGGCAAAAAGAAGAAGAGCAGCCCTATGGAGGACAAGGTCCTCAACGACGCCTCCGCCTACATCAAGTCCATCACGCAGAAGACCGGCCGCAACGTGAAGTGGTCCGTGGACGCGGTCAAGAAGAGCGACTCCATCTCCGCCGAGGAGGCCGTCAAGGCCGGCGTGGCCGATTTCATGGCGAAGGACCTCGACGAACTTCTGGCGAAGGCCGACGGCTTCCGGGCCGGGGAGTTCGGGCGGCTGGCGGTGAAGAACCCTTCGATCTCCCGTTTCGAGCCGACCAGGCGGCAGACGTTCCTGGCCGCGGTCACCGATCCCAATATCGCGATGATACTCATGAGCCTGGGCGCCGCGGGCCTCTTCATCGAACTTTACAACCCGGGCCTGATACTGCCGGGCGTCGTCGGCGGCATCTCGATGCTGCTGGCTTTCTACTCGTTCCAGACGCTGTCGGCCAGTTTCGCCGGCGTGGCGCTGATCCTGCTGGCTTTCGTCTTCTTCGTCGCGGAGATAAAGGTGATGAGCTACGGCCTGCTCACCGTCGGCGGCGTCATTTCCATGACGCTGGGTTCGCTGATGCTGTTCAGGCAGCCGTCGCTGGGAGGTCTGTCGATATCCATGGAAACCATACTCGCCAACGTGATAGGCGTCGTCGCGGTGACCGCGCTGCTCGCCTGGATAGTGATAAAGGCCCAGATGCGCAAGGTCGTCACCGGCATAGAGAGCCTGGAGGGCAAAAAGGCGCTGGCCAAAACGGCGCTCGCGCCCAAGGGCAAGGTGCTGGTCGAAGGCGAGCTCTGGGACGCCAAACTGGCGTCCGGCTCCGCCGAAGCGGGGGCGGAACTGGTCGTGGAGAAGGTCGACGGCTTCCGCATAACGGTCCGCAGGCCCTGACGCCTCCGACGGGGCGCGCGGGGGGAAATTGAAAACCCCGCCCCCGTTGTGTCATAATATCATATAGATTCAATCCCGGCCCCCTGTTCGCGGGGCGGCCGGGTTTTTACGGATTTCGCTTTTCATCCGACGAAGGAGACCGCCCATGGGAACCAGGTTCACTGAACGCGCGCAGAGGGTCATACTCATCGCCCAGGAGGAGGCCAAGCGCCTCAACCACGACTATGTCGGTACCGAGCATATCCTGCTCGGCCTGATAGCGCTCGGCGAGGGCGTCGCGGCCCAGGTGCTCTCCAATATCGGCGTCGACCTGCGCAAGGTGCGCGCCGAGATAGAGAAGATCGTGGGCATCGGCGACAACATGATGCTGCTCGGCGAGATCCCTTTCACGCCGCGCGCCAAGAAGGTGCTGGAGTTCGCGGTCTCCGAGGCCTCGGACATGAAGCACACCTATATCGGCACCGAGCATATCCTGCTCGGTCTCATCCGCGAGGAGGAGGGCGTCGCCGCGCGCGTCCTGCAGAACCTCGAGCTCAAGCTCGACGCCGTGCGCGAAGAGGTGCTCAGCACGCTCGGCGAGAGCGAACAGGCCGGCGCCGAGGGCGGCGGCAAGAGCGAGAAGGGCGAGCCGCGCGAGCAGGCCCAGCCCCGCTCCCACGCCGCGCCCAAGGGCAAGACCAAGACCCCGACGCTCGACGAGTTCGCGCGCGACATGACGCAGCTGGCCCGCGAGGGCAAGCTCGACCCCGTCATCGGCCGCGTCAACGAGATAGACCGCCTCGTGCAGGTGCTGGGCCGCCGCACCAAGAACAACCCCGTGCTGATCGGAGAGCCCGGCGTGGGCAAGACCGCCATCGTCGAGGGCCTGGCGCAGAAGATCGTCTCCGGCGACATCTCCGACACGCTGGCCGGCAAGCGCCTGCTCTCGCTGGACCTGGCCTCCATCGTCGCCGGCACCAAGTACCGCGGCGAGTTCGAGCAGCGCCTCAAGAGCATCATCGAGGAGATCCGCAAGGCCAGGAACTCCATCATCGCCTTCATCGACGAGCTGCACACCGTCATCGGCGCCGGCGCGGCCGAGGGCGCGATAGACGCGTCCAACATGCTCAAGCCCGCGCTGGCGCGCGGCGAACTGCAGTGCATAGGCGCCACCACTTTCGACGAGTACCGCAAGCACATCGAGCACGACCCGGCCCTCGAGCGCCGCTTCCAGCCCGTCGTGGTGGACCCGCCGACGGTGGACGAGACCGTCGAGATCCTCAAGGGCCTCCAGGAGAAGTACGAGGCCCATCACAAGTGCAAATATTCCGATCCCGCCATTTTCGCGGCCGTGGTGCTGTCGGATAAATATATCACCGACCGCGCCCTGCCCGACAAGGCCATAGACCTGCTCGACGAGGCCGGCAGCCGCGCCCGCCTCAAGATCTCCGTCGCCCCGCCCGAGTTCAAGCAGAAGGAACTGGAACTGGAAGAGGTCACCAAGGAGAAGAACGCGGCCTCCTACGCGCAGGAGTTCGAGAAGGCCTCCAAGCTGCGCGACAAGGAGAAGGAGCTCAAGAAGGCCCTAGAGGATTCCCGCAAGAAATGGCGCGAGGCCCGCGACAAGCAGACCCCCGAAGTGACCGAGGAGGACATAGCCTCCATCGCCTCCAAGTGGACCGGCATCCCGGTGACGCGCATGACCGAGAGCGAGGTGGACAAGCTCAAGAACATGGAGTCGGAGATCCACAAGCGCCTGATCGGCCAGGACGAGGCGGTCCGGATCATAGCGCAGGCCATCAAGCGCAGCCGCACCGGCATGAAGGACCCCAAGCGGCCGATAGGCAATTTCATCTTCCTGGGCCCGACGGGCGTCGGCAAGACCGAACTGGCCCGCGTGCTGGCGGATTTCCTCTTCGGCAACGAGGAGGCCATGGTCCGCATAGACATGTCGGAGTACATGGAGAAGTTCTCCGTCAGCCGCCTGATAGGCGCGCCGCCCGGCTACGTCGGCTACGAGGAAGGCGGCAAGCTGACCGAGCTGGTCCGCCGCAAGCCTTATTCCGTCGTGGTGCTCGACGAGATCGAGAAGGCCCATCCCGACGTCTTCAACATCCTGCTGCAGATCATGGACGAGGGCACGCTGACCGACAGCCTCGGCCACAAGGTCAGTTTCAAGAACTGCATCCTCATCATGACCTCCAACGTCGGCGCGCGCATGATCTCGAAGGGCAAGTCGCTCGGCTTCGTGCCCGCCGAGGACAAGGAGAAGGATTACCGCGAGATGAAGGATACGGTGATGGACGAGGTCAAGCGCGTCTTCAACCCCGAGTTCATCAACCGCATCGACGAGATCATCGTCTTCCGGCCGCTCACCGAGGCCGACATGGTGCACATCCTGGAACTCAACCTGCGCAAGGTGGAGAAGAAGCTCGACGACAGGAAGCTCAAGCTGGCGATAACCGAGGCGGCCAAGAAGTTCCTGATCAAGACCGGCTTCGACGCCAACTACGGCGCGCGGCCCATCCTGCGCACCGTGCAGCGGCTGCTGGAGGACCCGATAGCGGAGTTCATCCTCAACGCCAACGCCAAGGCCGGCGCCACGATAAAGGCCGACTACAAGGGCGAGGGCGAGAACCTGACCCTGTCCGCGGACTGACGCCGGCGGATGAAGAAGAAGGCCGCAGCCGCCCTGGTCCTCCTGGCCGCCGCCATGTGGGGCCTTTACCTGCTGGGCGGCCTGGCCGCGGCCCGCGTCGCCGGGACCGTCTCCGCTCCGCCCGAGGCCTCGCAGGCCGACAGCCCGGAAGCGCCGCTGAGCGACCTGGAGTGGGACGCGATGGTGCTGGCCCTTTCCAAGGCCGCGCTGGCCTACCCCGGCCGCGTCGGCATCTGCCTCAAGGACCTGCGCACCGGCCGGACCTGGTCGTATCAGCCGGACCGCCTCTTCCCTTCCGCCAGCCTCATAAAAGTCCCGATCATGGTGGCCGTTTTCGACAAGATCGTCCGCGGCGAACTGTCGCTGGACACCCGCATCCGCCTGACGGGCAAGGACCGGCGCGGCGGCTCCGGCTCGCTGAAGTGGGCCCGCGAAGGGACCGCTCTCAGCGTCATGGAGCTGCTTTACCGGATGATCACGGAGAGCGACAACACCGCCGCGCAGATGATCATCGATCACGTCGGCTATTCCTACCTGGAGCTCGCTTTCCGCAGGATAGGGCTGGTCTACACCAACATCACGCCCGAGGGCATGAGCCTGAGCTCCGGCCGCGTGGCGCGCGAGAACTACACCACGCCGCGGGAGATGGCGCTGCTGGTGGACAGGCTCTACGCCGGGGCGATGATAGACCGCGATTCAAGCCAGCTGATGCTGGACCTGATGAAGCACAACAAGGGCCGCACCCGTCTGCGCAAGGGCCTGCCGATAGGCTGGGAGATAGGGCATAAGACCGGGCTGCTGCGCCGTTCCTGCCACGACGTCGGGGTGGTGTTCTCTCCGAGGGGGGATTATATAATCGCGGTGCTTACGGGCGACGTGCCCAGCTACGCCAGCGCCAAGCGTTTCATCGCCCGGATGGCCAGGCTGACCTACGGCTACTACAATATCGACGCGGCCTACGCCCAGTCAGGGCGTTCCCGTAACTCCAACGCTATCTGACCCGGGCCGCCGGCCCGCCGGGACCGCCGTGGATGCGGCGGGGACGGCGGGCTTCTTTTCGTGCCGGACGAACCAGACCAGGTCGGCGAGCGGAGAGGGGGCCGCGCCGAACTCCTCCAGCTTCTCCAGGTCCTCGGTGTAGACGGACAAATGCCCGAGCCCGGGCATCCTGACCCGGACCGACCAGGGAATGCCGGCGTTGTACATGACGTGGCCGTTGCCGGCTATGACCAGCAGCGCGTGTCCCTTGTGCCGCTTCATGGCTTTCACGGCGCTGTCGGCCATCCCTTCGTTCCAGGCCGCCATCGAGAGCAGGTAGTTGTCCCAGGTGATGACCTTCGCCATCGGGTTGTCGCCGTGCCCGCCGTAGGTGGAGCGCAGGTAGGCGAGGTAGAGCGGATCGCGGTTCACCTCCACTTTCTCCGGGAGGAACTTTTTTTCTTCCGGTGAAAGCGCGCCGAGGCCGCCGCGCGCGATCTTCTTTATCACCGCGCGCGGGACGTTCAGCGCCGCCGCCTTCAATTTATTCTCCCTTATATGATCGAACAGCGGCTTGTAGAGGCCGAAGTCGAAACCCCATTCCTTCGCCCAGTCCGCTTTTTCCAGGAATTCCTTTTCGGTGAGTTTCCCGGCGGCGTAGCGGTCCAGCACCGGCTGCAGCCCGGAGTTGAGCATCTCGAAGCCGACTATCACTTTGTTCTTTTTGGCGAAGGCCAGGATCTTGAGCGCTTCCAGCTGCGCCAGGTGCGCGAATTTCTGGTCGTGCGATTCTCCCACGTAAACCGCGTCGCTTCCGGCGATCCTGTCGGCGAAGGCCTCCGTCCTGAGGCGCGTCCCGGCGGCGGGGTCGAACACCGCGAAGCCCGGTCTCTCCTCGAAGGTCGGCGGTCCGTCGAGCGAAGGATACCCGGTTCCCAGGGCGGGCAGCGGGGCCGCGCCGGAGATGAAAGAGAGGAGAAGGATCGCGTTGGTCGTCATCCAAGGATTATATAAAATGCCCGCCGGAAAAATATTTCCGGAAATTCGCCGGAAAGGTATTGCATTTTCCATTTTCATCATCTACAATCTATGCGTGCCCTGATGGGCCAAGGAGAAAACTGAAAAATGCCTAAAAAGAAGAAGGCCAAGAAAGTGGCCAAGAAGAAGACCGCGAAAAAGGTCGCCAAAAAGAAGGTCAAGAAGGCGAAGAAAGGGAAGCGGAAGTAATTTCCGGTCCCGGAAAGATCAGTAAGACGGCGCCCGCGAGGGCGCCGTCCTTGTTTAAAGGCGCGCGTTGCCCCTCCGTCATGTCCGGTTTATTTCCCGCGCGGTATATACTATAATCTCGGTTAACATAATATTTCAAGGGGGGTGCGACACTACGTTGTCGCACCGGTCCCGTAGGATATTCTTGACGGTAAACGCGGTCCAACGGAGGTAACATGGTAAAGGAAGACAAGACGCGGGCGCTCGAAGCGGCGCTCTCGCAGATAGAGAAGAGTTTCGGCAAGGAAGCGATCATGAAGCTGGGCGAGCGCTCCGCCAAGATGAAAGTGGAGACGCTGCCTACCGGCGCGCTGTCGCTGGACCTGGCGCTGGGCGTGGGCGGCCTGCCGCGCGGGCGCGTCATCGAGATCTACGGCCCCGAGGCCTCCGGCAAGACCACGCTGACGCTGCATATCCTGGCCGAGGCGCAGAAGAAAGGCGGCGCGGCCGCGTTCATAGACGCGGAGCACGCGCTGGACCCGCTCTACGCCAAGAAGATCGGCGTGGATATAGATAATCTCCTTATATCGCAGCCCGACTCCGGCGAGCAGGCCCTGGAGATAACCGAGAAGCTGGTGCGCTCCGGCGCGCTGGACATGATCGTCATCGACTCCGTGGCCGCGCTGGTGCCCAGGGCCGAGATCGAGGGCGAGATGGGCGATTCGCACGTCGGCCTGCAGGCGCGGCTCATGAGCCAGGCGCTGCGCAAGCTGACCTCGATAGTCGCGTCCACCAAGACCACCGTCATCTTCATCAACCAGATCCGCCACAAGATCGGCGTGATGTTCGGCAGCCCCGAGACCACCACCGGCGGCCTGGCGCTGAAGTTCTATTCCTCCGTGCGCATGGACATACGCAAGATCGAGACGCTCAAGCAGGGCGACGTGGTCACCGGCGCGCGCATCCGCGTCAAGGTCGTCAAGAACAAGGTGGCGCCGCCCTACCGCCAGGCCGAGTTCGAGATGGTCAACGGCGAGGGCATCTCCACCGAGGGCTGCCTGCTGGACATGGGCGTGGAGACCGGGCTCGTGGAGAAGAGCGGGACCTGGTTCGAGTACGCCGGCGCGCGCATAGGCCAGGGCCGCGAGAACGCGAAGGCCTGGTTCAAACAGAACAAGGACAAGGCGGCCGAGCTGGAGGCCGCGCTGCGCGGGCGCTTCCTGCGCGGCGGCGAGACGGAAAAGGCCGCCGATAAGCCCGAGGCGCAGCCCAGGAAAGAGAAAGCCGCCGCCCGTAAGTAATGGCGAAGCGCCGCCCGCTGGCCGCCTCCTTCTTCCGCCATCTCTCGGCGGAGAGGGGGCTGGCCGGCAATACCTGCAAATCCTACGCCGGCGACGTGTCGGCCTGGCTGGCCTGGCTGGAGGGCCGCCGGGCCGATCCGCTCTCGGCGGGAGCCGAGGCCGTGGAAGCCTATCTGTGGCGGCTCAAGTCGCAGCTGGGGCTGAAGGCTTCCTCGATATTCCGCAAGACCGAAGCCATCCGCTCCTTCTACCGTTTCCTGCTGCTGGAGGGCAGGATAAAGAAGGACCCCACGGTCAACTTCCGCTCGCCCCGCATCGAGAGACGCATCCCGCCCTCGGTCAGCCGCGAGGACATGGAGAGGCTGCTGGATTACCCGCCCGGGGAGGATTTCGCGCTCAACCGCGCGCTGGCCGCCGCCGAACTGCTCTACGCCTGCGGCCTGCGCGTCTCGGAACTGCTGTCCCTGCGGCTGGAATCGGTCAACCTCGACCAGGGCTGGGCGAGGGTCTTCGGCAAGGGCGGAAAAGAGCGCATCGTGCCGGTGCACGCCCGCGCGCTGGACGCGCTGCGTTCCTACATGGAACTGCGGCAGCTCAGGTTCGGCGGCATGTCCCCGGCGGGAGAACTGTTCCTCAACAAGTCCGGCGGCAAGCTCAGCCGCGTGCAGATGTGGAAGGACCTGCTGGCGCTGGGCCGTAAGGCCGGCGTGGAGGTCCCGCTGCACCCCCACCTGCTGCGCCACACCTTCGCCTCGCACCTGCTGCAGTCCGGCGCGGACCTGCGCTCGATACAGGAACTGCTCGGCCACGCCAGCCTCAATACCACGCAGATCTACACGCACGTGGAGCGCTCCGCGCTCAAAAAAGCGCATAAGCGCTTCCACCCGGAAGGCTGACTTCCCTGAGCGCCGATAATAAGTAAAATATATCCGCGTATGATAGAGGAAAGGGACGACCTGTTCGACGCCAGCGTCAAATTCCACGACCGGCACCGTTTCGAGATAAAGCTGGAGATGGACCTGGCCGACGAGGCCGGGGCCGAGTTCGATATGGAGGCCTATTTCTTCGTTCCCAAGGCCCTCAACATCTCACCCCAGACCTATTCCAAGGAGCAGTTCTACGGGGACCTGCAGCGCTACGTCCGCTTCCAGATCCCCCGCATGTCGCTGGCCAAGATAGCGGACAATTCCAACTCCCTCTCCCCGCTCTACCGCATCAAGGCGGGCCTGTCCCGGCTGCGGGCCGGCGAGCGGGACCGCGCGCTGGCCGCCCATATCTACGACGAGTTCAAACTGCTGGGCTGCATCATACGCGGCGAACTGCGCGACGGCGCGCGGCTTTTCGTCTCCGTGCTGGGCCGGGGGGAGAACCCGCGGCCCGGCGTTTTCCTCGCCGAAGGACTGGAGAACTTCGTCGTGGACCTGAGCGCGCTTTCTTCCGCGCTCGCCTCCCTCAAGCGCGAGGTGACGGATTCCTCGGTGCCTGCCAGCATACGCGAGACGGCCTCGTATTTCGACGAGTACCGCAGCCTGATGCTGGAGGAATACCTGACGGCGCTGGTCTCCGCGCTGCGCGGGGCCGGCGTGGGCGGGGCGACCGCCGACCCGCGGCTGGCGGCCTCGGAGAAGAAGCTCTCCGCCCTGGCCGCGGAGCAGGAGGATTACCGCCGGGCCATGGGTTATCCCTCGCTCTACAGCCCGGCCGACGGCGGCGAGACGCTGATCTACCGCCGCGGCGTGCTCAAGAAGTTCGTCTCCAGCGCCCTCTACCTCAGGGCCGAGGTCGCGGAATGGACCACGATGTCGCAGCTGGGGCCCGGCATCGCGGCCGGCGTCGCGATGCTCTTCGCGGTCGCCGCCACCATCTACGCGCAGAGCCGCTACGCCCTCAACAGCGCGGCCTTCGTCATGATCGTGGTGGTCAGCTACATCTTCAAGGACCGCATAAAGGACTGGCTGAAGGTCTTCTTCTCCCGGAGCATGGCCAAGTGGCTCTATGACCGCAGGAGCGAGATCCTCACTCCCCGCGACGGGGTCCGCATCGGCGAGATGCGCGAGGCCTTCACCTTCATCAAACCCGGCGACGTGCCCGCCGACATACTGGCCCTGCGCAACATAGACAATATCACCTCGATAGAGGAGGAAGGCAAGCCCGAGCGCATCTTCAAGTACAAAAAGGAGATGATCCTGCGCCCGCGCCTGATAGAGAAGCTGCACGACAGGCGCAAGGACCTCAACGACATCATACGCTTCAGCGTGGCCGATTTCATCAAGCAGGCCGACGACCCCCGCGCGGACTATGTCCGCGTGGACCGGGAAGGGCGCATCGTCTCCTCCTCGTGCCCGCGGGTATACCGCCTGAACCTGGTGCTGCGTTACGCCTACAAGGGCCGCGACGGCGAGGCGCGGGTCAACAGGGAGCGGATACGGGTGGTCCTCAACAAGGAAGGCATAGTGCGGATGGAGGAAGTGCGGGCGGCCTGAACGGCGCCCGCGGCGAGTATGGAGATAAACGCGGTGGGGATCATGGGGGCCGACGCTGCCGGGGCGGGAGCGGCCGAACTGCTGGCGCGGGCGGGCCTGCAGGTAAGGCTTTACGACGATTTCAAGGACGCGCTGGCGCAGGCGATGGCCAGGATAAGCTGGTCGCTGTCGCGCGACGGCAGGCAGGACCTCCTGGCCGGCATAGAGCCCGTGCAGGACTACGCCGCCTTCGAGGGGGCGGACCTGGTGATAGAGGCGCAGGACCGCGAGCTGGAGGCCCGCCGCGCGGGTTTCGCCGGGCTGCTCGGGAAACTGTCCGGGCCGCCTCTTATCGCGGTCAACACTTTCACGGCAACGCTCGGGGAGCTGCTGCGCAGCACCGAACTGCCGGAGGCGCGCACCGTCGGTCTCCGTTTCGGTTCCCCGGTGAAGGAGAACCTGCTGGCGGAGCTGGTGCGCGGCGACAGGACTTCCGACGAGGCCGTGGAATCGTGCGCGGCGCTGCTGCGCCGGCTCGGCCGCACGCCCGTGCTGGTAAAGGACGCTCCCGGCCAGATACTCGAACGGTTGTTCCGGGTCTTCGCGCTGGCCGCCCTGCGGGCGCTGGAGACGGGCAAAGGCCGGCCGCACGAGATAGACGCCGCTTTCCGGGAGCTGTCCGGCGCGGCCGTCGGTCCGTTCGAGGCGCTGGACAGGCGGGGACTGGACTCGGACCTCAGGGCCGCCCAGGCCGTGTACGAGGCCCTGGGCCGGCCGGAGCGCCTGGCTCCTTCGCCGATAGAGACGCGGCTGGTGCAGTACGGCCAGCTGGGACGCAAGACCACCATCGGCTTCTATATTTACGAGGACGGCGCGATAGCCGGCGAGAATCCCATCCTCGGCAGCATCCTGAAGTATCTCGGTCTGCGGAAAGTGGAGAAGGCGGAGATCTTCAGGGAGTTGATGTCCCCGGTGATAAAGGAGGCCGGGCTGCTGGCTTCCGAGATCATGGCCTCCGAATACGACATCGAGACGGTGATGAAGCTCGGGCTGGGCTGGTCCAAAGGGCCTTTCGGCTATCACCGCGACATGCCGGAACTTTTCGCCAGAAAAGCGGTCTCCGAATTCGACCGCCTCGACACTTTCTGACGGCCGACCGGCGCCGCGCCGGAGGCCCGCACAGGGGGAGAACATGCCTACCGATATAGAGATAGCGAGGAAGATAGCGCTCAGGCACATACGCGAGATAGCCGGGGACCTCGGCGTGCCCGAGGACGACCTCTATTATCACGGCAAGTACAAGGCCAAGCTGCCGCTGAAGCTCATCGACCGGGAAAAAGCGAAGCGCAGCAAACTGATCCTGGTCTCGGCCATCTCGCCCACCCCCGCGGGGGAAGGCAAGACCACGGTGTCCATCGGTCTCTCGCTGGGGCTCAACAGGATAGGCAAGAAGACGACCGTGGTGCTGCGCGAACCTTCGCTGGGCCCGGTCTTCGGCGTGAAGGGCGGGGCCACCGGCGGCGGCTGGTCGCAGGTGCTGCCGATGGAGGACATCAACCTGCACTTCACCGGCGATTTCGCCGCCATCGAGAAGGCCCACAACCTGCTCGCGGCGATGATCGACAACAATATACAGAACAAGAAGGAGAATCTCGGCATCGACCCGCGCACGGTGGCCTGGCGGCGGGTGATGGACATGAACGACAGGTCGCTGCGCAAGATCATCGTCGGCCTGGGCGGCACGATGAGCGGGGTGCCGCGCGAGACCGGCTTCGACATCGTGGCCGCGTCGGAAGTGATGGCGATACTCTGCCTCTCGGAGGATTTCGTACATCTCAAGGAAAAACTGGGCAATATCTTCGTGGGCTACACCTACGGGCGTAAGCCGGTCTACGCCCGCGACCTCAAGGCCAACGGCGCCATGGCCGCGCTGCTCAAGGACGCGCTGAAGCCCAACCTGGTGCAGACCAGCGAGGGAACCCCGGCCATCATACACGGCGGCCCTTTCGCCAATATCGCCCACGGCTGCAATTCCATCATAGCCACGCGCATGGGTATGAGCCTTTCCGACTACACGGTGACCGAGGCCGGCTTCGCCTTCGAACTGGGGGCCGAGAAGTTCCTCGACATCAAATGCCGCTACGCCGGCATAGCCCCGTCCGCCGCGGTGCTGGTGGCCACGGTGCGAGCGCTGAAGTACCACGGCGGCGCCGACCTGAAGGAGATAAAGAAGCCGGACCCCGCGCGGGTGGCCAAAGGCCTGGAGAACCTGGAGAAGCACGTCGAGAACATGAAGCAGTTCAAGGTCTCGCCGGTCGTGGCCATAAACAGGTTCGCGGACGATACCGACGAGGAGATAGCGGTCATCCGGGACCGCTGCGCGGCGCTGGGAGTGCCCGTCGCGGTGGCCGACGTCTGGGGGCAGGGCGGCCGCGGCGCCGAGGACCTGGCGCGGATAGTGGTAAAGGCGGCCGACTGCTGTCCGGGTTTCGAACCGATCTACGACTGGAACTGGCCGGTGGAGAGGAAGATAGAGGCTATAGCCGGCAAGATGTACGGCGCGAAGCATATAGATTACGCCCCGCGCGCGAAGAAGGACCTGGAGAAGATCGCGGGCCTGGGACTGGACAAGCTCCCGGTCTGCATAGCCAAGACGCAGAAGTCGCTTTCCGACAACCCGGAGCTCATCGGGCGTCCCAAGGACTTCGTGGTGACGGTGCGCGAGATAGAGGTGGCGGCGGGCGCAGGTTTCCTCATCCCGATAACGGGCGACATCATGCGGATGCCCGGCCTGCCGGAGCATCCTGCGTCGGAGAGGATGGACATAGACGCCGAGGGCAACGTCACCGGGTTGTTCTAGGAGCGGGACGGGATATTTTCATGACGGGCGAAGGGATATTCGGCGAATACCTGAAGATACGGGACGGGGTGCGGTACCTGTCCGGCGGGCGGGAGTATTCGTACGCGGAGGCGGAGGAACTGCTCCGTTCCCCGGACCCTTTCGAGCGGGTGCGCGCCTGGGATATGATCCGCGGCGGCTGGGAGGGCCTGGAGGGCGCGCTGGCCGGGCTGCTCGGCCGCGCTTTGACCGCCAAAGCCCGCGGCGCCGCGGAAGCGGCCGGCGAAGGCAGCGGCCCCCTCCTGGCGGCGGCCGCCTCCCTGCGGGCGCCGCTGATGCGGGCCCTGGAAGCCAAGGCGGGCCGGGTAGGAGCCTCCGGTTTCAGCTGCCGCGATCTCTGGGCGCGGCTGCCGGCCCCCGCCGACGCGCAGATGCCGCTGGCCGAGGGCCTGCGCCGGCTCGGCCGGATCTTCGACGGGGCCGTGGAGGGCGGGCGCGGCCTGATAATGGAGTTCTTTCCCGGGAACCGGCTGCTGCTGGAGGGGGACCGTCCCCGCTGCCTGCGTGGCAATCCCGCCTCTCCGGCCGTGGTGAGTCTGCCGGAGAGTTTCCGGGGGGTCTATCCGTCGGACCTGCCGGTGATAGCGCGCGAGCTCGGCCGCGCCGTACATTGCGATATAGCGTCGCGGCTCGGCGCCGGCGCGGAGTCCAGCCCGGTCTTCGCCGGGCTGCTCGGCGATTTTTTCGAGGAACTGACCTGGTCCGGCCTCAGGGCGGAGGCCGGGCCTCATACCGCGGCCGAACTGGCCTTCAACAGGCTGCCCCAGCTGACGGCTGATTTCCTGCTCGTCCCGGCGACGCTCGAATTCGAGGAGGCGGCAGCCGCGGCGGCCGCGGGCGGGACGCTTACCGCCGACGCCGTGAAGGACATGGAGAAAAGGATATTTACCGCGTGGCTGGGCGAGGAGGCGGAGGGGGCCGGGTTCTGGATGCGGTCCGGTACGCTTTTCAGGCCGGAGCCCGCCGGCTGTTTCGCCCGGCTGGCGGGGCGTTTCCTGTCGCTGGGCCTGGCCCGCGGCGGGCGTCTGGCGGCGGCGGACCTGGAGAAGGCGGTCGCGGACGCCTCGGCGCTGAGCCCCGGCGCCTGGCTGGCCGAGCGCGTCCCCGGCGGCTGGCCGGCCCTGTCGGCCGGAGCCCTGGATACTTTGTCCGGCCTGGAATGAGCCCGGCCCCGCGCTTATTCCGTTCCGGGGAGCGGTTTCATCGCCTCCACCCTGCGGAAGTAGCTTTCCCTTGAAACTTTCTTCAGTTCTTCCCTGACCAGCATGGGCCTGTCCGGCTGGTCGAGTTTCTTTTCCGTGACCAGGGCGCCGTCCCTTATTTCTCCTTCGCCGGTGAGATAGCCGCCGCCTTCCGGGCGGAGGTCGTACTTCCACTTGTCCAGGGCCCGGCCGGAAAAGGTCACCGTGCCGCTCAGCGCGCTCCCGTACCCGGATACGCTGTAGGAGAGGGAACGGCCGATCCGCGTGAGGGTGGTTATGCGTTCCTCGGGCGGCATGCCGGGCGAAACGCCGGGCTGGGTGAAGGTCTCGATTATCATCCCTCCGCCGTCCAGGACCTCCCTTTTGAGCGCGGAATCCGCGCCGCCGTAAGGCAGGCGCCCGTCCGGCGAGAAGAAGCGGGTCTCCCCGTGGTAATACTCGATCCCCGCCGCGTTCCTGATGAAGGCGGGCGCGGCGCAGGCGGAGAGAAGGGCGGCGGCGCAGGCCAGGGACAGCGCGCGGGCCGGGCTCACTTCCGCCGGCCTCCGGCGGAAAGGTAGCCCATGAGGCGGTAGGCCAGTTTGGCCGCGTTGAACTCGGTGACGGCGTCGGCCTTGCGCGGCGCCACCTCGACTATGTCCGCCCCCACGATCCTCTTGCGCGAGCAGACGGCGCGGAACAGTTCCAGCGCCTCGTACCAGCCGAAGCCGCCGGGCTGGGGCGTCCCCGTCGCCGGCATGACGTGCGGGTCGAAGCCGTCCACGTCGATGGTCATATAGACCGTGTCCGTCAGCGAAGCCAGCACCTTGCGTATGAGCGCCCGGTTGTCGCGGTGCGCGTGCGCCAGGAAGGTCCTGACCCTGCCGGCGTTCACGTATTCCTTCTCGTCGTGCGAGACGCTGCGTATGCCGACCTGCACGGTCGGCGTGGCGCGGGAGGCGGGGTAAAGCGCGGAGGCGTGGCTGCGCGGGTTGCCCTCGTATTCGGGGCGCAGATCGGCGTGGGCGTCGAAATGCAGTATCGAAAGGTCCTTGTGCCGCCGCTGGAAAGGAGGCAGCAGGCCCTGCGTGACGCTGTGCTCGCCCCCGATGAAGAAAGGCACCGCCCGGGTGCTCCGCAGCAGCCGTTCCGTGTAGTCCTCGAGATAGGGGAAGAACTTCTTTTCGCTCAGCGAACAATCGACCGGCGCCGCGGTGAAGATGCCTTCCTTCCAGGTCTCCGTTCCCGTCTCCTCGTCCCAGAACTCCAGCTGCCAGGACGCGTCTATGACGGCGGCCGGGCCTTTGGCCGTGCCGTGGCCGTAGGACGTGGTCTTTTCCCACGGGACGGGGATCACGGCGAAGCGGGCCTTCTCCAGCGGCGCGCTGTCCGAAGTTACGAACTGCACTTTATTGGGTCTGATCTTCATCTCGGCTCCGTTCATCCCCGGTCGTTCCGGGGCTGTAAAAAGGGGACGCCGTAAGCGATAGCGCTTCCGGGAGGCCGCGGGACCGCGGCCGGTCGCCCGTCAGAACAGGAAAACGGCCGCCGCCACCGTGGTGGTCCAGACGTCTTCCAGGCCTATGGCGGACTGGGTGATGTTGGTGGTCTTGACTATCTTGCCGCTGAGCTTCCAGATCTCTTCCTTCTGGTTCCAGGTCGTCTCGCTGCCGAACTCTATGCCCTGTATGGTGGAGAGCATGAGCGCCGCCAGGTCCTCGGCGTATTCCCCGCTCTGTTCGTCGGTCTCCCCGAACGAATGATGCTCCGAGATATAGCCGTAATGGGCCCGGTCCTTGGGCAGGGCCAGGCCGATGGAAGCGGAGAGCAGCCTGTGGTTCTCGTTCACCGTATTGCGGCTCAGCACGCAGTGCAGTATCTGGCCGGGCTTGAGCTTCTCTATCCCCTTGTGCCGGGGGACTATCCTGCACTGGGGGGGGAAGATGCTGGAGACGTGCACAAGATTGTACTTGGCTATCCTGGCGTCCCGGAGGGCCTCCTCGAAGCTGGCGAGCTTCTCCTTGTGGCGGCCCAGGCCTTTGGTAAGGAACACTTCTTTGGGGACCAGCGTCGACATGGGGACATTATTTGAAATTTAACATAGGGAGTCAAGGAACCGCCCGTCTTCGCGGCCGGCTTACGCGCCGTCCCCGTTCTTTCCGCCGGATTTTTCCCGGTATTCCTTTTCGAGCCGTTCGCGGGTCTCGCGGAACCGCCTGGCCAGTTCCTCCTCCTTCCTGGCGTAGGAATCCTGCAGCGACACTTCCCTCTTCTGCAGGTCGGCCACTATCTGGCGCTCCTGCTCCAGCAGCGCCTTGAGCTTGGCCCTGTCGTTCTCCAGCTGGGAGGCCTTCAGCCGCAGGGAGGTCTCGAGGTCCTTTTCCTTTTCGGCGAAGGCCGCTTCCAGGCGCCCGGTCAGGGCCCGGAGCTTCTCGTCCTGCGCGCTTATCTTCCCGGCCAGTTCGCGGTTCTTTTCCTCCAGTTCGGTCTGCAGCCTGGCGACGTTCTCGGCCGCCTCGCGGTCCTTCTCTATCTCGGCAAGGTTGCCGGACATGAGGGACTGGTAACTGCGTTCCAGCTGCTCGTAGCGCGCTCTCAGCGCTTTCTCCTTCAGTGTGAAAGTCTCCTCCAGCGAGGCCGTCAGTTTCTTCTCGCGCTCGAGATAGGCCTTCTCCAGGCCGGCGGCCTGTTCCTGGTAGCGGGCCGCCAGTTCCCCGCGTATGAAGTCCATTTTGCTGAAGAACTCCTCCTGCCTGGACCTTTCCGTCATCCCGGAATTTTTCGCCATTTCCGCCATCTGTCCGAGGTAGTTCCGCTCCACTTTCTCGAGCTTCTCCAGATAGTCCTTTTCCATGACCTGGCGGAGATCGCGGGACTTGTTTATGTTCTCCTGGATCAGCAGCTGTTTCTCGTGCTCCAGCTCTTCGAGGCGCACGTTCACGGCCTCCAGTTCCTGTTTGGCGGAATTGGCCTCCTGCAGGGCCTGTTCGCGGCCCTTCGAGGCGATGCGGACCTGCTCTTCCAGCGCTTTGACCCGGTAAAGGGCTTCTTCGATCCTGGCGCCCATGGCTCCCTGCATCGTCTGGGTCTCTATCGCGTGGCGCTCCGCGGCGCGCTTCTCCGCCTCTTCCCTGGACTGCCGTATCGCGGCGGCCTGGGCGGCGGCCCTTTCCTCCAGCAGCGACTCGTAACGGGCGCGCAGCGTTTCCAGTTCGGCCCTGGCCGCGGCGCGTTCGGCGGCCAGCGCGCGATCGGCCGCTTCCGCGCTTTCCCGGAGCTTGCGGTTGAGGTCCTCCAGCGCCCCTTTGAAGCCGGCCTCGATCCTGGCTTCGCGCTCCTTGAGCTCGTCCAGGAACCGTTTCTCGAAGCCGGCTTCGCGCGCCAGCAGTTCTTCCTGGCGGGCCCGGAAAGCCTGTTCGCGCGCGAGGTCCCTGGCCTCTAAACGTGCCAGTTCCGCCGCCAGTCTGCGGGCCGCTTCCTCTTCCAGCGTCCTCTCCCTGGCGGCGAAAGCCGCCTCCAGTTCTGCGGCCCGGGCCTTGTGGGCGGCCTCCAGTTTTTTCCCGGCCTCTTCCAGCCTCGCCTTCTCGGCGGCGGCGAAGGACCCGAAAGCTTTTTCCCGTTCGGCGGCCTGCGCCGACAGGAACAGGTTGTCGCCGCGCAGTTTCTCGTTCTCGGCCAGGCGTTCCTCTAGCTCCTTCCTGAGGGAAGAGCTCCTTTTCTCTATCTCGGCGTACTTCGCGGCCAGGGCTTTTTCCTTTATCGCCAGGCCCTCTTCCATGGAGGCCTTGTGAAGGGCCAGCTGCTCTTCGAAGGCCGCCGCGAGCTCGGTTTCCCGCCTGCGCAGCTGGGAGGCCAGGTCTTCGCGGTGCGACTGCAGGCGGGCCTGCTCGGCGGCCAGTTCGCGCTTCCTTTCCGCGGCTTCGGCCTCGGCCCTGGCCGTTTCCTCGCGCAGTTCCTCGCGGCGGGCCTCTATGTTCCTGTAAAGCCGTTTCTCTTTGGCCTCCAGCTCGGCGCGGGCCGCCGCGAGCTCCCGCCTGGCCTGTTCCTCCAGTCCGGCCGCTTTCCCGGCGGCGGCCGCTTCGGCGGCGCGCGCCTCCTCTTCCAGTTCTTTCCGGCGGGCGAGAAGTTCCGCTTCCCGCTCTTCCAGGCGCCGCCTGAGCTGTTCCTTCTCGGAGGCCCACTCCTGCTGTCTGCGGGCGAGTTCCCCGGCCGCTTCGGCCAGCCGCTCCTCCATCTTCGCCAGCCGGGCCGAAAAATCGGCCGCGGTCCGGTCGAGACGCTCGGCCAGCGTCTTCTCGGAGAGTTTCCTGTTCTCCTCCAGCCAGTCCGAATAGGTGGCGTAGAGCCGCTTCTCCCTTTCGGCGGTTTCGGCGGACATTTTTTCGGAGAGTTCCCTGATCTCCGCGAGGCGCTTTTCCTCCAGTCCCCTGGCCGCCGCCTCCAGTTCCAGCCGGTGCCTCGCGTCGCGCTCCTCCACGGCCTGCCGGAGACGCTGTTCCCAGATCGCCTCCATCTTCTTCAGCTGCCCGGCGGCCTCCTTCCTGGCCAGTTCCCTGCCGAGCTTCATCTGCTCTACGAAGGTCTCCCTTTCGGTCTTGAATTCGCTTTCGCGCTCCTCCTGCCACTGCCTGAAGATCTGTTCCATTTCGGAGCGCAGGCGCCGCTTCTGCTCCGAGATCTCCTCTTCCTTGCGGGCGATCTCCGCCTTGAGGCGTTCGCGCTCCTCTTCCAGCTCCCCGCGGTGCAGCGCCACGGCCTCGTCGAGCATCCTCTGGTATTTCTGCCAGAGCGCCGATTCCTTCTCGACCAGCAGCTGCGCGACCTCCTGCTCCCGTTTCTTGATGCGCTCCTCGTGCCCGCGCAGCAGGGCTTCGTACTCGGCGTCCTTGGCCTTGTTGCTGTGCTGGATCTCCTCGAAAGAGCGGGCGCGGAGCGTGGAAAGTTCCGCCTCCTTCTCCCTGAGCTCGGAGGTCAGGCTGAGGATCATCTTGGCCGAGTCGAGCTCGGTCTCCTTCAGGATCTCCTCGTAATCTCCGCCGGTCATGCGCAACGGGTCCTATTCCCCGTCCTCCGTTCCCCCGGGCCGTTTTTCGTAGCGTTCCTCGAGCTCTTTCTGTTTCCTTCCCCAGAAGGCCATCAGCTCTTCTTCCTTTTTCTGGTAACGGTCGAGGTATTCCTCTTCCTTCTGGCAGTTCAGCAGGGTCAGGCGGTTCCTCTCCTCTTCCGCTTCCCTGAGCCGGGCCCGCAGGGAGTCCTCGAGTTCCTTGCGCAGTTTGTCCATGGCGGCGCGGGTCTTCTCCAGTTCCGAATGGTAGTGCCGCTCCAGCTCGTCCTTGCGCTTGGAGAAATCCTCCTCCAGTTTGAGGCGCGCCTGCTTGGACCGGGCGAGTTCCTCGTCGAGCCGCTGGCCGAAAAGGGCCTCTTTCTTCTCGAACTCCGCGCGCAGCGCCTGCCGTTCCCGGTTCAGGATCTCCGATTTCTGGGCCTCCCAGGCGGTCCGGGCCTTCTCCCCGTCCTCCGAGATCTTCCTGGCGAGTTCCAGGTGGCGGCGTTCCAGGTCCATCTCCTTCTGCCTCGCCCCGGCCTCCAACTCCTCCCGCCTGCGGTCGAGCGCCTCCTCCTGGGCCGCCAGGTGCTCCCTGGCCCTGGCGTCCAGCGCGGATTCCAGCCGGGCCGCCCTGTCGGCGAACTCGGTTTCCAGTTTCTTGAGCCTCTCCTGGTAGGTCGCCTCGAGCCCGGCCCGGCGGGCCTCGTCGTCCAGCAGGGACCTTTCCCGTTCCTCCTCGCGCTGCCGTCTGGCTTCGGCGGCCAGTTCCGCGGCCTTCTCCTCGAAATTCTTCTGCAGCGCCGCTTCCTTGCCGCGCAGTTCCTCGAGCCGCTTGTCGTGCTCCTGCTCCAGGGCCGCGCGGTGCGCGTCGAGGGCGCGGTACATCTCCTCGCGGGCCCGCGCGAGCTTCTCGAAATTCTCGTGGTCCTTGCCCTGTGCGTCCTGCAGCAACCTGATCCTGGTCTCTCCCAGTTCCTGCTCCAGGCGGGCTTTCGCCGCGTCTATCTCCGCTTCCCGGCCCTTGACGGCCAGTTCGCGGGCCTTGAGGGCGTCCTCGAAACGGCGTTTCTCTTCGGCCAGGCGGAGGGAATATTCCTCCCTGGTTTGTTCCAGGCGGGTCTCCAGGTCCTTCTCCCGGCCGGCCAGCTCGCGCAGCAGGGAGGCTTTCTCGTCCTCCAGCCTGGCGGCCTTGTCGGAGTGCTCGTTCCGGAGCAGTTCCTCGCGCTGCCGCAGTTTTTCGTCGAGCAGCGCGGCCTGCTCCTCCTTCCAGGCCCGCAGCTTCTCCGCGGCGGCCTTCTCGGCGGCCAGCAGTTCCTGGTGATGGGTGCGGCGCACCTCCTTGAGGGTCTCTTCCAGCCCGGCCTCGCGGTCCCGCAGGGCCTGGCGCTGGGCCTCCAGTTCGGCCTTTATCTTGTCGTGCTCCTGCCGGGCCTGCGCTTCCAGCGCGGCCGACTTGGCGGCGAGCTGTTCCTTGAGCGCGGCCGCGGCTTCCAGTTCCTGCTGGGCGTATTTGAGGCGCAGCTCGTCCTCGAAATGGGCGTATTTCTTCTTGAGGACCTCGCGGTATTTGCGGAACTCCTCCTTGAGGCGCTCCTTTTCGGCGAGCCCGGCGCGTTCCTTCTCCAGGATCCATTCCTCTTCGCGGGCCTGCCAGGCCGCCGAGGACCGGCGGGCTTCGGCCGCGGCGCGCTCTTCCAGGGCCTTTTCCTTGGCCTTATAGGAGTCCTCCAGGGAACGGCGCGCGGCCTGGAGCCGTTCCTCGTAATGCAGTTCCAGTTCGCGGCGCGAATCCTCCTGGACCTGCGCCTGCTGCTGCAGCCAGTCGTTCTGCTCGCGGAGGAGCGACGCGCGCAGGGACTCCTCCTTGAGCCTGTTCTCCTGCCGCAGTTTGTCGGCCTCGGCCCGGAGCCTGGCCTCGGCGGCCTCTTCCACGGCCTTCTCGCGTTTGCGCCAGTCCGCCTCCCAGCGGCGGTTGTTCTCTTCGACGGCCTCCTCCAGTTCCTTGCGCTGGGCCAGGGCCGTCTCGCGCCACTTCTCCCGGCTCTCCTCCACGGCCTTCTCGTAGGCGGCGTTGGTCTCCTCGTCGTGCTTCTTGACGAGCTCCACCACCTGCCGCTCCATCTCCAGCCGCATCTCCACGTACTCCTGCTCGCGCTGGCGGATATACCCCTGCAGGCGGTCGCGGATCTCGGAGAGTTCGCGCTGATGGGCGGCCTTCATCGCCTCCATCTCGGCTTCCTTCTCCAGCTTCAGGTCCGTTTCGCGCTCTTCCAGCCGCTTCAGCGCTTCCCCGTGGCGTCCGGCGAAGAGCTCCTCGATCTTTTTCAGGCGGGCGTCGTGGTCCTTCTCGAGCTCGCCGAGGAGGCGGGTCCGCTCTTCTTCGAGTTTGAGCCGGGCCTCCCGCCCCGCGACGGCCTCCCGCTCCGACAGCTCGGCCATCTTCGCCAGGTGCTCGTCCTCCAGCTGACGGCGGAACTTCTCGAGCTGCTCCTCCCTGGCCGCGTGCAGCGCGGAAAGTTCGCGCTCGCGCAGTTCCAGGCGCCCGCGCGCCTCCAGGTCGGTCCGTTCGGCCTCGATCCTGGACTTCTCCACCAGCTCCTTTTCCAGCGCCTCGTATTTGAGACGCAGGGCGTTCTCGCGCTCGGCGAAATTGTCCTCGTGGCGTTTAAGGAGGGCTTCCAGCTCCTCCTGCTTGAGCTCCTGCGTCCTGCGGGCCTCGTCGATCGCGGCGAGCTTTATCCGGCCTATCTCGGCCTCTTTCCCCGCGAGCTCCTGCTTGAGGGCCTGGATCTCCTTCTCCAGCTGCGCCCGGGCCTGCCGCCAGTTGGCGGTCTCCTCGTTGAGCAGCTGCTCGCGGATCTTGGCCTTGAGGTCTGCCTCCATGGCCGTCTGGGTCTTCCAGTTCTCTTCCCAGGTGCGGATGGTGCCCTGCCACTTTTTGAGCACCTCCTCTTTCTGCTCTATCCGGGAGGTCAGGGAGCGGACGGCGGCGGTCTTGTTCTTCGCGTCCTCTTTAAGGCGGGAATTGTCGTCCTGCAGGGTGTGGATCTTCTCCACCGCCCAGCGCAGGGCCAGTTTGGCGGTCTCGATGTCGTTTATCGCCGCCGGGTCGAGCTTAGGCTCCTGTTCCATTTTTTAGCGTCCTCCGCTGACTTTGAAACCGAACGATAGTGCCCCTGGGGGCTCCAACGGATAAAATAGCAGACTGCGCCGCCGGTTTCAAGGATAATTATACAGGCGGCGTATTGAGGAAATATTAAATAGTTGTTAATTAGGGGGCGGGGCGGAAAGGCGAAAAAAAAGCCGGCCTCGCGGCCGGCTTCGGCGCCAGGGGGCGCGGGGGCTTTTCAGCGGGCCGGTCTTACCGCGCGGCCGCTCTTTATGCAGGTCGTGCAGACGTACGCCGACCGGGGAGAGCCCTTTACCATGATCTTCTGTTTCTGAAGATTGGGCTTGAAAAGCCTCTTGGTCGCCACATGGGAGTGGCTGTAGGAATTGCCCGACTTGGGGGCTTTACCGCAGATCTCGCATTTGAATGCCATAGTGGTCTTATTATAGCAAAAATCCCCGCCTCTTTGTAAAATGAAAGCATGAGATCCCATACCGCCCACCTGTGGATGAACACCTCCGACCGCCGCGCCATGGTCGACATTACCGGCGAAGTCGAGGAAGAACTGGCCAGGAGCGGCATAAAAGAGGGCCTGTGCCTGGTCAACGCCATGCACATCACTTCCAGCGTCTTCATAAACGACGCCGAGAGCGGACTGCACCGCGACTTCCTGGAATGGCTGGAGCGCCTGGCCCCTTATTCGAAGGAAGGATATCACCATAACCGCACCGGCGAGGACAACGGCGACGCGCATCTCAAGCGCACCGTCATGGGGCGCGAGGTGGTGGTCGCCGTCACGAAAGGACGCCTGGATTTCGGCCCCTGGGAGCGGATCTTCTACGGCGAGTTCGACGGCCGCCGGAAGAAGCGGGTCATGGTCAAGATAATAGGGGAATGAGCATGAAAAGACGCGTTTACTATCACGATACGGACTGCGCCGGCGTCGTCTATTACGGCAACTATCTCAAGTTCCTGGAGGAGGCCCGCACCGAGTACATGGAGGAGCGCGGCCTGTCGGTCAAAGCGCTGCTGGACGCGGGCTTCGGCTTCGTGGTCAAGCGGCAGGAGATAGACTACAAGTATCCCGCCCGCTACGGGGACACGGTGGAGATAGCCACCCGCGTGACGGAGGTCACCCCGTTCCGGGCGCGTTTCGAGTACGACCTGAAGAATCAGGAAGGCCGCATGCTGGCCAGGGCCGTGACCGATATGGTGTGCGTAGGGCCGGACCTCAGGATGAAGGAGATGGCCCCGGAACTTTCCGGCCGGCTGCGCTGAAAGGCCGCGCGGAGCGGCGTCCTTCCCCTCAGTCCTCTTTCAGTTCGGTCACCGGGCCGAACTCCGCTAGCGGCCGGTCGAACTTCGATTTGTCGCCTATGACGAAGATCACGGCCTTCGAAGGGTCGAAATACTTCTTTCCCGCCTTCAGCGCGTTCTCCGCGGAGACGGCCGAGACGTCGGCCACGAAAGAGTCCAGATAACCGGGTTTGAAGCCGTAAAGCTCCTCCAGCGCGCGCTCGGAGACCAGCTTGTGCGGGGTGGCGAACTTGAAGACGAAGGGGTTGACTATCGAGCCCTTGCTGCGCGACACTTCGTCCGCGGCCGGCGCCGCCGAGCCGGCCAGCCCCAGCTGCCGCAGCATCTCCGAGAGCGCCTGCGAATAGGTCTCGGGCTTGGTGCCGCAGTAGCTGAACAGGAAGCCGCCGTTCCTGCGGCGGGCATTGGCCGAATACACCGAGTAGGCCAGGCCGCGGGCGGTCCGCACTTCCCTGAAAAGCCGCGACTGGAAGCCGCCGCCCAGTATGTCCGTCATGACGGCGAGGGGATAATTGTCCGGGTCCAGGTAATCCGTGCCTTTCTGCATGACCACGAGGAAGGCCTGCGGCACCTTCTTGTCGATAAGGTACACCCTGCGGCCGGAGAGCTCCGGCGCCGGGGGGATGGCGGCCGCGGCGATCTCCGCCTTTTTCCAGCCGCCGAACTTTTCCCGCAGGGTCTCCAGCATCTTCTCGTCGGAAGGGAGATCCCCGCTCACCGCCAGTATCGCGTTGTTGGGGCGGTAGAAAGCGCCGTGAAAGGCCAGCAGGTCCGCGCGTGTTATCGAGCCCACGGTCTCCAGCTCCGTGCGGGTCCCGTAAGGGTGGGAGGGGCCGTAGAACACCCGCTTGGCCTCCCGCACCGCGCTCTCGTCGGGCTTGTCGTTGCGGCGCCGTATCACTTCCAGCTCCGAGTCGCGCGCGACCTTGACCTTCTCCTCCTCGAAAGCCGGGGCGATGAGCACGTCGGCGTAGATGTCCAGCACCTTGCCGAGGTCTTTCGTGAGCGCCGTCATGTCCAGGCGGGTCTCCTCGGAGAAGGCGTCGCCCGAGATGGAGGCCCCGAGGTATTCGAGGGTCCTGTCTATCTCGTCCGCCTTGTAGCGGGCGCTGCCGCCGTCCTTGACCAGGTAGGAGGTCATCTGCGCTATGCCGGCTTTGCCCGGCAGGTCGGCGGCGTTGCCGGCCCTGATGAAGGCCGAGATATGCACGACGGGAAGGGTATTGTCCCGCAGCATATAGACGGTCAGGCCGTTCTCCAGGACGTAGCGTTCCGGCTTGCCGGGCCTGAAGTCCAGCGGGCCGAACCTGGCCAGCACGGGATGATCGGCGAAAGAGAGGGCTGCGGTCGTCATGATAGCTCCTGAGAACAATATGGCGGACATTCGCTTTTTCATTTACCGGCTCCATCGGACGGTACGGGGACGCCATGCGGCATGGTCTCCCCCGCTGATGCGAGCGAGACTATCGTGTAGTTGGAGCGCGTCAGGTACTTTCCGGCGGCCGCCGAAACGTCGGCCGGCTTCACGCGTTTGAGGCGCTCCAGCAGCGCCCAGTCGTATTTCCAGTCGCCCATGATCCTGTCGTTGTGGGAGAGGTTCTTGGCGAAATTGAGGTCGTTCTCCAGCCCCCGGACCATCTCGGACTCGTAATTGTTGATGATCTTCTCCAGCTCCCATTCCGTGGGCGGGGTTTTTTTGACCGCGTCCAGTTCCTCCCAGACGGCGGCCTCCAGGGCGGCGGAGGTATGGGGGGCCCTGGGATAGCCGACCACCAGGAAAAGCGAGGGGTAACGGCTGCCCGGCAGCGAATGATGCGAGCCGGCGTAGAGCGCGAGGTTCTTGCCTTCGACCAGGTTCCGGTAGAAGCGCCCCGTCTTGCCGTTGGAGAGCACCTCGCTGAGCATGATCAGCGCCGGGGTGTCCTGGTGGGCTTCCCCCGGGTTGTGGAAGCCCATGTAGAAGGCGGGCTGGGCGTCGAAGAAGACGTTCACGCGCCTTTCGGCGTTCTGCTCCGGCTCCACCGTGTAAGCGTCGGAGGGGAGTTCGCCCTTTTTCCAGTTCCCGAAATACTTTTCCGTCATGCGCAGCATCTCGGCGGCGTCCACGTCGCCCACTATGGCCAGCGTCGCGTTATTGGGCACGTAGAACCGGGCGTAGAACTCCTCGGCGTCGGTGCGGGTCAGCTTCTTCAGGTCGTCCATCCAGCCTATCGTGGGGTTGTGATAGGGGTGGGCCTTGAAGGCGGCGGCCGAGAGGTTCTCGAAGAGGATATTGCCGGGCTTGCTCTCTCCCATGCGCAGCTCCTCCATTATCACGCTGCGCTCCTTGTAGAACTCGCGCAGTACCGGGTTCTTGAACCGGTCGGATTCCATTATCATCCAGGCCTCGGCCCGGTCGGCCGGCAGCGAGACCTGGTAGACCGTGTAGTCCACGGCGGTGGCCGCGTTCAGGCCGTTGGCGCCCAGTTTCTCGTAAGTGCCGAAGAATTCGCCCGAGACCGAGAGTTCGCCCGCCTCTTTTTCCAGGGCGGTCAGCCGTTTCGTCAGCTCGTCCACCCGGGCCTTGTCCGCCGCGTCGCCCCTGGCTTCCTCGCCTATCAGTTCCCGCGCCGTCCTCTCTATCCTGTCCAGGACCTTCTTCTCGTTGGCGTAGTTCCTGGTGTTCATCGTTTTGGTGCCCTTGAACGCCATGTGCTCGAAGACATGGGCCAGGCCGGTCTTGCCGGAGGGGCAGTCGACATTGCCGACCTTGAAGGTCAGCGCGAAGGAGACCGTGGGCGCGAATTTCTTTTCCAGCACCAGGACTTTCAGGCCGTTCTTGAGAGTATGAGAGACCACTGGCGGATATTTTGGGTCGGTCTCGACCGTCGCGCCCAGTTTTCCGAGAGCCCCGGCGTCGTCGGCTCCGGCCGACAGCGGCGCGGCCAGCAGCAGCAGCCCGGGCAGGAAGGCTGAAAGATTCATCGTTTCCTCCATAGAAAGGGGGACGGTCCGGTTCCCCGCCGTAATTATACCAAGTTAAATTTATCCGCTATCGGAGAGAAAAGGCCGCGCCGGCGGCGGGATCGTTCCGCTCTTTCAGGCGGAAAGCCGGCCTGGCGGGATCGGCGTCCCGGAACTTTTTTCCCGTGGAAGTCAGGCGCCTGACTCCAGCTTTTCCAGCGCGGCCGCTATCCCGGCGGCCGCCTGCTTCATCAGCGCCAGCATCTCTTTCTTTTCCGCCGGGGAGCAGTCCTTGTAAAGCTCGGCCGCGCTCTTGAGGCTGGAGCATTTGGACCGCAGGTCGTGCAGCAGTTTAGAGGAGATCTCTTCAGTCATCGTCGCCCCCGTCGTCGTTCTTCTTCAGCACGGAATAAAGCAGCCTGGTCGATATTTGAAGGTCGGCCATGGTCCTGGTGCGCTTGCCGCCGTTCTCCGCCAGGTTGCGCAGGACTATCTCCTCGGCGACCTTGTCCAGCGCGGCCTGCAGGCCGTCCTTGAGCGCCAGCGCGTAGAGTTCGTCGCTCTCGCCCCCGGCCGGCCGCGTCGCGGCGGCCGCGGCCGAGAAACCGCGCGGCTTGAGATGCCGCCCGGCGATGACGCCGTCTATCCGTCCCTCGGGACCGCAGCAGACCAGGTCCACGAACTTCTTTACCTCGCGCGCGTTGCCGGGCCATTTATACTCCTCCAGCATGGCCCGGGCCTCGGCCGTGAACGAGAGCCGCCTGCCGCCCCTGGTGAAATGGCGTATCAGCGGGAACAGGTCGCCGGGCCGCTCGCCCAGCGGCTTGAGTTTGAGCGTATAGCCCTGCACGCGCTGGAAGAGGTCGAAGCGCATCCGGCCGCGCGCGACGAGGTCCTTCGGGTCCTCCAGCGTGGCGCTTATGACCCGGAAATCCGAGGTCTCGGGCCGCTCGGAGCCCAGCGGGTGGAAGGTCTTCTCCTCGATGGCCTTGAGCAGCTTCATCTGCATGTTCGGGCTCATCGTGCCTATCTCGTCGAGGAAAAGCGTGCCCTTATGCGCCTCCAGCAGCCGCCCGCGGCGCGCCTCGCCGGCGCCGGTAAAGGCGCCTTTCTTGTAGCCGAAAAGCTCCGCCTCAAGAAGATCTTCGGTGTAAGCGGAACAGTTTATCGCCACGAAGGCGCCGGGTCTGCCCGAGCGGTCGTGGATAATGCGCGCCAGCGAGGTCTTGCCGGTGCCCGACGGTCCGAGTATCATCACGGGCAGATCGGTCGGCGCGTAGTGCAGCGCCTCGGTCACCGCGGCGCGCAGTTCCGGGTCCTCCGTCACGAAAGCGGACTCGAAAACGTCGGTGCCCGCGTCGAGCTTGCGGTTCTGGACGAACTTGCGGATGATATCGGCGATATTGGACTCTTCGTTGCCCTTGGCGTAGAAATCCCTGGCGCCCAGCTCATAGGCTTTGTCGATGATGTCCTCGGAGTCTGAGCTGGAGACCACCACGGCATAGACGCCTTTTTCCGCCGCGGCCTTGATGGCTTTCAGGCCGGAATAATCGTCGTCCGGCCCCAGCATCAGGTCGAAGAAGCCGATATCGTATTTATCGCGGCCCAGGTAACCGAGGGCGCTTTTCAGGTCCCCGGCCATGTCCAGCTTGTGGCCGGTCAGCTGCGCGGCCATGATCTTCTGGGCCAGTTTATCGTCCTCAAGGACGAGAATATTGAGTTTTTCCATAGTTTCTCGTATGAAAATAGATATTTTCTTTTGAAAAGGACCCCCGGATATTATACTTAAAACGCCTGTAAGGGGCGCAAAAAATATGAAAAAGAACCTGTTTTGACTAAAGAATGTTGGCATTTAAATTGCTCTATTCGTTTTGAAAGGCTATAATACGGAGGGGACATGCTTATCGATAACATAACGATGCTGGTATCGTTCTTCGGAAGGTTCTTCAGTTTCGGCGGCTATACCGGTTATTACGGAGGCCGCTGCGTTTAAACGCTGTCAGCCGGAGCGGAGCATATGAGAATAAGAGGAATGCGGGCGGGAATGCGCACAGGAGCCAGGACTTCGGCGGCCCTTATGGGGGCGCTGAAACTGGCGCAGCTGGCGGGCCTCAGTGAAGACGATTTCGAGAAACAGCTGGCCGCGCTGGAGGGCAACCGCTTCTTCCAGCTGCTCAAGACCTCCGGCGCGCTGCGCGTTTCGGAGTACCCGGCCGCCCGCTATGCCGCCCTTCATAACGCCGGCCGCGGCATGAAACTGTCCGCAGGCGAACTGCCGGAACTGGCCGACGGCAAAGGCGACCTGGTCGCCCTGATACAGGGGATAGGGCAGGAGAACTTCGAGAATTACTTCCTCAAGGACGCCGCGCCGGGCGACGACGAACGCGCCCGCGCCTGCGGCATCAGCCGCGAGGACGCCGCCCGCCTGCGCGATTTCGTCAACCGCGTCTATATGCAGTCCGAATTCGAGGCTCCCGCCGAAGGTCCGGAGTCGACCGTCTTCAGCGCGGTCGCCGGCATAGACATCGAGGACGGCATCCCGGCGCTGGCCTTCTTCCACCGCGAGATCTGGAAGGGCAGCTATAAGGTGGACAATGACAAGCTGACCGAAATGATGCGCGACCTGCCGCTCTCCGAGCGCGACGGCGTGGAGAAAGTGCTCAAGCGCGTCGAGTTCGCCGAGAAGCGCAAGACCACCCTCTACCGGGCGCTCGAGATACTCATCAGCGTGCAGGCCGATTACCTGCGCACCGGCGAGCCAGGCCGCCGCCGCCCGCTCTCGCAGAAGACGCTGGCGAAAAATCTAGAGGTGCACCCCAGCGTGCTCAACCGCCTGGTTTCCAACAAGTCCATCCGCATGCCCTGGGGCCTGGAGGCGCCGATGGTCACGCTGCTGCCCAGCTCCAAGAAGGTCAACCTGGAGCGGCTCTGCGCCATAGCCGAGCAACATCCCGCCTTCAGCGACGAGAAGTTGCGCTCGGAACTGAACGCCCGCCACGGCGTGGACCTCTCGCGCCGCTCCATTGCCCAGTACCGCAAGGACATGGCCATCGCCTGCTCCGGCGCGCGGTAAAACTGCTGGAGCGGCCTGGGCAGTCCACGTCTTTCTCCGTAAGATTTTTTCCTGAAATATTTTCATCCATATTTGCCGCGACCCCCTGGCGACGATCCGTGTGGTTTTCGCTCGAAAATAATATTTTCGCACGAAAAGACCTCCCTCTCCCGCGCATCAACTTGTCAGGGAATATCTTAAAAGCAGCGGGATGAGCGAGGGTGGCATATAAATTGCTCCTATTGGACGACGGCATTCGGAAGCAAGGAGGATGGATATGAGGATAAAAATGGTCAGGGAAGTTCAGCGCAAAGGGATAACCTTTGTGTCGAGAAATTTCGGTTGCGGTAATAACTGCGGGTGCCAGGGGTGCGCGCAGATAAACGTGCCGGACTCTAACCCACCGCATTAAATGAGGGACGGAAGTTCGCCGGCCGGTACGCTTTATCAAAGAGGCTATACCGACCGGCGGACAAAAGCCTGAAAATCCAGCGATCATAAGGGAGTTCTTATCTATGAAATACAAATTTTCGAAATACAATCAGGAAATCCGGCATAATGGAGGGCGATATCTCTACAACTTTTATACCGGAGCCATAGCGGAGCTTCCGGCCGATGTCCGAGGCGGAGGGAGATCTCTTGAAGGCTATTCGCCGGAAGAACTGTCGTTCCTGCACGAAAAAGGATTCATCGTCCGGGAGGAAGTGGACGAGATAAAAAGACTGGAGTTCATGCACCTGGCGGGAAAATTCCAGTCTTCTTCGCTCGGTCTCACCGTTATTCCCACACTGGAGTGCAATTTCGCCTGCGCTTATTGTTACGAGAACGGCGTGAAACAGGCTGTCATGGATAAGAATATAATGGACGCGGTATTTTCGTTCGCCGACAGGAAGATACGGAAGGACGCGGTGAAAGACGTCCATCTGCATATCCTGGGCGGCGAGGCCCTGCTGCGGCCGGATTTAGTAGGGGAAATACTGGACAGGATGGAACTTCTGCGGGATAAATACGGATTTTCGCTGGCCGCCCAGATGATAACGAACGGGTATTTTCTGGACGGGGATATGATCGATCGGCTTCACCTGGTGGGGCGTGTGCGCCAGGTGCAGGTGACCTTTGACGGTTTCGGCGATTCGCATGACCGCGTGCGCCGCCAGCGGGGCGGAGGAGGGTCGTTCGAGCGCATTCTGGATAATCTGCGCGCGGCGATGGATAAAGGGCTGACGATGGTCGTCCGGTATAACCTGACGGAGTCCAATTTCCAGGACGCCAAAAAGCTGCTGCGGCTCCTGGGTTCGCTGAAAAAGAAGCCTTTCATCTATTTCGGCCACGTAAAGAATTATAAGAATACCGAGAGCTGTAAGTCGGTCGGTTGTATGACCAGGGCCCAGTATTCGGCCGCTGATCTCGAGTTGATGCGCTGCGCTTCCGATCTTGGACTGAGGACGGATTGCCTGCCCGCTCTGTCCTACAACCACTGCGTGGCCGATACGGTGAACGGCTATACCGTAGACCCGCGCGGCGATCTCTTCAAATGCTGGAATGACGTAGGGAGAAAAGAACTTTCTTTCGGAAACATCCTGGCCCCGGAGGAGGCGATAATATCGCGCGAGGAGAACTTTTACGGCCATATTCTGAGCGGCCCGTTCAGCACTTCCTGCCGCGAATGCAAGCTCATGCCCGTCTGCATGGGAGGGTGCCCGATGGAGAGGGAAGAAAGGAAGGATAAAGCCTGCTCCAAGTACAAGTTCCAGTCCGACGAGTTCGCGAAGATATATCTCGACGCGTGCGGGAGCGCCCGATGAACTCCTACTGGGCCTTATATTCCGCGCAGATGGTCTCTCTGACCGGCTCGGTGCTGAATTCCGTCGTCGCCATGTTCTGGATATACGGGATAACGGGGTCCATAACCAAGTCCGTGTGGGGGTTCGCCGCCAGCGCGCTGGTCTGCGCGGGAGTCTCCAGCGTGGCCGCCGCGGTAGTGGACCGCGGCCGCAAAAAAGAATGGGCTCTTGCGGGGGAACTGGTCCGTTCTTTCGTCTTCCTGGCTTTCTATTTTATGGCCGGGACCGGGTCCGCAAACATCTGGATGATCTACGGACTGCAGGCGCTATTGGGGATATCGAGTTCCTTCTCCTCGCCCGCCATTTCAGCTTGGCAACTGTCGTTCCTGGGGAGCTCCTATAAACGGGTCCTTCCGTTGACGCGCTCCATCGCCACGGCCGTGAGCCTTGTGCTGGTGGCGGCGGGGGGCGTCCTCTCCCAGTATGTTCCTTTTCAGAGCATCTTTCTTTACAGCGCGGCAACGTATCTGGCCGCCTTCTTTATCGAGGTGTTCGTCGGCGAGGCCGCATCCTCTCCCGCGTCCGCTCCTTCGGCGCGAGGCGCGGGTGACTATGCGCGCGGGCTTATCCGGGATATAAAAGGATCTTTCGAGTATATGGCCGCCGACGGCGGCGGCTTCCTGAAAATAATATTCCTTTTCATGGTCGTAAACTCGGTCTTCGCTCCCCTCGCGTCCCTGCTGCCGATGGTCGTAAAGGTCGGGTTTTCCGGAACGCCGGCGATGTATAGTATTATATTGCTCGCCAACGGGTCCGGGGCCCTCGTCGCGGGACTGCTTATGAGCAGGCGCCCGGTCAGGGACATTTCCCGGCATGTCGGGCTGGTGGTTCTGTTTAACGGCGTTATAAGCTGCGCGACCTTCTTTGTTTCCGATTTCAGGATATTCACGCTGATGGTGTTCCTGGTCGGTATGGGGCTCGGAAGCGTCAATATCGGGATTACCCTGCTGATAAGCGCTGCCAAGCCCGGCTACTACTGCAAGGTCCGTACGCATAGCGAAAATATCGCCGGCCTCTTTGTCCCGTTCGGGCTTGTTCTGCTTTCCGCGCTGGCGGAAAGGCAAAGCGTGATGCTTCCTTTCCTGGTTTCCGGTGTAATAGTGCTTATCTCCGGAGGGATATATCTGGCGCGTATGAACAGTCGTCCCGCGCGCCTCTCGGAGCCCGGGTTTTGCGGGATATGAGAAAAATCGCGCTTATCATTACGCTTCTGTCAGGAGGATATGCTATGGGAGAAGAGAACAGGAACTGGGAGTTCAGGTCGGATGAGGTCTCCGTTATAGAGGTGGAAACGGACGAAGGCCGGATCGTCCTCAAGCCGGAAGAGGGGGAAGCGGTGAAGGTCTCCCTGCTGGACGGGGAACCTTCGGCCGGCTGCGCAATAGAGGCCGCGGCGGCCGGCGGGCGCCTACGCCTGTCCGCGCGCGGCAAAAAGCGCGCCTTTTTCTTTAAACAGGCCTGCAAGACCGGGTTCCTGGTTTCCGCCCCGGCGGGAACGAAACTTATCGTAAAGACCGGTTCCGGGGCCGTGGAAATAGGGGCTTTCGGGGCCGGCGGCGACGTATTCTCCGGAGCGGGACCGATACTTTTTTCCGGATTTTCCGGACCGTTGCGCGTTGTGACCGGCGCCGGAAAGGTCGAGGGCGAGATCTTCTCGGAAAACACCGAGGTGAAAGCCGGTTCCGCAAGGATAGAACTAGCCTGGAGCGCTTCTCCCGTGAGAGGCTCTGCCTCGATAAAATCCGGATCCGGGCCGCTTTCCTTCAGCTTCCCGGGGGAGAGCAAAATGCGGATAAGCCGCGTGCTCGGCGCCGGCAGCTTCAGCAGCGAGTTCGTGAGTGACAGTGCCGCGCCGTTCAGCCTGAACATAATAGCCGGCGCCGGCAGTGTGAGGATAGCCAAGAAAAGTCAGTAGTTGACGGGTCGGGCGATTCGGTAATCGGTATGTCTCATTGGGAATCTTCTGCGTTGGCATAAAAATTGCTTTCAAGTTGACATGAAGCGGAATATTGCGGAGGGCCCAATAGGGAATAGGCCCATGGACCCTTCCGCGGGCGCGCGGCGCGGGCAATACTATATGCGCAGTCTTCCTTGTAATTTGGGGGATCGGCCCCAGAGTATCCACGATCCGGCCGTAACCGGATGTATCCAGGGAAAGCAAAAAGTATTTTGCTTTCCCTTTTTTTATCGGGAATTGAAGCGAAGCGCCAAAAATGGCAGAATAAGGCATGTTAAGGGGGATGGTATATGACCAACAAAGATAAAGTGATCGCGGCTTTCCTGGTTTCCGTAGGGATTTTTTCCGCTACCCAGGCTGTGCAGTATATCCAGACGCTTTCTATAGGCGAAAGAGCGAAATTGTTTTCGGTTGCAAAGATTTCTGATACCGGGGTCCTGGTGTGTGAGTCTCCGGTATTTGATTCTGCCGGAGATACTAAAAAAGTCGGATAACTCCGGTTCAGACTTCAATTGCCCCATGCTTGCTGGCTCCGCCGTATTTTTATGCGGTCTTCTGGTAATGCCAGCTATTTTATGCGAAATAGGCCGACCAACTGCAGTATACTTGTAGGATATAGATGTAATTTCAAGTGTGAGCATTGCGGGGTCAGCGAAAAGCGTCAGGTAAGTCTTACCAAAGAAGAGACCCATCTTCTAATCAGCGCAATAAATACATATCAGTTCCGGACGCTGCTTTTTGTCGGCGGTGAGCCGACATTGTACATAGATAAGATAAACGCGATTCTCGCCGGAATAAAATACGCGCCCTTCCCGCAAATAAAGATAACCACTAACGGGCACTTCGCCAGGACCGAAGCGGCCGCCTTGGCTGTCCTAAACAAGTTTAGGGCGCTTTCCGGCGTCCAGTTATCATATGACCGCTTCCATAAAGCGTTCTTGAAAGAGGCGAACCTGTCAAATCTTTATTCTGCATGCAGGCGGAGCGGCAGAAGCTTTAATGTCCTGATGACGGTCCAGACCCCGATGGACCTTCTGCTGATTAAAGATCTTAAAAAGATGGGAGACTTCCCGGTCGGTGTACAACCGATACACCCTATAGGTGCGGCGCAAAAGAACAGGCTGCAGCACATTTACCCGAGTTTTGACGCGGACGTCCTGCGGAAAAAATGCCCGAACAACAATAAACTGATTTATCTTCCTGGAGAAGGTTTTACCACATGCTGTTCCCATCTTGCATTGGGCGGGGATGGGAGAGGTTATGTGCATCCGACGTTGGCAGGGCATCTCGACAGCGAGTTCTATGCGATCATGCGCAAAAAGACTTTCCAGGAATTGATAGAGTATTTTAAGATTTCTTCCCCCAGGTTCTCTCCGGAGCATTCAGCGCCTTGCGCCATGTGCAAGTATCTTTTCAGTTTAAGGGCTAAGGATCGGAAAACTCTGCCCGCACCCTCCACGTAGATTGTTTACACATGCCTGAAGAATCCCGCGCAGTTCCCGCCCACATCGCGCCTGAGCACAGCCGTGTTCATGGTAGATATTGGTATTTCGTAGACAATCTGAAACCGTCAGCAACGGGCGCGGGTGAAATAACCCTTTTCTTTTCCCTGCCGATGAACCATATGGGGCAGCGGGTTAAGAATCTCACCTTCTCGCCGCAGCCTTCGGATCTCATCGACGACCAGCCTAACGGCAACCGGATCCTTATCTGGAATATAAAAGCCGAGGACCTGGCCGGTAGCGATCAGGCGACCTTTTACTATGATTTCGACCTGGAGTTCGAGGAAGTGGCTATTCAGATAGATCCGGTGCGCGTTTCGTGGTGCGATAAAAATTCTGCCGAGTATGTCCGCTATACGATATCCGAGGGCTGGCTTGATATATCCGATGAAATCCGGGTAAAGGCGCAAGAGATAGCCGGAGGGGATCGCAACCCATATTTTATCGCTAAAAAATTTTTTACGTGGGTAGTTGATAATATCCAATATGAATATCCAGACTTTGAATCCCGTGGCGCATCGAAGTCTCTTAAGAGGTTGAAAGGCGATTGCGGTGAATTCTGTGCGGTATTTATCTCTCTGTGCCGCTCCCAGGGCATACCAGCTCGGACGGTGACCTGTAACTGGTTGAAAAGTGGCGGCCATCAATGGGCAGAGGTCTTTTTCCCGCCTTTTGGTTGGGTCCCAGTTGATCCCACGCTAGCCAGAAGATTTAAGTTTGAACCGGAAAGCGCTATTGTCGGGCGGGTCAGGGAAACGGCGGGCATAGGTGACGTCCGCCCGGATTGGTTTTTCGGCAACCTTTATCCGAAACGGCTGATTTGCCTCATCGGAGAAAACATCAAAGTCAGGTCCTCTGTTGTCGGGACGGACCGGGAATTCTTCATCCTGCAGCCTGGCGGGACAGAGGCATATCCTTCCGCGGCGGAGTTCAGCGGCTTTTCGCTGTCGCCCGTAAACGGAGGCGGTTACGTGTTCGGCGAGAAAAGCGGCGATGAGGCCTATGCAAGAACGCAGGTGGAAAAAGATCTGGCAGAAAGTTATTTTAGATCCGGTATTTATGATAAGGCGGAGTCGGGACTGCTCCGCGCTTTGGTAGATAAACCCGCGGACGAGTATTCCTGGCATATTCTTGGGCGCGTCCATATGGCAACCGGAAAGCTTCAAAAAGCCATCGAAGACTTCAATAACGCCATTCTGGGGCAGGCTGGTTCGTTGAAGCCGGTCTGGGATGCCTTGTCGCATTTCTATATCGGAAATTGCCATGACCTCCTCGGTGAGCGGGCGCTGGCCTGTGTAGAATATAAAAAAGTTCTGGATAGCGGGGTGGACTACGAAAAACTCCAGGAGCGCGCAAAAGAAAGGTTGTTTGCCCCTTGTTCGGAAGCTGAAAAGCCGCCGGTGTGCTAGTTTGGGGATCGTCCTTTTAAAATGATGACCTGTCCATCTAAAAAAGCGGGACTTGCACTTGCCGCGTTTGCCGTCCTGTGCGCGGCCCTGTGGGGATTATCAGTCACCCGGAACGGAACAAAGGAATGGGGAGCCCTGCTTTCTGCGCTCCCCGACAGAATATCGACGAAGAATATAACGAACAGCGTCTATTATATCTTGAAGCAGACCCATGAGCCTGTTTTCCGGAAAGACGATGGGCAGAACTACACGACGAAAGTGCTGAGCAGTTGGAGCAGGAGCGCCGACTCTTCACGGTACGTTCTGTGCCCGGACACCAGTTTGCACTTCGACGATTCACGCCCGTTCTCCTCGGAATACTTTAATGGCTACTTGCGTGCCGTCACCGCCAGCTACGATCCGACCGCCACGGTGACCAGCAACGGAGGCTGTTGTATTGTAACATTCAGACGTGGCCGGAGTGGCTACCTGGATTTCCTTTCTCAATACGAAAACACACCCACCATTGACAACGGTGTGTACCAGCTCGGTCTGGGAGCGTATAGGGTTTCGGAAATATCCAAAGACAAAATAACTCTCGCGCGTAAGGAGCCGGTGGCGCACGGGTACAATAAAATCGTCTTTTACGACTATAAAGGTGGAAACGATCCCAATCTGCATAATAAAGCCGTAAAAGATTTTAACCGTATCGCGCCGTTCGATGTCCCGGAGCATGTTAGGAAGGACTTCCTGAGTTTTGAGAATTTAGGGCTAAAGTCTGAAGTCTTGCTGATAAACGTGGCGGATGAAAAAATTAGAAAGGTCCTTTATAATTGTATCGACGTCGATGCTTTCCGGCGTGCTTACTTCCCCAAAAAACAGTCCTTTTATAATATCCAGACGGTATTCCCCTTAGGGATTCCGGGGGCCAGGGCCGGGCTTCCGTTCCAGGACCGACAGCTTTGTAAGAAAAGTAATCCTACAAGACCGATAATTCTTGCAAATTGGCGGAAAGATAATATCCCGCAGATCAAGGAATTTGCCGCTGCTTTCCGCAAGAGGACAGGCATAAATATTAAGGTCGTGAACTATAACGCGAATGCTCTCGCGGCCTCTCTCAGTAAAAGGCCACGGGCGTACGACTTATTGGTGATAATGCTCAGTGCTATGCGGGCCGAGCAGCAAGATTTCCTCTCCTCCTTCGCCGGAAAAGGCAGTTATTTGGATTATGATGTGGCTGGCCTGAATGCTGAATATGCGGCGCTTTTAAATGAAGATGCCAGGGAACCGCGCTCGCGGCTGGCCGAGAGGATTGCGAATAAACTTACCAGACATTATGCCGCCCTTACTCTTTATCAGGGGAATGACACAGTCTATTATCCCAGGGAAATTAAAAATCTCGTTGTCGGCAGCGAACTGATGGAATACCCGGAAGTGGCGGATTTTAGATGGTGAAACTATTGACCAGGATACTGGCCTACAACTGGCGCCACTACGCGGCGGCGGTGCTGGTGTTCGTCGCTTTCTGGCAGGCTGTTTCCGTGTTTTCCGCGGTGCGCGTGGCGGATGACAAGCTGCTGACCGCGATGCGGCAGAACGCGGCGTACTTCGAGAAAGCTTTCCTTGAAGGGGATGTTTTTGAGACGCAGCGCATAATGTGGCGCATAAAGAACGAGGGGATAAAGCGGATCACCTTCCATCCGGTGCAGTTCGAGGATAGCCGCTGGATATTTAAAGAGGCGGTGATCGGCAACCTCTACGACCGCCCCTGCGCCCAGCTGTCGCGTGATGTGCCTTTCATCTCAAACGGCGCCGAGCTGGGGCATCTGAAATACGTGATAGACCTGGTGGACGTGAACGCGGCGGTGTTCAGCCAGAACTATATCCTGTTCATCACCGTGGTATTCTTCTTCCTAGGCCTGCTGGCGGTGTCCAATATGGGGGCGATTCAGACCCTTGTCGCCATAGAGAAGTCGGTCAACGAGATAAACGCCATAACGGAGTCCGGTAAGAGCGATATCATCCGCGATTCGATAAAGAAGAATATCTCCCGCCTGCCTCCGGGCATCATCGGTACCCCTTTCGCGCAGATGACAGAGCGTATGAGTGGGGCTCTCGAGCAGGCCGCTAAGCTTGAAAGCGAACTGGCCGTTAGTAAGGCCGTTTCGGATATGGCCGCGCAGGTAGCGCACGATATCCGCTCGCCGCTGGCGGCGCTGGGGGCCTCGGTGAAGGGGCTGAACGTCCCCGAGGAGCAGCGGACGCTGATAGACGGAGCGGTCGGCCGCATGCAGGGTATAGCCGACGACCTGCTGCGGCGCTACCGCGCGCCCGGCGCGGAGATAAAGGGGAAAGTGGAGACCTGCGCATTGTCCGGCCTTATAGAGCAGGTCGTTGCCGAGAAGCAAATACAGCACAAGGATAGGGCCGGACTGAGTATAAGTTTTGACAATTCGGCCGACGGCGCCAGGGCCGCGGTCGATCCTAAGGAACTCCAGCGGATAATTTCCAACCTGGTCAATAACGCCGTGGAGGCGCTGGACAGGGCCGGGTCGGTCGCTGTTACGCTGTCCGCTTATGACGGCAATGTGCTGATAAAAGTTGCGGACGACGGTAAAGGCATACCGACGGAAATACTTTCAAAGCTTGGGCAGAAAGGCGAAACGCACGGCAAGTCCGGCGGCACCGGCCTCGGCCTGTATCATGCCAGGACCTCGGTCGAAAGCTGGGGGGGGAGCTTGGCCATAGAATCAGAGCCGGGCAAAGGCGCTTCGATCACCCTGTCATTGCCCGCCGCGGCAAAACCCGCTGCCGGTTTGCGCGCAGTCCTGCTGGACGACGATGCCCTGGTCCACATGAACTGGCGGATGGCCGCCAAAGCCGCCGGCGCAGAATTGAAAGTCTATAAAACCCCGCAGGAACTGCTGGCTGCCGCTGAAACCCTGCCGCGCGACATCCCTTTATATATAGACTCCGAACTGGCTGACGGTGCTAAAGGCGAGGACATCGCCGCCGAGTTGCACGACAAGGGTTTCTCCGACATCACCATGGCCACCGGCCATGGCGCCGATAAGTTCGCCCGCCTCCCCTGGCTCAAAGTATCCGGCAAAGAGCCTCCTTGGTCGAAATAGCCGGGCGAAAAGCCCGGTTTCACCGCAACAGATTCTCCCTTGAAAATATTTTTACGCATTTTGCCTGTAAAAACGGGCAAAAAATCGCTTTTTTACCCAAAAAGCGGGGGGGTGGTCGCTTTTTACTGGCATTAAAATTGCTCTATATCCAACGAAGGCCGAAAGGCCAAAACTAAAAAGAAGGGGAGTAAATTATGAAAAAGAGCAATATCCTTATAGCGATGATAACGGTCCTGACGGCGGCCTCCACACTTAAGGCCGAAGAAATCAAGGTCGATTTCGACGGCGGCCGCGGCGGTCTATCGGATTCCGCGGCTTTGGCCGATGTGATGAAAGAACTTTCCGCCACTGAATTGCCGGAAGATGTGAAAAAGCCGGAAGAACTGGAAGTCCTTCCGTCCGCCGGGGACGGAAAAGTCGAGATAAAAATTGCCATGAAAATAGGCGACAGGGAGAAGAAAGAGATCGTGACATGTAATGCCGAGCTGGGGTTGCCGCTCCTTGGTACCTGCAAAAAGGAGAGCGATCTGAAGCCCCTGTTCCCCGGAGATATTTCCGCGATGTCGCTGCGCGGGTATTTTCCGGAGATCGCCCCGGCCACCGCCGCGGATTTTCCGTTCATGCAGAATAAGCATTCCTATACCAACCAGAACGGCCCGCAGGTGTTCCAGTGCGACGACTACTGCGAGAATTATGAATTAGAAAGCGTTTCCGCTGGCACCGGCGGCGTCAACGGGACCTGGGTCTGCAAGAGCTGGACGCATCGCTGTGTGTGCATAAAGAACTGCTATTGAGTTGATATAATCAAAACAGGACCATATTAGGAGACTGAAATGAAAAAGAAAATAATCAAAGTTCTTTTGTCCGCGTTCGCCTGTTCCGTTATTCTTGCGGGTGGATTCCTTCCCATGGGAGCGGTGGAACCCCCCCGGACGCTGTTGGAGAGGATCCCGGCCGGAAAAGCTGCCGAGATAATTCTGGAAGCATCCGACATGCTCTCTATCGAGGTTAACAGCGCCGGCGAACGCATCGGCGCGGAGGAAAGCTACGCCGGCGGCGCGGCCGGCGTCTCCGCGAAATTAGAGAAAAGCGGCGGCAAGACGGTCATCCGGCTGGAGGGCCCGGAATCTTCCCATGCCATATCCGGGGACTCCAGGGGAAAGGCCCTCGCCGGTCATGTAAAAGTATTCCTGCCCGCTGGCCGTCGCTTGATCATAAGAGGCCGCAGTCTCTCGCTTTCCGGAGACATAAACGCCGAAAGCCTTTTGGTCGAGGCTGCCAGCGTCTTTATGCACGCGCTCAAGATCCACGCGTCCGACAAAGTTTCGGTCAAAGCCGGCACCGGCCAGCTTAAATTCTCCCTCACCGGGGCTAAAAAGCTCAGCGTCGAGGTGGAACACGCCAGCGGCAGGATAATCATGCCGGCCGTCACCGAATTCGCCGGCAAGGAACGCGAAAGCCTGGTCATCGAGCGGACCGGTAGGCCTTCCGTCAAATAAACGGGAGGGCCCAAAAGCGGGTAGGCCCATGGGCCCTTTCGCGGGCGCGCGGCGCGGGCAATACTATATGCGCAGTCTTCCTTGTAATTTGGGGAATAGGCCCCAGAGTATCCACGATCCGGCCTTAACCGGATGTATCCAGGGAAAGCAAAAGATTTTTTGCTTTCCCTTTTTTTATCGGGAATTGACGAAAAGTTTCAAAAATGGAAGAATATAACGGTCAAGGGGGAATGGTATGAAAAACAAAGACAAAATTCTTATTGGTTTTTTGGTGACGGCAGGGTTGTTTTCTCTTGCTCAGGCTGGAGAATATGTTCGTCAGCTTACGGATGTTCAGAAGACGCAACTCGTTCAGTTCGCGGATTCCGGGGCTGAAGCCACGGTAGAGCCCCCCAGGGTCGTAGAAAAAAATCGGCTTGGATGAGCAACGCGGTTGATCCGCTTGCTATAACTGTCGGCACCGGATGCAATATCCGGTGCCGACATTGTCTTGTGGAACCTGGCCTCGGCTCGGAGTCCGTATCCGAAGAAGAGATCCGGTCCCTGGTTTTGGAGATAAACAAGTTTTCCCCGGGAGACATCGTGTTTACGGGCGGAGAACCGACCCTGTATCTCCGCCAGATCCGGCAGATACTTTCTAGGATAAGCATTGCTGTCCCGCCTAAAGTAACCTTGATCACGAACGGTTATTTCTCCGGAAGCCGCGCTGAAGCGGAAAGAGTTCTAAAGGGTATAGCGCACCTGTACAAGGTGGTCGTTTCATATGACCGGTTTCACGCGGAATTTGTTGAAAAGCGCAAGATTTCGATCCTTCTGGACGTTTGCCACGACCTGGGGTTGCAGGCTAAGATAGTTTGTGCGGTTGAAACCCCAATGGACCTGGTTTTCTTGAACTCCTTAAGGAGCCCCGGTTTGGCCATTTCCATACAGCAAATCCTTCCCATGGGTCGTGCGAAAAAAAACGGCATGGAATACCGCTGCGCATCCTTTGATCGCGGGGTGTTGGATAAAAAATGCCCTAATTTGGGAGGGATGGTTTTTAACTGCGGCTCTGGATTTACGGTCTGCTGCGGGCCGCTTGCCTCTTTTGCCGATAAGTCCGAATATGTCCATGGAACAATTTCGGAGCATCTTGAAAGCGTTTTTTACCGCATTCTTTCCGAATATACTTTCGGGGAGTTGGCTGCAGTTTCCGGTTGGGATACCGATCGGCTGACTCCGGAACATTCTGTTCCGTGCCGCATCTGCACCGCATTGATCCCCAGGATTATTGAGAAGATGCGCGCCGGCTGGAATCCGAACAAGAAGGGCTTATGATGCCGACTATGAATAAGGAAATGATTCGAAGAATCGACAGATTGTTCCGCGAGTGGGACAGCCCCGGAAGCCCGGGCTGCTCTCTGGGGATATTTAGGCGCGGTAAAATCCTCTATTCCCGTGGCTATGGTATGGCAAGTCTGGAACATAACGTTCCTATATCTCAGAAAACAATTTTTGATCTTGGCTCCACTTCAAAGCAGTTCGTGGCGTTCTGTATAGCGCTTCTGGAAAATCGGGGGAAAATATCGGCGGAGGATGCTGCGGCCAGGTATTTGCCGGAACTCGGGAATTATGCCGGGAAAATACGTATTAGACATCTGCTGCATCATACGAGCGGAATCCGGGACTACCTGGCGCTGATGGAGCTGGCGGGGATGCGCTATGAGAATGAATACCCGGACGAGCAGATCTTTAATCTGATAAAAATGCAGCGTGATCTGAATTTCACTCCGGGCAATGAGTTTCTTTATAGCAACTCCGGCTATCTGCTGCTGGGGGAGATTATAAAGCGGGTTTCTGGGTTGTCGTTAAGGGAGTTCGCTGATAAAAATATCTTTTCTCCGCTTGGCATGAAGAACACGCATTTTCATGATGATTTTTCCATGATCGTCAGGAACAAAGCGGCCGGGTATTCCGCTTCGGCTAATGGGTTTAAGACGGACATTTCGCTTTTTGATGTGGTTGGCGACGGGGGGATAAATACGAATGTGCCGGATCTTGCTAAATGGGACGCCAATTTCTATGTGAACCGGCTGGGCGGCGGACAGAATCTGATCAAAAAGATCATTACTCCGGGGCGGCTGAATGACGGACGGGAGCTGGGGTATTCATACGGTCTGTTCCTTCCCGAATACAGGGGGCAGCGGACTGTCAGCCACGGAGGAGCGTGGGTCGGATATCGCTCCGAGATGATGCGTTTTCCGGGGAAAGATCTTACTATAGTATGCTTGTCCAATCTTGTACAAGTCAAGCCGACGCATATTTCCAAGCGGATAGCCGATATCTGCCTGGAAGGGGAACTGGAGGGTCGTCCCACTCCGGCCAGGCCCTGCGCCGCGGGAGGGCGTGGCGTGAAGGGGCGCCTGTTGTCCCCCGGTCTTTATTTGAACGAGAGGAACGAGGCGTTCATAGAACTGGAATCGGCGGGCGGCAAATATGTTTTAAGGGACGACGAGTCCAGGTACGAGTTGTATTGCGTCGGTGATGGCCGCTATGCCGTCGCGGGGGGCTTAAGGGAATTACTGGTCCTGGCCGACGTGCGCGGGAAGGCCCGTATCATGTTCAAAAAGCTGAATTCAGCTCCGGTCGAATACCGGAAAGCGCCAAGGCCGCGGCTCGCCGGCTCCCGGGCCGCAAGATTAAGAGGAAGATATTATGCGGAGGAACTCGGAACCGAATACGTTCTGCGGAGCAAGGGCGCAAAGCTGTTTTTGGAGAGGCCGGGCGCTGAGCCGGAGGACTTGCACTGGATAACAGAGCGCATATTGGCCGGCAAATATATTTCCCTGATTTTCCCAAAAGTTCCCGCGGCCCGGTCTTTCCTGCTCGATTATTGCCGGATAAAAGGAATTGTTTTTAAAAAGGTGTAGCATGGACCGTGGTCCCTGTCGTTTATACAAAATGACTCTATCGGCCATAAAATCCGCGAAATTCGCCATCCCTCTCGTTCTTCTGGCGCTGATCTTAGTCGCGCTTTCAGGCAGAAGCTCTAATCCCAAAGTCTGGGGAGTCGTGGTGTCCGGTCTGCCCGATCGGGTGACTACGGCTTTGGCGGATGAGGATGTCCCGCTGTATATCCTGAAGCAGACCCACGAACCGTTGCTGCGCAGCGACGACGGCCAGAATTATTATTCAAAAGTGCTCATATCCTGGCGTCGTAATGCCGACTCCTCTGAATATCTTTTTTGCCCGGACCCTAAATCGGAATTCGACGAAACACATCCGCTTACCGCGGGGATTTTAAAAGAACATCTTGAAAAGATCACGGCCCGATTCTCCGGGCTTTACTCTATCGGAGCCGACGGCGAATGCGTTAAGGTGAAGTTCGGGGTCGGGCGCAAGGGGTATATGCAGTTTTTAAGCATGTACGAAAATGCCCCCACGCTTAAACTGACGGATCTGATCGAGCTTGGTCTTGGAAAGTATCAGGTTTCAGAAATAGATCGGGAGCGTATTACTCTGGATAAAAAACGGTCGTGCCGAAACTGCTACGGAAAAATCGTGGTTTACGAATCGGCCCGGGACTATCTATCGGATCTGCAGAGGCCGGATATCGCGGATTTTAACAGAATCGCCTGGCGTGAGATCCCGGAGGAAGTGCTGGGCCACTTTAAAGTTTTTGACAATATCCCGTTGAAATCGTTCGGATTGGTGCTCGTTTCTTCTGATAAAGACGTGCGGCGTATCGTCTATAATTGCATGGATATCGCCCAACTCCGGAGCGCGGTATGCCCGCACGCAAAACGATTTAATGATATTTCGACCATATTGCTGGCCGGGGTCCCGGGGGCGCGCCCCGGGAGTCCCGCGCAGGAGTGCGGGGCCGATAAAAGGATAACTGGCGGGAAACGGATTGTTCTGGCCGCGGTCGATCGGGATAACCGGGCGCAGCTTCAATTGGTGGCCGCTGATTTTTTTAAGAAGACCGGGATAAAAATGGACATTCATTTGTATTCGGCCGGAGATCTGGTGCAGGTGTTGTTTGACCGGCCTCACCCTTATGATATGGTGCCGATAGTCTACAGTGTTGTGCAGCCGGAGTACGAGACTTTTTTTAAGGATTTTTGTGTTAAGGACGGTTTTCTCGACTATAATCTCCCGCGGATAGCCGAACTGAGAAGCAGGCTTCTGCGGGTCGAGGATGAGCGGCAAAAAAGTGAAATTGCCGTTGAGATAACAAAAGCTCTGGCTGAAGAGTATGTCGTTCTTCCTCTTTTCCAGGAAGTAAAAGAGTTTTATTACCCCGCGGAAATACGAAATCTGGTCATAGGAAAAGGATTTACGGAATATCCCGAGATCTCGGACTTTAGATGGTAAAACTCTTCACCCGCATCCTGGCCTACAGCTGGCGCTACTACGCGGTGTCGGTGCTGGTGTTCGTCGCTTTCTGGCAGGCGTTCTCGGTCTTTTCGGCCGTCAGGGTGGCCGACGACAAGTTGCTGACCGCGATGTGGCAGAACGCGGCGTATTTCGAAAAAGCGTTCCTTGAGGGCGACGTCTTCGAGACGCAGCGCATCATGTGGCGCATTAAGAATGAGGCCATAAAGCGCATAACCTTCCACCCCGTGCGGTTCGAGGGCAGCCGCTGGATATTCAAAGAGGCGGTGATCGGCAACCTTTACGACCGGCCGCGGGCTCAGCTGGAACGGAGTGTCCCCTTCATATCCAACGGCGCGGAGCTGGGGAGTCTGGCATACGTGATAGACCTGGTGGACGTCAACGCGGCGGTGTTCTCCCAGAACTATATCCTGTTCATCACCGTGGTCTTGTTCTTCCTCGGCCTGCTGGCGGTGTCCAACATGGGGGCCATTCAGACGCTGGAGGCCATAGAGAAGTCGGTCAACGAGATAAACTACATAACGGCTTCCGGCAAGAGCGATATCATCCGCGATTCGATAAAGAAGAATATCTCCCGTCTTCCCCAGGGTATCATCGGTACCCCTTTCGCGCAGATGACAGAGCGCATGAGCGGGGCTCTCGAACAGGCCGCGAGGCTGGAGAATGAGCTGGCAGTTTCCAAGGCAACCTCGGACTTGGCCGCGCAGGTAGCGCACGATATCCGCTCGCCGCTGGCGGCGCTGGGGGCCTCGGTGAAGGGGCTGAACGTCCCCGAGGAGCAGCGGACGCTGATAGACGGAGCGGTCGGCCGCATGCAGGGTATAGCCGACGACCTGCTGCGGCGCTACCGCGCGCCCGGCGCGGAGATAAAGGGGAAAGTGGAGACCTGCGCATTGTCCGGCCTTATAGAGCAGGTCGTTGCCGAGAAGCGCATACAGCATAAGGAGCGGGCGGGTCTTAAAATAGCTTTCGACAATTCGGCCGACGGCGCCAGGGCGGCGGTCGATCCCAAGGAGCTGCAGCGGCTGATCTCGAACCTGGTCAATAACGCGGTCGAGGCTCTGGAGAAGGGCGGCTCGGTCGCCGTTGTTCTGTCCGCTTCGGACGGCCGGGTTCTGATAAAAATTTCGGACGACGGCAAAGGCATACCGTCGGAAATACTTTTAAAGCTCGGGCAGAAAGGTGAAACTCACGGGAAATCAGACGGCACCGGACTGGGCCTCTACCATGCCCGCGTCAGTGTAGAGAGTTGGGGCGGCAGTTTGACCATCGAGTCGGAACCGGGCAAGGGGACCTCGGTCCTGATATCGCTGCCCGCCGCGGCAAAACCTGCCGCCGGTCTGAGCGCTGTCCTGCTGGACGATGACCCTCTTGTGCATATGAACTGGCGGATGGCCGCCAAGGCCGCAGGCGCGGAACTCAAGGCCTATAAAACGCCGCAGGAACTGCTGGCCGCCGCTGAAACCCTGCCGCGCGACATCCCTTTATATATAGATTCCGAACTGGCTGACGGCGCCAAAGGCGAGGACATCGCCGCAGATCTCCACGCCAAAGGTTTCACCGATATCACCATGGCCACCGGCCATCGCGCCGATAAGTTCGCCCGCCTCCCCTGGCTTAAAGTATCCGGCAAAGAGCCGCCTTGGTATAGGCCAGTCTAAAAATAATCTAAACAGGCGGGCAAGCGCACTTTTTTATTTTCATTTGAAATGAAATATTTCAAGTGAAAATGTCCAAATAACAATTTTTGCTGTAAATTCGGTTTTTCTCTTAAAAATAGCTCTCCTGGGGTCCTTAGAATGTTGGCATAAAAAATGCTCTGCATGTGGCATAGGCGTAGAAAACGCCGAATCTGAGGATTAAGGAGAGAACAAATGAATAACAAGACCTGGATGGACCTTTCTGCCGAGGAGTTGGAGATGCTCGCGGACAATGTCTCCTGCATGTACGGCAAACAGGATGATGACACCGGCGGTATGCCTAACTACTAAGCGGAGCTTTACCACTTGGGCGGGCCGGGACCAACGGCCCGCCCCGCGGGTTCTCAATCATTTGCGGCGTGCGGATATTTCTGCTTGAATATACTCGAATTTCCAATGGACAAGAATACCAGATATTGTCATGAGGTTGAGTTGGACGATGGCCGCGGCATTCTTTTTCACACCCTGACTTTTGGGTATCGGATGCTTAGCGCAGAGGAGTTGCGCCTGTGGAGAAGCTCACAATACGGCAGGCTGACCTCTTTTCTGCGCGAGGAACTGACCAAAAAGCGCTTTATATCTTCGGAAAATAAGGACGACATCCTGCTTAGGACGGCCATAAGCGCGTTTTCCAGGCGTTCAGGGCGGGCGCCGAGCGTATACGTATATTTGACCACCGAGTGCAACATGCGTTGCCCGTACTGTTTCCAGGATGGGAGTGACAGACATATTTCCCTGGCCCCGGAAGATATCGGCCGCATCACGGACTCCGTAAAAGCGCTGCAGAAGAGACACGGCCGCATAAAGCCGGTATTCTTCGGCGGAGAGCCGTTATTGGCTAAGAACAAGGAGGTCTTTGTCGGACTGATCGAGGCTCTGGCCGACGCGGGCTGCTGCCCCGCCGAGATCGTTACCAATGGCACGCAACTCCGCGAATTTCTGCCGGAGCTAGTGAGGTTGGAGCATCATATCGAAGGGCTGCGATTTACTCTTTACGGCCCGCGCGGGTTGAACGACCGCTTTCGCTTTGAAAAAAACGGCAGCCGCGAGAATTTCGGCGATACGATGCGCAATATCCGGGATGTCATAGCGGCGACCTCGAAGCTCAAAATCTACCTGAATCTCCTGCTGGACCAGCGCGTGATAGAGCGCGTCCCGGAGATGATCGGCGAACTGCGGAAGGAGGGAGTGTTGGATGAGAAGCGTGTCGTCCCATCGTTCGGCAGGATACAGTTCCGCTGCTCACGGCTCCAGTCCTCCCGATACCCGCATGAGTTGAATTACGAGGACTATTACCCCGCGTTGCTGAAGCTGGTCGCCTCCGGGGTCATTTCGCGCGACCTCGTCGCCGGCAGCGAAGTGGAGATGATGTGGAAGATATTCCGCGGCTGGGAGACCGGCGATTGTGCGGTTCCAAATTTTAAAGGGTGCAGGGCGGTTTACCCGGGCAGGTACTGTTTCTATCCCGACGGACTTATATATCCATGCACTGAGATCGCCGGCTGCAAGGGCGGCGAAATCGGGGAATTCAGGCCCGGGTTGCGGTTCTTTAAATCTTTGGACGAGTGGAACAGGTATCCGGAGACCTTCCTGGGCAAATGTGCCGCCTGCAAATACATCGGCATGTGCAACGGTGCCTGTCCGGCCACCAATATGGAGGGCGCCGGCCGGATCGACGATTTGAGATGCATAAATTACAAAGATTCTCTGGACAAGTTCCTTGTCGCGCTCGACCGGACCGGGATGCTCGAACATGTCTGAGATTTCGCTTAACCAGTACCAGGAACTCTACCCTGTTTCCGGGTCGGAAGGAGTTATACTTGATTTTCTCCGCGGTACCGCTACCCGTGTCTCTTTTGCGAAAGGGGCTGTTATAGCCCGGCGTGACGATCCGGAAGCGAAAAGAACGGACGAGGCCTTCCTGAAGAAACTGCAGGCCCTGCCCGGTCGGCGGATAAATGTAGTGATCATCCCATCGTACATGTGCAATCTGCGCTGCACATATTGCTATGAGGGGGGCAAGACGGCGTCGGTCCGGCGTATGACGCCCGGGTACGTCCCCGCGTTGGGAAAAACCATCAAGACGCTTCTGGAAAAGCACGGCGCCTCGGTATTGCAGCTTACACTGCTTGGCGGCGAGCCGCTCCTAAGCGTCCATCGGCCTTTTTATGAAGAATTGTTCGGCCGCTTGACGGAGTTGGGCTGCAGCACCTCCGCCGTCTGCATCACTAACGGGGTGGCGGTCCCTGAGTATTTACCGGACCTTCTTCGCTGGGGGGTGACGGATTTTCAGATTACGGTGGACGGCGCGGAGAAAACGCATAATTCCAGGAGAAAGCCGGCTCCTGGTGCCGACTTCAATAGTTTTGAATCCGCCTGCCGGGCCATAGACCTGCTTCTGGAGAGAGGCCGCTCGGTGGCGATGCGGGTAAACGTTGACGACAGCAATCTTCATGATCTGCCGGAACTGGAGCAGGTGGTCCTTAAGAAGGGGTGGCACAAGGTTTCAGGGTTTTCCGCGTATCTCTACCCTATATCGGAGAGCGGCTGCAACTCCGGCATGTGTTATTCTCCGGAAACGCGGCTTTTAGCCAGGGTACTCGAGGTCCTATCCGGGAGATGCCTTTCCAAAGTGTTCAGGCCGCGGTTTCACGGCCTTGATTTCGTGGATGCCTGTCTGGCGGGGAAGCCTCCGGCTCCGCGGTTCAATTTCTGCGGCGCCTCCAGGAACCAATATGTGCTCGATCCGGCCGGTATCTATACCTGCTGGTGGGGAGTTTCCGACCCGGCGTTCGCTATCGGCGCATACTCGGGGACCGGTTACGACGTAAACTGGGAGCGTGTTCGATCCTGTCATGCGCGCAACATCGCGAATATTCCCGAATGCCGGGAATGCCGCTATAAGTATTTGTGCGGCGCGGGCTGCGCTTATAAGGCCCTGTCGAAAAAGGGGAAAATTATGGCGGGGAACTGCGCGGAATTCGGGCCTCTTATCGGGGCCTATCTTCGTTATCGTTTCGGAGCGGAAAAAAACGGGAGTCCGTCCAATGGAACAGATCGAACTTAAAGGTCTTACAAAAACATACGTTTTGAAGGAGCTGAGGTCTTTCAAAGACTATTTTTTGGCCCTGCTAGGGCGCATCCCGGAACGCAGGCTTGATGCCGTCAGCGATGTCTCCTTTTCTATTGCGAAGGGCGAATTTGTCGGGCTGATCGGCAGGAACGGGGCGGGCAAGTCCACCCTGATAAAACTCTTGACCGGCATACTGACCCCGACTTCGGGGGAAATATCCGTGTTGGGCCGGGTTCCGCATAGGTCTAGGCGGCATAATAATTACAGGATTTCCGCCGTGTTCGGGCAGCGTACCCAGCTGAAATGGGACATCTCCGCCTATGAATCGTTCCGGCTTATCCGGTATATGTACGATGTCCCCGAGGTCCGGTGGCGTTCCAACCTGGAACGCTTCGCGAAGATGCTGGACCTCTCCAAGTTGATGTATAAGCCGGTGCGGACGCTGAGCCTCGGCCAGCGGATGCGCATGGAATTGTGCGCCGCGTTCCTTTATGACCCGGAACTGGTCTTCCTTGATGAGCCGACTATCGGGTTGGATATATTCGCCAAGGAGGTTATTGGAGATTTTCTTCTCGAAATAAAAAGATCTAAGGAGACCACGGTGCTGCTGACGACGCACGATGTTTCCGACATAGAGCGGCTCTGCGAGAGGACGATGATACTGGACGGCGGAAAGGTCGTCTTCGACGGGGAAACGAGCGGTATCGCCGAAATACTGGAGATGGGAATTTTTCTTGAGTTTAAATGTGAGAAGAGAGAGGCGGTCCTGCCTCCGGGATTGGCGGGGGGGCAGGCCGAAATCCTGCCCCATTGTATAAAGATAAACGGGGTGGATAAGCGGGACGTCCCGCGTCTGACACAGTCCGTGATGGGCCTTAACAACGTGCTGGAGATAAAGGTCGAGCCCCCGGATTTTGAAAAAGTCCTAAAAAACTTCTATGCTTCAAAAATTCCTTTCGGGGCTTAAGTTGCGCGCGGCGTTCGCCCGCGTCGGCTTCACTCAGAACCAGGTGTACTCGATATCCACCTACCTGAACATCCTGGCGGCCTTCCTGTTCGTTTCCGTGCAGTATTATCTCTGGAGCGCGATCTTCGAACATGCCGTCCATGGTCAATACTCCCTGAGCGATATGCTCCAATACGTGCTCGCCGCAGAGGTCCTTTCCGTCTGTCTGCACAGCAACGCCGACCGGCAGTTGGGCCAGATGGTCCGGACCGGCAGCCTGGCGCATGTAATGCTCAAGCCGGTGGCGTTCACGGAACAGATATTTTTCGAATCGTTCGGGGTCAACGCTTATCGGTCGCTTTTTATCTGCGTACCGCTGGTCCTTTGCTCCATCTTCGCTTTCGGAGTGGAGTATCGCTTCGGGGCGGCCCGGCTGGCCGGCTTCCTGGCGCTTGCCGGCCTCGCATATATTTTCATCTATCTCTTCGAATTGTTGCTTGGTCTTATCTCTTTCTTCTCGGTGAATACGTGGGGGATAAACAGTCTGAAGATGGCGGTGATAACGGTCTTTTCGGGACGGTTTCTCCCTATTTCCGCTTACCCTGAAAATTTCAGGGCGCTGGTGGACGGGCTGCCTTTCAAGATCATGTATTTTGAGCCGCTTAATTTCCTGATAAAAGGAGGCGATTGGGCCGGCATGTTCATAAGGCAATGCGGCTGGATAGCCGCGGCGTTCCTCGCAGTGTTCTATCTCCAGCGGGCGCTATTGAAGAAAATGGTGATACAGGGCGGATAAGATGGCTGTTCTGTCAAGATACTTGAAGTTATATATCGTCGCGGGCGCGAACAACCTGAAGTCACTGGTGGTCTATAAAGTGGATTTCATTGTCGGCCTCGTGTCCATGTTCCTGAACAATGCGATGAGGTTCCTCATTCTGCTGTTCATCTTCAGGCTGGTGGACCAGATAAAGGGCTGGTCGTTCGACCAGATGCTCTTTCTTTACGGGTTCTCTACGATGGTAACGGGTCTGTGGCACTGTTTTTTCATAAATGTTATCTCGCTGCCTTATTATGTCAGGACCGGTGGTTTCGACCGTTTCCTGCTGCGGCCCGTAAACCTCCTGTTTCAGCTCACTATTGATTCTCTCGACGAGGACGGCTGGGGAGAGCTGCTGCTGGGTATGATCCTGGTCCTGACGGCATATTCCCGCCTTGAGCTCCCCGCGGCGAAGCTCATACTGCTGATCCCCGCGGTGCTTTCCGGTACGGCTGTCCTGATAGCCGTTTCGCTGATGTTGTCATCTCTTTCTTTTGTGAGCGTAGGAGGGGTTCCCATAATGGGGCTCCTTGTTAAAATGTTCGAATTCAGCAAATACCCTGTCGATATTTTCGGTAACGCCCTTAAGATAGTTCTTTCTACCGTGATCCCGTTGGGTTTTGCGACGTTCTATCCAGGCATGATGTTCCTGACGGAGAATGTAGCCCTTTATCTGCCCCTTGTCCTGTTGTTCTCCGCAGGGTACTTTATCTTTTCGTATTTTATCTGGAACTATTCATTGAAATTCTATGTCAGTTCCGGGAGTTAAGGCGAGTCGGAACCGGGCAGGGGGACCTCGGTCCTGATATCGCTGGCCGCCGCTGAAACCCTGCCGCGCGACATCCCTTTATATATAGATTCCGAACTGGCTGACGGCGCCAAAGGCGAGGACATCGCCGCAGATCTCCACGCCAAAGGTTTCACCGATATCACCATGGCCACCGGCCATCGCGCCGATAAGTTCGCCCGCCTCCCCTGGCTCAAAGTATCCGGCAAAGAGCCGCCTTGGTCTAAATAGCCGGGCGAAGATCCCGTTTTTACCGCAACAGATTCTCCCTTGAAAATATTTTTACGCATTTTGCCTGTAAAAACGGGTAAAAACCGCTTTTTTGCTCAAAAAAACGAGTAATTGCCGCGTTTACTGGCATTATGCGTATTCCGGGGAAATCAGACCAGTGTTCCGGTAGAAACCAGTCCAGCGTT